>CP073041.1:2420804-3026005 GCA_025370055.1 Woronichinia naegeliana WA131 | reverse complement strand
TCCTTCATTTTCTTTTTTTTCTGACGCTACACCCGTCGCTTTTTTTTCTATTTCTTTATTAATTTTATTTATTAATTCCATTCCTATTTTTTTACGAAAATGAACCATCATTGACGCATTAAATGCTTCTTTGCTACTATAGCTTTCCATTCCTATAAAGTACTGTAAATAAGGGTTCTCTTTTATTTGTTCTACTGTTTCTCTGTCACTTTTTCCTGAAATTTCTTTGATAATTAATGCTCCTAATGCCATTCTAAATGATTTGGCTGGGGCTCCTTTTTTTTCTGTGAAGTTTTTTGCATATTCTTCCTCATATTCTTCCCAGGGAATCATTTTTGACATTTCTATCCAACGATTTTCTTCGTCTAACTGCCCGCCGAACAGATTTTTCAAGTTTTCTGGTGTTTCAATTGAGTACTGTTGCTTTCGGTACATCTGCTTTCTCTCTTCTTAATGCAATGGTTTTGAGGCATTCTACCCTATTTTCGTGCATTCTAGCGGTTCTTAATTCGCCTACTATTTTTCTCCGTAAAGGTTTCAGCTTTTTTCAGCAAGCCCTACTTCGCTTGTGGAGCAGTGCTCAAAAGTTTTCGCCAAAATGCCTTGCATCTCATCACCCGAGTGCGTTGCTCTACAGTGGCATATGCTCCCTTTTCTTCCGTTCCGACCTTGAGGGGGAAAGGACGACCACGGCTTTGGGGGAGTTCAATAAAACTAGAAAGCCTGTTTGCTCTTGTGGAGGATTTTCCCACCGCTAAAGTCTGGCTCTATGGTCAACAAGTCTCCGTTTCTTATCAGTGCTTTGAGTTCCACTGGGATAGTCCCCATCAGCTCGTTAAGTTTGTCCTCACCCAATTGCCCAACGGACAAAGACTGATTCTGCTTTCTACTGACCTCTGTTTGACTGGACCTGAGATTATTGCCGCTTACGGTCTCCGATTTAAGATTGAAGTCACTTTTCGTCAATTAATCCATCTTTTGGGCGGCTTTGCCTATCGTTTTTGGCTTAAGGCTCTTCCTACTTTACCGACCTGGCCTAGCAATCTTATCCTCCCTGACTATCCCCAAACTGTTCAGACTCAGATTTTAAACAAAGTAGAAGCCTTTGAGCGTTTTGTTAATCTTCATGTCATTGTTCTCGGCTTACTTCAAATTCTTTCCTTAGAGTTACCCCAGGGGATTTGGGCTAATTTCCCTCGCTGGTTTCGGACTCTACCCTCCCATGGCTATCCTAGTGAACGCATTGCTCAACTAGCCATCCAACATCCATTGGTGTCAACTTAAAAGAATGGGTTCCCAAATTTGTTGATTGAGAGCGGCCTTTTCTCGATGTCGCTTTCTCTCAGCTTTGACCAAACCAAATAACTTAGCACGTTCAGCCAGATAGATTACTGTATCAGGCTTTTCTCCTCTAGCAATAGCCTTCGCTACATAGTATAGACTCCGAAACACCATCTCTACTGAGATTTTTTCTTTCGGTTGATTTAGAGCAATCGCCACTTCCCCTACCAATTGATTTAAGACCGTATAGAAAATCAAAGTGCAAATAATCTGGATTTGGACACCATTCTTATTCCCTACCCATAAATAGGCTAGTCCTAAAAGTCTTTTCGTTAATAAAAAGGCTTCTTCGATTGTCCATCGTCTTCGATATAAATCACAGACCTCTTCGGCGGACAGTTGTTCGGGAGACAACACATTTGTTAAATACTGATACCAGATTGTTCCCCATAATACTGAGACTAATCTCACCGGATGCTTGCAAGGATTAGAACGGTAATTTCCCATAATGATAATCTCATCTCTGTAATGACTACCTTGAGACAATACTTGTTTGGTTTTGTAAGATGTACCCGCTCTAAATCTGGTTAGAAAAAACTTTTTAGCTTCTGTTAACAAATCAAACCACACAAAGCTAAAAAATCCCATATCTACGAGAATTAAACCATTTTCTGGTAATTTAGCTGCCAATTCTTCACACCATATTTTATCATTTGATTTATCATTTTCTGTGTACCATAAAGTAACGGGTCTTTGGGTAAAGGCTTCCACTACCATCATTATTTTACCCCCCAATTTACTCTTTTCTTCTTTACTTATTTTCATATTTTTCCTTATCTGCTCTAGCGTTGAGCCATCTGCTATCCACACTGCACTAAACTTTTCTCTTATTTTTTCCCATTTTTCTCCTACTTGGAGCTTCTTCCCTTTTTCGGCTGCTTTTTCTAACACTTCTTTTAGTAATATTGCAAATATTTCGGCTGGCACATTCATCATTCTTTTTGATACTGCCTGTTTGCTTACTTTTAATGATGCTACCCATAGCAATCCCTCTTCCTCTAACAGTCTTACCGCTTCACTTATACCCGCTATTTGACGATACACTATACTTAACACTAATGCCACCATTACTGGTAAATTTACAGGGCAAACGCATCTTATCCGAGTAAAACCTTAAGGAGATAGTCCTCGTCCCAACCAGCGCGTAGCCGTTTATTCTTGATACCAAGTTTCAGAGTATTTTCCTTTGTGAGCAAGTTAAGAGCGATATGGCGTAAGACGGCTAAATTCTCAGGAGCAAAATCCTTACGAATGCGACAAGCATCCTCGTTGAAGGCCAAGTCTAGAACCCAATGTAAAGAGTTTTCTATCAACCAATGACTACGAACAGATTGGGATAATTTTTGAGCATTACTCGGCAGGCTACTGATATAGTAGCGAGTCTCATACTCTGTTTTGTCTTTCAATCGTCTCTCCGCTTTAATCATACAGATGCTCGTCAACTTTGCCCATTTCTCCCCACCCAGCAAAAATTCTGTTTGTTCCATCGTCCAGCAACGGCGAATTTCAATCCGTCCATGTCCCTTGTCTATTGTTTGATGAAAATCATGCTTAATTCCCACAAAATTAACCGATTGAGCATGAGCAAATAATTGTTCAACATCCTCACATAAATTACCTTGATTGCCTTTCAATGCCAAAACATAATCTCCCCCTCGCCCTACTATCTGTTGGGCAATCTTTGTCTGAGTTCCCATGGCATCAATCGTTACGATACAACCTTTGACCTCTAGCATTTTCAGGAGTTTAGGAATCGCCGTGATTTCATTCGATTTGCTTTCCACCTTGCACTGTCCTAGTACTAGACGATTTGCTGTTGCCCATGCACTTACCATCTGAATTGCGCCCTTTCCGTTGGCATTGTCATAGGAGTGGCGAAGGGTTTTGCCGTCAATCGCTATCACTTCTCCTTCACTTACCTCCGCTATACTTTTGACCCAATGCAGAAAACAGTCTTGAAATTGCTCTGGATTCAGACTAGCAAATACACGCGCAAACGTATCGTCGGAGGGGATGCCATTCGGCAATTCCAAAATTTTTTTTAGCCATTGATGTTTAGCCTTGCCGAAACTTTCCATGGCTACCCAACCTTCTGCTCCACAAATGACGGCTAAGATGGCAATCGTTAGAATATCAATGAGTTTATGCCGTTTTGTTCGTTCGATGCGAGGGTCATCTATTTCGGCAAAGTGTTCTACCAGTCTATATTTGGGTCGGAGTTTCATCGCTTTTGTTTTCTATGCACTTTCCCTTATTTTCCCTTATCCATCCCTCTATAATGTTCTTGTATCTGTATCATTTTTAGATGCGTTCGCCCTGGGTAAATTTAATACCCTATCTCTCATCATTTTCTCATGAGTTCCCTGTAAATATTTTAATGGTGTAAACATTGTGGGTTCTAGTAATTCAAACAACTCTTTTGTTATTTCAGGGATTTCTACCCCTGGCTGATTTGTCTTACGACGTAAGTCTGGGTTTCCTTTTCTCCGAGGATGTTGTCTTGCCATTTGTTTTTTGCTCACTTTTTTATATACTAACCTTTTTTTCAGCCTACTCTTACTTCCGCCTGCTTTTAGGCTAATCTTTTGTGAGTAGGCATTTTGGCTTAAGTTGACACCAATGTCCAACATCAAGCCCCAATGATTTTTCCTCAAAGTCCACCTAGTCTGCTTTTGCCTAAATTCCTTGCCGCTAAACTTGACCCTTTTCCCTAAGTACAGGACAAAAAATGTAGGGAGTCGAGAAAAAGAGAAAAATTGGGTAGAGAAGGATTAAGAACAAGATGACGAAGATGGTCAAAACCAAGACGAAAAAGACTCTGCGCTAGGCGACCATGTTTCTTGAGGGGAATGGGATGAAGATGATGAATTGCTAGACCAGTTTTGAGAGACCAAGCCAAAGCTAAAGTCAGTAAAGCCAAAAGCTTACGAAGACGCTTGGGGTCAGTAAAGTGAGTAGATTCCAAGCAAAAGCCACGAGTCTTAAAGATGCCAAAAAGGGTTTCAATGCCCCAACGCAGGGCATAATCGTGAATAAGACCTTGGGAATCGGGATGTCCAATGACGATGAGTAGAGAATTATCAGGCAAGCGAAGAGCCTCTACAGAAACAGGATATCCCCAAACCCGACAACTCCCTTGAAGACGTTGAGATTCACTCTTTTGCAAGATGGGCAAAAATGACTTTGGCGGCCAAAAGCTTGCCATTGTGCTCAATCTTGTCCGTAGCCCGAATTCTCAGACAGAAAGCCAGTAGCGGTTCGAGCAGAAGATAGCGAAGCCAAGCCTGACCAATAAACTCACGGTCGCCACATAAACAACGAATCAGGGCGGTGGGAAAAATCTTGAGCATCTCCTCGATAAAACGCATTCGTTCATCACTGTTAGAATTGCCCTTTTTCTTGCTAAGCATCCACCACAAGATGGGAATGGCTACTCCTTCATGGACAATGCCGACAGTGAGGATATTATAACCATGACTGCCAAACTCCCAGGTTGTGCGGTCAATACTTAATACCCAAGGTTGAGGGATATCCAGCCAACTGACTACAATACGGGCAATGTGATGGTAATCCAGCTCAAATCCTGAGAAAAAGCGTTGTAAGCGTTTGTAATGAGAATCCACCAATGCCCGACCTTCAAAACCCAGAGCCAATTCTTTAAGGTTAACCGTTTTCACTTTGAGGAGGGCGAGTAAGAACAAGGCTAGGAAGGAGAGTCTGGCACCATGCCATCCCAAATGGGGTTTTAGGGCTTGTTTCAATGCGTTATATTGGTTCATGGGTTTTCTTACATTACGTTCATCTTCCATGAAACCCCTTTCTCGTATACTTTTCAAGCCTTTTGTCCTGTACTTAGCCCTTTTCCAAGTCCTGATAGACTTACTTTGGCCGCATAGTCATTACCTTCTCTGCCATCCATAAACTTCCCACTGTCCAGTTATTGTAAAGAAAGGGATATAAGAATGAGTGGTCCCCGATTGGGAAGACCGCCGAAAGAGGTGAGCAAAGAAAAAAAGAAAGAGGCACGCTCAGATGAAAGAGTGCGTAATGCCATTGAGGGTAAATTCGGACAGGGAAAGAGGAAATTTAGTCTTGGTCGAGTGATGGGCAAACTACCTGAGACCTCGGAAACGGTAATTGCGATGAACTTTTTGGTAATGAATCTTTCTACTCTACTTCAGAAAACAAAAAGTAAAAAGTTGTAGAGTCGTTTTTCTTGTGAAAAATGGTGTTAATTTTCCTCTCTTTTGTGAGGAGTGATTTGTGTTGACCTTTTTAGACAGAAAGGAACAATAGATTAAACAAAATCTGTATTTTGATTTGTTTCTATAAGGATAAGTTATCTATGCTTTTTCAGTCCATACTTCCCTAACCCACATTTCTTTCGTTTTTTGACTTTTTCAGCAAGCCCTATTTAGAATCAATGTAATGCTCTATTTAGTGATTGATCAAGTTTGTTTGCAGGTTACTGACTCTCTAAGAGACCGAGATTCGAGGAGGGAATGCAAAAAAACTCAGAGATTAGGTTAATATCTCTTACACCCATAAAAACAAGATCGTGTCTGTATCCTATGTTACCGTTTGAATTTGGAATTGCTGATTGATGACACGCCCTAAGGCGTATAAAAATAATGTCTCTTGTAATCCTGATAATTTCTTTTCCCAATTCAATATTGTTGTTTTCGCGTAGCCGAATACTCGGGCTGCTGCATTTAATCCTATTCCTTCCATTCTGGCTTTTAATACTTTTACAATTTCACTTAATGGGGTTTCTAAGCCAGCGATTACGCTACCATAAGTCTCAGCAAAACAAGAACTACATTCTTGACAAATGAACATTTTACGTTCCCCGTTACCTTTCGTTTAATAATGAGAATGTATTTTTACTTTTTCACTATAGCAATGAGGACAGTTTTTCTTGAATAAGGCATCCTCTTTCTCTTGGCACAAGCCAACATCATTCAGGATTTCCATTGAGCTTTTCTTCAATATTGACATTGTTTTCTGCTTCCCTCTTCTTTGATATAATGACAATAATAATAGTATAATAAAAACGGGCCGATGTCTAGTCTTAAACTATTTTTCTATTTTCTCAAAGCCTTACACCATAAATTTTTCCAACTTTGATCAGACGATACCAGTTTCAATAATTCGTTGATAGTTTTTCCTGTGAAAAGGGATGATAAGACTTCTGTGATAACATCAGGCATAATCAACGAAAAATTTACAGCAAGGAATTTATCACACCTCAAGATGGCAGGGCACTGGTATCGTCTAGCTAGAAGCTATAAACGTTGCAATACGAGAGGTTCAAGAAATCAGGCGAATTTGGAGTAAGTCCTCCCAAGTTAACCCTTTTTCAATTATACCGAGAGCTACAGCAGGAACTTCTCTAGTAGTAAAATGGCTGCGAACAAAGTTATGAACCATCCAGAAAATATCTAGGACTCGCTGTAATCCCACAACAGATTTAGCATAAGTATTTGTACGACGACGAAAGGCGGCTAAATAGCGTCGGATAGCACTATTAAATGCCTCAATGTGATTGGCATGAACATCCTTTTCTTCTGGTTTTTCTGTTGTCTCTGGATGTTCTGGTTTCGGAGTTTCTACTTTCTCTAGTTTACCCGCAGAATCTCGACGTTTACTACTCTTATTTTTTAATCTTACCACAAGACCCTTCGGTAATACTTTGGTGGGACGACCTCGCTTTCCAGTCTTCAATACTTCGTGACAAATATCAAATAGCAATTGACTATATCGCTTTTCCCCATCTGTAAATAGCTGGAGAGATTCTGCACTCCTTTCAAATAATTCCGCTACCGTCATCATTGCTTCTAGAAATAATTTCTGCTCTTTTCGACCACATTTTAAATGCCAAATAAAGCGGCTAGCCCTTACCATGAGCACGATTGTCCACCCCTCAGAGGCACTTGCTTCTTCATTTTTTCTAACTTTTGTATATAGGGTCTGCTGAAAAAGTCCACAAAACGAACCTAGATGCCACAGGACGCGAAAAATGGTGACTTCAGAGAGTTGTTTCCAATTTCAACCCCCAGTTTTCCAACGACGTGCATGGGCTTTGAGCCTCCAAAGGCCATAACCTTGCACCTGATCGTTTTTAAAATGCTTGAAAGCATTATCTGGCAAGGGTTCTATACTTATTCAACAAGCCCTATATAGTTCATCCCCTTCTATTACTAATTTAACAAATTCATTCACTAAGGCGTATAAAAATAATGTCTCTTGTAATCCCGATAACTTCTTTTCCCAATTCAATATTGTTGTTTTCGCGTAGCCAAATACTCGGGCTGCTGCATTCAATCCTATTCCTTCCATTCTGGCTTTTAATACTTTTACAATTTCACTTAATGGGGTTTCTAAGCCAGCGATTACGCTACCATAAGTCTCAGCAAAACAAGAACTACATTCTTGACAAATGAACATTTTACGTTCCCCGTTACCTTTCGTTTGATAATAAGAATGTATTTTTACTTTTTCACTATAGCAATGAGGACAGTTTTTCTTGAATAAGGCATCCTCTTTCTCTTGGCACAAGCCAACATCATTCAGGATTTCCATAGAGCTTTTCTTTAATATTGACATTGTTTTCTGTTTCCCTCTTCTTTGATATAATGACAATAATAATAGTATAATAAAAACGGGACGATGTCTAGTCTTAAACTATTTTTCTATTTTCTCAAGGCCTTACACCATAACTTTTTCCAACTTTGATTCAGACGATACCAGTTCCAATAATTCGTTGATAGTTTTTCCTGTGAAAAGGGATGATAAGACTTCTGTGATAACATCAGGCATAATCAACGAAAAATTTACAGCAAGGAATTTATCACCCCTCAAGATGGCAGTGAGAAACAAGACTGTGAGCAAAATGCGGCTAAACGCTGGATAGCGAGCCATTCGTCCTGGTTTGAAGGCCAGGCCATCACCCTCTTAGGGGACGACCTCTATAGTCGCCAACCGATGGCTGAACATTGTTTAGAGTACAATTACAACTTTATCTTTGTCTGTTTACCCACATCCCATCCAGCTCTCTATGATTGGGTCGCTTTCATGGAGGCGAACGGAGAAGTTAAAACTACTCAACAACGAGTTTGGAATGGGCGCTACTTTGAAATTTGGGACTATCGTTATCTCAATCAAGTCCCTCTGCGCGAACAACAACCCGTCTTACTGGTCAATTGGTGTGAGGTGACAGTTAAGCGCGAGTCGGATGGTCAACTTCTCTATCGCAATAGCTGGATTACCAACCACGACCTGACTCCTCAACGGGTCATTCTGGTCTGCTCTGCTGGACGCAGTCGTTGGCGAACCGAAAATGAGAATCACAATGTTCTCAAAACTCGGGGCTATCATTTAGAACATAATTTTGGGCATGGTCAGCAACATTTGTCCTCTTTTCTGCTGACCCTCAACCTTCTGGCTTTCTTATGACATACCGTTCTCCATCTGGTCGATGAACGCTATCAACGGGCTCGGATTCAGCGATCGCCAACGTCAAGGCTTTTTTCAACAGCAATTAGGGCTTGCTGAAAAAAGCTGAAACCTTTACGGAGAAAAATAGTAGGCGAATTAAGAACCGCTAGAATGCACGAAAATAGGGTAGAATGCCTCAAAACCATTGCATTAAGAAGAGAGAAAGCAGATGTACCGAAAGCAACAGTACTCAATTGAAACACCAGAAAACTTGAAAAATCTGTTCGGCGGGCAGTTAGACGAAGAAAATCGTTGGATAGAAATGTCAAAAATGATTCCCTGGGAAAAATATGAGGAAGAATATGCAAAAAACTTCACAGAAAAAAAAGGAGCCCCAGCCAAATCATTTAGAATGGCATTAGGAGCATTAATTATCAAAGAAATTTCAGGAAAAAGTGACAGAGAAACAGTAGAACAAATAAAAGAGAACCCTTATTTACAGTACTTTATAGGAATGGAAAGCTATAGTAGCAAAGAAGCATTTAATGCGTCAATGATGGTTCATTTTCGTAAAAAAATAGGAATGGAATTAATAAATAAAATTAATAAAGAAATAGAAAAAAAGCGACGGGTGTAGCGTCAGAAAAAAAAGAAAATGAAGGAAAGTTATTGTTAGATGCGACTTGTACACCAGCAGATATAAAATATCCAACGGATATAGGAATATTGAATGATGCCAGAGAAAAAAGGTTCTCCTGAACAAAGAGTGATAATTAAAGCTTATCATGAAAAGCAAGCTAAAAAACGATTTCGCATATTATCAAAGTTCATAAATCCATAAGCTTGACGCTTGATTAGTTTAAGACGATTATTGATGCCTTCCATTGCCCCATTCGTCGTTCGACTCAAAAAGTAGTTACAAATAGAGTCCAAATTCCTACGAATTGTGCTAATTACATCTGTATAAATGCTCTTTGCATTCTCTAACCATTCTGTAAATTTTAATCTTCCTTCTTCCTTATCATTTACTTTTTCATATATCTCTCTAAATGACTCTTTATATTCATACGCTTTACGCAAACGAGCAGATTGCTTTAACACCAATTCTAGTTTTTCTAACTCTTCCTCTTTTAGGTCTTCTTTATTTTTTAATAATAGCCACTTTTCTCCCTTGATTTTTACATTCAATTTTGTCTGTTTACGGATTTTATTCAATTCTTCATTCAACGCCTTCATTACATGAAATCTATCTGTTACAATTACTGCATTCGGAAATACTTTTTCTATTACTTTAGGAAATCCTCCCCACATATCTACACTCACTTGTTCTACTCCTTCCCTCACCTCTAATTCTTTCTCCATCAGCACTTCGATGATTTTATCTTGTTGATGACTATCTATCACTTCTATTAATTCTCCTTTCTCTATATCTCCTAACACTGTTACAAAATTCTGATGACCTTTTCGTTTCGCTATTTCATCCATCCCGAGGTGTTTTACTCCTTGCCAATCTTTTTTTTTAGCTTCACATTGACGTTGGTAAATTCCATTCACTTGATCCCATGATAGAGATTCCTCTCTACCTACTTGTTCCACACTGCTCACATTTACTCGTCCATAAATATATTCTTCATACCTCACTGTGTATTTCCTACGGGCTTCCATAAATTCTAGATTTTCTGTAAAAAACCTTTGACAATCTTTACAGTAAAATTTACGACGAGGGACTTTCAGATATACCATTTGACCAGAGATAGACAAGTCCCTTACTAATACACTGTTCGTCTGATGTAATTCATCCGTTAAGCTACCACAATAATTACATTTGACTTCTTCCTCTTGACAACTCAGTATTAAAAACGCTTGTTTTCCCTCTTGAATCACATTTCTTATGTTTACCTTTGGCAAATCTACCAGATTTTCTAGAAAAAATAACATTGATGCCATCCTCATATAGTGTATCTTATTATACATCTTCTACCGCAAAGCCAGAAGAACCAGAAAAAACAGAAAAAATAATAGATAAGCTGTATGAAGAAATAAAAGAGAAAAGGAAAGAAAAGCCGAGGACTTATAGGGAAGTGGCAAGAAAAGAGTACTTAGCCATAGCAAAAAAACGTCGTGTGTCAAAAAAAGAAAGAAGAAAAGGAACAAAAAAACAACTAGGATATATAAAAAGAAACTTGTCTCATATAGAAAAAATGATAGAAGAGGGAGCAAAGTTAGAAAAACTAACGAAAAAAGAGCAAGAAGAGCTTGTAACGATAGGAAAAGTGTATGAGCAACAGTTAGAAATGTATGAAAAAAAGACAAATAAAGTAGAAAACAGAATTGTGAGTGTAAGCCAACCTCACGTGCGTCCAATAGTGCGTGGAAAAGCGGGAAAAGCAGTAGAGTTTGGAGCTAAAATATCGGCAAGTAATGTGAATGGCTTTGTCTTCTTAGACAAATTAAGTTGGGATAATTACAACGAATCGGGAGATTTACAAGCGCGAATAGAAGAATATAAAAGGGAAACAGGATGTTATCCGGAATCGGTTCATGTGGATAAAATCTATCGAACAAAAGCGAATCGAGCTTATTGTAAAGAAAGGGATATAAGAATGAGTGGTCCCCGATTGGGAAGACCGCCGAAAGAGGTGAGCAAAGAAAAAAAGAAAGAGGCACGCTCAGATGAAAGAGTGCGTAATGCCATTGAGGGTAAATTCGGACAGGGAAAGAGGAAATTTAGTCTTGGTCGAGTGATGGCCAAACTACCTGAGACCTCGGAAACGGTAATTGCGATGAACTTTTTGGTAATGAATCTTTCTACTCTACTTCAGAAGACAAAAAGTAAAAAGTTGTAGAGTCGTTTTTCTTGTGAAAAATGGTGTTAATTTTCCTCTCTTTTGTGAGGAGTGATTTGTGTTGACCTTTTTAGACAGAAAGGAACAATAGATTAAACAAAATCTGTATTTTGATTTGTTTCCATAAGGATAAGTTATCTATGCTTTTTCAGTCCATACTTCCCTAACCCACATTTCTTTCGTTTTTTGACTTTTTCAGCAAGCCCTACTTAGAGCAACAATACCGTCAAGCCACCGCGATCGCTCGTCAAATTCCTCGCCAAGGAGAAATCCAAGCAATTAAGGTCACCTTTCCCGATCTAGAACTTTCTCTTTCCTTGCTTCATCGTCTGGGACAATTGGAATGGTTAGATCCCTTTCATTATCATTTACTCAATGACCGTCAATCACCTCATTTTTCTCCGATCAAAGTCCTAGCAGGCCAATCCGTTCAACCTTACCTAAAAACCCGCCAATGTCGTTGGCAATTTTTGCTTCAGGCCTTTGGTTGGTTATCAGAGGCGAAAAATTTGGCCTGTGGTCAATGTGATAATTGTCGTCGTTTTAATTTACATTAAATTACATTCAAACGTTAGTTAAGACTTAACATCACCAGCTTGTTTCATGGCATCTAGGGTCTCCTGCGCTTTTTGAGCATTCACTCCCTTACCCTGAGACTTAAACAACTGGGCTGCTTTTTCCAGATCAGCGATCGCTTTAGTGGGATTTTTAAGTTGATAATAGGTTAAACCGCGATTATAGTAAGCATCAGCAAACTTGGCATTAAATTCAATACTTTTACTGTAATCAGCAAGGGCTTTATCGGGTTGCTTGAGACGGTTATATAACAAGGCACGATTATAATAAGCATTAGCACTTTTGGGATTAATTTTAATCGCTTCGTTATAATCTGTGAGCGCGATTTTATGCTTGCCGAGATCGTCTTGAGCGTTACCTCGATAAATATAAAAATCTGCATATTTGGCATTCAGTTTGATCGCATTAGAACAGTCTTGAATGGCTTTGTCATACTGTTTTAATAAATAAAAGGCATAGCAGCGATTACCAAAGGCATAGGCAAATTTTGGATTCAATTCGATCGCTTTATTGTAGTCGGCGATCGCTGGATCATACTTTCCTAAAATATGTTGAGCATAACCTCGATTATAAAAAGCATCGGCATCTTTAGGATTGAGTTTAATAGATTCCGAAAAGTCTTGAACGGCTCCCTTGTAGTCCTGGGCTGCCAATTTATCAACTCCCTGATTATACCATTGTACTGCTGTTTTAGGAGATGAAGAGGTTGAAGGGGTTGAAGGGGTTGAAGAGGTTGAAGGACTGGATTGTTGAGCCAACAGTGGCCATTGACAACAGAGCATTAATCCTAGGGCCATTGACCGCAGCAAGGATGTTGGTATGATTCTCATTTTCTTAAATCAATTTTTAACCATTTACGTTGAACTCATTTTCAGTTTAGATCAATTTTCGTAACAGTTCTAATAGCTGCTCAATTTCCTCTTTGGTCGTGAAGTAATGACAACAGGCTCGGATACAACTGGGAGAAACAATCGTTCTCAGATAAAAACGGGAGTCCTCTAATTTCTGCACCAACTGAGCAGGGGATTTTCCCTCGGTTAAACGAAAAGAAACCAAGCCAGCTTCGGGATAGGTCGGCAAAAGACAGGTAAGGCCCCCAATCTCCTGTAATCCTTCCCAGAGATAACGACTTAAGGCGCAAATCTGTTGATAGCGTTCTTGGCTTGTCCCCGCTTGTTGATGAACCGCGATCGCGGCCCGTAGTCCTGCATATTGGGGCACAGCAGAAGTGGCCACCTCAAAACGACTGCCATCGGCTTTCCAACCAACCACTTGACCCTGGGCATTGTATTCTAAACTGCGCCAGCCCACATAGGTCGGTAAAAGCTGGGGAAGATGTTCGGGTTTAATATAAAGTCCTCCCACTCCCGCCGGGCCACAGAACCATTTGTGACCAGTAAAGGCATAGTAGTCCACCACCGAATTACTCAGATTTAGGGCCAGAGAACCGGCTGACTGGGCCCCATCTACCAAAACTTGAATGGGATAATGACCTGGATAATCGTGACAGGCCTGGGCGATCGCTTCTAGGGGTAGCACCTGGCCCGTATTCCATAGCAAATGACTTAAAACCACTAAACGAGTTTTAGGCGTAAGCTGATCTTGAATAACCGTCACCGGATCGCCACTTTCCAAGGTTGCCAGCAGCGGACATTCCGAATAAGTGACCCCAAACCGAGCCGCGATCGCCTGCACAATGGCAATAACCCCAGGATGTTCACAATCGGTTAATAAGATATGATCGCCCGCTTGCCAATCCATTCCCCACAGCACAATATTACAGCCCGCCGTCACATTATCCGTAATGGTCATGGTTCCAATAGCGACATTTAATTCCTGAGCCAAGGATTGACGTAATTGGGACAACTGGTTTTGAAACCAACGATTCCCCACAATCGAGAAAGGCCCTTCCGCCTCTAAAAAACCATAGGCCTCTAAAATTGCCGTTAGGGATAATTGAGGTAAAATCCCCTGGCCACCAAAATTAAAATAATGTTTACCTTCAAGACCTGGAAATGCTGCCCGCAAAGACGGCAAAGAATCAACAGTTGTATTCGTCACTGACATAGGGAAAAGAGAGGGAAAGAGGCAAATCGTTAGTCATAGACAATGGTGATTGTACTTGACCATTCACCCCCAATAATATCACCTGAATCACGAGGCGATTTAATCCCTTTCCTTCTTTTCACTGCATAATCACCTAGAAGACCGTAACTTCGGTAAAGTAGAAGCAGGGATCATCCGTCACCATCTTAAGCTTGATGGCAAACCGATCAAGAATCTATGGATATTGAGCAACTTATTTGGCAGTATGGTCAGGGGGAAAGGGATTTTAGTCGCCTGGATCTTCAACATACAGAAATTATCCACACCGATCTTAGTGAAACTAACCTCAGCCGCACTTCTTTGGAAGCATCAAGCGAATTTATCTGGTGTTGATCTCTTTATACTTTCTTCAGAAAACCCCTGATGTTTCGTTGGCCTCTAGCCTCAGAGTCTCTGCACTTAAAGCTTTCTAGCCTATATGAAGGTTTTTTAATGGTTCAATAGCTTGGATCGGGAGGTGTCTTTATCTTTGCAAATATACCATCCGTAAATTTAGGTATTTTCGAGGTTGACCAGATAAAGAAATTATGATTAGATTAATAGTAGATAAGCATAGGCTATTTTAGAGGGGAAAGACTGCCTAGTTAAAAACCGTATCGAAGACATCTCTGTAGAACAGTAGTTGTGCTAACCATAATCAAATTTTATTTGCTTAAAAGTCACTCTAAATTTTATAAATTTCCCTTTTTGATTAAAAGCTCCTTACGTTTTATGAGTAAATTCTTATTATCTGTCGCTAGTTTAACCTTCGGTAGCTTGTTGGCAATCGGTTTGTCTCCTGCTCAAGCTGCCTATATCAGTTTTAATAATTTTGGCAACGTTGGAGCCGAGAACGTGGGGGACAGTGACTTCCACGAGATGACCCTAAAAGTTCAAGATCAAGGTGATATTGCTGCGTTGGCCAGCAACCAAGTACTCTTCACGTTCACGGCGAAAAGTACACTTTCGTCTAGTTTGGCAGCAACGGGACTCTACTTTTTCGATAATGCTGGTTTGTTTTCCAGCTATAGTTTTTCTTCTGCCTATTCGACGGCTGGCAATAGCTTGACAGGTCAAAGTGGCGGAAGCTTGTTTCAAGGAAGTTCTATTGGGACAACGAGCGCCACCTATAGTTTCAATAGCAGCAATAATGCTGATGGACTACAAGCCAATGAATTGGTGGGCATTGTCGCAACGCTTAACAGTGGCAAATCCTTGTTTGATGTTAATTCAGCCTTTTGGACTGCAGGTAAGTTTTTGATCGGCAGTAATGTTGTCGGTTATAGCGGTAGTAGTAATCAAGATTCCTTTTATGTGGGAACACCTGACTTTCGCCTCGTCACTAGTCCGGGTGCAACTTGGCAGAGTGTACCGCCTTCTTTTACTAACGTATCTGATCCAGGACCGGGGGCTGTCCCTGAACCCTTAACCCTGTTAGGGGCTGGAGTGGCAGCCGGATTAGGCTCCTTATTCAAAAAACGTTTTAACCAATCTCAAGATAAGTCCTGATTTTGGATTTACCGGTTTGTTGTTTAACTTTTAAGATAGGTGTAATGTCTGAGGCTGCGTTCATAGTTTTGAAGCAAAAGCTGGGACTCTTCTAAGCTCATACGATTATCCTCCAGGGCTTCCTCAGTATAGCGACGCATATTTTCTAATAAATCTTCAGCATCGTACTGGACGTAGCTAAGAACCTCGGTGATCGTATCGCCTTTGACGAGATGTTCAATTTGATAGCCCTTGGGGGTCATTTGGATATGAATAACGTTGATATCGCCAAAGAGATTGTGTAAATTTCCCATGATTTCCTGATAGGCTCCCACCAAAAACATCCCCAGGTAGTAAGGTTCGGGATGGGGATGGGCAATTTCACTATCATAATTTTTAGCTTCAATCAGGGGATGTAGTTCTAGAACGGATTTAACATCGCGCAGATCAATAAACTGATCAATTTTGCCATCACTATCGCAGGTAATATCAGCCAGAATAGCCCGTTGGGTCGGTTCTTCATCGAGACGGTGAATGGGCATAATCGGAAAAAGTTGGTCGATCGCCCAGGAATCGGGAGCCGACTGAAAGACGGACATATTAATGTAATAGATAGAAGCCATATTCCGTTCGAGATCTTCGAGATCATCGGGAACATATTCCTGTTGCCGACAAATGCTTAAAATTTTGCTACAGCAGGCCCAATAAAGTTGTTCTGCCCTGGCGCGTTCTTTGAGTCCGAAGTAACCAAAGTTAAAAAGACTGATCGCTTCCTCTTTAAACTGCACAGCATCGTGATAGGCTTCCTGATAATTTTCCTCGGTAATGGTTTCTAGGGTTTCCCAGAGATTGCGAATAATTAAATGCTCTTTTTCACTCTGAATATCTGGTACTTGATTGGGAATATCATTGGTGGCCAGCACATCAAAAATTAACACGGATTGATGAGAGGCGATCGCCCGACCACTTTCACTCACCAGGGTAGGACAAGCAATACTGGCCGCTTCACAGGCCTCTTGAACGGCGGAAATCACGTCATTAACGTAGTTTTGAATATTGTAGTTTTTAGAAGCATAAAAATTGGTTTTGGAACCGTCATAATCCACTCCTAAACCACCACCCACGTCTAAATATTGCATATTAGCCCCTAATTTAGCCAGTTGAACGTAGATCTGACTAGCCTCGGTCATGGCTTCTTTAAGCACAGAAATGGAGGAAATTTGGGAACCAATATGAAAATGTAATAACTGTAAACAATCCAGCATCTTGGCATCTTTTAGCTGATTCACCACTAAGAGCATTTCAGGAATGGTTAAGCCAAATTTAGCGCGATCACCAGTAGAAATCCCCCAACGTCCTACCCCTTGAGTACTTAATTTGGCTCGTACTCCCAGAATCGGTTTAATCTGCAAATTTTGACTAATTTCGATCGCGAGGGTTACTTCCGAAACCTGCTCCACCACAATAATCGGTCGATGCCCTAAACGTCTTGATAATAAAGCGGTTTCAATATATTCTCGATCTTTGTAACCATTACAAACAAGTAAGGTTTGCCCCTGTTCTGATTCGGGATTGGGATCGGGTTCTAGGGTAGCCAAAGCGATCATTAATTCGGGTTTTGAGCCTGCTTCTAAACCAAAATGGTAGGGCTTACCGTAGCGCACCAAGGATTGTACAATATGGCGATGTTGATTACATTTAATCGGATAAACACCTCGATAGGTATTTGGATATTTATAACGGGCAATTCCCCTGGCAAAAGCGGCATTTAAACGGTTAATCCGATCTGCTAAAATATCGGAAAAACGCAGGAGCAAGGGTAAACCAATATTGCGTTTACGGAGAGCTTCTACTAATTCATATAAATCTAAGGAGCCACCATGATCTCCCTGGGGTGATACGGTAATATGACCCGCCGAATTAATGGAAAAATAGGGATCGCCCCAACCTTGAATGCGATAAAGATTTTCACTATCTTCAATACGCCAAGGTTTACGCAGAATTGGGACTGGTGCTGATAAAGCGAGGGGTTCGGGGAGTGTTTCGGGGATGACCTGAAGTTCTAATGCTTCTAATTCCATGATTGTTGCTAGTAATAATAAATAAAATTTTAAAAACTAATTCATCGGATTTGGGGATTCGGAAGTAGAAAGTAAAGACTGTTGGAGGATTAAACGCGATCGCGTCCGTTGTTGTGGATTCAGAAAAGTCTGTTGTAAGGGTTGCCAGGCTTGCCATTTTTGTAAGCGATCGCCTTGAATTTTCTCAATTAGAACTGGTAGTAATAATAAGGCTTTCCCCTCACAGATTTTCTCCAGCCAAGCTCTCAAGACGATACTATCATTAATATCTCCTAAAACCTCCTGAATTGCTTTAATCAACTTAATCATTTCTTGATAATCACGATCATAAAGATCCGTAAATAATTCTAGTTGATAACGGGTTCGTTTTGCCTGTTTTCGCAAATCATGGAGAATGCTTTCCTGGGTATCCAAAATCAGATCCACTTGACTGGAGGTAAGATCCTCGATCAAAACCCTTTCTCCATTTTCCTTTATTTCTGTATTTACCAACCAGCCCGGATGGAGAAAAAATTGACTCAGAGTAGGCAAAAGCAGATCTGGCAAAACGTCTTGAATCGGAAAAGCAGCGATCGCTGTCCATTGGGGCCTTTGGAGCCAATCTTCTAATCCTTGTTTTAAGGCTGCGTAGTGATTGCCATTGAGGATCAGACTGGTTTCCTTAAAGGTTTTTTGACGTTGTTTGTGGAGAGTATCCCGCAAGCTTGCCAGTTGTTTTTGTTCCACTGCGGGTAGATCGGTTTGGCCCCATTGCGTCAGCTTTTCCTGTTGAACATCCAGATCCCGTAAACTTCCCAGCGAGCGAGCAACCATTCCCACTCTTTTGGCTTGTATTCTTTTCGGTAAAATAATTGCCCCAGTAAAACCGGCGATCGCGGTTCTGAGTCGTCGCATTCCCACCCGCATCTGATGGAGTTCCTCTGGATCATCATCCCTAAGAACACCCTCTTCATGTTTGAGCATTTTACGGTAATGGCGAGCGATCGCTACCACTGCCCAATCGCCAAAGGTTTTTGCCTGGGAAGAATGACTCATGACTCTGGGACTATAGAAGAAAAAATTGAGCTTAGTCTCCCTATATCCTAGTTTCTAATCATCGTCCCTAGTTTATGAAAACGTTAAGAAAGAAAAATCCTCCATCGCGGAGGATTCAGAAACATCAATCTTGCTTTTCCACACCAATCGAGCAGAGAAGATCCTTGGCATGGGTCTCCGTTTTAACGGCTGTATCCACGTGGGAAATCTTGCCATCACCGTTAATAACATAGGTCACACGCTTAGCATAGCCCCCAGCATCCACATCATAAGCTTTGGTGATGAGTCCATCTCTATCCCCTAACAATTGAAAAGGCAGTCCATACTTCTTTTTAAACTGCACATGGGAGGCCCGACCGTCCATGCTTAAGCCTAGTACCACCACACCTTTTTTTTGATACTCATCGTATTGCTCTTTGAAGCTCTGAGCCTCCTTGATGCAACCGGGGGTGTCATCTTTGGGATAGAAATATAAAACAACAGTTTTGCCAGCGAAATCAGAGAGAGAGACCTCTTTACCCTGATCATTAGTCGTCGTAAAGTTAGGTGCATCAGTGCCGACTGCTAAAGCCATAATTCCTCATCATTGACAATCTATGGAACGTTTTGATTTTAAAGCGGGAGCTTGCCAAAAAACAAGGTGTGGTCTTCCGCCCTGTTCTGAGTTGCTCACATAAAAAAAACTCCGACTGAAACAGACGGAGGGAGATGTTGACGAATCGGAATAATTTTAACCGCCAAAAATTTGATCTTTTAAAGCACCAAACTCTGAAAGTAGTTCCTGACGGTTTGAGGCTTTCCAGAGATAACGCCAAACAAACCAAGCCGTGTAGCCTAAGCCGATCAGTTGCAGCATAGGCGCGAGTAGGGGAATATCATTAATTGCATCTAGAACAGCGACTAAGATTTTGACACTGACAATGCCTAAAACAATGATACCAATACTAATTAAGGGTTGTTTATTATCGGCGAAAAATTCACCGGTATATTCTGGGACTTTACCCAAAACTTCCCAGATCGGCTGTAGCCATTCTTGCCAAGGCTGATCGGTAATCGGGCCTTTTTTACCAGTGGCTAGGGTTCCGAGATCGGTTTTTAGCCCAGAAGTAGCGGTTTTTTGTTCCACATTGGATTCCATCTTCAACAATTCCTTCTGTTAAGATTGAACATTTATTGCTGACAGTTGCCTGTTGTCGAGGGCTGTTTAGCTTCTGCTCATATTATCTTAAAAGTGAGCGAAAGACCCCCTGTTGCCTTTTTCCTGAAAAAGAACTCACAAAAATCAACCCTTTCTCTCGGCTAAACCAGTCTCAGGGCGATCACCTCTAAATTCTAGATCCTTTGCGTACTAATTCTTTTGGCGTGTTCTATACAAAATCAATCAGGATAGCCGAAACCGTTACCTAATCTATCGTTCAAAAGATAAGATGCGTTTGCTCTGAACCGCTGTTTGAGTAGAGATGATTTTAAGTAGAAAAAGTGCTAATATCAGCAGATGAAGAGTGGGTTTCTTTGAGGGAACGGAACTTCAACGGGCGATCGCCTTATCAAATTTAGTACGTCCGGGCGATAATCCCATCACGCGAGTTTGCAACACATCGGGAGACAAATCCTTAAGCTGAATTTCTAAATCCTCTAATTGGGCTTTTTCTGAACGGGTGCGACCTTTAGTTGATAAAAGCTGTTGTAATCAGGGTTCTACAGGGAACCCATATTGATCAAGTTTTGCCCAAAATTGACTCCATCGTTCCTTGGTCAATACCAAAGCTCGTAGGCTCAAAATAATTCCTGCTCCTTTTTCCTTCCATCGCATCCCTGAACAACATAATCGTTGTTTGACCAACGTCTTACAAGCTGCTTCCGTAACACCTGAACCAATCGGATACTTTTTCTCTAAGTATTCAGCATAATCCATTTGATGCTGATGATTCTCGTAATAAGTAATCGCCGCTTGTAGTTTCTCGGTAAGATTCTTAGAATGACTTTTTTCTTCTTTGACTTCTTTCATCAGATTTAGCAGTTCTCCTGCTTTTCCTTTTTCATGCTTGAGTTCTCGACAATTTTCAGTCAACCATTCTTTTTGTTTTGACACGGTATTCGGATGCAACGCTTCTGCCAAGGCACCTAAGTAACCAGAGGCATGATAGAAATCTAATATCTGTTCTTCCGTTTGCTTTTCTAAAAACTTCCAATTTGATTCTGCCTCGTCTGCTATCCCGACCAATGTTGCCTCTGGATAACGGTTTTTCGCTCGCTCAATTTCTCTTTCCAATCTTTCTAGAAAACTCTTTTTTCCATACTCTGGTGCCGCACCTAGATAGATTGTAGGTTGACGTTCTCCCTCACTATCGTATAGGGAAACGGTTCCCACCATTGCTTCACGGTAGCCATCCTCACACATCAGCATACAGGTTCCATCTAATCCTATTCCCACTGTTGCAATTTGGCTATCCTCCTTGGGCGGGGCATAACTCCACGCTTCTTCTTTTGCCTGTACCACACTTCCTACTGCTTCACTCAATCTTTGGATATAGGATAGCGCTACTTTTCTACCATGATTTTCTAATAAATCATTTTTCACCTCTTTGCCTGCCATCCCTGACATTTTTGAGGATACCTGTTTTGCCAATAATGGCGTTGATGTTATGATTATCCTTGCTTCTCTTTCTAAGGGGCAATACGTTTTTCCTCAAAGGTGAACGCTGATATACATGACGATTCACTATAACCTCACCATAAGGTGTTTGATATTCTTTCGGTTGCTCTCCCTTACTCTTCCAGATTTCTTCACCGATTTTTAAGGGTGAACCATCTGTATCTAAATAGGGCTTGCTGAAAAAAGCTGAAACCTTTACGGAGAAAAATAGTAGGCGAATTAAGAACCGCTAGAATGCACGAAAATAGGGTAGAATGCCTCAAAACCATTGCATTAAGAAGAGAGAAAGCAGATGTACCGAAAGCAACAGTACTCAATTGAAACACCAGAAAACTTGAAAAATCTGTTCGGCGGGCAGTTAGACGAAGAAAATCGTTGGATAGAAATGTCAAAAATGATTCCCTGGGAAGAATATGAGGAAGAATATGCAAAAAACTTCACAGAAAAAAAAGGAGCCCCAGCCAAATCATTTAGAATGGCATTAGGAGCATTAATTATCAAAGAAATTTCAGGAAAAAGTGACAGAGAAACAGTAGAACAAATAAAAGAGAACCCTTATTTACAGTACTTTATAGGAATGGAAAGCTATAGTAGCAAAGAAGCATTTAATGCGTCAATGATGGTTCATTTTCGTAAAAAAATAGGAATGGAATTAATAAATAAAATTAATAAAGAAATAGAAAAAAAAGCGACGGGTGTAGCGTCAGAAAAAAAAGAAAATGAAGGAAAGTTATTGTTAGATGCGACTTGTATACCAGCAGATATAAAATATCCAACGGATATAGGAATATTGAATGATGCCAGAGAAAAAACAGAAAAAATAATAGATAAGCTGTATGAAGAAATAAAAGAGAAAAGGAAAGAAAAGCCGAGGACTTATAGGGAAGTGGCAAGAAAAGAGTACTTAGCCATAGCAAAAAAACGTCGTGTGTCAAAAAAAGAAAGAAGAAAAGGAACAAAAAAACAACTAGGATATATAAAAAGAAACTTGTCTCATATAGAAAAAATGATAGAAGAGGGAGCAAAGTTAGAAAAACTAACGAAAAAAGAGCAAGAAGAGCTTGTAACGATAGGAAAAGTGTATGAGCAACAGTTAGAAATGTATGAAAAAAAGACAAATAAAGTAGAAAACAGAATTGTGAGTGTAAGCCAACCTCACGTGCGTCCAATAGTGCGTGAAAAAGCGGGAAAAGCAGTAGAGTTTGGAGCTAAAATATCGGCAAGTAATGTGAATGGCTTTGTCTTCTTAGACAAATTAAGTTGGGATAATTACAACGAATCGGGAGATTTACAAGCGCGAATAGAAGAATATAAAAGGGAAACAGGATGTTATCCGGAATCGGTTCATGTGGATAAAATCTATCGAACAAAAGCGAATCGAGCTTATTGTAAAGAAAGGGATATAAGAATGAGTGGTCCCCGATTGGGAAGACCGCCGAAAGAGGTGAGCAAAGAAAAAAAGAAAGAGGCACGCTCAGATGAAAGAGTGCGTAATGCCATTGAGGGTAAATTCGGACAGGGAAAGAGGAAATTTAGTCTTGGTCGAGTGATGGCCAAACTACCTGAGACCTCGGAAACGGTAATTGCGATGAACTTTTTGGTAATGAATCTTTCTACTCTACTTCAGAAGACAAAAAGTAAAAAGTTGTAGAGTCGTTTTTCTTGTGAAAAATGGTGTTAATTTTCCTCTCTTTTGTGAGGAGTGATTTGTGTTGACCTTTTTAGACAGAAAGGAACAATAGATTAAACAAAATCTGTATTTTGATTTGTTTCCATAAGGATAAGTTATCTATGCTTTTTCAGTCCATACTTCCCTAACCCACATTTCTTTCGTTTTTTGACTTTTTCAGCAAGCCCTAATTAGGGTTTGCCGAATAAAGGCAGAACCTTTATCAGATAAGCTTTTCAGCCATTTTGAACACGATTAGGTGCAAGCTTATGGCATTTGAAGGCTCAAAATCCATGCACTTTGCTAGAAAATTGTGGGTTAAAATCGGAAACTGATTTCTGAAGTCACCATTTTTCGCGCCCTGTGGCATCTAGGTTCGATTTGCAGACTTATTCAGCAAGCCCTAATTAATGCTCCTAATGCCATTCTAAATGATTTGGCTGGGGCTCCTTTTTTTTCTGTGAAGTTTTTTGCATATTCTTCCTCATATTCTTCCCAGGGAATCATTTTTGACATTTCTATCCAACGATTTTCTTCGTCTAACTGCCCGCCGAACAGATTTTTCAAGTTTTCTGGTGTTTCAATTGAGTACTGTTGCTTTCGGTACATCTGCTTTCTCTCTTCTTAATGCAATGGTTTTGAGGCATTCTACCCTATTTTCGTGCATTCTAGCGGTTCTTAATTCGCCTACTATTTTTCTCCGTAAAGGTTTCAGCTTTTTTCAGCAAGCCCTAATTAGGGCTTGCTGAAAAAGTCAAAAAACGAAAGAAATGTGGGTTAGGGAAGTATGGACTGAAAAAGCATAGATAACTTATCCTTATGGAAACAAATCAAAATACAGATTTTGTTTAATCTATTGTTCCTTTCTGTCTAAAAAGGTCAACACAAATCACTCCTCACAAAAGAGAGGAAAATTAACACCATTTTTCACAAGAAAAACGACTCTACAACTTTTTACTTTTTGTCTTCTGAAGTAGAGTAGAAAGATGCATTACCAAAAAGTTCATCGCAATTACCGTTTCCGAGGTCTCAGGTAGTTTGGCCATCACTCGACCAAGACTAAATTTCCTCTTTCCCTGTCCGAATTTACCCTCAATGGCATTACGCACTCTTTCATCTGAGCGTGCCTCTTTCTTTTTTTCTTTGCTCACCTCTTTCGGCGGTCTTCCCAATCGGGGACCACTCATTCTTATATCCCTTTCTTTACAATAAGCTCGATTCGCTTTTGTTCGATAGATTTTATCCACATGAACCGATTCCGGATAACATCCTGTTTCCCTTTTATATTCTTCTATTCGCGCTTGTAAATCTCCCGATTCGTTGTAATTATCCCAACTTAATTTGTCTAAGAAGACAAAGCCATTCACATTACTTGCCGATATTTTAGCTCCAAACTCTACTGCTTTTCCCGCTTTTTCACGCACTATTGGACGCACGTGAGGTTGGCTTACACTCACAATTCTGTTTTCTACTTTATTTGTCTTTTTTTCATACATTTCTAACTGTTGCTCATACACTTTTCCTATCGTTACAAGCTCTTCTTGCTCTTTTTTCGTTAGTTTTTCTAACTTTGCTCCCTCTTCTATCATTTTTTCTATATCAGACAAGTTTCTTTTTATATATCCTAGTTGTTTTTTTGTTCCTTTTCTTCTTTCTTTTTTTGACACACGACGTTTTTTTGCTATGGCTAAGTACTCTTTTCTTGCCACTTCCCTATAAGTCCTCGGCTTTTCTTTCCTTTTCTCTTTTATTTCTTCATACAGCTTATCTATTATTTTTTCTGTTTTTTCTCTGGCATCATTCAATATTCCTATATCCGTTGGATATTTTATATCTGCTGGTGTACAAGTCGCATCTAACAATAACTTTCCTTCATTTTCTTTTTTTTCTGACGCTACACCCGTCGCTTTTTTTTCTATTTCTTTATTAATTTTATTTATTAATTCCATTCCTATTTTTTTACGAAAATGAACCATCATTGACGCATTAAATGCTTCTTTGCTACTATAGCTTTCCATTCCTATAAAGTACTGTAAATAAGGGTTCTCTTTTATTTGTTCTACTGTTTCTCTGTCACTTTTTCCTGAAATTTCTTTGATAATTAATGCTCCTAATGCCATTCTAAATGATTTGGCTGGGGCTCCTTTTTTTTCTGTGAAGTTTTTTGCATATTCTTCCTCATATTCTTCCCAGGGAATCATTTTTGACATTTCTATCCAACGATTTTCTTCGTCTAACTGCCCGCCGAACAGATTTTTCAAGTTTTCTGGTGTTTCAATTGAGTACTGTTGCTTTCGGTACATCTGCTTTCTCTCTTCTTAATGCAATGGTTTTGAGGCATTCTACCCTATTTTCGTGCATTCTAGCGGTTCTTAATTCGCCTACTATTTTTCTCCGTAAAGGTTTCAGCTTTTTTCAGCAAGCCCTAATTAAGAACAGTTGGGGAAACAGTTGGGGAGATCAGGGCTACTTCTGGATTTCTTATGCTGACAGCCAGGGTGCTAATCGCGCGGTTTCTTTTTCTCAAGGGGTGCGACCTTTAGTTGATAAAAGCTGTTGTAATCAGGGTTCTACAGGGAACCCATATTGATCAAGTTTTGCCCAAAATTGACTCCATCGTTCCTTGGTCAATACCAAAGCTCGTAGGCTCAAAATAATTCCTGCTCCTTTTTCCTTCCATCGCATCCCTGAACAACATAATCGTTGTTTGACCAACGTCTTACAAGCTGCTTCCGTAACACCTGAACCAATCGGATACTTTTTCTCTATGTATTCAGCATAATCCATTTGATGCTGATGATTCTCGTAATAAGTAATCGCCGCTTGTAGTTTCTCGGTAAGATTCTTAGAATGACTTTTTTCTTCTTTGACTTCTTTCATCAGATTTAGCAGTTCTCCTGCTTTTCCTTTTTCATGCTTGAGTTCTCGACAATTTTCAGTCAACCATTCTTTTTGTTTTGACACGGTATTCGGATGCAACGCTTCTGCCAAGGCACCTAAGTAACCAGAGGCATGATAGAAATCTAATATCTGTTCTTCCGTTTGCTTTTCTAAAAACTTCCAATTTGATTCTGCCCCGTCTGCTATCCCGACCAATGTTGCCTCTGGATAACGGTTTTTCGCTCGCTCAATTTCTCTTTCTAATCTTTCTAGAAAACTCTTTTTTCCATACTCTGGTGCCGCACCTAGATAGATTGTAGGTTGACGTTCGCCTTCACTATCGTATAGGGAAACGGTTCCCACCATTGCTTCACGGTAGCCATCCTCACACATCAGCATACAGGTTCCATCTAATCCTATTCCCACTGTTGCAATTTGGCTATCCTCCTTGGGCGGGGCATAACTCCACGCTTCTTCTTTTGCCTGTACCACACTTCCTACTGCTTCACTCAATCTTTGGATATAGGATAGCGCTACTTTTCTACCATGATTTTCTAATAAATCATTTTTCACCTCTTTGCCTGCCATCCCTGACATTTTTGAGGATACCTGTTTTGCCAATAATGGCGTTGATGTTATGATTATCCTTGCTTCTCTTTCTAAGGGGCAATACGTTTTTCCTCAAAGGTGAACGCTGATATACATGACGATTCACTATAACCTCACCATAAGGTGTTTGATATTCTTTCGGTTGCTCTCCCTTACTCTTCCAGATTTCTTCACCGATTTTTAAGGGTGAACCATCTGTATCTAAATATTTCAAGGCTTCTTTGCTGGCGATGCAACCTACTTCGTTTAAGCCTTTTTGAATATTTATTTCTGTATCCAACATTGAACGACTGAGTTCTAATGTTAGTTCTATTTTTATCTTTGAACCCTCTACATTAATTAGTTTTGCTGTCATCATTGTTTCCTCTTTGTCACTTTTCATCCCATGTTAACACTTTTCTTTTCCTTCATCAACTAAAGGTCACACCCTTCTCAAGCTATTTCCCCCTACCAAAGGATTTACGATTATGATGACTTTGGACTCGTCGATAGCCTTAACAGTCCTTATGCCTTCAATGCTTACACCTCTGAAGCTAATGAACCCTTAAAAGCGGTTGGTTTCTACACCTTAGCTGATGGTGCTTCTTACGAAATTAAAATCTATGATGATTTCCAGAATGGGCAGCTTACTAATCTCTTAAGTTCTACGACAGGAACAACACTTTTTCAAGGTTATCACACAGTAAATTTACCCTCAACCGTTTCTCTGAAAACAGGGGATAAATTCTATGTGTCGTTGCATCTCTCTAATGGAGGAGCGTATCCTCTTGCAGTTGATTACCAGAGCTATTACAACTATTCCTCAAATTCTACTGCTAATCCAGGGGAAAGCTTTTATAGCTTTGATGGTAGCACTTGGGGGGATCTCAATGCATTTGATCCCACTGCGAACTTCTGTATTAAAGCACTCGTGGGAACTTCAGGTGTAACTAGGGCTTGCTGAAAAAGTCAAAAAACGAAAGAAATGTGGGTTAGGGAAGTATGGACTGAAAAAGCATAGATAACTTATCCTTATGGAAACAAATCAAAATACAGATTTTGTTTAATCTATTGTTCCTTTCTGTCTAAAAAGGTCAACACAAATCACTCCTCACAAAAGAGAGGAAAATTAACACCATTTTTCACAAGAAAAACGACTCTACAACTTTTTACTTTTTGTCTTCTGAAGTAGAGTAGAAAGATTCATTACCAAAAAGTTCATCGCAATTACCGTTTCCGAGGTCTCAGGTAGTTTGGCCATCACTCGACCAAGACTAAATTTCCTCTTTCCCTGTCCGAATTTACCCTCAATGGCATTACGCACTCTTTCATCTGAGCGTGCCTCTTTCTTTTTTTCTTTGCTCACCTCTTTCGGCGGTCTTCCCAATCGGGGACCACTCATTCTTATATCCCTTTCTTTACAATAAGCTCGATTCGCTTTTGTTCGATAGATTTTATCCACATGAACCGATTCCGGATAACATCCTGTTTCCCTTTTATATTCTTCTATTCGCGCTTGTAAATCTCCCGATTCGTTGTAATTATCCCAACTTAATTTGTCTAAGAAGACAAAGCCATTCACATTACTTGCCGATATTTTAGCTCCAAACTCTACTGCTTTTCCCGCTTTTCCACGCACTATTGGACGCACGTGAGGTTGGCTTACACTCACAATTCTGTTTTCTACTTTATTTGTCTTTTTTCATACATTTCTAACTGTTGCTCATACACTTTTCCTATCGTTACAAGCTCTTCTTGCTCTTTTTTCGTTAGTTTTTCTAACTTTGCTCCCTCTTCTATCATTTTTTCTATATCAGACAAGTTTCTTTTTATATATCCTAGTTGTTTTTTTGTTCCTTTTCTTCTTTCTTTTTTTGACACACGACGTTTTTTTGCTATGGCTAAGTACTCTTTTCTTGCCACTTCCCTATAAGTCCTCGGCTTTTCTTTCCTTTTCTCTTTTATTTCTTCATACAGCTTATCTATTATTTTTTCTGTTTTTTCTCTGGCATCATTCAATATTCCTATATCCGTTGGATATTTTATATCTGCTGGTGTACAAGTCGCATCTAACAATAACTTTCCTTCATTTTCTTTTTTTTCTGACGCTACACCCGTCGCTTTTTTTTCTATTTCTTTATTAATTTTATTTATTAATTCCATTCCTATTTTTTTACGAAAATGAACCATCATTGACGCATTAAATGCTTCTTTGCTACTATAGCTTTCCATTCCTATAAAGTACTGTAAATAAGGGTTCTCTTTTATTTGTTCTACTGTTTCTCTGTCACTTTTTCCTGAAATTTCTTTGATAATTAATGCTCCTAATGCCATTCTAAATGATTTGGCTGGGGCTCCTTTTTTTTCTGTGAAGTTTTTTGCATATTCTTCCTCATATTCTTCCCAGGGAATCATTTTTGACATTTCTATCCAACGATTTTCTTCGTCTAACTGCCCGCCGAACAGATTTTTCAAGTTTTCTGGTGTTTCAATTGAGTACTGTTGCTTTCGGTACATCTGCTTTCTCTCTTCTTAATGCAATGGTTTTGAGGCATTCTACCCTATTTTCGTGCATTCTAGCGGTTCTTAATTCGCCTACTATTTTTCTCCGTAAAGGTTTCAGCTTTTTTCAGCAAGCCCTAACTATACTTACATCTTGCACCAAAACTCATGTTCTAAGTTGTGACAGCAACTAACTGAAGTTGGAGTCCAAAAGATTGCAAAAGTGGACGTAATCGCTCGACTTGAGAAAAAAGGGAACAAAGAGCAACATCAGGAAAAAGTGTCTGAAGAGCAGAAGCAGAAGCTTGACCCCAATCAGGTGGTTTAGAGGAGTCAGTAGAAAGATAAACCCAATGGGCAAGAAGAAAACTAATCATCGAAAGAAGCAACCAGCGATAAACCCCCAGAAGAGTTTGTTGACCAAAACGATGTAAACCAAAACGATGTTTTACGGTCTTGAAAAAGCCCTCAATACTCCATCTTCGCCGTCCCCACCAGATAATGGTACTGGACTTAAGAGGACGAGTCGATAAGACGAAGCGTTTTTCGAGTTTGCCGTTACGTTTGAGGTAGAACCAAGAGATAGTAACAGGGAAAGATAATCCATCAAGAGTGACCTGTTGTCCTTTTTTGAGCAAATCACGAAGCTGACGACCATCAGCTAATTTACGGTCACAACGCACACCGACGATAACCGCAAGACGGCGTTTTTTCATCGCTTGAAGGAATTGCACACTACTAAAGGCGGTATCGGCTAAAATGACAACCCGAAAAGCACTCAGGAGTTCTTTGGGTAGGCTATCCACTAATCGCACCGCGAGTTGAGCGGGACTTCTTGTTTCTTTACCTCTCCAAACTCGAAATCCCCAGGGGACTAGAAATTCTCCTATCACCAGATAAATCACCAAAAGATGTAAACCCCTCTTCCCGTGAAGAACATGAATTAAATGCTCAAAAGCCTTAAATTTTCCGCATTTCTCCAGTGTCGTTAAGTCCACAATCACCTGCAACCAAGGTCGTCTTCCTCTTGGAGCATAGGTAAGTAGTTCTTTGAGAATTGCTTTTCGCACTGCTCGGATAATTTGGCGAGTACCCCAATCATACTGATTCAAAAATCGGCTTAAGGCCGAGGGTGATTTTGTTTGACTATGTTGGGGTAGAGGATGACCTTGAGCTTCTAGGAATAGCCCCAACATTGCCTGCAAACTATCGCGTTGATAGGAGGTCGGCATCAAACCTAGCAATGTATAAACTAGGGTCTGGGCTTGTATAAGAATGGTTTCCATTGTTTTGCTGTTTTTTCACTTCTACTCCTTTTTCCACTTTCTTGACCCTTTCCGCCAGTCGTTCTTTTGTTCTGCTGCAAGATGTAAGTAGGGCTTGCTGAAAAAAGCTGAAACCTTTACGGAGAAAAATAGTAGGCGAATTAAGAACCGCTAGAATACACGAAAATAGGGTAGAATGCCTCAAAACCATTGCATTAAGAAGAGAGAAAGCAGATGTACCGAAAGCAACAGTACTCAATTGAAACACCAGAAAACTTGAAAAATCTGTTCGGCGGGCAGTTAGACGAAGAAAATCGTTGGATAGAAATGTCAAAAATGATTCCCTGGGAAGAATATGAGGAAGAATATGCAAAAAACTTCACAGAAAAAAAAGGAGCCCCAGCCAAATCATTTAGAATGGCATTAGGAGCATTAATTATCAAAGAAATTTCAGGAAAAAGTGACAGAGAAACAGTAGAACAAATAAAAGAGAACCCTTATTTACAGTACTTTATAGGAATGGAAAGCTATAGTAGCAAAGAAGCATTTAATGCGTCAATGATGGTTCATTTTCGTAAAAAAATAGGAATGGAATTAATAAATAAAATTAATAAAGAAATAGAAAAAAAAGCGACGGGTGTAGCGTCAGAAAAAAAAGAAAATGAAGGAAAGTTATTGTTAGATGCGACTTGTACACCAGCAGATATAAAATATCCAACGGATATAGGAATATTGAATGATGCCAGAGAAAAAACAGAAAAAATAATAGATAAGCTGTATGAAGAAATAAAAGAGAAAAGGAAAGAAAAGCCGAGGACTTATAGGGAAGTGGCAAGAAAAGAGTACTTAGCCATAGCAAAAAAACGTCGTGTGTCAAAAAAAGAAAGAAGAAAAGGAACAAAAAAGGCACTGGTATCGTCTAGCTAGAAGCTATAAACGTTGCAATACAAGAGGTTCAACAAATCAGGCGAATTTGGAGTAAGTCCTCCCAAGTTAACCCTTTTTGAATTATACCGAGAGCTACCGCAGGAACTTTTTTCGTCGTAAAATGGCTGCGAACAAAGTTATGAACCATCCAGAAAATATCTAGCACTCGCTGTAATCCCACAACAGATTTAGCATAAGTATTTGTTCGACGACGAAAGGCGGCTAAATAGCGTCGTAGAGAACTATTAAATGCCTCAACGTGGTTGGCATGAACATCCTTGTCTTCTGGTTTTTCTGTTGTCTCAGGATGTTCAGTTTTCGGAGTTTCTACTTTCTCTAGTTTACCCTCAGAATCTCGACGTTTACTACTCTTATTTTTTAATCTTACCACCATACCCTTCGGTAATACTTTGGTGGGACGACCTCGCTTCCCAGTCCTTAATACTTCGTGACAAATATTAAATAGCAGTTGACTATATCGCTTTTCTCCATCTGTAAATAGGGCTTGCTGAAAAAGTCAAAAAACGAAAGAAATGTGGGTTAGGGAAGTATGGACTGAAAAAGCATAGATAACTTATCCTTATGGAAACAAATCAAAATACAGATTTTGTTTAATCTATTGTTCCTTTCTGTCTAAAAAGGTCAACACAAATCACTCCTCACAAAAGAGAGGAAAATTAACACCATTTTTCACAAGAAAAACGACTCTACAACTTTTTACTTTTTGTCTTCTGAAGTAGAGTAGAAAGATTCATTACCAAAAAGTTCATCGCAATTACCGTTTCCGAGGTCTCAGGTAGTTTGGCCATCACTCGACCAAGACTAAATTTCCTCTTTCCCTGTCCGAATTTACCCTCAATGGCATTACGCACTCTTTCATCTGAGCGTGCCTCTTTCTTTTTTTCTTTGCTCACCTCTTTCGGCGGTCTTCCCAATCGGGGACCACTCATTCTTATATCCCTTTCTTTACAATAAGCTCGATTCGCTTTTGTTCGATAGATTTTATCCACATGAACCGATTCCGGATAACATCCTGTTTCCCTTTTATATTCTTCTATTCGCGCTTGTAAATCTCCCGATTCGTTGTAATTATCCCAACTTAATTTGTCTAAGAAGACAAAGCCATTCACATTACTTGCCGATATTTTAGCTCCAAACTCTACTGCTTTTCCCGCTTTTCCACGCACTATTGGACGCACGTGAGGTTGGCTTACACTCACAATTCTGTTTTCTACTTTATTTGTCTTTTTTTCATACATTTCTAACTGTTGCTCATACACTTTTCCTATCGTTACAAGCTCTTCTTGCTCTTTTTTCGTTAGTTTTTCTAACTTTGCTCCCTCTTCTATCATTTTTTCTATATCAGACAAGTTTCTTTTTATATATCCTAGTTGTTTTTTTGTTCCTTTTCTTCTTTCTTTTTTTGACACACGACGTTTTTTTGCTATGGCTAAGTACTCTTTTCTTGCCACTTCCCTATAAGTCCTCGGCTTTTCTTTCCTTTTCTCTTTTATTTCTTCATACAGCTTATCTATTATTTTTTCTGTTTTTTCTCTGGCATCATTCAATATTCCTATATCCGTTGGATATTTTATATCTGCTGGTGTACAAGTCGCATCTAACAATAACTTTCCTTCATTTTCTTTTTTTTCTGACGCTACACCCGTCGCTTTTTTTTCTATTTCTTTATTAATTTTATTTATTAATTCCATTCCTATTTTTTTACGAAAATGAACCATCATTGACGCACTAAATGCTTCTTTGCTACTATAGCTTTCCATTCCTATAAAGTACTGTAAATAAGGGTTCTCTTTTATTTGTTCTACTGTTTCTCTGTCACTTTTTCCTGAAATTTCTTTGATAATTAATGCTCCTAATGCCATTCTAAATGATTTGGCTGGGGCTCCTTTTTTTTCTGTGAAGTTTTTTGCATATTCTTCCTCATATTCTTCCCAAAGAATCATTTTTGACATTTCTATCCAACGATTTTCTTCGTCTAACTGCCCGCCGAACAGATTTTTCAAGTTTTCTGGTGTTTCAATTGAGTACTGTTGCTTTCGGTACATCTGCTTTCTCTCTTCTTAATGCAATGGTTTTGAGGCATTCTACCCTATTTTCGTGCATTCTAGCGGTTCTTAATTCGCCTACTATTTTTCTCCGTAAAGGTTTCAGCTTTTTTCAGCAAGCCCTAAATAACTGGAGAGATTCTGCACTCCTTTCAAATAATTCCGCTACCGTCATCATTGCTTCTAGAAATAATTTCTGCTCTTTTTTACCACATTTTAAATGCCAAATAAAGCGGCTAGCCCTGTCCATGAGCACGATTGTCCACCCCTCAGAGGCACTTGCTTCTTTATTTTTTCCAACTTTTGTGTATAGTTCATCCCCTTCTATTACTAATTTAACAAATTCATTCACTAAGGCGTATAAAAATAATGTCTCTTGTAATCCTGATAATTTCTTTTCCCAATTCAATATTGTTGTTTTTGCGTAGCCGAATACTCGGGCTGCTGCATTTAATCCTATTCCTTCCATTCTGGCTTTTAATACTTTTACAATTTCACTTAATGGGGTTTCTAAGCCAGCGATTACGCTACCATAAGTCTCAGCAAAACAAGAACCACATTCTTGACAGATGAACATTTTACGTTCCCCGTTACCTTTCGTTTGGTAATGAGAATGTATTTTTACTTTTTCACTATAGCAATGAGGGCAGTTTTTCTGAAATAAGGCTTCCTCTTTCTCTTGAGGTAAGCCAATATCACTTAGGAGGTCAATTGAGCTTTTATTCAATGTTGACATTGCTTTCCGTTTTCCCTTTCTTTAATATAATGACAATAATAATAGTATAACAAAAACGGGAATATGTCCAGTCGTAAGTTATTTTCTATTTTCTCAAACTCTTACACCATAACTTTTTCTAGCTTTGATCACACGATACCAGTACCACAAAAAAACAACTAGGATATATAAAAAGAAACTTGTCTCATATAGAAAAAATGATAGAAGAGGGAGCAAAGTTAGAAAAACTAACGAAAAAAGAGCAAGAAGAGCTTGTAACGATAGGAAAAGTGTATGAGCAACAGTTAGAAATGTATGAAAAAAAGACAAATAAAGTAGAAAACAGAATTGTGAGTGTAAGCCAACCTCACGTGCGTCCAATAGTGCGTGAAAAAGCGGGAAAAGCAGTAGAGTTTGGAGCTAAAATATCGGCAAGTAATGTGAATGGCTTTGTCTTCTTAGACAAATTAAGTTGGGATAATTACAACGAATCGGGAGATTTACAAGCGCGAATAGAAGAATATAAAAGGGAAACAGGATGTTATCCGGAATCGGTTCATGTGGATAAAATCTATCGAACAAAAGCGAATCGAGCTTATTGTAAAGAAAGGGATATAAGAATGAGTGGTCCCCGATTGGGAAGACCGCCGAAAGAGGTGAGCAAAGAAAAAAAGAAAGAGGCACGCTCAGATGAAAGAGTGCGTAATGCCATTGAGGGTAAATTCGGACAGGGAAAGAGGAAATTTAGTCTTGGTCGAGTGATGGCCAAACTACCTGAGACCTCGGAAACGGTAATTGCGATGAACTTTTTGGTAATGAATCTTTCTACTCTACTTCAGAAGACAAAAAGTAAAAAGTTGTAGAGTCGTTTTTCTTGTGAAAAATGGTGTTAATTTTCCTCTCTTTTGTGAGGAGTGATTTGTGTTGACCTTTTTAGACAGAAAGGAACAATAGATTAAACAAAATCTGTATTTTGATTTGTTTCCATAAGGATAAGTTATCTATGCTTTTTCAGTCCATACTTCCCTAACCCACATTTCTTTCGTTTTTTGACTTTTTCAGCAAGCCCTAAGTATACCGACTTTCGCGATCGCAGCAACAAGCGCAACGCAAACGGAAGGTAATAGTGGCAGTAAAGCCTTTACCTTTACCGTAACTCGTGCGGTTAATACTACTGGCATTAATGCCGTCAACTGGGCAGTAACAGGGTCGGGTACAAATCCCGCCAATACCACTGACTTTGTAGGTGGAGTATTACCAACGGGAACAGTGAGTTTTGCGGCAGGAGAAACTTCTAAAATTGTTACGGTGAATGTTCAAGGGGATACAACAGTAGAACCCGATGAAAACTTTACGGTGACACTTTCCGCTCCAACTAATGGAGCAACCATTACCACTGCTACTGCCATCGGTACTATCCAAAATGACGACGTGGCCGTTCCCACCTTGGCGATCGCAGCAACAAGTGCAACGCAAACAGAAGGGAATAGTGGCAGTAAAGCCTTTACCTTTACCGTAACTCGTGCGGTTAATACTACTGGCATTAATGCCGTCAACTGGGCAGTAACAGGGTCGGGTACAAATCCCGCCAATACCACTGACTTTGTAGGTGGAGTACTGCCAACGGGAACAGTGAGTTTTGCGGCAGGAGAAACCTCTAAAGTTGTTACGGTGAATGTTCAAGGGGACAACACCATAGAACCCGATGAAAACTTCACGGTGACTCTCTCTGCTCCAACTAATGGGGCAACCATTACCACTGCTGCTGCCATCGGTACTATCCAAAATGACGATAACCCCCCAACTATTACCCTAGATGCAGATGGCAATGGAATAACAGATGGTCCAGCAGATGGTACTTTAATTGCTCGCTATCTGTTCGGTTTTACAAGGACAACCTTAACCAATGGAGCAATTGGAACTGGGGCAACTCGCACAACGCCGACTGACATCCAAAACTATCTACAAAACGGTCGGACGACAATGCTAGATGCGGATGGCAATGGAATAGCAGATGGTCCAGCAGATGGTACTTTAATTGCTCGCTATCTGTTTGGCTTTACAGGGACAACCTTAACCAATGGAGCCATTGGAACTGGGGCAACTCGTACTAATGCGGCTCAAATTGAAGCATTTTTAGCCCCCTATCGGTTAGTCTCTGGTGGTAGCAACAAGGTTGCCGCTACTGGGCCGACCCAAAATATCACGGCGACACCAAGCAGTTCAACGGTTATACCAGGGGGGGCAGTTTCCATTAAGGCTAACTACTCTACCTCAGATAATAACACGACCCTACAGTCTTCCTTCGGGTTTAAACTACATTACAGTTCTTCTAAACTTAACTTTGTCAACTTTGCAAATCCAGGGGTATTCTCAACAGGCGTAACACCTACAATTGGTGCTCCAGAGGCAGACACGCTGAACGAGGATAATGATGCTTCTACGGATAAGGCGATTAACGTAGCTTGGTTGAATTTTGGTGGAGTGTCATGGCCAAACGTGGCTTTCCCTGTCACTCTCTACAATGCGAACTTCACGGCGGCATCAACCTTCACAACTGGTGTTACGAATGTTAACTTCAGTAGCACGAATGCCTCCCCTGGATATACATTCCAAGGCACAGGGGCAGTAATCACAGCGGGTACAGCAACGGTTCCCACCTTGGCGATCGCAGCAACAAACGCAACGCAAACGGAAGGGAATAGTGGCAGTAAGGCCTTTACCTTTACCGTAACTCGTGCGGTTAATACTACTGGCATTAATGCTGTCAACTGGGCAGTAACAGAGTCTGGTGCTAGTCTCGCCAATGCCACTGACTTTGCGGGTGGGGTATTACCAACAGGAACGGTAAGTTTTGCGGCGGGAGAAACCTCTAAAGTCGTTACGGTGAATGTTCAAGGGGATACAACAGTGGAACCCAATGAAAACTTTACGGTGACACTCTCCAGCCCTACCAATGGAGCAACTATCACTACTGCCACTGCTGTTGGTACCATCCAAAATGATGACGGTGTAACAACACCCAGCATTACCCTCGCCAGTAACTACAGCGGTGTCAGTGAAAATGGCAAAACGAACTTGGTTTATACCTTCAACCGTACAGGTGATACGACCAGTCTTCTCACTGTTAACTTTGGCGTTAGTGGCACTGCGATCAATGGCGATGATTATGTTGCCTATGGAGGAGCTTTCCCAACACCAACTCAAGGAACCATTACTTTTGCGGTAGGAGCAACGACGGCTCAGTTAGCTCTGGTTACTTCAGGCGATACTGTCAAAGAAATCAATGAAACCATTGGCCTAACCCTGACTAGTGGGACGGGTTATCAGATTGGGACTCCAACGGTAGTCACCACGACAATCCTTAATGACGATGGCGTTCTTAACCAACAAGGAACAACGGGAAGTGATGTCATTGAAGCAGGATCAACTAGTACCCTGAGTGGCAAAGGAGGCAGTGATATTCTTATTGGTTCCAGTGCCAGTAATATCTTGGTTGGAGGGGCAGGCAATAACACTCTAACAACAGGAACGGGATTTGATACTGTCTTGTTTACTACGACAACAGAAGGAATTGACACCATTACTGATTTCAATGTGTATCAAGATCTGATCCAAGTTTCTGCGGTTAATTTTGGTGGTGGACTGATAGCTGGTGAGAGTATTTCGGCGGCTCAATTCAGTATCAGTTTAGGGTCTGTGACTGCAAATACACGGTTTATTTTTGATAAACCCACAGGGAAGCTCTTCTTTGATATTGATGGTAGCGGTTCTAATTCCTCTGTTCAATTTGCTTCACTAACAGCTAATCTAGGCTTGACAGCAGACAATATTTTCGCCGCTTAGAGCGAGCATCAATAAATTAGCGGCGGGCCTTCCTGTCGCTTTTGTTGTATCAAAACTTAAACAAAAAATAAGTATTTTTGTGCATTCACTTTCATACCTTTGTAGCCATTAATAATGCGATCGCAGGTTTGCCAGCTGGTAGTGATGCCATTGTGGAGGTGACGGGCTTGGTTGGAACCTTGGCGATCAGTAGCTTTGTCACAGTTTAGTTTTTCTTTCTATCCTATTCTTAAATTTCGGGAAACTATATGCCCAGACTTGTCGGAGAAAAAATTAATCCAGCCCTATACAGCAATTCCAAATTCAGAATGTAGTCCAAGATACAAAAGTCTTGAAGTGCTTACGGTCAAAGGGTTTTGTTTCAATATGTGGAATCAGCGTAATGCTCTATTTAGTGATTGATCAAGTTTTGTTTGCAGGTTGCTGACTCTCCAAGAGGCTAAGGTCTGTATTTTATGTTATCGTTTGAATTTGGAATTGCTGTCCTAGAATCTTGAGCAAAAGTTAGTGATTGTTAGCAAAACTATTACTGTTAATTAACCCTCTGTTGACGGGAATTTCTGGCCATTGATCGAGGACTTGCTGCTTGGGATATTTCACTAGGTACTGGGAGAGCGTTGGGGGCCGTTAGAGTGGTAGAACTTCCTTCCTGATTAAGAGCAAGGGGTGGTTTAGGTAGTGAATTAAGGGGCGATGCCGAAGGCAAACTTCGTGACCGCGCTGGCACTTCAGCAGTTGGCATTTTGGTAGTCGGTAGGGTGCTAACAGTGGCAGGAGCAGAAGGATTAGCAAAACGGGGATTTTGCCATAACACTAATCGTTGTTGAACGTCGATCTGATACTGTAATTGAAGAGAGGTATTTTTGAGCATCTGATCCGCATAGAGTTGTTGCTGGAGTGCTTCTGTCGAAGAAACCAAATTCCCTAAACCATCGACTAATTTTCGTAGATTATTCCGAAAGGTGGGATCGCCTGTCACCTGTTCCACATCGGAGGTAATTTTTTGTGTATTTTCAAAGGTCACTCTCGCAGAATCTAAGGTTTTTTGAATGGTTAATAAAATCGTCGGATCATTAAATTGCTTAGAAATTTCCTGTAAGTTTTTACTGGTTTCTGCGGCATTATTTAAGACGATTTCTAAATTTTTAGCCAACTTATCGGTATCGATCGCATTTAGTCCCCGATTCACACTCACTAAACCATTGTCGAGAAGTTGCACTGATCCTTCTAAGCGACGGCTAAGATTTTGAATTTCCTGGCTTGTCCCTTGAATGCTGGTTAGGGTCTGGGTGACATGGCTACGGTTTTCGAGCACTAGCAGGTTTAGGTTTTGCATAAGTTGGGCCGAGTCTCGAATTGTTTTGCTAATACTGGACTGATTCAGGCTCACAATTTGATTCAAATTTTGGGTTAATTGATTTGCACTATGGGCTGCTCCGGCGATCGCCTTAGTCGTATTAGAAACACCACTGATTTGATAACGAGCCGTTTTTGACAACAGGGCAATTTCATCACTCATACGAGCAATACGATTCGCTGCTAAAGCCGCATTACGGGCCGTAGAATTAAGATTGCCAACAAATTCTGGATTACTATAAACCTTACTAAGCTGGGTTAAACTGGTCATTAATTGAGCACCGGCTTCTCCTTGAAAGCGTTCATTATGGCAAAAAATTTGTTGTAGCTTCAGACAATCTTGACTGGTTGGATTGAGGGCCAATTCTTTCTCGGTTAACTTCCGTTGGGGCATAATATCAATCGAGGCTTCCCCAATTAAGCCATAACGACTGACTTGAATCAGGGAGTCCCTGGGAATTTTGAGTTGGGTAGAAGCAATATCCAGGGCCGCTTCGATACCATTACTACTGGGTGAAAGGGCCGCAATTTTGCCGATCGCCACCCCGCGAAAGCGTACTGGTGCACCGACCTGTAGTCCACTAGCATCATCAAAATCAACGAAAATACGGTAACTAGGCGTTCCAAAACCCCCTCCCCGTAGCCAAATCGCCACTCCACCTAGCACGATTAACCCCAATAGGGCAAAAAGACCAACGGATCCTTCTCGAACGGTGCGGGGACGGAGCATAGTCATTCCTCTGGCGGGCTAAACAGGCTTGCAATCACAATGAAGCGAAAGAATGAAGGGATGTTTCAGAAACATTTCGGTCGTTTGAACTAGTCGATTACCCGAATGGGCCCATCTACCCTAGCACTAAAAAATTGTCGGATCAGAGGGTTATCTGTGCTGTCAATTTCCGTAACCGCCCCCTGCCACTGTACTTTGCCTTCATAGAGTAGCACAACTCGATCGGCTGTTCTGCGGATCGTACTTTCCTGATGACTAACCATAATATAGGTTTCACAACCCCCGACAGAAGATTGTAAATAGCGCACTAAATCTTCCACCACGGTAGAGGCGATCGGATCGAGTCCGGCAGTTGGTTCATCGTAGAGAATAATCTCAGGATTGTCTTCGGGATTGTCAGGATTGGACATAATTGCCCTAGCAAAACTCACTCGTTTTCGCATTCCGCCTGATAGTTGCGATGGATAGCGATCGCCAATATCCTGAAGCCCCACCATTGCCAATTTTTCTCCTACCAGTTTACGAATCATACTGCGTGATAATTGGGAATGTTCATAGAGTAAAAAGCCGACATTTTCCTCCACCGTCAGCGAATCAAAAAGAGCCGACTGTTGAAAGACCAGGGCAATCCGCATGGGATTATCCCCATCTTCGACTAAACCAGTCCGTACCTTGCCTTTAACAAGCACATCTCCCTCATCTGCTGGCAACAAACCGGCCAGAATTCTTAAAATAGTCGATTTTCCCGTACCGGAAGGGCCAATGATCACCAATGCCTCACCTCGATAAATCGTCAGATCGATTCCATCTAAAATGACTTGATTCCCAAAGGTTTTACGGACTCCTTTTAACTGGATTAAGGGTTCAGTCATCGGAAAATAATAAAAATCAACTTTTTTGATTATAATCCCTAAGCCTATCTGACTTTTCCCGTTAAGTCCAAAATCCAGCAATGCAAACTTCTAGAGGCTTTATCTGGCAAGGGTTTGAGTAATGATTCTCTTGACAGGAAAAAAATATTCTGAAGCCATCATCCCGCTTATCGTTCAAATTTCAAAAACAAAGGATGAAGGGAGTATGAGACTGTAAAATGGAGAAAATCTTAAAGGGCAGGTCAAAAAATGTTGGAATGGTGGACAAAAAACTTTGCCAGTTGTGAATTGGGAGACGAGAGGCTAAACAATCGTGCCTTCTCGATTGGGAAAAAGTTAAGTGAGGGGTTTGGAAAAGCCTTATCAGAAGTGTTTAAGGGAGGAAACGAGTTAAAGAGGGCCTATGAATTTTTGGGAATCCGAAAACAGACTTTGTCAAGATAATAGAGCCGCACTGTGAAATGACAACTGCCGCCGTAGAAGAATATAAGATAATGCTATCAGTCGGAGATACGACCTTCTTAGATTATCGCAATATCAAGGAAAAAAGGGAAGGGTATGGGCCGACTGGAAAAGGAGGGAATGGATTAATACTGCATAGTGCTTTAGCAATTGAGCCAGAAAAAGGACAAGTATTAGGTTTATTATGGCAAAAACTGTGGAATAGGGAGGTAAAAGAAAAGCCCCCAACAGATGAAACGGCGAAGCAGAAAAAAGAAAGACAGAAAGAACAAAGAAAAGCAGCTCGTCAAAGACCATTTGAGGAAAAAGAATCCTACAAATGGGTAGAGGCTCTAAACACCTGTGAGAAACAGGTAGAAAGTTCAACGAGGGTAATTCATGTATTTGACAGAGAAGGAGATGTTTCAGAAGTCTTTGACTCAGTGCGTCAACTCAAGCATACAGGAGTGCTGGTCAGGGTGCGACCTTTAGTTGATGAAGAAAAAGAAAAGTGTTAACATGAGATGAAAAGTGACAAAGAGGAAACAATGATGACAGCAAAACTAATTAATGTAGAGGGTTCAAAGATAAAAATAGAACTAACATTAGAACTCAGTCGTTCAATGTTGGATACAGAAATAAATATTCAAAAAGGCTTAAACGAAGTAGGTTGCATCGCCAGCAAAGAAGCCTTGAAATATTTAGATACAGATGGTTCACCCTTAAAAATCGGTGAAGAAATCTGGAAGAGTAAGGGAGAGCAACCGAAAGAATATCAAACACCTTATGGTGAGGTTATAGTGAATCGTCATGTATATCAGCGTTCACCTTTGAGGAAAAACGTATTGCCCCTTAGAAAGAGAAGCAAGGATAATCATAACATCAACGCCATTATTGGCAAAACAGGTATCCTCAAAAATGTCAGGGATGGCAGGCAAAGAGGTGAAAAATGATTTATTAGAAAATCATGGTAGAAAAGTAGCGCTATCCTATATCCAAAGATTGAGTGAAGCAGTAGGAAGTGTGGTACAGGCAAAAGAAGAAGCGTGGAGTTATGCCCCGCCCAAGGAGGATAGCCAAATTGCAACAGTGGGAATAGGATTAGATGGAACCTGTATGCTGATGTGTGAGGATGGCTACCGTGAAGCAATGGTGGGAACCGTTTCCCTATACGATAGTGAAGGCGAACGTCAACCTACAATCTATCTAGGTGCGGCACCAGAGTATGGAAAAAAGAGTTTTCTAGAAAGATTAGAAAGAGAAATTGAGCGAGCGAAAAACCGTTATCCAGAGGCAACATTGGTCGGGATAGCAGACGGGGCAGAATCAAATTGGAAGTTTTTAGAAAAGCAAACGGAAGAACAGATATTAGATTTCTATCATGCCTCTGGTTACTTAGGTGCCTTGGCAGAAGCGTTGCATCCGAATACCGTGTCAAAACAAAAAGAATGGTTGACTGAAAATTGTCGAGAACTCAAGCATGAAAAAGGAAAAGCAGGAGAACTGCTAAATCTGATGAAAGAAGTCAAAGAAGAAAAAAGTCATTCTAAGAATCTTACCGAGAAACTACAAGCGGCGATTACTTATTACGAGAATCATCAGCATCAAATGGATTATGCTGAATACATAGAGAAAAAGTATCCGATTGGTTCAGGTGTTACGGAAGCAGCTTGTAAGACGTTGGTCAAACAACGATTATGTTGTTCAGGGATGCGATGGAAGGAAAAAGGAGCAGGAATTATTTTGAGCCTACGAGCTTTGGTATTGACCAAGGAACGATGGAGTCAATTTTGGGCAAAACTTGATCAATATGGGTTCCCGAACCCTGATTACAACAGCTTTTATCAACTAAAGGTCGCACCCTGCTGGTCAGAGCGTCTCATAATCGTAGTTTAGACAAAAATAGTGAACGACTTTGGCAACATTTGGAATCAGAACCGATTCGTTTTCATCAAGAAATCGAGATTCCGAGTACAGGAAAAAGAAAAGCACGGAAGGTTAAGCTTGCCGTCCGATTTTGCTCAGTTAATCTACGAACTCCCTATCGTTTTGATAATCGTGACCCGTTGAATGTCTATGCTGTTTATGCGACAGGGTGCGACCTTTAGTTGATAAAAGCTGTTGTAATCAGGGTTCTACAGGGAACCCATATTGATCAAGTTTTGCCCAAAATTGACTCCATCGTTCCTTGGTCAATACCAAAGCTCGTAGGCTCAAAATAATTCCTGCTCCTTTTTCCTTCCATCGCATCCCTGAACAACATAATCGTTGTTTGACCAACGTCTTACAAGCTGCTTCCGTAACACCTGAACCAATCGGATACTTTTTCTCTATGTATTCAGCATAATCCATTTGATGCTGATGATTCTCGTAATAAGTAATCGCCGCTTGTAGTTTCTCGGTAAGATTCTTAGAATGACTTTTTTCTTCTTTGACTTCTTTCATCAGATTTAGCAGTTCTCCTGCTTTTCCTTTTTCATGCTTGAGTTCTCGACAATTTTCAGTCAACCATTCTTTTTGTTTTGACACGGTATTCGGATGCAACGCTTCTGCCAAGGCACCTAAGTAACCAGAGGCATGATAGAAATCTAATATCTGTTCTTCCGTTTGCTTTTCTAAAAACTTCCAATTTGATTCTGCCCCGTCTGCTATCCCGACCAATGTTGCCTCTGGATAACGGTTTTTCGCTCGCTCAATTTCTCTTTCTAATCTTTCTAGAAAACTCTTTTTTCCATACTCTGGTGCCGCACCTAGATAGATTGTAGGTTGACGTTCGCCTTCACTATCGTATAGGGAAACGGTTCCCACCATTGCTTCACGGTAGCCATCCTCACACATCAGCATACAGGTTCCATCTAATCCTATTCCCACTGTTGCAATTTGGCTATCCTCCTTGGGCGGGGCATAACTCCACGCTTCTTCTTTTGCCTGTACCACACTTCCTACTGCTTCACTCAATCTTTGGATATAGGATAGCGCTACTTTTCTACCATGATTTTCTAATAAATCATTTTTCACCTCTTTGCCTGCCATCCCTGACATTTTTGAGGATACCTGTTTTGCCAATAATGGCGTTGATGTTATGATTATCCTTGCTTCTCTTTCTAAGGGGCAATACGTTTTTCCTCAAAGGTGAACGCTGATATACATGACGATTCACTATAACCTCACCATAAGGTGTTTGATATTCTTTCGGTTGCTCTCCCTTACTCTTCCAGATTTCTTCACCGATTTTTAAGGGTGAACCATCTGTATCTAAATATTTCAAGGCTTCTTTGCTGGCGATGCAACCTACTTCGTTTAAGCCTTTTTGAATATTTATTTCTGTATCCAACATTGAACGACTGAGTTCTAATGTTAGTTCTATTTTTATCTTTGAACCCTCTACATTAATTAGTTTTGCTGTCATCATTGTTTCCTCTTTGTCACTTTTCATCCCATGTTAACACTTTTCTTTTCCTTCATCAACTAAAGGTCACACCCATGCGACAGAAATCGATTGTCCCGAAGGCGAAACTCCTTTATCTTGGATGCTTCTGACTACAGAAGTTGTTGAGACTATTGAGATGGCTGTCACTATTCTTCGTTGGTACACCTACCGATGGCGGGTTGAAGAATTTCATAAAGTCCTTAAGTCTGGTTGTCAGAGTGAGCGTTATCGACTTGCCTCTGATGGAATGAAAACTCTTTTGGGTTTTTTAAGTGTCATTGCTGTTGAACTTTTACACGTTACTTATCTTCATCGTACCCAGCCCGATGCTCTCGCGATTGAAATTCTTAATCCTCTTCAACTTCAGGTGTTAAAAGCAGCCGCCTCTCAAAAACTTCCCCCTATTTTGACTGTTGCTTGGGCTGTCGAGTCTGTTGCTTTTCTTGGTGGTTATCTTGAACATCGTCGTAAAACTCCTCTCGGTATCCAAGTCCTTTGGCGCGGTTGGTTGAAGTTGCATGACCTTTGCCAAGGCTGGCAGCTTGCAATCCGCACTTAACGGGAAAAGTCAGCTAAGCCTATTTCTCAACCGTAACTCCCGATATACTGCCCGACAACAATTCCAAATTTCTAAATTCCCAAATGACAAACCAATTTTTCTATCCCTATCCCCCCCTGATTCTAGGGAAATTACAGAAACGCTATAAACGCTTTTTTGCTGACATTGAATTAGAAACGGGAGAAATGATCACCGCCCATTGCCCCAATACTGGCCCAATGACGGGCGTTTGCCAAATCGGCAATCTAGTCTATGTTTCCCCAAGTAATAATCCTAAACGAAAATTAGCTTATACCTGGGAAATGATCCAAATTCAAGACACCTGGGTGGGTGTTAATACTAATCTGCCCAATCAGGTGATTAAACAGGCCTTAACCCAGAAAATTTTTCCTGAATTAGCTGACCTATACGACACGGTAAAATCGGAAGTTCCCTACGGCCAAGATCGAAAAAGTCGCATTGATTTTCTCTTAAGCCAATCCGGTCAGCCAGATATTTATTTAGAGGTGAAAAATACCACTCTTGCTCAAAAGCAGTTAGCTCTCTTTCCTGATACTGTCACCACCAGGGGACAAAAACACCTAGAAGAATTAACGGCTCTCCTTCCGTCAACGCGATCGGTGATGTTGTACTTTATTAATCGAGGCGATTGTTCCGAATTTTCTCCAGGCGATGAATTTGATCCTCATTACGGCCAGTTATTACGACTAGGAATCAGCCAGGGACTGATGGTTTTACCCTGTCGTTTTGAAGTCACTCCTCAAGGCCTCCGTTATTTAGGACTCGCTCAATTAAGCATAGAAAACTGAGCTATTTAAAATTCCTCCGAACAAGGAAGAGTAAAAACCATCAGGAGTAAAAACCATCACAACCAGATCACGGCTGAACCTGAACAGGAAAACCCCGTTGGCGCAGATAATCAGCCGTCGCTTTACCAGGCGTATAGTTATAGCCAAATTGCGATTCTGTATTGTCATGAATAATCTGGGGAGTTAACATCACAACCACTTCAGATCGATTAGTTGTATCAGTTTGGCTACGGAATAAAGCCCCAATAACGGGCAGATCTCCTAAAATGGGGACTTTACTGGTGACAGACTGATCCTGCTCAGATATGATTCCCGACAAAATTAATGTTTGACCATCTCGCAAACGCAATAGCCCTGACGCTAAGACCCGCTTATTAATCAAGGTAATCGTATTAACCGCACCTTGACCGCTATCAAATTGCTGTTGTGGGCCAGGAGAGGCAACCAGAGGAATAACCTCTAGAGAAATATAGCCATTGTCATCGATTCTGTTCACAATAACGGCAAGGGTTAGCCCCACATCTTCTAGTACTGGGGTTGTTGTTCGCACACCACTCAAAGGATCAACTTGAGTATTAACACTAGCAACAACGGACTGAACTAACTTAACTTCAGCCTTTTGCCCTTCTTGAACAACCAAGGTGGGGTCGGTCAAGATCTTGGCATTGCCACTTTGAATTTGAGAAAAAATTTGAGCTTGGAACTTTTGGGGATACTGAAAATAGGAAGGTAAAGCACCTATTGCCGTTCCTTCAACTCCTGGTGAGACTGTTAAAGTAGAAAGTCCTGTTGTCGGGTCAACTGTCCGAGTAATTAAGGTATCTGTTGGTTGGGTTAGATCAGTAATGCCCGCTACAAAAGGATTAGTAGAAACCCCTGCAATTCTATCAAAAAATGTGATATCACCCCTTGGAATAATATACCCAGCTTGTCCTGTTGACTGATCAATAAAATAGGTTCCCTGTCCATACCCTGGAACCGTTGTGCCACTGTTAAGGTTGATGAAAGTATTAGAATCAGCAAAAGGATTAGGAACAGCAGGCGGATTACTGACTTGTCCTGTTGCACTATTCAGAACATTGCGGGAGACTGGAGCCGTACTACCAAAACGCATCACTGCCGCTCCATTATCCTGTACAAAGTAGCTATCCCCTGAGCCAAAGGAAAAACTACTGTTGTAGTCCTGAATATTGGTTAAATTAATATCCACAACCTTGACATTAACTGCTACCTGACGACGACGGGCATCTAGTTGCGTCAATAACGTGGTTGCCAAGTTGATCTGACGAGGATCACCGACTAATGTCACTGAATTCAGTCGTACATCGGCTGAAACTGTCAAGCCATCCAGGGGAGTTGCCTTTCGTCTTTTTTCATCTAACTCAATGGTTTCAATCTTGGGCGTTTGTTGCTTCGTTGTCCTAGTTACCTTATTGCCACTGGCATCAATTTCTGATGTTGCGGATTCGCTCTCTCGATAAACGTAAGTTTGCGCCCCTTGGGAACTTAAAAACGTTGCGGCATCAAAGGCTAACACCTGATTTAATCGAATCGTTCGCATCATCACATTCCGTACCGCTTCTGGTAGTTTCGCGCCAACGAAAATGGTATTCCCTTGTTTTGTTGCCTTTAACCGAGAGATCATGAGAACAGAATTAAAGACCTGTTGAACGGGTTGATTTTCCAGATCTAGGGAAATTTTGGAGCCTCCTATACCAGGCGCATCAGGGGTTGCTGCATCGGTAGAACCAGCGGCCTCATCATCCGTGAAAATAATATTAACCCCCGCATAACGAGCTAATACCATCAAAACTTCTTTCGCTGGAGCTTGCCGTAAAACCAGGCGAGGTATCATTGCCTGACCCGATGGCCCCAAATCAACAGAGTCAAAACCGGCAGTAATATTAGAAATCGACATATCCCCTACTGGAGGCGCGACAGCACGGGGTAAGACAGGAGCGACAGGAACCGTCGGATTGAGAATATCTGGATTAGCCGTACCATTAGATCTAATGATAATCTCTGGATTAGGAACCATGACACCATTAGGCGATGAGGGAGCCGAAGGGAGAACAGGGGTATCTAAAGATGAATTGGGAAGTTGGGTAATCTCTCGGACCTTACCTAGGCTTTCAGGCTGTTTTTTAATACCAGACGGGTTACTGAGCCCAATGCTCTGGTTCTGCTCCAGGTTTTGAGAATCAATATTATCGACTGGATTACCGACTGGAATTTTTCCTTGAATCAAATCAAATGTTCTATTGACTAAATTCTGATTATTTTCATCAATTTTTAATGCCTTGGCCAATGGCTGATGCGGATTAGAATACTCAGAACGGATTGGGTCGTCTTGCTTTGTCTGAAGCCTGGACAAGGTTGTAGGTGATGAGGAAGATGTGTCTTGGACAGGAACGTTAGAGGCATAGGTCGGTTGGACTGCCATTAATATACAGGCTGTAACTTCAGCAACTAAGTAAAAACGTAAATAATTCACAATACATTCCTCGTCACACGTTCAAAACTAATTATTCAATATTTACGGAGAATCCGTAAGGTTATTTAAGATTTTTTTTCTGGTGCAGGGGAAGTAAGTAATTGTACAAAATTAATTACACAAATTATAAATAATCTGATAGAGTAGAGAAGTTGCTAATCAATTTCTGCAATTATGATATTTATTCGAGAGATAAATCTACTTTCTGCCAAGTTACTACAAAGAATCTATAACCAAAGCAAACATCATCAAGTACGTCAAAGAGCGCACTGTCTAATTTTAGCAAATCAAGGTATGAAAATAGAACAATTAATGAAAATTTTCAAGGTGAGTTATAAAACGATTTATAACTGGTTTAAGCGTTGGGAATCAGAAAGCATAGTGGGATTATACAACAAACCAGGAAGAGGTCGTAAACCAAAATTTAATCAAGCAGCAATTCCAAATTAGGAATGTGGCAAATGATACGGAACATAGGAAGCTTCTGCTGCGTACATCCAATCCACAATCAAGAGGAATTAACGCGAGCAACAGGGATGGTCTCATCAAGCATAAAGTCTAAAAGGTGATGCCAGCTTTCAAACAACAGATACTTGGTCAGACAAATAACATCTTGAAAAAAGCCCCGGCGAGTCCCTCGCTGAATCCGAGCCCGTTGATAGCGTTCATCGACCAGATGGAGAACAGTAGGTCATAAGAAAGCCAGAAGGTTGAGGGTCAGCAGAAAAGAGGACAAATGTTGCTGACCATGCCCAAAATTATGTTCTAAATGATAGCCCCGAGTTTTGAGAACATTGTGATTCTCATTTTCGGTTCGCCAACGACTGCGTCCAGCAGAGCAGAATGACCCGTTGAGGAGTCAGGTCGTGGTTGGTAATCCAGCTATTGCTATAGAGAAGTTGACCATCCGACTCGCGCTTAACTGTCACCTCACACCAATTGACCAGTAAGACGGGTTGTTGTTCGCGCAGAGGGATTTGATTGAGATAACGATAGTCCCAAATGTCAAAGTAGCGCCCATTCCAAACTCGTTGTTGAGTAGTTTTAACTTCTCCGTTCGCCTCCATGAAAGCGACCCAATCATAGAGAGCTGGATGGGATGTGGGTAAACAGACAAAGATAAAGTTGTAATTGTACTCTAAACAATGTTCAGCCATCGGTTGGCGACTATAGAGGTCGTCCCCTAAGCAGCAATTCCAAATTCAAACGGTAACATAAGATACGGACGTTATCTCGCTTTTATGAGGTCAAAAGAGATTTCGCTGATTTCTGGCGTTTTTTGTACTTCCTCCTCGAATCTTAGCCTCTTGGAGAGTCAGCAACCTGCAAACAAACTTGATCAATTACTAAATAGAGCATTACGCTGATTCCACATATTGAAACAAAACCCCTTGACCGTAAGCACTTCAATACTTTTGTATCTTGGACTACATTCTGAATTTGGAATTGCTGTTCTAAGTTAATTCCTCTTACCAACAATTAAGTATTATTTGTGCCTTAAACAACCTGCTGAACGGGAAATTTAAAACCACAAGTACAAAATTCAACTGCGTATTATGAATATCACTAAATCCAGTCAATCCCCACCGCTCCCGTTAACATTGCCGACTTTTACCCATGAATACCTTTGGCTTCAGGCTTTAACTCACCGTTCCTATGCCAATGAGAACCCAGGCACTCAACATAATGAACGGCTAGAATTTTTAGGGGATTCGATTCTCGGTTTCCTGGTGGCAGAATTTTTGTACGAAAAATATCCTCGCTTTCGAGAAGCAGAATTAACTCGGCTGCGTTCCCAACTGGTCAATGAAGCGCAATTAGCTCAGTTTGCTAGGACTTTGGGCCTTGGAGAAATTCTGTGTCTGGGCAAAGGAGCAGATCGCAATGGAGAACGGGATAACCCAGCCCTTTTAAGTAATACCCTAGAAGCCATTGTTGGGGCCTATTTTTTAGATTCGGGTCTGGAAGCTGTCCGTTCTTTTGTGCAATCCCTCTTAGTCTCTGCCTTAACCAAACCGCGATCGCCTAATAGCCAACCTCTGAGAACGGCTTTAATTGATGTTAAGAATCAACTACAACAGTGGTCTTTATCCCAATGCGGTGAATTGCCTCAGTATGTTTTGATTGCAGCAACGGGGCCAGATCATGCCAAAGAATTTACCTTTGAAGTTAGCATACAGGGAAAGTCCTACGGTCAAGGCAAAGGTCATAGTAAACAGGACGCAACTAAGGCCGCCGCCCTCGAAACGCTGAAACAGTTAGGGATATTCTAGAAAACACCGTTCTATCCTTTCCAAAGCCTTCTATAATCGTCAAGTAACGTCCTTCCTTCAACCCAGAAGCCCCATGAAAAAAGTTCTTTACCTCTTTGGGGAACTTAATGACGACGACCTCGACTGGATTGTTACCCAAGGTGCGATCGAGCGGATTCCAGCGGGAAGTGTTTTAATTCGGGAGGGTGAACCCTCTAGCTTTCTCTACATTATTTTTGAAGGTAGCGTGATTGTTTCCGTCAATGTCCTAGGCAGCAGTAAGGAAGTTGCCAGTTTAGGCAGTGGTGAGGTTTTGGGAGAAATGTCTTTCATTGACGGTTATCCCCCTTCTGCCACTATCGAAACCTTAGAAGATTCTGTTGTCTTGTCCCTATCTCGTCTAGCCTTGACCGAACGCTTACACCAGGACATTGGCTTTGCTTCTCGTTTTTATCGCGCGATCGCCCTATTTCTATCCAGTCGTTTGCGAGTCACCTTAACGGAACTCAATCTTGGACAGGACTCAGTTAGTCCTGATTTAGAACTATCCCCTGTCTTGTTAGAAGAAATTCCCCTAGCTCAAGCCCGCTTTGATTGGCTACTCCGTCGTGCCCAGAATGCGATCCACGCGAGTCAGTCTAGTTAACTATTGCCCTTATTTGAGCCGCCGATCTTGCCAGATTCACCGTATTTGTCAGGAAAGGTTAAAGATCTCCAAAAAGATTAGCTTAAGAATAATTAACTCATTCAACGGTGCAGTCAAGCTAGTCGATCTGGCCGAAGGCTTATCTGACTTGGCTTATCGGCTCGACAGAAGTTGGCTCGATCTCGTAGAATATAAAGTCTGGCAGTTTAGCAGCGTTACGATTCTTTGCGTTGCATCCTATACAACAAAACTACAATAAAAATTAAGTCAATTACTCAATAAAGCGGTTTGTCCTGTGGTTGCCTCCATTTCTAAAACAAAAGTTCCTGCATCAGTCCCCGTTGCCCAACGCCGTAGCGGAGCCTATATTCTCATTGATAGTCTCGAACGTCATGGCGTAAAACATATTTTTGGTTATCCGGGAGGTGCAATTCTTCCCATTTACGACGAACTTTACCGTGCTGAAGCCAGAGGGAATATTCAACATATTCTGGTACGCCACGAACAGGGTGCGGCCCATGCGGCCGATGGTTATGCCAGGGCAACGGGTAAAGTGGGGGTCTGTTTTGGAACCTCTGGGCCAGGCGCGACTAATCTAGTTACGGGGATTGCCAATGCCCATTTGGACTCGATTCCCATGGTTGTGGTCACAGGACAGGTGGGACGGGCCTTTATTGGCAGTGATGCTTTTCAGGAAATTGATATTTTTGGCATTACCTTGCCGATTGTTAAGCATTCCTATGTGGTTCGTCATGCCAGTGAAATGGCTCGTATCGTGACGGAAGCTTTTCATATTGCCAGCACAGGACGACCTGGCCCCGTTTTAATTGATGTTCCCAAGGATGTGGGTTTAGAAGAATGTGATTATTTTCCCATTGAACCTGGGTCGGTTAATTTAACGGGTTATCGTCCAACAACCAAGGCCAATCATCGCTCGATTAATGCCGCGTTGCATTTATTGGAAGCAGCCGAACGTCCTTTGTTATACGTTGGTGGGGGCGCGATCGCCTCTAATGCCCATGCCCAGGTACAAGAATTAGCGGAACGTTTTCAATTGCCGGTGACAACGACGCTGATGGGGATCGGGGCCTTTGATGAACATCATCCCTTGGCCCTGGGAATGTTAGGGATGCACGGTACAGCTTACGCCAACTTTGCCGTTAGTGAATGTGATCTGTTGATTGCCGTGGGGGCTCGCTTTGATGATCGGGTGACGGGGAAACTGGATGAATTTGCTTCCCGCGCTAAAGTGATTCACATCGATGTTGATCCGGCGGAAGTGGGCAAAAACCGTAAACCAGAAGTTCCTATTGTCGGCGATGTCCGCAATGTTTTAGAACAACTGTTGCAGCGATCGCGGGAATTGGACTATCCCACCTACGGAAATCGGACTCAGGCCTGGTTAAAACGCATTAATCGTTGGCGCGAAGATTATCCTCTGAAAGCTCCCCACTACGAAGATAGTATTGCTCCTCAAGAAGTAATCGTAGAAGTCGGTCGTCAAGCTCCCTATGCTTACTACACAACAGATGTGGGTCAACATCAAATGTGGGCGGCTCAGTTCCTCAATAATGGCCCTCGGCGTTGGATCTCCAGTGCCGGTCTAGGGACGATGGGCTTTGGCGTTCCTGCCGCTATGGGCGTAAAAATGGCTTTGCCCCAGGAGCAAGTGATTTGTATTAGTGGGGATGCCAGTTTCCAAATGAATTTACAGGAGTTGGGAACTCTAGTTCAGTATGGGATTAAGGTCAAAACCATCATTCTTAATAACGGCTGGCAGGGAATGGTACGCCAATGGCAGGAAACTTTCTATAACGAGCATTATTCTGCTTCTGATATGCACATCGGAATGCCCGATATTCCCCTTCTCTGTCAAGCCTATGGGATGAAAGGTATCACCGTTAAAGACCACAGTGAATTGGCTGGGGCGATCGCTGAAATGTTAGCTCACGATGGCCCTTGCATTCTAGATGTCAAAGTTAAGCGGGATGAAAATTGTTATCCGATGGTGGCTCCAGGGAAAAGTAATGCCCAAATGCTTGGTCTGCCTGAACTACCTCCCAGTCAATCATCCTCTCAGTTAGTCGTTTGTCATACCTGTGGCGCGAAAAACCCACCCAATAACCATTTCTGCCCAGAATGCGGAACAAAACTTTAGGTTTCTGCTTTTTGTGTAAGTAATAGACCCGCTTCTCCTTAATTGTGTATTTTTTACGTCAGTTAGGGAGTTTTTTAATCAGGATTGAGCCAATTTTGTTTTAGATAGGGTCTGCTGAAAAAGTCCACAAAACGAACCTAGATGCCACAGGACGCGAAAAATGGTGACTTCAGAGAGTTGTTTCCAATTTCAACCCCCAGTTTTCCAACGACGTGCATGGGCTTTGAGCCTCCAAAGGCCATAACCTTGCACCTGATCGTTTTTAAAATGCTTGAAAGCATTATCTGGCAAGGGTTCTATACTTATTCAGCAAGCCCTAGATAGTCACCATCAAATCTTAGGATATTAAGGTGTGAGGCACACGGAAAACGGAGTTAACCGAAGTTAAACAGCGTCAACTGCTTTATATTCGCTCCCCGATTGACCGATGGAGGCTTACGCTTCCTTGGTTCTAGGGTCTGGGACTTGCCTTTGTCCGTTTTCGCCTCCAATAATCAACTTCCTTGTGGTATCAATTACTGGAAACTTCCGAGTCCGTTCTAGCAATATTTCCTTTGTTTTTTAAAAAACAAGGAGGCGGGGAGTTCAAAATCCTCCCTTCTTGCAGGATACCTTCGGCAACATTGGTATTTGAGTGCAATACGACCCCATTATCTCTGGTAAACTGCTCCCCAGCGCGAGCCTTTTTAAGAGTCTCGAACTGAGAATCGAGTTGTGACGTATCAAAACTTGTCAACTCCAACAATCGCGCAACCTACGCGGTTTGAAACTCAATAACGATTGTAGCAAAAAAAGGAGGGAATTCTCTTATCGACAAGATTCTTTTTGCTCCGATTAACCCCGTTATACTTCGTTATTCCATGATCAGGTGTGTTGACTCTCTCATTATTATCTCAGATTGGACAACTCTTTTAACCTTCCAAGTCGTGCTTGCAAAGAACTGTTACATTTTTTCTCATGAAATCATGAATATTGCCTATCAATGTTGAGATTTATAACGTTCCATGTTTTTTTATGTGGATTTTTACAAGTCTTTATCTGCATTCGCTCAACTTTTTAATAAAGATTTAAGATTTATAACTATCTGTGCCAAATTAGAAAAGAGCAGCTAAGGTTAAGTTATCTTATTTGAGCAGTCAAGTAATCTCATAAAGTCCATCCATTCCCTAGGAGAGGTGTCTTGTGTCTAAGTTACTATGTTCGCTAATACTCACGACTGTCATGAGTTTTACCACTCCTGTCCTATTAATGATCGGGTTAATGGCCAGCCTCTGGTTGATCAGTTATCTGCCTTGGATTGCCTTTATTGGTCAGATTGGCAACAGTAGCCTGGTCGAATTCCTCACGATCTTTGGCAATGGCTCCCCTTTACCTGGACTATTGGTAATTGGAGCCACCTGTAGTTTTGTGGGCGGCGTATTCGATCTTTTCAATTTTTATGTCTATCAAAATTCCAGTGTGAGAGGTCAGTAACTGTCCCTTATGGCGATCTAGCTCTGTTTTAGTCTCTATATACTAAAGGATAGGACATATTTTTAGCAGAGAAAGATGGCAGTTAATCGTTTCCGTCAACGGTGTATATCCTGGGCGATCGCTGGAATAACAACCTTTAGTCTTGTTTTAACAACAGCCCAACCAAGTTATAGTCAATCCTGGATGCAATTATTCTTTCAGGGAATACAAGTTTTACAATTATCGAACCTGTCAGATCAGCAAGAAGTCCGATTTGGCCAGCAAATTAATCAACAATTAGTTCAACAAGGACAATTTCGTCCCTCTCGCAACCGCAGCTTAAATCGTTACGTGAATGAGATTGGTCAGCGTTTAGCCCAGTCCAGCGAGAGACCTGACATCCCCTACACCTTTCAAGTCGTGGATGATCGAGCGATTAATGCCTTTGCTACAATGGGGGGCTACGTTTATATTAATACTGGAACGATCCTAGCGGCTGATAATGAAGCCGAGCTTGCCAGTGTGATTGCCCATGAGATTGGTCATATTACGGCTCGTCATGCTGTCACCCAGATGCGAGATGCCGCTCTTTCCCAAGGGTTAATGAGTGCTGCCGGACTACAAGGAAGTACTATTGTGCGGTTAGGTGTGCAATTTGCGGTGAACTTGCCTACCAGCCGAGAAGATGAACTAGAGGCAGATAGTTTAGGCTTAAACAACTTAATTCGAGCCGGTTATGCCCCGATTGGAATAGTCAATTTTATGAAAAAACTCCAGCGACAAGGGAATTCAGGCATAGAAATTCTCAGTAGTCATCCTGACACCGCTAACCGAGTAGTTGCCTTACAAGAGGCGATCAATCCCAGTACCGCTAATGAAGGGGATGGCTTAGATGCTCAAGCTTATCAGACAAGAATTAGCTCGCGACGCTAATGGCATTCAACGGAAAATCCAAAACGGAAAAGATTTGTACCCTACTCTTGACGGGTATCAGGACGGTGGGAAAACCCCACCGCAGTATTTAGGGTAGATTTGTTCTGACTAGAAAGCGTCATGATAGTTGACAAAAGTCAAGATTTGACGAATTTTAAATGGCAGCAGCACCACCACCATTGCTACCATTGCCACCACCATTACCACCGCTACTACTGCCCCCCTGTCTTCTTTGCCCACCAGAGAAACGTTTGTTTGTAGTACGAGTTGAGGCAGAGCGAAATTGACGAGCATAGGCTCTATTACGTTCAGCTTTTTCTTTCTTTAAGTTGCGACGTTTTGCCACTATGATTTCCTCATTAAAACAGTAAAAATTCCCGAAACACGGGAAAAAGGCAAGATTTCGCAGGTTAATCTGTCAATTCTAAATAGACCAAGCTATCAAGATTACTAACTGATCTTGCTGTCGAACTAGTTCTTCTCCCGTTATTCTAGCACGTCTTAAGGCTCGAACTAAGTGATACGACTTAGAAGTGCAAAGGGTAACAGCCACGACTTTGACAATTTAATGGAGAGATGCTGTTTTCCAATTGAATGGTACTGTGGGCAATGCCAAAATAGGTTTTGATCTCTTGATGTAAGGTTTGCAATAACTCATTATCCATTGGGCGATCGCCGAGAACCAAATGCACGGTTAAAGCGGTTTCGGTGGTACTCATTGCCCAAATATGCAGATCATGAATGGCAACCACGCCTGGAAACTCTTGCAAATAAGTTTGCACAGCCTGGGTTTCAATGTGAGCAGGAACGCCATCCAATAGCAGAGCAACTGAATCCTTGAGTAAGCCCCAGGTTCCCCAAAAGATTAGAACAGTAATCACTAAACTCATGGCCGGATCTAGCCACATCCACCCCGTCACCATAATAGCGATCGCCCCTAAGACTACTCCCAAAGAAACTAGGGCATCGGTAAGCATATGCAGAAAAACCCCTTTGAGGTTGAGATCTTGCTGATCCTTGGCAAATAACCAGGCGGTCAAACCATTTAAAACAATACCCAGGCTGGCCACCACAATCACAATTCCCTCCTTTAATTCCGGCGGATTTTGGAAACGATGTATGGCTTCCACCGCGATCGCCCCTAGAGCCACAAAAATTAAACAGGCATTGAGCAGAGCCGCCAAAATCGAAGATCGTCGAAAACCATAGGTATAGTGGGCTGAAGCTCGTCTTTGAACCAGCCAACTGGCTCCCCAGGCAATTAATAATCCTAAAACGTCCCCGAAATTATGGCCCGCATCCGCTAACAGGGAAAGAGAATTACTCCATAATCCAAAAATCACCTGAATAACCACAATCGATGTATTCAAAACAAAGCCGATCAAAAAAGCGCGGTTAAGCTTCCCTGGTTCCCCCGCATGATGATGGTGGTGATGTTCATGGTGATGATGGTGGTGATCGTGATGATGATGGTCAGCCATGAGCAAATGGGGACAAAAAGTTAAGGATTGGAGGGAGCCGGAGCCGGTTGACTAGAGGTATTTAAACTTCTAGCCTTGAAAAAAGTTTCTAAACTTTGGCGATCACCGACATAACGCCAGTGCCAGGGTTCATAGCTCACGCCCTGGGCATTATCACGGGTAAAGGAATTCTCAAAATTGTATTGAGCCGCATGATTTTTGAGCCATTTATAGGCCGCCGTTGTCTCAAAGTTTTGACTAAGATTCGTTCCAGGAGCGTGACCATCCCCAATATCAATGGCATAACCTGTGTGGTGTTCACTATAACCTGGGGGCGCACTGACTTCGGCTCGTTCACGTACCTGCTGATTACGCTGTTGTTTAACCCCAAAAAAGACCTGGTTTTGCTGCTGCACGGATCGAAAAGCAGAGATAGGAACCAGAATCACCCCCTCAGCCCTGGCATCCCCCTGCATTTGCAAAAATTCATTGGCGGCGGCGGTTCGCATTCTGAGTCGTCCATCCGGTGTAATGGCCTTAAGTTCACTCTGAGGAGCTTCTGCGTAGGGTAAATGACCAAGAACATTATCCACTTCCTCACCTGGATTTTCACCTGGAGTAGCAGAACTCGTCGGTGTGGGTAGGGGTGGAGAAGAGATGACAACCGGTGGGGAGCTAGGTCGCCAGAAAATCAAGAGAGAGAGCAAGGCAAAAATTCCTAACGTTAAACTAGCCAAGAGCAGAGGGGAAAACCCTGGACGGTTAGCTACTTTGGTAGAGGGTCGATCCCGAATCACTTCTGGGATATCGTTGCTTTCCTCTGACCTAAGCTTCCGTTTAATTTGCTTGTTGTTTTTCCCCATCATGATCTGGCCCTAGCGAGAGAATTATTTAGCAGCAATACCTTCCGTTCGGGCTGCCTGTTGAACGGCACTGGCGACAGTGGTCGCAACCCGTTTGTCAAAGACAGAAGGAACAATATGTTCTCGATCTAAGGTATTAACGGTGACTAAGGAGGCGATCGCTTTTGCTGCCGCTAGACACATATTATCGGTAATTGTTTGAGCGCGACAGTCCATTGCCCCCCGAAAAACCCCAGGAAAGGCTAGAACGTTATTGATTTGGTTCGGGTAATCACTGCGACCGGTGGCAATTACGGCGGCATCCTGCTGAATTAATTCGGGTTGAATTTCAGGAATGGGATTGGCCATGGCGAAAACAATCGGATCTTTGGCCATAGATTGCACCATTTCTCGACTGACCACCCCAGGCGCACTGACCCCCAGAAAAACATCGGCTCCTTGCATGGCTTCAACTAGGGTTCCCGACTGTTCAACCGCATAGGCAGCTTTTTGGGGATTGAGATCGGTGCGTTCTTTAGACAAAATCCCCTTAGAGTCACAGATTAAAATATCCGTCGCGCCTCCCTTTTTCAGTAAAGAAGCGATCGCTAATCCGGCGGCTCCAGCCCCGTTAATAACAATACGAATAGTCTCAATCGGTTTATTGACTAACTTTAGGGCATTGATCAAGGCCGCTAAACTAACGATCGCGGTACCATGCTGATCATCATGAAAAATAGGAATATCTAACTCTGCTCGTAGGCGGGCTTCAATTTCAAAACAACGAGGAGCCGCAATATCCTCTAGATTAATACCGCCAAAAACGGGAGCGATCTGTTTAACGGCCTTAATAATTTCCTCCGTGTCCTGGGTATCCAGACAGATCGGGAAAGCATTAATTCCAGCAAACTCTTTGAAGAGCATGGCTTTTCCTTCCATGACTGGCAGAGCCGCCGCCGGGCCCAAGTTCCCCAAACCCAGAACGGCACTACCATCTGTTACCACTGCCACTGTATTGCCTTTAATGGTCAGAGCGAAAACCTGTTCCGGTTCCTGGGCGATCGCCATACAAATCCGCCCGACCCCAGGCGTATAGGCCATGGCCAGATCGGATTGAGTGGTTAAAGGAATGCGGCTTTCAACGGTGATTTTACCTTGACGATGCAGGTCAAAAGTTCGGTCTGAAACACTCTGTAAGCGAATATTGGGTAAAACTTTAACGGCTTCAATAATTTTCTCCGCGTGCTCTTCGCTGGAGGCGTGAACCGTAATTTCCCGTTGAATAAATTTGAGGTTACTTTCTACCAAGGAAATCTGCCCAAAACTGCCCCCCTCCTCGGCGATCGCTTGGGTAACAGTGGCTAAAGCACCCGGATGATTGGGTAATTCAAGGCGGAGACTAAGACTGTAGCTAGGATTGGGGGTTAAATTGACCATGCTGGATTAACTCGTTGAATAGAACGCAAACAAATATACAGAGTATCAACAATGACAGTTGTCTGGAATAGAACAGATTGGTTACTGTGTCAGGACTCGCTCATGTTTCTGGATTATTTTCCAGACCAAGCCAAAAGAAATTTCTAAATATTTTTTCTCTCTTGTTGAAGAACACGATAAATAAAGGTTTGGGGATCAACCTGACTCAAAATCTCGGCAATGACTGTACTCGCGCCCCAGGTTCCCCAACTACAACCTTGAGCCAGATAGGTTTTTGTGGCTTGACCGATAATATAAGCACTATAACCAGCAATTCCTCCCTGTAAAAAAGCAGTACTGGCATAGGTGGTAAAACTGCCTGGACTTTCCAGTAAAGAAGTGGTTTTACTCAGTCCCAAGATTAAACTACTGCTCAATTCTGCCCCTAATAAACCACCAGAACTAATCAAAATTTTCTGCCAAAGTTGACCTGCTTTAAAACTGGTAATCGGTAGGCCATAGAGACGCGCCAGGGCACGAATCAAAAATAAATCGGTAACGAAGCCTCCCAACAGATCTAAAACCGCAATGGGATTGACCGCAACGGCTAGAGCTTTATATTGGGCATATTTCCAAATAATTGCATCGGCTTCTTCCTGACGCAGGGCTAGGGTTTTACGAGCAATATTTTCCTCCGCTTTTTGGGTTTGTACCAAGGCATTAATGGCTAACAGCGATCGCCCTTCTTGATTAAGAATTTGTAGAATTTTCTGGCGCAGTTCTTCAATTTGTGGCTCTGGCGTTTCCCAAGTTTCTTGAGTGGGAGCATCAGGAAATTCTAATCTTACTCGCAATGGCGGTGGTTCTGCGGCCACTCGCACAATATCATCCGCCGAAAAAATGGGCAGATTTTGATGATTTTGACCTAATTGTTGTAATTGCTGAAAAATAGTTTCCCGATCCTGCTCAGGATAAAGATCAATTTTATTAAAGACTAATAATAGGGGTTTACAACTTTTTTTCAGATCACAGAGCGCATCATATTCAGTACGAGTAATATCTCCTGCTACGATAAACAAAATTAAATCAGCTTGATAGGCTACTTCCTGAGCCATTTGGGATCGGGCTTCTCCTGCAATTTCGTCCAATCCCGGGGTGTCAATTAATTCAATTTGTACTTTATCTCCAGAGGGCCAACGAATCGATTGGGGCCATTGGGTGACACCATGCAAAGGGCCTGTCGGTAAAATTTTTTGACCAATTAAGGCATTGACTACGGCTGATTTCCCCCGACTGACTAATCCAAAGGTCGCAATGCGAATCACGGGTTGTTCAATTTTGGCCAAAGCAGCCTTTAATGCCTGTAGGTCTTGGCGAACTGCTGCTTGAAGTTCAGGATTGGGTGGATAATTCCAGTGCCGACGTTGACTAGCAAACCAGTTCAGAGCTTGTTGGATGCTGGTATGGCTCTGTTGGAGATGGCTATCTTGCAAGGAGGGGGTTGGAGTCAAGGTTGCCTTGGTGAATCACATCAATGGGTTTCAGCTTTACATTGTAGATTAATTTCAATGGTTTTAATGGTAGGGTGCGATCGCCTCTTATCCTCGCCTTTAAAACCGCGATCGCCTTTAACTATATTTTACGATAGGGATTCAGGAGGAAGATAACGGTTCAAAATCTCAGTCATCTTGGCCTGACGTTCATCAATTTGGTCAAAGCGATGATAAAAGTCGGACTGGGTTGCATAAAAATCCGATTGGCTCCTAGCTACTCGTCCCAGTAATTCATATACACCTTTTCTATCCTTTTCCCAGGCAAGTTCCTTTTTCTGGCGTTCTTCCCGCTCTTGGGTTAAGGCACTAGTTAGGGCCTCGATCGCCTTGGCGTTGGAAGCAATCAGTTGTTTTAATTCGTCGTCAGTCATGGTTTGTTTGACAAAAGGACTTGATAAGTTGTCACTCCCTATTATAGTTCTTACTCCGATGCGATCGCCCCTTATCCCCACATTTAACACAGCGATCGCCTCTTATCCTCACATTTAACACAGCGATCGCCTTTTATCCCCTTTGAGAATGGAGTCAATTATCCCTAAAGTAAATTTTTATTAAGTTTTCTTGTCAGGAAATTCGGGTTTGTGCTGGTTCGTGTTACGCTTTGAAAAAATGATCGTAAATTATTCAATTTAAGGTGTATAAAATAATCCATCGTCAACTCACAGCGTTAAGTGCAATCGCTTTTGTTTTAGCGAGCAATGCAAATGTACTCGCTGCCCCCGTCAACTCATGGAATTTATCAAGGGACTTAACATCGATCCCTGGGTATCCCACTGCTCCGACCTACTCAGGTAATACTGTCGGAGCCTGGACGTTTTTGTATGGCTCAGTTACTTTGCCTTCATCATTAAGCACTTTTACTTCTGTTACTTCTCCAGGTTATGGTTACTGGAGTACTTCGGGTATTCCTTCTTTAGGTGTTTATATTCCCACTACGACTTTTCCTTCTGGTGTTGCCAACGCAACTAAAGGGCTGATACACGTGCATCCTGGTCCCACTCAGCCAGTAATAGTAAAATGGGCAGGCAATACGACTGGTACAGTTCGAGTTCTTGCTCGCTTTTCTGATATAGATCCTGGCGGTGGCGATGGAGTTAAATGGGTCGTTTACAAGAACACTACTGTTCTCGGAACTGGAATTATTGCCAACGGGAATCATGGGGCCATATTTGATACAGCAATTTCTGTTCTTCCAACGGATGTTTTATACTTTGTTGTCGAGCCAAATGCCAATTATTTTTATGATAGTACTGCTTTAGATGTCTTAATTACGGCTACTCCTTAAGGGAATCCTCAAAAATGATTTATCCCAAATCGACCTCCAACCCCTTATACATAAAGATCGCCATCAAAAATACAAATCTAAATCTAACACTTGCCCTGATTGATCATTTTCTTGATTATCAGGGTCTTTTTTCCACTGATAAAGAATTATTAAAAATATATTCCCGAATAACTCTCAATGCATTTTCATCCCGAATAATTGACTCATAATAATTGCGTTGCCAAATAGGAATATCTCGATTCTCCCTTAACAAATTAATCCGTTTCGTAACAGCCGATTTAAACCCCGCCACAAATGACGAAATAGAATTCGATTCCTGCCGTAGGGGCTCATTGTCTTACAGTGAGCCTGTCGAACTGCGTGCGCCCAGAATATCTCGATTCTCCTCATCAAATATTTTTTGTTCGGACATATTGCGATCGCCCAAAAGATTTAAATTCTCATTAATAATCACAATACCGTGTAAATGATTAGGCATAATAATCCACTGATCTAATTGAACATTGGGTCTAATTTTCGGCGTATGTAACCATTCTCTCGCAACAATTTTTCCGATTTGATTAAGGTACATCCGAGCATTTTTAATTTCCCCAAGCCAACATTGCTTTTTGTGGGTACAGATAATCAAAAAATAATATCCTGGTTGAGAATAATCATAATTTCTAAGGCGAATAGATTGACGATGATGTTTTTCAGGATCAAATTTCATATTAGAATTACAAATTATTGGATGATCGCAGTTTTAAAAACTAAATTATAAAGAATTGGTAAAAGAATAAAAATTATCTGGGCGATCGCAATGAAAAAATGATAGAAAATGTATTGATAGGATTTAAAATTTTATTGGGCGCACGCAATGCGCCTACGGAAGGCGATCGCAGATTGCCTATTTCTGAAAAACACCTTAAATTAAATGCGTTCCTAATATTTCTGATCCAGACTTAGAGTTGACGAATTCTGCCAGGTTTTCATCTTGCCTGGATTCATTAATCCATGAGGATCGACCCTTTTTTTAAAAGCTAATTGGTCTGGATTTATCTCACCCGATCCCCCCTCTTCAATAGTATAAACATGGGGATTGGCGATACTTGCCCCTAGACTTCGATGCTCATTAATAATTTCTTGAAGACGGTCTTCATTGGTAAATTTAACTAACGGTAAACCAGCCGGGATAACATTACCATTTGCCCGTAAAAACTCAAGATGAATCATGACTTCATCCCCAAAATAACGATATAGTTGCTCGACTCGTGCCAAATTTCCATAAGCAACCTGTAGGTAAGTCAGACTAGGATCGTGGCTTCTGGCGAGTAGAGTTGTATGATTCCAGTTAAATTCCAAAAGATTTAGATGTTTACTAGTTTCCCCACTCATTTTTTGATAGGTAATACTGCCTTGATAATGACAAACTAAATTACTTAAAGCCAATAAATCGTATTCCGAGACGATCGCCAGGACACAACTTTGATCTTGAGGTAAATAACGTCGTAAGGCGGTGAAATATTGGGGAATAGGACTGGCATGAACGGCAATTTGTTTTTTGATAATGCCACTACTGTCTCCAAGGTCTTGAGCAAAAGCGATCGCTCTTAAAAAGTCCTGAAAACAAATAATCACTTCTGCCCAGGGATAGGTTGGTGCAAGAGCAATTTCGATTTGGGTAATAATGCCATTGGTTCCGTAAGCATGGAGGATCGGCTGGGTTTCATCCCCTTTTAACTCCAAGACCTGCGGTGTATTTTCTAGAGTGACAATCCGTAATGCCTGAACATTGCCGCGATCGCTGATCATCCCATAATTAATCGATCCCATTCCCGCACTGCCACCGCCAATAAAACCGCCTAAAGTCGCTGTTTGATAAGTAGAAGGCGCGATGCGTAATTCCCAACCAATTTCCCTCGTAACTTTATCGATCGCCGCCATTTTGACCCCTGGCTCCACCCTGGCCCGTCCTGGTTCTACGGCTAAAATCCGATTCATATCCGTCAGATCTAGAATAATTCCCCCCAAAAGCGGAATACATTGGCCATAGTTACCCGTACCAGCCCCTCTCACTGTTAAGGGAATATGGTTTTGAACACAAAGTTGAGCAACCAAAAGGATCTCCTGTTCTGTTTTAGGAAAAACAACTAGATCACCTCGTTTGTGAGCCAATTGACGAGTTAGGACTGGACTAAAATGGTAATAATCTAGGGAAAGTTTTTGAATTTGTTGGCAATCCGTAATTACTCGAATCTGATAAGCCGCTAACTGTAGCAGGATATCGGCGATCAAGTCTGGTCGATTATTCATAAGAAAAAGGTGGGAGTTTGGAAACTCAGCGTCTTCAGACCTGAGAGGAAAAACGACTCAGGGGAATTTATTCCCCCGTAAAATATGGGTTAAAAACTATAGGAGTAACCATCTTTACGATGAATTGCCCGACAGTATTTATGCCCAATTCCTTGTATTAGCTGTGAGGATGTTGAAATATTGAAACTACCACTAGAACGAACAGCAACTCGTCCAACGTAAGTTCCGATTTTCTTTCCAGAAGTTACGATTGCCTTAACAATGTCACCTGTCTGAAATCCTTTAATAAACTTAAGGCGAGGGACATAACGAGATGGGAAGCCAAATTTATCGGTGCGACACATTTGACGGCATCCATGTCCTGTTGCCTTAATCAATAAAGGCTGCTTGGTGACAATCCGTAAAGAATCAATCGTTCCTACACAAGCGGCATCCATCCAATGAGCTTTAGTTAATTTTAATCGAGTGCGATTAAACTTAGTTTGTCCACCAGATCCCGTAGAAACAGGTAATCCAGTGATCTTTAAGGCATTAAATAAAGCCCAACGGGTCGAATTAACGGCGGCGGCATCCTTTAAAGGAGACTTTGCCTGACTCAATACTCGTTTCAAGACATCAGGTTTTCCTGAAAGAAAGTCTTTAATATCCTGAGTTCCCTTGCCAATATTACAGGGTTCACAGGCTAAACAAAGATTGGAAATGCGATTAGTTCCGCCCTTCGCCTTGGGTTGAATATGCTCAACTTGGAGAGGGATGTTCTTTGCTCCACAATAGGCGCATTGACGGTTCCATTTTTCCAAGAGATATTCCCGCACTTCGTAACCCTGTAACTCTCCTTGTTGGTATTCAATACCAGAGATTTCAGGGTTTTCCATTTTCTGTAAATCGAATCGAACCAACTCCTGAACAATGCTAGTGACAGGACAGTAACGAATCAATTTCTTGACCAAGGTTAGCGTGGTATCTACTCGATGTTGGAGACTGGGAGTTAACCATCCCTTTTCCTTTTTCCGATTAAGGAATCGAGCAGGACGATAGCGAGTTTTACGATTTCGGCGATTACGACGAATAGCGCGACGGGAATCTAAGTCGGACTTGATTTGTTGTCCTCGGTGAGATAATTCGGCTCCCCAAATGACATCTTCTCCATTGAGAATAGCAATCCCTGTTGCTTGAGAGCCTGGGTCGATTTTAAGAGTCAACGAATTGACTTCTACATCTTCTTGCTTCTCCTTGAGAATAATGGTGAAGGGATACCGACGAAATACAGCAGCTTTTTTCTGATTCAGTAACAATCGTGCTTGAGCAGGATGCACTGGATTACAAGGCTGTTTATCGGTATCAATAACAAAAACATAATTAGACATAGATAACTCCAATTTCTTGGGTAATGTTAGCCTCGGTAATGTTTTAAGAGCTTGTTAGGCTGAAAGCACTTCCTTAACCCCGTAAAGATGTTTAACTTTCAACAACACAGCGACAAACTGGCTACGCATTCGTCGGTGTTATGACTCAAAAAACGTAGTCCTCGAAGGACTTAACCTGGTCAGCTAACTGAAGTTAGAGGCACGAAGCCCCCGTACTTCAGTCGGGGGTGCTGACTTCTTAATACTGCCGCTCATGTCATCACCACCGCGATCGCCGAACGATTTTTCGGTATTAAGACAGTTTTCGAGATAGCGTCCTAGAGGCCGGTTCCAAAGACAACCCTAAGGAACGATTAGCACAGGACAAGGAGAAAGGTTAATCACTCGACTAGTAACGCTTTCTGTCGCGCCTTCCGTGGTTAGCCCTAAGCCTCGACAGCCCATGACAATCAATTCCGCTTCCATCTCATCGGCTACATCGCAAATTGTAAAAGAAGGCATCCCTTCGCGCTCAATGACCTCTGCATCAATGTTTTGTTGGGCAAAAAGGGTTTGAGCCGCTTCAAGCAACTTAGCGACATTTTCGGGAGAATTCATCACACTGGGATGATTGGGATCGGGTTTGGCGTTTTGCTCCACTACAGAGAGAAGAATCAAACGACTATGGTAGGTTTTGACCAAATTCGCCACCATTTGGGCTGCTTCTCTGGCTTCTCGACTTTGGTCAATCGGAAACAAGATTGTTTTAAACATAACTTTCACCTCTGGCTTACCTTACTGATACCGCGATTTGTCCCTCTAAGCTAACCCTACTGTGTACACATAAGTTTTTGATTTTCGTTTTAACCTTTTCACGCCCCCTAAATCCCCCAATTCTGGGGGACTTGAAACCGCGAAATGTACCGATCTCCCCCCAAAGTTGGGGGGCTGGGGGGGCGAAACGGGGTTGATGGGTAGATGTGTGTACACAGTAGCTAAGCTAACCTGAGTTCGGGATAAGCAAAACGGGTTAGTGTCTTTTCCAAAATAGATGGATTATTCGCCAAATACAACATCAACTCGAAAGTTCACCAGACACCAGAGCAGCCTTGAGGGATTTTCTCGTATTTTTGTCGAAATATGGTGAGTAGAAAGGCGATCGCTTATCCATTATCTATTGAAAATGTCGATTAATTGATAATGAATAGTTGATAATTGTCCATTGAAAACGTGAGCACTCTTTAAAAATAGGATAAAAAATGGCGATCGCACCTTATCTAATTTCTAAAAACGATTTCCAAGGATTTCCCTTTAAAACAGGATGGAAACAGCGATCGCGGTTTTGTTATTTGTGATTTAAAAGGCGATCGCAATTCCCTATCTTATTTTAAGATGATTGCCCTTTACCAATCCGATAAAAAGCGATCACTATTATCTAAAACTCTCAATAACCCTAATAAAAATTATTACAATTAAACTATTGAAAACTAAAAAACTATGCAACAACTTAAACAGCTAACTTGTATTATCAAACGTGAAGGAGATGATTATGGCTCCCTTTGCCCTCAGATGGATATTGCCAGTCAAGGTGAATCCGTAGAAGAAGCGAGGAATAATTTAATCTTTCTTGGGTTTAATAGCGATCGCCCTTTAACCTGAAAAGAAACAAAAGCGATCGCACTCAGTTATAAACTGTAAAATACTTTATCGCCCTTTACAGGCTCATTAAAAAGCGATCGCACTAATCCCTCCCTAATCGATCACCAAAGGAAAAGAGAAAGGCCGTTTAACTCAACAATCACCCACCATCAAACTATAAAGCCTTGACTGGACAACCTTTAAAAGCTTTGCTATGATTGAATTCTGAAAAATTACTAGGGTTTTGATGTGGGGATGCTCTACGTCCTTTGGATTACAGAAAGCAGAATAGGTAGGGGGACATTTTACTAGGGGTTCAGGGAGTTTTCTGAGCGGCAGGCGTTGGATTTGGTACTTTAGCTGGAGGTGGTGACTTAGAAAGAATTGGAGTAACTTGAATTGTTGGTGTTCGTATTGGGGAGGGGATAACGCTACTTGATGGATATGGGTAATCTATTATTGTCTTATCCAGTTTTTGAAACAACAAAAGCCCGCCAATAGTAAACCATCCCAAAATGAATGCTATTGGCAAAAATGTTTCAGGTTGTAAAATAAGAAACCAAGCATCTCCTCGATACCCTATAATACGTCCTTCAGCAATATTTTTTTGTCGTTTTATTTCATTAGAGCGAACAAACTTTTCTAGGTAGGGCTTGCTGAAAAAGTCAAAAAACGAAAGAAATGTGGGTTAGGGAAGTATGGACTGAAAAAGCATAGATAACTTATCCTTATGGAAACAAATCAAAATACAGATTTTGTTTAATCTATTGTTCCTTTCTGTCTAAAAAGGTCAACACAAATCACTCCTCACAAAAGAGAGGAAAATTAACACCATTTTTCACAAGAAAAACGACTCTACAACTTTTTACTTTTTGTCTTCTGAAGTAGAGTAGAAAGATGCATTACCAAAAAGTTCATCGCAATTACCGTTTCCGAGGTCTCAGGTAGTTTGGCCATCACTCGACCAAGACTAAATTTCCTCTTTCCCTGTCCGAATTTACCCTCAATGGCATTACGCACTCTTTCATCTGAGCGTGCCTCTTTCTTTTTTTCTTTGCTCACCTCTTTCGGCGGTCTTCCCAATCGGGGACCACTCATTCTTATATCCCTTTCTTTACAATAAGCTCGATTCGCTTTTGTTCGATAGATTTTATCCACATGAACCGATTCCGGATAACATCCTGTTTCCCTTTTATATTCTTCTATTCGCGCTTGTAAATCTCCCGATTCGTTGTAATTATCCCAACTTAATTTGTCTAAGAAGACAAAGCCATTCACATTACTTGCCGATATTTTAGCTCCAAACTCTACTGCTTTTCCCGCTTTTTCACGCACTATTGGACGCACGTGAGGTTGGCTTACACTCACAATTCTGTTTTCTACTTTATTTGTCTTTTTTTCATACATTTCTAACTGTTGCTCATACACTTTTCCTATCGTTACAAGCTCTTCTTGCTCTTTTTTCGTTAGTTTTTCTAACTTTGCTCCCTCTTCTATCATTTTTTCTATATCAGACAAGTTTCTTTTTATATATCCTAGTTGTTTTTTTGTTCCTTTTCTTCTTTCTTTTTTTGACACACGACGTTTTTTTGCTATGGCTAAGTACTCTTTTCTTGCCACTTCCCTATAAGTCCTCGGCTTTTCTTTCCTTTTCTCTTTTATTTCTTCATACAGCTTATCTATTATTTTTTCTGTTTTTTCTCTGGCATCATTCAATATTCCTATATCCGTTGGATATTTTATATCTGCTGGTGTACAAGTCGCATCTAACAATAACTTTCCTTCATTTTCTTTTTTTTCTGACGCTACACCCGTCGCTTTTTTTTCTATTTCTTTATTAATTTTATTTATTAATTCCATTCCTATTTTTTTACGAAAATGAACCATCATTGACGCATTAAATGCTTCTTTGCTACTATAGCTTTCCATTCCTATAAAGTACTGTAAATAAGGGTTCTCTTTTATTTGTTCTACTGTTTCTCTGTCACTTTTTCCTGAAATTTCTTTGATAATTAATGCTCCTAATGCCATTCTAAATGATTTGGCTGGGGCTCCTTTTTTTTCTGTGAAGTTTTTTGCATATTCTTCCTCATATTCTTCCCAGGGAATCATTTTTGACATTTCTATCCAACGATTTTCTTCGTCTAACTGCCCGCCGAACAGATTTTTCAAGTTTTCTGGTGTTTCAATTGAGTACTGTTGCTTTCGGTACATCTGCTTTCTCTCTTCTTAATGCAATGGTTTTGAGGCATTCTACCCTATTTTCGTGCATTCTAGCGGTTCTTAATTCGCCTACTATTTTTCTCCGTAAAGGTTTCAGCTTTTTTCAGCAAGCCCTAGGTAAATTTTTATAGCTTTATGCGCACACCGCAAAGCAAACAAACTTGAGAGAGACGCAAAGAATCCGATCACTACAATAGCAAGGAAAAACCAAAAACTTAAAGACTTGCCAATGCTAACACCTAGAGTACCAAATAATAAGCCATTTACTGTAGTCATCCATGTAATTCTATTTGAAATCAGCAAGTTTTCAACTTTAATCCCTTCACGAGAAACTTCCTCTTGTTTTTTTAGTTCTTTAATTGCTGCATTCCAGTTCTCTTCTTCGGATTGCTCTTTATTTTTCTCCCATATCTGGTATGCCTTATCTCTTATCTGCTCATCATCAAAGTCGTGATCTATCATTTTCTCTTTCCCCTCTTAATTTAAATTATGCTTAACTCCAGAATTTAGACGGAAGACTCAAAATTGGATTGATCGCTAGACTAATCCGTTCAAGAGAAAAACCCAAATTTTTATCAGTTCTCCAAATATTAACAACTGTTAGGCATTCGGGAACAAGCATTCACAATTCTTTACAAAACTCTAAATCGTAGGTGATTACCAAAAATTACTAGGGGTTTCAATTGGTGATGGTAATAAGGTCGCAGAACGAGAGGATAAGTTTGATAGTGAGTTATAAGTTTTGTTATAATCGCGATCGCTCTAAATCAAAACTTAATACTGCGATCGCTGACCTTGACAATAAGACAGCAATAACGAGTTTGAAAATTGTCCTCTGATTCATGGGGATTGTTTGGTTTGTAGTGGGGTAGATGACTCAGTTTGATGATTAGTATAATCTTTGATAATTGTTATTGGTTGGCCTTTAATTCCAGCATAGAAAACGATAATTTCGGCGGGTTCTGTTCCGTCATTTTTGCCGTAATGCCACTTATCGACTAATTCAGCCAGTGCTTGACCTGCCTTGAGATGACGGGTTTCACCTTTATCCGTTACCACCGTTAGCTGACCCCGAACCAAAACGCCTGCATTGATATAGGGATGTTTATGAACGGGAAGTTGTTGGCCCTGTGCGATCGTGATTTTTAAAATCGTTATCTCTGGTTGGCCCTGCGGATAAACTGGAAGCGAGTCGCCATCCCAGCTAACCGTCGTCTTTTCTAAAACCTCAACCTTTGCCCCCTTATCTTGGGCAAGACTAACACTCGGAAGGGTCAGAGTAAATAACAGGGTCAGAGCAAGGGATAAACGTCGATTTGATGGAAGCATTGTTTTGAATAAAATAGTTTAGTGGGATAGTAAATTCTCTGTTCTATCAAGATAGCGATCGCTTTCCCTTTATTTCCATGTTGAAGTGGAAGATAGAAACCCTGAAACCCTTGAAATTACAGATCTTATGGGACTGACATCCCCCGACAATCAACCTATTCTGAGGATAGCAAGAGAAAAGGAGAGCAATCCTGATGTTATCCCAGTCCGCCCCAACCACCACCCTCATCCGCAACTACGTTATTGCCGCCGCTTCAGTGTTAACCCTCAGTCTTGGTATTAGCGATTTAGTGAACAATCCTGCCCGTCTCGCGCAACAAAACAAATTAGACGGTTACAGCTACTACGTTAGTGCAGGTTTAGTGAACTACGCCCAGTCTTCCCTCAAATAGCGGGAATCATGATAACCTCTTGCGTTTATACCCTGCCTCTTGGTGGGGTTTTTCTATGAATTCCAAGGCGATCGCTGTGCAATAAAGTACCCAGATTGGGAAAGGCATTGATCCGATGGTCATCATCCTTAACCGATAACACTCAGAAAATGCTGAATAATAAAGGCATTAGCAATATCGATAAAGAACGCTCCTACCAAAGGCACAATGATAAAAGATTGAGGCGAAGCCCCCATTTGTCTTGTCACCGCCGTCATGTTGGCGATCGCGGTGGGAGTCGCTCCTAGTGACAATCCTAAATATCCTGCCGAGCACACTGCCGCATCATAATTCTTGCCCATCGCCGGAAATAGAAGAAAAACCGTATAGGCAATCAGCACCAAGGTTTGCACCAACAAAATCACCGTAATGGGGCCCGCAATATCCACCAAAGTCCATAGCTGTAAACTCATTAAAGATACCGCCAAAAATAAACCCAAACTAACATCAGAAATGAGAGCTAGGCAAGGCGTATCCGTTGGCCAGGGAAAACGTTTGAATAAGAAAGGGACAGTATTGGTCAGAAAAATACCGGCTAAAATACAGGTAACAAAAAGGGGCAATTTTAGACCAGATAAAGAAATTAAATTATTGATTTGACTACCCAAACCAATCGTAATCGCAATAACGAGAATAGAATTAACCATGGTATCATAGTCAATCTGGACATGACGCTGACCATGTTTGATACCAACCGTTAGATTTTCCTCATAATCCTTCGCTTTCAGTCGGTTTTTAATAATCAAAAATTTGGCAACCGGGCCGCCAATGACTCCTCCCATCACTAAACCAAACGTAGCACTAGCAACACCAATTTCAGAAGCATTAGGAATATCGTGAATATCTTTAAAAATAGAAGACCAAGCGACGACGGTTCCATGTCCTCCCGTCAGAGAAATGGTGCCAGAAAGCAAACCAATCGGTAGCTTTAAACCAAGTAAGGCGGCGACACTAACCCCTGTCAAGTTTTGAATGAAAAGATAGATTAGCGCACCTGTGAGTAAAATGAGTAGGGGTTTTCCACCCTGAAAAAGCGTTTTTATACGAGAAGAAAGCCCAATGGTAGAGAAGAAAATAATCAAAAAAGTGTCACGCCCTTGGAGATCAAAATTGATCTGAAACTTAAAGAGAACAAAACAGAGACCAAACACCAATGAGGCAAGAACTCCCCCTGATACGGCACTAGGGATATTGAAATCTTGCAAAAATTTGATTCGTGATGTTAAATACTTACCCAGGTATAAAACCAAAATAGCCACGATGATAGTTTGACGGGGGTCTAGTTGATAGCTGCTCATAACGATTACTCTTGCTCCTTGAGGTGTTTAATCAGCCCTTGGGGAATTATACTCAATTTCTTGCAATTTTTTGTTCAAACGATACAAAATCTGCTAATGCTAACAAAATTTTTGCTAGAAAACTGAAGAAAGATTTGTTTGATAATCACTCTCTTTTGTTAGCGAAGGAGGTCGTAATTTAATGGTTTGAAGGAGGTACTTTTTTTGATTCGGGGAAAAAACAATGATTAATTAAGTTCTTGCTGTAAAATTTTCGTTGATTACATCTGACGCGAGCTCGAAAGCCCTATCGTACCGTTTCACAGGATAATCTATCAACGAATTATTTAGGGCTTGCCAAAAAAGGCTAAAACCCTTATAGAGAAAAGAGTATAGCCATAAAAACAACGTCAAAGATGCAGGAAAATAAGCTAGAATGAGTCGGAAACCTTGCATCCCTCCCCTCAACAGTATGTATCGCAAGGAACAGTACACAGAAAAAACACTGGAAAACTTCAAAAACCTGTTTGAGGGGAAATTGGACGAAGAAAATCGTTGGATAAAAATGTCAAAAATGATTCCATGGGAGGAATTTGAAGGAGAATATGCTAAAAATTTCAAAGAAGAAAAAGTAGCACCAGCAAAGTCATTTAGAATAGCATTAGGGGCATTAATCATTAAAGAAAGGTTAGGAATAAGTGATAGAGAAACAGTAGAGCAAATAAAAGAAAATCCGTATTTACAATACTTTATCGGAATAGAGAGCTACAGTAGCGAGGAGCCGTTTGAAGCATCAACGATGGTTAATTTTCGTAAAAGAATAGGGATGGAATTAACAAATAAAATCAATAAAGAAATGGTAAAGAAGGTTGAGGGACTGGTGAGTGCGAAGTTCTCTGTCAGACATTTTGACAAAACGCCTAAAAGCCTTGCTTTGAAAGTCTTTCAGCGATTATAAGTCTTGAAGAGGTTTGAAGGCCGTTGGGGGCTGAAACCCTAGTAAACTCGTTGATTTTCCTAGAACTTCGCACTGTCCAGTTGAGGGAGTAGAAAAAAAAAGGAAGAAAATGAAGGTAAGTTATTGTTAGATGCGACTTGTACACCAGCCGATATAAAATATCCAACGGATATAGGAATATTGAATGAAGCCAGAGAAAAAACAGAAAAAATAATAGATAAGTTGTATAAAGAAATAAAAGAAAAAAAGAAAGAAAAGCCGAGAACCTATAGAGAAAAAGGGAGAAAAGACTACCTAACGGTAGCGAAAAAACGTCGTCCGTCAAAAAAAGAAAAATTTAAAAACAGCTACAATATATTAAAAGAAACTTATTAGACATCTCCAAAAACTGGAAAGCCTAGTCTAGCAAGCAGTGTAGCTAAATCTAGACTCAGTAGACTTCTTGGTACATAGACGAGTTTACAGGGCTTTCAGACCTCCAAATTCAATTCTGGCAAAAAACAATGACTCATCTTTACCTCAATTACCTGCCCTGATTCGCTACATTTTATAATGCTTAATATCAGCGCATTTATCCTTAGTCTCACCAATCCACATACTGTTGAGATTAATGACTTATATCTTCCCTTTCTGGACAGTGGGAAGTTTATGGATGCCAGATAAGGTAATGACTATGCGACGAAAGTAAGCATATCAGGGCTTGGGGAAGAGGCAAGTTTAGCGGTAAGGAATTTAGGCAAAAGCAGACTGGGTGGACTTTGAGGAAAAATCATTTGGGCTTGATGTTGAAGGGCTAGTTGAGCAATCCGTTCACTAGGGTAGCCATGGGATGGTAATGTCCGAAACCATCGAGGAAAATTAGCCCAAATCCCCTGGGGTAACTCTAAGGCGAGAATTTGAAGTAGCCCTAAAGCAATGGCATTAAGGTTAACAAAACGCTCAAAGGCTTCTACCTTGTTTAAAATCTGAGTCTGAACAGCTTGTGGATAGTCACTGAGGATAAGATTGCTGGGCCAGGTAGGTAAAGTAGGAAGACTCTTAAGCCAAAAACGATAGGCAAAGCTGCCCAAAAGATGGACTAATTGACGAAAAGTGACTTCAATCTTAAATCGGAGACCGTAAGCGGCAATAATCTCAGGTCCAGTCAAACAGAGATCAGTAGAAAGCAGAATCAGTCGTCGTCCGTTAGGCAATTGGGTCAGAACAAACTTGACGAGCTGATGGGGACTATCCCAGTGGAACTCAAAGCACTGATAAGAAACCGTGACTTGTTGACCATAGAGCCAGACTTTAGCTGTCGGAAAGTCCGCCGCCAGAGCGAACAGCTTTTCTAGTTTTATCGAACTCCCCCAAATCCGTGGTCGTCCTCTCCCCGTCAGCGTCGGCACGGAACAAAAGGGGGCATAGGCGACGGTGGAGCAACGCACTCTTGTGATTAGATGCAAGGCGTTCTGGCGAAAACTTTTGAGCACTGGTTCGCAAGCAAAATAAGCATCCAAAATTACATAACTCCCTGCCTCTGCGTAAGTAACACAAAGGTCAGCCATTTTTGTCACCAGGCTCGTCTTCACCTTTTTTTTGCCTTTTCCCTCCCCCTTCTCGGTTGCTTTGGACTTGATGCCATCGTCTAGCCGCAACACTAAGGGCAAGGCAAAGCAGGCTTTCCCTACTCCCACCAAAATACTCAAGGCATTGAAGTAATGACCCCTTATCCACTCTGGCTTGGACACATCTTCCGATTCTTGGTGTAGTCGTTTTACACCTGGCATCTTGCGTCCTTCTTTCCCCACTTTGATGCCATCACCCACATACACCCGTTTCCCTTTAATTCTGTATAGACTTTCATGCTGACTTAGCCACTTTGACCATTGTAAAGTTAGTCCTTCGACCCTAAACGCCTTGGAATCAAACCAATGTAGAGCCTGATTGTAGTAGCTCTCTGTTAAGCCAATGGCATTGACATAGCTAGGGCTTGCTGAAAAAGTCAAAAAACGAAAGAAATGTGGGTTAGGGAAGTATGGACTGAAAAAGCATAGATAACTTATCCTTATGGAAACAAATCAAAATACAGATTTTGTTTAATCTATTGTTCCTTTCTGTCTAAAAAGGTCAACACAAATCACTCCTCACAAAAGAGAGGAAAATTAACACCATTTTTCACAAGAAAAACGACTCTACAACTTTTTACTTTTTGTCTTCTGAAGTAGAGTAGAAAGATTCATTACCAAAAAGTTCATCGCAATTACCGTTTCCGAGGTCTCAGGTAGTTTGGCCCTAAGTACAGGACAAAAGGCTTGAAAAGTATACGAGAAAGGGGTTTCATGGAAGATGAACGTAATGTAAGAAAACCCATGAACCAATATAACGCATTGAAACAAGCCCTAAAACCCCATTTGGGATGGCATGGTGCCAGACTCTCCTTCCTAGCCTTGTTCTTACTCGCCCTCCTCAAAGTGAAAACGGTTAACCTTAAAGAATTGGCTCTGGGTTTTGAAGGTCGGGCATTGGTGGATTCTCATTACAAACGCTTACAACGCTTTTTCTCAGGATTTGAGCTGGATTACCATCACATTGCCCGTATTGTAGTCAGTTGGCTGGATATCCCTCAACCTTGGGTATTAAGTATTGACCGCACAACCTGGGAGTTTGGCAGTCATGGTTATAATATCCTCACTGTCGGCATTGTCCATGAAGGAGTAGCCATTCCCATCTTGTGGTGGATGCTTAGCAAGAAAAAGGGCAATTCTAACAGTGATGAACGAATGCGTTTTATCGAGGAGATGCTCAAGATTTTTCCCACCGCCCTGATTCGTTGTTTATGTGGCGACCGTGAGTTTATTGGTCAGGCTTGGCTTCGCTATCTTCTGCTCGAACCGCTACTGGCTTTCTGTCTGAGAATTCGGGCTACGGACAAGATTGAGCACAATGGCAAGCTTTTGGCCGCCAAAGTCATTTTTGCCCATCTTGCAAAAGAGTGAATCTCAACGTCTTCAAGGGAGTTGTCGGGTTTGGGGATATCCTGTTTCTGTAGAGGCTCTTCGCTTGCCTGATAATTCTCTACTCATCGTCATTGGACATCCCGATTCCCAAGGTCTTATTCACGATTATGCCCTGCGTTGGGGCATTGAAACCCTTTTTGGCATCTTTAAGACTCGTGGCTTTTGCTTGGAATCTACTCACTTTACTGACCCCAAGCGTCTTCGTAAGCTTTTGGCTTTACTGACTTTAGCTTTGGCTTGGTCTCTCAAAACTGGTCTAGCAATTCATCATCTTCATCCCATTCCCCTCAAGAAACATGGTCGCCTAGCGCAGAGTCTTTTTCGTCTTGGTTTTGACCATCTTCGTCATCTTGTTCTTAATCCTTCTCTACCCAATTTTTCTCTTTTTCTCGACTCCCTACATTTTTTGTCCTGTACTTAGAGTTTGGCCATCACTCGACCAAGACTAAATTTCCTCTTTCCCTGTCCGAATTTACCCTCAATGGCATTACGCACTCTTTCATCTGAGCGTGCCTCTTTCTTTTTTTCTTTGCTCACCTCTTTCGGCGGTCTTCCCAATCGGGGACCACTCATTCTTATATCCCTTTCTTTACAAGTGTGCGACCTTTAGTTGATAAAAGCTGTTGTAATCAGGGTTCTACAGGGAACCCATATTGATCAAGTTTTGCCCAAAATTGACTCCATCGTTCCTTGGTCAATACCAAAGCTCGTAGGCTCAAAATAATTCCTGCTCCTTTTTCCTTCCATCGCATCCCTGAACAACATAATCGTTGTTTGACCAACGTCTTACAAGCTGCTTCCGTAACACCTGAACCAATCGGATACTTTTTCTCTAAGTATTCAGCATAATCCATTTGATGCTGATGATTCTCGTAATAAGTAATCGCCGCTTGTAGTTTCTCGGTAAGATTCTTAGAATGACTTTTTTCTTCTTTGACTTCTTTCATCAGATTTAGCAGTTCTCCTGCTTTTCCTTTTTCATGCTTGAGTTCTCGACAATTTTCAGTCAACCATTCTTTTTGTTTTGACACGGTATTCGGATGCAACGCTTCTGCCAAGGCACCTAAGTAACCAGAGGCATGATAGAAATCTAATATCTGTTCTTCCGTTTGCTTTTCTAAAAACTTCCAATTTGATTCTGCCCCGTCTGCTATCCCGACCAATGTTGCCTCTGGATAACGGTTTTTCGCTCGCTCAATTTCTCTTTCTAATCTTTCTAGAAAACTCTTTTTTCCATACTCTGGTGCCGCACCTAGATAGATTGTAGGTTGACGTTCGCCTTCACTATCGTATAGGGAAACGGTTCCCACCATTGCTTCACGGTAGCCATCCTCACACATCAGCATACAGGTTCCATCTAATCCTATTCCCACTGTTGCAATTTGGCTATCCTCCTTGGGCGGGGCATAACTCCACGCTTCTTCTTTTGCCTGTACCACACTTCCTACTGCTTCACTCAATCTTTGGATATAGGATAGCGCTACTTTTCTACCATGATTTTCTAATAAATCATTTTTCGCCTCTTTGCCTGCCATCCCTGACATTTTTGAGGATACCTGTTTTGCCAATAATGGCGTTGATGTTATGATTATCCTTGCTTCTCTTTCTAAGGGGCAATACGTTTTTCCTCCTACTGAACGCTGATATACATGACGATTCACTATAACCTCACCATAAGGTGTTTGATATTCTTTCGGTTGCTCTCCCTTACTCTTCCAGATTTCTTCACCGATTTTTAAGGGTGAACCATCTGTATCTAAATATTTCAAGGCTTCTTTGCTGGCGATGCAACCTACTTCGTTTAAGCCTTTTTGAATATTTATTTCTGTATCCAACATTGAACGACTGAGTTCTAATGTTAGTTCTATTTTTATCTTTGAACCCTCTACATTAATTAGTTTTGCTGTCATCATTGTTTCCTCTTTGTCACTTTTCATCTCATGTTAACACTTTTCTTTTCCTTCATCAACTAAAGGTCACACCCCTTTACAATAAGCTCGATTCGCTTTTGTTCGATAGATTTTATCCACATGAACCGATTCCGGATAACATCCTGTTTCCCTTTTATATTCTTCTATTCGCGCTTGTAAATCTCCCGATTCGTTGTAATTATCCCAACTTAATTTGTCTAAGAAGACAAAGCCATTCACATTACTTGCCGATATTTTAGCTCCAAACTCTACTGCTTTTCCCGCTTTTCCACGCACTATTGGACGCACGTGAGGTTGGCTTACACTCACAATTCTGTTTTCTACTTTATTTGTCTTTTTTTCATACATTTCTAACTGTTGCTCATACACTTTTCCTATCGTTACAAGCTCTTCTTGCTCTTTTTTCGTTAGTTTTTCTAACTTTGCTCCCTCTTCTATCATTTTTTCTATATCAGACAAGTTTCTTTTTATATATCCTAGTTGTTTTTTTGTTCCTTTTCTTCTTTCTTTTTTTGACACACGACGTTTTTTTGCTATGGCTAAGTACTCTTTTCTTGCCACTTCCCTATAAGTCCTCGGCTTTTCTTTCCTTTTCTCTTTTATTTCTTCATACAGCTTATCTATTATTTTTTCTGTTTTTTCTCTGGCATCATTCAATATTCCTATATCCGTTGGATATTTTATATCTGCTGGTGTACAAGTCGCATCTAACAATAACTTTCCTTCATTTTCTTTTTTTTCTGACGCTACACCCGTCGCTTTTTTTTCTATTTCTTTATTAATTTTATTTATTAATTCCATTCCTATTTTTTTACGAAAATGAACCATCATTGACGCATTAAATGCTTCTTTGCTACTATAGCTTTCCATTCCTATAAAGTACTGTAAATAAGGGTTCTCTTTTATTTGTTCTACTGTTTCTCTGTCACTTTTTCCTGAAATTTCTTTGATAATTAATGCTCCTAATGCCATTCTAAATGATTTGGCTGGGGCTCCTTTTTTTTCTGTGAAGTTTTTTGCATATTCTTCCTCATATTCTTCCCAAAGAATCATTTTTGACATTTCTATCCAACGATTTTCTTCGTCTAACTGCCCGCCGAACAGATTTTTCAAGTTTTCTGGTGTTTCAATTGGGTGTGACCTTTAGTTGATGAAGGAAAAGAAAAGTGTTAACATGAGATGAAAAGTGACAAAGAGGAAACAATGATGACAGCAAAACTAATTAATGTAGAGGGTTCAAAGATAAAAATAGAACTAACATTAGAACTCAGTCGTTCAATGTTGGATACAGAAATAAATATTCAAAAAGGCTTAAACGAAGTAGGTTGCATCGCCAGCAAAGAAGCCTTGAAATATTTAGATACAGATGGTTCACCCTTAAAAATCGGTGAAGAAATCTGGAAGAGTAAGGGAGAGCAACCGAAAGAATATCAAACACCTTATGGTGAGGTTATAGTGAATCGTCATGTATATCAGCGTTCACCTTTGAGGAAAAACGTATTGCCCCTTAGAAAGAGAAGCAAGGATAATCATAACATCAACGCCATTATTGGCAAAACAGGTATCCTCAAAAATGTCAGGGATGGCAGGCAAAGAGGTGAAAAATGATTTATTAGAAAATCATGGTAGAAAAGTAGCGCTATCCTATATCCAAAGATTGAGTGAAGCAGTAGGAAGTGTGGTACAGGCAAAAGAAGAAGCGTGGAGTTATGCCCCGCCCAAGGAGGATAGCCAAATTGCAACAGTGGGAATAGGATTAGATGGAACCTGTATGCTGATGTGTGAGGATGGCTACCGTGAAGCAATGGTGGGAACCGTTTCCCTATACGATAGTGAAGGCGAACGTCAACCTACAATCTATCTAGGTGCGGCACCAGAGTATGGAAAAAAGAGTTTTCTAGAAAGATTAGAAAGAGAAATTGAGCGAGCGAAAAAACGTTATCCAGAGGCAACATTGGTCGGGATAGCAGACGGGGCAGAATCAAATTGGAAGTTTTTAGAAAAGCAAACGGAAGAACAGATATTAGATTTCTATCATGCCTCTGGTTACTTAGGTGCCTTGGCAGAAGCGTTGCATCCGAATACCGTGTCAAAACAAAAAGAATGGTTGACTGAAAATTGTCGAGAACTCAAGCATGAAAAAGGAAAAGCAGGAGAACTGCTAAATCTGATGAAAGAAGTCAAAGAAGAAAAAAGTCATTCTAAGAATCTTACCGAGAAACTACAAGCGGCGATTACTTATTACGAGAATCATCAGCATCAAATGGATTATGCTGAATACTTAGAGAAAAAGTATCCGATTGGTTCAGGTGTTACGGAAGCAGCTTGTAAGACGTTGGTCAAACAACGATTATGTTGTTCAGGGATGCGATGGAAGGAAAAAGGAGCAGGAATTATTTTGAGCCTACGAGCTTTGGTATTGACCAAGGAACGATGGAGTCAATTTTGGGCAAAACTTGATCAATATGGGTTCCCGAACCCTGATTACAACAGCTTTTATCAACTAAAGGTCGCACCCTTTCAATTGAGTACTGTTGCTTTCGGTACATCTGCTTTCTCTCTTCTTAATGCAATGGTTTTGAGGCATTCTACCCTATTTTCGTGCATTCTAGCGGTTCTTAATTCGCCTACTATTTTTCTCCGTAAAGGTTTCAGCTTTTTTCAGCAAGCCCTAGCTAGTTATTGCGCTGGGTTGGCTGTTGAGCACTACTCCCCAGACTAACAGGATAAACCATTGGAACGTTGCTTCTCGGCTAAAGGCTGGACGGAGATTATTGAGGATTTGCTCTAGTCGCTGACATAGTTGCATAATTGATAGATAGCACTGGCTATCGATTTTCTTATATCAGCCAGTTTCGGACATAACGGCACTCTTTTGTATCGGATGTCCGATTTTCTTTTCTCCACTTACACGCCTCGAGAACTTCCCACTGTCCAGTTCCCTTTCTTAGTCTAAATTTTTCTTGCATCACTTTGAATACTTTGAGCAATCGAATCATATGTTCAACCACTACTCGTCGAGACGATAACCAACTATTTCTTTCTTTTTCTTCTTTGCTTAATTCTCGCCCCTTTGGTTTCTTTTTTGGTGTTGTTAATTGGAATTCTCCCTCGTAGGCTTTATCACCTAGAAAGCCTTGTTCTTGATGGAATTTAGCCAATCTTTGATGTAATATTTGTACATCGCTCTTTGAACCTATTTCTCCTATCACAACATCCACAATCTCCTTGATTTTTGGGCAAATGATTATTTGGCTTTTTGAGGTATGCCTTTTTTGTTTACCTGAGTAGTATGGTTTTTGTGCCTCCTGCCCTAAAGGTCTTTCTACTGGTTGTTCTGTCGCATCCACTATTAGTTCATGTTGGATTAGCTCCTCTTTAACTTTTTCTATTTCTTCTGGCAACTTTTTTAGTTGTTCAAATAGACTTGCTGGTAAATTTTCTCCGAATAGTGACTGCCAATAATTGAATATATTATGGGCAGACGATTCACTTATTTCAAACATTATTCCTAGTAGCTGAAAGGTCGGATAATGCCTTAAGTAAACTAGCATTAAAACTATTTGCTACTCCTCTGATAATTTCGGTTTATTTCCACCACCTGCTTTAATCAGTGTGGTTTTGCTTTCTTCAAATTCTTTTTTAAGTAATTTGCCATAGGTTATAAGCTCTAATAATTTTGGGTACTCTATTCCTAACAACCTCTTTGTTTCTTGAGGCTGTTTTTGAATATAAGCCCACATATAGATGTATTCAGGCATAGTTACTCCTGTCTAAATTTCTATGATTATAGCATATTTGTCGATTTTATAGTATTATGGAGATGTCTATTGTATGTTAAAAAAATGTTAGATGAGGGAGCAAAATTGGAAAAACTAACAAAAAAGGGGAAGGAAATGATTATAACCATAGAAAAAGTGTATGAACAACAACTAGAAATGTATGAGAATAAGACGAATACAGTAGAAAATAGAATTGTGAGTGTAACGCAACCTCATATCCGTCCAATAGTGCGTGGAAAAGCGGGAAAAGCAGTAGAGTTTGGAGCTAAAATATCGGCAAGTAATGTGAATGGCTTTGTGTTAAGCTGTCATCAGTTTAACTTGCAATAATACTTGAGCCCTTGTTTTTGATTTTACGTCCCCAACATATTGTCAATCCACCTTCATTAAGAAGTTTATGGATGAGAGATTCTAATTCTTCAATTGATTTGAATAATTTATTTGCAATATATTCTTTTGCTGAATGCCATACCAATTCCATTAAATTATAATCGGGACTATAGGGGGGTAAAAACTCCAAAATAATGTTTGGCATTTCTTCCGTGCTCTCGTCTAGAATTTCTTGCTTTTTGTGGAAGCTCGCATTATCTAAAATAATCACAATCTTCAGACCATTCTTTTCAAAGTCTTCTTTTTTATTTCCTTGTTCTATCCATTCTCTTTGTATGTCTTTGTAAAATTTTAATAATACACTCTTGAAGTTCTGAGAGTTACCAGTGGGAATCAAATCAACCCACCGTTTTTTGTCAGTATATCTAATACCACCCATTACATTGACTCTTCCTTTTCTTCTATCTCCCCTCACTTTTTTACGCTTTCCTTTTTTTGTCCAATGTTTTCTCCGTATTACTCTTAAGCTGAAGCCACTTTCATCCCAAAACCATATCTGGATTGATTCTGGCTTTTCTTTCAAAAGCTTCTTGTACTCTTCAACTTTCTTTGTAAATTCCTCTCTTTTTTGCTCATCTTTTTTATCTTCTAGACTATATTTTGCCCAGATGTAGACAAATCGCTTTTTTTTAAGTATATTTCTAAGTTGTGTATTTCCTAACAATATACCCGTTTCTTTTTCCATATGAGTTGATAGTCTTGCTACTGTCCAACTTCCAAATTCATATCCAAACTCTTCAGGCTCTTTGATTATTATCTCCGTCAATTTCTCTATGTATTCTTCTGTTACTTTCCTGTGATTTCCTTTTTTTCTTTTGTCTCTTAAGCTTTCTATCTCTTTCGGATTTCCATTATTGCACCAGTACCACACTTGTCGTTTGCAACATCCTAATAATCCTGATATTTCATCATACGTTTTTCCTTCATTTCTCAGTAACATAATCAATATTCTCTCTCTTGTAACTGCGTGCTCTTCCGTTTTAAGGGCTTTTTGTAGCTCTTTCTTGGTCTTTTGGTCTAAGAAGTTTAACGTCAGCATAGTCATACAAAAAAGTAAGTCTATATATTCTACCTTATATCCACTTAGAGTGATGACAGCTTATTAGACAAATTAAGTTGGGATAATTACAACGAATCGGGAGATTTACAAGCGCGAATAGAAGAATATAAAAGGGAAACAGGATGTTATCCGGAATCGGTCCACGTGGATAAAATCTATCGAACAAAAGCGAATCGAGCTTATTGTAAAGAAAGGGGTATAAGAATGAGTGATCCCCCATTGGGAAGACCGCCGAAAGAGGTAAGCAAAGAAAAAAAGAAAGAGGCACGCTCAGATGGGGAGCATCTCACCTTTGCAATAAGTAGAAATACTTAACGAGGTAAATGAAAGAGTCAAAAAAGGTAATCATTTAAATAGGAACAGCGATGACGAAGGACTTGTGGTACATTGTCAGAATTCCAACTCGCACCAGTAATTTTAAGACGATGACCAATTTGTTTAACTTGAGATTCGACAGAGCCAGAGCCAATAGAAATGCCCTCTGCCTGCAAATAACCATAATTGACAATCCGATGTTTATGCTTGTTTAAATAAATGATAAAATTCTCAGCTTGAGGCTCTGACCATCCCTCAAAACAGGAGATAGCGGCATCCACTTCACCCGTCCAAAGAAAAGACTTGACCTCCTCAATTCGCTGGAATGACCCCCCAACTTTATAGAGGTTTTCAATTAAGTGATACCAGTCCAAAATTTCAATTCGCTCATGTTTCTGTCCTATCTCACGAAATAAGTTCCAGATACCATCATGTCCATCTCCCAAACAAATTAAAGGCTTAGCCAAAATTTGAGAATTAACCAAATCTAATAAAGCCGAGTTATCTTGAAAAAAGGCAGCTACCCCCAATTGATGAAAACTGACTCCTTTATAATCACGCCAAATTGTAATTAGTCACCGCAATAAAGAAGGAAATTATTGAGAATGAGAAGCAAATGAAAAAAGTAAAGAATAATGAAGAAAGGAAAGGCGGTTAAAGAGATAGGTTAGAATAGGGAGACTATGGAAAAACTAGACCCAGTTCCAGACTTAAACCAAGAAGAAGTGAAAATGCCATGGCAAAAAGAAGTGGCAAAAGATTGGTATGAAGATTATCAGAAAGAAAAAGAAGAGAACGAAAAGCTGAGAAAAGAATTGGTAGAGTTAAAGAAAGAGATAGAAAAGTTGAAAGAAAAGCTGAAAAAGCTTAACCAAAGAACGAGTGAAAATAGCTCTCAGCCCCCAAGCAGTGACGGTTACAAAAAGAAAGTCGCCAAAACCTTCGGTCAAAAAGGAAAAAAAAGAGGTCCAAAGTACGACCATGTGGGTAAAACCAGAAACGGGTTTGGTCGGGTAGATGAAATAGTAGATTTAAGGATGGAAAAATGCCCAAAATGTGGTGCGTCAGTGGAAAAGCAAAAGGAGACTATCATCAAAAAAAATCAAATAGCTGAATTAGTCAGTAAACCAGTAGAGGTAAGGGAATATGTTAGGGAAAAGTATCAATGCTCAAAATGTGATTGGGAAGGTTATGCCCCACTTCCTTTGGGATGTCGTGAAGATTTTAGCTACGGTGCAACCTTATCCAGCTTAGTGGGATGGCTGGGATATGGGGGAAATTTGACTTGGCTAAAACAACGATACTTGGTAGGGTCGTGTTCTAAACCTGTGGAAAAGAGTAATAATAAATAAATGTAAATCTTAAAATTGGTGTGCCATGCTATTCAAAGCAATTGTTTGCCCAAGTTGTCAAAGTACGGATATTGTGAAACACGGCCCCTCTGGGGAGGGGAAAGAGCGTTACAGATGTCGTAATACAGAATGTAAGCGTTGCACATTTATCTTAAACTATACTTATAAAGGTTATTTGCCAGAAGTAAAGGAAAAGATTGCCGAAATGGCAATGAATGGTAGTGGCATAAGGGATACAGCCCGTGTGCTGAGGATTAGTCCATCAACAGTGATTAGTGAACTAAAAAAAAAGAGTCTAGTTTAGTATTCGCCAACGAAAAAAAACTAGCAGAACTGGAACCCAGTCAGAGTATTGTAACGCTCTGCCAATGGAATGACGTGGAAGCAGAACTCGACGAAATGTGGGGTTTTGTGAAGAGCAAAAAAGAGCAAAGATGGTTATGGCACGCTATTGATCATAAGACAGGTGAGATATTAGCTTATGTTTTGTCTGGTCACAAAGACGAAGCATTTCTAAGGCTAAAAGAGTTGTTAGAACCTTTTGGTATTACTCAATATTATACAGATGGATGGGGGGCTTACGAACGACATATTGAGCCAGCATTGCATGAGGTGGGTAAGTATAATACTCAAAAAATCGAACGAAAGCACTTGACATTGAGAACTCGAATAAAGAGATTAGCGAGAAAAACGATTTGTTTCTCCAAATCTATTGTGATGCACGATATTGTCCTTGGATTATTTATCAATCGCTTTGAATTTGGATGTCTTATTTAGGGCTTGCTGAAAAAAGCTGAAACCTTTACGGAGAAAAATAGTAGGCGAATTAAGAACCGCTAGAATGCACGAAAATAGGGTAGAATGCCTCAAAACCATTGCATTAAGAAGAGAGAAAGCAGATGTACCGAAAGCAACAGTACTCAATTGAAACACCAGAAAACTTGAAAAATCTGTTCGGCGGGCAGTTAGACGAAGAAAATCGTTGGATAGAAATGTCAAAAATGATTCCCTGGGAAGAATATGAGGAAGAATATGCAAAAAACTTCACAGAAAAAAAAGGAGCCCCAGCCAAATCATTTAGAATGGCATTAGGAGCATTAATTATCAAAGAAATTTCAGGAAAAAGTGACAGAGAAACAGTAGAACAAATAAAAGAGAACCCTTATTTACAGTACTTTATAGGAATGGAAAGCTATAGTAGCAAAGAAGCATTTAATGCGTCAATGATGGTTCATTTTCGTAAAAAAATAGGAATGGAATTAATAAATAAAATTAATAAAGAAATAGAAAAAAAAGCGACGGTTGTAGCGTCAGAAAAAAAAGAAAATGAAGGAAAGTTATTGTTAGATGCGACTTGTACACCAGCAGATATAAAATATCCAACGGATATAGGAATATTGAATGATGCCAGAGAAAAAACAGAAAAAATAATAGATAAGCTGTATGAAGAAATAAAAGAGAAAAGGAAAGAAAAGCCGAGGACTTATAGGGAAGTGGCAAGAAAAGAGTACTTAGCCATAGCAAAAAAACGTCGTGTGTCAAAAAAAGAAAGAAGAAAAGGAACAAAAAAACAACTAGGATATATAAAAAGAAACTTGTCTCATATAGAAAAAATGATAGAAGAGGGAGCAAAGTTAGAAAAACTAACGAAAAAAGAGCAAGAAGAGCTTGTAACGATAGGAAAAGTGTATGAGCAACAGTTAGAAATGTATGAAAAAAAGACAAATAAAGTAGAAAACAGAATCGTGAGTGTAAGCCAACCTCACGTGCGTCCAATAGTGCGTGGAAAAGCGGGAAAAGCAGTAGAGTTTGGAGCTAAAATATCGGCAAGTAATGTGAATGGCTTTGTCTTCTTAGACAAATTAAGTTGGGATAATTACAACGAATCGGGAGATTTACAAGCGCGAATAGAAGAATATAAAAGGGAAACAGGATGTTATCCGGAATCGGTTCATGTGGATAAAATCTATCGAACAAAAGCGAATCGAGCTTATTGTAAAGAAAGGGATATAAGAATGAGTGGTCCCCGATTGGGAAGACCGCCGAAAGAGGTGAGCAAAGAAAAAAAGAAAGAGGCACGCTCAGATGAAAGAGTGCGTAATGCCATTGAGGGTAAATTCGGACAGGGAAAGAGGAAATTTAGTCTTGGTCGAGTGATGGCCAAACTACCTGAGACCTCGGAAACGGTAATTGCGATGAACTTTTTGGTAATGAATCTTTCTACTCTACTTCAGAAGACAAAAAGTAAAAAGTTGTAGAGTCGTTTTTCTTGTGAAAAATGGTGTTAATTTTCCTCTCTTTTGTGAGGAGTGATTTGTGTTGACCTTTTTAGACAGAAAGGAACAATAGATTAAACAAAATCTGTATTTTGATTTGTTTCCATAAGGATAAGTTATCTATGCTTTTTCAGTCCATACTTCCCTAACCCACATTTCTTTCGTTTTTTGACTTTTTCAGCAAGCCCTATTTAGATGTGCTTCCACAGATTCAGAACACTACCGGAAACTGTGATTGCAATGAACTTTTTGGTAATGAATCTTTCTACTCTACTTCAGAAGACAAAGAAGGAAGCAAAAAGTAAGAAGTTGTAGAGTCGTTTTTCTTCTGAAAAATGGTGTTAATTTTCTTCTCTTTTGTGAGGAGTGACTTTTGCTGACCTTTTTAGAAATAAAGGGACAATAGATTAAACAAAATCTGTATTTTAACTTCTTTCTATAAGGATAAGTTATCTGTTCTTTTTCAGTCCATACTTCCCTAACCCACATTTCCTTCGTTTTTTGACTTTTTCAGCAAGCCCTATTTAGGAGGATTTGACTTAAGAAGCGTACCCATTTTAACCAAGATATTTAAACTGGTTATTGGGTTATACAAACTATTCTATGATCCTGTGTATGAGGAGATAGTAAGCAAATGTCAAGAAATTGAGTCTCAAAGCCAGGGCAAACGCATCTAAATTCTAGACTCCTTATCTGATAAGACTTTCAGCGTTTCATAAAAAATCAATCATGATCTCGGAAACCCTTATCCAGCCTACCTTTCAAAAATAAGATGCGTTCGCCCTGACTTGAGACCGACTTGGGCATCAAAGGAAAATCAGGCATTCTCCAATCAATCCCACATTCCGCAGGTAAGTCAAGAGACAAAGTAGTACTTTTGGCATGAAGAGCCAAGAAAGGAAAGAATATGTTTGTGTTTGGAGGTCAAATTAACGATAGTTTGAATGCCGTCAATCTCTAACCAACGGATAAACAGAAAAGACTGAAAGACCCAAAGCAGAGTGGGAATGGCGGTCGGTTTACCCTTTTGATTAGGAATAGTCTGATGGGCAAGAGCCAAAGCCTGTCGTAGGCGACGTTGTGCCAAAGTATAAACCAATAAAGAGACAACCATAATCATCATCAAAGCCATAATGCGTTGAGGATTCTTGAGAAAAAGAGCAGAGGCAAAAAAGAAAGGGTCTTTGAGAAAGCGAAAGCCGCGCTCGGTGTTTTGTTGAGCCTTATATTCAGCCAACATCTGGTCGGGACCAGCAATTCTAAATTTAAGGCGAGGTAAGGGTTGTAGAAAACAGGGATAATGGGAAAGGACAACAAGGGAGACAGAGAGGAAGAAAAGATGCAAGGAATAATCAGTATGGCTGGTCTGATAGCGTACTTGGTAGCAAGTATAGAGAAAATGAAAGACCCTCGCCAACCCAGTCCAAATACAACCTACAGCCTAAAAGATGCGGTACTAGGTGGTTTCAGCCTGTTTCTAATGCAATGTGAATCATTCCTAGAACATCAAAGACAACTGCATAGTCGCAACGGTAGGGATAATCTTCAAACTCTATTCGGTGCCATCAAAATACCTAGTGACAATCAAATCCGCAATATCCTGGATAAAATCAAAGCCAATTCGTTATTTGTGGTGTTTAGTGACATTTATCAACTACTAAAGACCAGAGGAATATTGACTCGGTATGAGGTGTTAGACAAGCAATTACTAATTCCGCTAGATGGCACAGAGTATTTCTCCTCCCAAAATATCCACTGTGAGCAATGTTCCCATCGAACCCATAAAAACGGGACAGTGACTTACTTTCATTCGGCAATCTTACCGGTAATTGTCTCACCTCAGCAAAAAGCGGTGATTAGTCTTGACCCTGAATTTATTACCCCTCAAGATGGTCACGAGAAATAGGACTGTGAGGTAGCGGCGGCAAAACGTTGGCTCCACAGACATCGAGAATTCTTTGACCCGTTTAGCGTTACTATGATTGGGGGATGACCTCTATAGTCGTCAACCGATGTGCGAAGAGGCTCTTCAAAACCACTTTCACTATCTCTTTGTCTGTTTGCCTGAATCTCACCCCACTCTTTATGAGTTTTTGGACTATGCCGAGAAGATTGGAGAGGTTTACTCTTTCCATGAGCGTCGTCGTCATGGTCGCGATTGGCATGATTATCATTATCGTTGGACTTATCACTTGCCCCTAAGAGATGGTTCCGCCGCCCTCAATACTCATTGGTTCGAGGTTACCGTTACTCGCCGTTCTGATGGTCAGGTTCTCTTTCACAACGATTGGATTACCGACCTTTTTCCCCAAGCCGATAACATTGTTGAGTTAGTCAGTGTCGCTCGCTCTCGTTGGAAAACCGAAAATGAGAACCATAATACTCTTAAGACTCAGGGCTACCATCTAGAACACAATTTTGGACATGGTGACCACCATCTTGCTACCTTTTTGCTCACCTTAAATTTACTGGCTTTCTTGTTTCACACCGTTTTACAGCTTTTAGATGAGTCCTACCAACGTATCCGACTACTTTTAGGGACTCGAAGATGCTTTTTTTCCCATTTACGTACTCTTACTACCTATTTTGTCTTTGATAGCTGGCAACACCTTCTTGATTTTATGCTTGAGCCATTTGACTCTCTGCCCGCCACTAATTCCTCCTGATTTTTCAAATTTAGAATTGCTGGGTCGGGACTCAAAACCTGAGAATCAAGAACATTAGTAGCTAAAATAAAACGTCCAGCCCGTTTAGATGCGGCTTCCAAGCAAGAGGGAACTGGTATCGTCTGATCAAAGTTGGAAAAAGTTATGGTGTAAGGCTTTGAGAAAATAGAAAAATAGTTTAAGACTAGACATCGGCCCGTTTTTATTATACTATTATTATTGTCATTATATCAAAGAAAAAGGAAACAGAAAACAATGTCAATATTAAAGAAAAGCTATATGAAAATCCTGAATGATGTTGGCTTGTGCCAAGAGAAAGAGGATGCCTTATTCAAGAAAAACTGTCCTCATTGCTATAGTGAAAATGTAAAAATACATTCTCATTATCAAACGAAAGGTAACGGGGAACGTAAAATGTTCATTTGTCAAGAATGTAGTTCTTGTTTTGCTGAGACTTATGGTAGCGTAATCGCTGGCTTAGAAACCCCATTAAGTGAAATTGTAAAAGTATTAAAAGCCAGAATGGAAGGAATAGGATTGAATGCAGCAGCCCGAGTATTCGGCTACGCGAAAACAACAATATTGAATTGGGAAAAGAAATTATCAGGATTACAATAGACATTATTTTTATACGCCTTAGTGAATGAATTTGTTAAATTAGTAATAGAAGGGGATGAACTATACACAAAAGTTGGAAAAAATAAAGAAGCAAGTGCCTCTGAGGGTTGGACAATCGTGCTCATGGACAGGGCTAGCCGCTTTATTTGGCATTTAAAATGTGGTCGAAAAGAGCAGAAATTATTTCTAGAAGCAATGATGACGGTAGCGGAATTATTTGAAAGGAGTGCAGAATCTCTCCAGTTATTTACAGATGGAGAAAAGCGATATAGTCAACTGCTATTTAATATTTGTCACGAAGTATTAAGGACTGGAAAGCGAGGTCGTCCCACCAAAGTATTACCGAAGGGTCTTGTAGTAAGACTAAAAAATAAGAGTAGTAAACGTCGAGATTCTGAGGGTAAACTAAAGAAAGTAGAAACTCCGAAACCAGAACATCCAGAGACAACAGAAAAACCAGAAGAAAAGGACGTCCATGCCAACCACGTTGAGGCATTTAATAGTGCTATCCGACGCTATTTAGCCGCCTTTCGTCGTCGTACAAATACTTAGGGCTTGCTGAAAAAGTCAAAAAACGAAAGAAATGTGGGTTAGGGAAGTATGGACTGAAAAAGCATAGATAACTTATCCTTATGGAAACAAATCAAAATACAGATTTTGTTTAATCTATTGTTCCTTTCTGTCTAAAAAGGTCAACACAAATCACTCCTCACAAAAGAGAGGAAAATTAACACCATTTTTCACAAGAAAAACGACTCTACAACTTTTTACTTTTTGTCTTCTGAAGTAGAGTAGAAAGATTCATTACCAAAAAGTTCATCGCAATTACCGTTTCCGAGGTCTCAGGTAGTTTGGCCATCACTCGACCAAGACTAAATTTCCTCTTTCCCTGTCCGAATTTACCCTCAATGGCATTACGCACTCTTTCATCTGAGCGTGCCTCTTTCTTTTTTTCTTTGCTCACCTCTTTCGGCGGTCTTCCCAATCGGGGACCACTCATTCTTATATCCCTTTCTTTACAATAAGCTCGATTCGCTTTTGTTCGATAGATTTTATCCACATGAACCGATTCCGGATAACATCCTGTTTCCCTTTTATATTCTTCTATTCGCGCTTGTAAATCTCCCGATTCGTTGTAATTATCCCAACTTAATTTGTCTAAGAAGACAAAGCCATTCACATTACTTGCCGATATTTTAGCTCCAAACTCTACTGCTTTTCCCGCTTTTCCACGCACTATTGGACGCACGTGAGGTTGGCTTACACTCACAATTCTGTTTTCTACTTTATTTGTCTTTTTTTCATACATTTCTAACTGTTGCTCATACACTTTTCCTATCGTTACAAGCTCTTCTTGCTCTTTTTTCGTTAGTTTTTCTAACTTTGCTCCCTCTTCTATCATTTTTTCTATATGAGACAAGTTTCTTTTTATATATCCTAGTTGTTTTTTTGTTCCTTTTCTTCTTTCTTTTTTTGACACACGACGTTTTTTTGCTATGGCTAAGTACTCTTTTCTTGCCACTTCCCTATAAGTCCTCGGCTTTTCTTTCCTTTTCTCTTTTATTTCTTCATACAGCTTATCTATTATTTTTTCTGTTTTTTCTCTGGCATCATTCAATATTCCTATATCCGTTGGATATTTTATATCTGCTGGTGTACAAGTCGCATCTAACAATAACTTTCCTTCATTTTCTTTTTTTTCTGACGCTACACCCGTCGCTTTTTTTCTATTTCTTTATTAATTTTATTTATTAATTCCATTCCTATTTTTTTACGAAAATGAACCATCATTGACGCATTAAATGCTTCTTTGCTACTATAGCTTTCCATTCCTATAAAGTACTGTAAATAAGGGTTCTCTTTTATTTGTTCTACTGTTTCTCTGTCACTTTTTCCTGAAATTTCTTTGATAATTAATGCTCCTAATGCCATTCTAAATGATTTGGCTGGGGCTCCTTTTTTTTCTGTGAAGTTTTTTGCATATTCTTCCTCATATTCTTCCCAAAGAATCATTTTTGACATTTCTATCCAACGATTTTCTTCGTCTAACTGCCCGCCGAACAGATTTTTCAAGTTTTCTGGTGTTTCAATTGAGTACTGTTGCTTTCGGTACATCTGCTTTCTCTCTTCTTAATGCAATGGTTTTGAGGCATTCTACCCTATTTTCGTGCATTCTAGCGGTTCTTAATTCGCCTACTATTTTTCTCCGTAAAGGTTTCAGCTTTTTTCAGCAAGCCCTATGTAGCGATCGCTAATTTCTGTTCGATCCGTATCATCTTGTCAAAAAAGAACCGCCCCGAAGGACGGCACAAGCGATTTTTCGTGTGTGAGGAGAACATTGCATCGAGTTGCGCGAATTTCTTGCCTCACTGTATATAAAATTTTAGTCTAAAACTTCCGTGCCTAGGTTCACCCAATGGGATGATCGCCTCTAAATCTCCTGACAAATGCCCTGACTCCAGGCCTATTTCCCCACCACTTCTCTGGCCCAGCGTTAATTTCTCTTGTAAAAGACGGTTTTGACAACTTTGGCAATTTTAGAACCATTCTTGAAATTAACCAAATTTTTTAACAATTCCTGCCCTAGACTAAATTTAGCTTTTAACGCCCCTAGGGTTAAGTAATAAATAATCAATCAAAGCCTGAAGTCCCAGATAATAGCTATTCGCACCAAAACCACTGATCTGTCCGATGGCGATCGGGGCAATGTAGGAATGATGTCGAAAAGTTTCCCGTTGATAAATATTACTCAGGTGAACCTCTACCGTCGGGATTTTAACTGCACTGAGGGCATCTCGAATGGCTACACTCGTGTGGGTATAGGCCCCCGCATTAATCATGATTCCTTGATGTTGGTTCAGGGCCGCCTGTATGTGATCCACTAAAACCCCTTCCTGGTTTGATTGAGCGATCGCCAGAGCAGCCCCGTTCTGATCAGCAATTTCTGCTAAACGTTGATTAATACTGGCTAGGGTCAGAGATCCATAAATATGGGGTTCCCGTTGGCCGAGCAGATTCAAATTTGGGCCATGCAATACTAATAAGCTTAACAATGGCAAAGCTTGATCAGACACTCCGATAAGGGGGGAAGTTAACTAACGATGACGACGGTGAGGTTCCTTGACAGGAATGGGAATCAACTCAGGCTCCGGTTCTGCCTGGGGGCCAAGCAAATGTTCAATCAGCTTTTGGGCTAATTCTCTGAGCTTTTCAATTAATTTGTCCAAGTAGTCCATCAGACAGACGGCTCCTGTGTACTGTAGCTTTCTTCTAGAAAGTCTCAGACCTTTTATCTGCACGGGGAAACTTGCGAAACACTGTGGGTAAACGGTTAATCCCGCAGAGCACTTCCCTTTCCTTAAGATTGTGTGAGACGAGTTACGGTAGGTAAAACCCTGACCAAAACTAGCCTAACACAATTTTTCTGGCAATGGAGATAGCCAATGTCAACATTCTCCAACGGATAAGGGCTTAAACTTGGGCAGGAACAGGGGCAATAATCGGAGGGGCAATGGCGTTTGGAACTTCAACTTCAGCGATCGCGGGTTTATCCGATAATTTAATCGTTAAGAAACGAATGACTTCATCACCTAGACGCATGGCCCGTTCTAGGGGAGCAACCTGTTTGCCATCACCTCGGTAATTCAAGAGCAGATAAATTCCATCTTGAAACTTGCCGATTGGGTAGGCTAAACGACGCTTACCCCAGACTTTGATGGTTAATTCTTCGGTGTTATATTGGGCTAAAAATTCTTGGTATTTGGTAACTTCCTGTTGTACAAGATCTTCCGAGAGATCAGGACGCAGGATTACCATCATTTCGTAGGGGGTCATGGGAAAACGTTCTCCTTATGGACAAATAGGCTTCTTTGTCAATGCTGAAAAAATCTTACAAAGATTTGTGATCAAGCATTCATTATTGAAGCAAGGATTGTCTATGATACTACGATAGGATAGTTTATCGCTAGACAACTGCAATTCTTTTTTTGATCAGACCGTAATGGTTTCTTGCTTCTATGGCGCAACGCTATGTCCGTATTCAAAGCCAGGATCAACAGTTGTATTATGGGTTGCTCCAACCGAATCGTTCTGTTGAAGTCCTCGATCAAGCTCCCTGGTTAGGGGGGAAATCTACTGGTCTGGTTTTGGCCGAGTCCGATTATAGGCTTCTGTCGCCCTGTACTCCTTCTAAGATTATTGCGGTGGGTCGTAACTATCCCGCCCATGCAGCCGAATTAGGGAATAGTGTCCCGCCAGAACCCTTACTTTTTTTAAAGCCGCCTACGGCGATCGCGGCCCATGGCCAGACCGTTTTTTATCCGGCTCAATCTCAACGGGTGGATTACGAAGGAGAATTAGCGTTAGTAATCGGTGCGACCACCAAGGATTGCTCCGTAGAAGCGGCCAGTAGCATAATTTGGGGCTATACCATTGCCAATGATATTACCGCTAGGGACTTACAACGTCAGGATAGTCAATGGACGAGAGCCAAAGGATTTGACGGTTTTTGTCCCCTGGGCCCCTGGATCATCCGTGATTTAACCATCGATGCGCGTCTGCAAACCTTTGTCAATGAAGAAACTGTCCCTCGACAGTCGGCCAAAATCAATGAGATGGTTTTTTCCCCCGCCGTTTTGGTGTCCTATATTTCTCAGATTATGACCCTCCTGCCTGGCGATATCATCTTGACGGGAACCCCAGAAGGGATTGGCCCTTTGCAAGTGGGGGACACCGTTCGCATTGAAATTGAAGGCATTGGTTCTCTAGAAACCGCGATCGCCGTTAAGCAGAAGACATAAAAAGAAAAGCTCTAAGCTCTAAGACGGAGGATTTGTGATTGACCATTAATCATCAATCGTAATCACCGTGGGATTATCAGGACTAGCAGGGGAATGGTTAGAGACTTTACGGAAATGGCTATACAGGCGATCGCGCCATTCAAAGAAAGGCAAATAAGAACTGTGATCAGCCAAACCAGGAATGCCCTTTGCCTTTAACTCTGCTGGAATATTGATGTAGTCTCCCGCCGGAAATTTGATAATCATACTCAAACCCGCCACCGTAAAATCCGCTAAAGTCGGTTCATTGCCCACTAGATAGGGCTGATGTTGCAAAATGAGACTCAGGGCTTCTAAATCCTGTTTTAAACCGCGCATGGCCTCTTTGACCGCATCTGCCCCAAAACCAATGCCCGTACCGAGAAGATCTAGCATTTCAGAGGGGACGGCTCCCACCAGATTTTTCAGGAAACTGGGGGTTTCTTTGGGTAACACGGAAGTCCGAAAGTTAGGATTTTGATTTAAGGCCCCAATGAAAGCTTTACGACCTTTTAAGCCAATCGATTCATCAGCCCATTCTTCAATTAACAAACATTGACCACGCAGCACGGGATCAGTGGGAATTAAGGGTTTTTCTGGAAATTTCCGATCTAGATAAAAAGCAATTTCCGTTGAGTCAGCGATCACCGTCTCGCCATCTTTCAATACTGGCACTTTTGATTGTCCAGATAAACGCAATAGCTCTAATTGTCCGACCCCTGGAACCACTTCAATTTTGCGATATTCTAACCCTTTATAATCTAGAATAAAACGAACTTTTTCTGAATATTGAGACAATTCAAATTGATAGAGTTCTAACATGGTGTTTGGAGAATTTTTTGCATCTAGACAATAATGGAGAAGAGTTGACTACCCACATTGGACTCAACAAAAGTTAACATAACATAGAAAGCGTTTATCTTGTCAGGTGATTGTGATACAACTCAAAACAGACTGACGGACAGGCTCATCGGCTCCATTCTTCTTTTTTAATTGTCCCTGGTGGTTTTTCTATGTCCCTTGCTTTTACCAAATATCATGGTCTCGGTAATGACTTTGTTCTGATTGATAATCGTCATAGTGCGACCCCTTGTCTAACCCCAGAGCAAGCCATCCAAATCTGCGATCGCCATTTTGGGGTGGGGGCAGATGGAGTTATTTTCGCGCTACCTGGTCAAGATGACACGGACTATACCATGCGGATCTATAACGCAGATGGTTCAGAACCAGAAATGTGTGGTAACGGTATTCGTTGTTTAGCGCGATTTCTGGCGGAATTAGAGGGTCAGGAACGGGTGGGCAAATCCTACCGCATTCACACTTTAGCTGGAGTGATCACGCCTCAAATAGAAGCGGCTGGACAAGTTCGGGTGGATATGGGCCAACCCTATCTGCTCGCCTCAGAAATCCCGACAACTTTGGCTAACCCAACCGAAAAAGTGATTAATCTGCCCTTAGACGTGGCCGGACAAACCTGGGCTGTCACCTGTGTGAGTATGGGCAATCCTCACTGTATTACATTTGTCGAAGATGTCAATGCCATTCCCCTGGAAATAATCGGCCCTCAATTTGAACATCATCCCGTCTTTCCCCAACGCACTAATACGGAATTTATTCAGGTGGTGGCCCCCGATTACCTCAAAATGCGGGTCTGGGAACGGGGGGCTGGCATTACCCTTGCCTGTGGGACAGGAGCCTGTGCATCAGTAGTTGCTGGAGTTTTGACAGGGAAAAGCGATCGCCGTTGTATAGTAGAATTGCCTGGGGGCTGTCTGGTAATTGAATGGTCAGACAGTGAGCAACGAATTTATATGACTGGGCCAGCCCAACGGGTTTTTACAGGAACATACAACCTGCTAGTTTCTTAACGCAACCATTACCTCAATCGGGTATTAATCAAGATCAAGCCCGTTTTTGTTAAGACTTGGTTTTTTCTCCGTTTCTGAACTTCAGATTCAGCGCAAATCACTACGGACAATGCCATCTTAATAAAAACTAATTATTAATCGTTATGAAGGGTCATGGGCGAAAAAATGACTCTCGAAAATGGGTGGAGCATTCCTCCTCTGCTCTGGCTGCTTAATCAGGTTCACCTCTCTTTTTAATCAGGAAAGCCTATGACTCAATCACGCCTCAATCCAGAACTCCTGCTGCGTCAATTACCAACGGAAGCACCAGAAGAGGAAGAGGATTATTTTGACTATTTTTATGATGAACCAGGGAGTGAACCAGGCACCCTCAGCATTGAACCCGATGCCCAACCCTCCAAAATTATTCTGATTGATTATAGTTCCGATCATGCCATTCGCAAATCAGATTTAACGCCCAATGCCTTGCGTCCTTATTTAGGGACAAATACCGTTTCCTGGATGGATATTCGTGGTTTAGGGAGTGAAGAAATTTTAAAGCAAGTGGGGGAAATTTTTAAATTACATCCCCTCCTATTAGAAGATGTGGTCAATGTTCCACAACGTTCCAAGGTGGAAGATTATCATGATCATATTATGATTATTGCCCATCGTGTCCGTCCGAATCGAGAAGAAGATGGTTTTGAAAGTGAGCAGGTGAGTTTTGTTTTAGGAAAACGCTATTTATTAACCTTCCAAGAAGCGGAAATGGCCGATTGTTTTGATCCTGTCCGCGATCGCATCCGAGCCAACCAGGGCAAAGTCTGTCAGGAAGGGCCAGATTATTTAGTTTATTTATTACTGGATATGTTAATTGATGAATATTTTCCTCTCTTGGAAGACTATGAGGCTAGAATTGAGGCCTTAGAAGATACCATCATTCGTCATCCCGATGGAGAATTAATGGAAGAAATTTATAATATTCGTCGGGAATTATTGGCTCTACGACGCTTAATTTGGCCACTACGTCACGTTATGAATGTGTTACTCAGGGATATTAATCCTTTAATTAGCACGGAGTCCCGCATCTATTTTCGAGATTGTCATGATCACATTATTCAAGTTTTGGATATTATTGAAGCCTATCGAGAACTAGCGGCCAGTTTAATGGAAGTTTATATGACCTCGATGAGTAATAAAATGAATGAAGTCATGAAATTTTTAACGGTTATTTCGACGATTTTTATTCCTTTAACCTTTATTGCCGGTGTTTATGGGATGAACTTTGAAGAAATGCCCGAATTAAAGTCTCCCTACGGCTATATTGGCACCTGGATTGTGATGTTAACGATCGCCTTTGGTTCCCTCTTTTTCTTTTGGCGTAGGGGTTGGCTCAAACCCTCCTATCGGATCAAGGAAGATTGATCTTTAGGCTTGTTTTTGGCGATAAATTTCGGCCTTGTTTAGTAATGACTGGGCAAAGGTGAGGGCTTCCTGGGCAGAATGACCACCGGCCAATTGAGCTAGTTCTTCCTGACGGTGTTGCGAGGTGATTAAGGGCGTAATTCGTACCACTGTCCGAATGTCTGATAATGGATCGGCTTCGAGGTTGAGATCCATCGGTAAACTACTTTCTTCAATAATGGTTTTATCGACTCGAAAATGCTGATCCGCTAAAGCCGCTACCAAAGGTTGATGGGTGACACAGAGTACCTGTTGCCGTTGACTTAAATGATACAATTTATCGGCGATCGCTTGAGCCACTTTACCGGAAACCCCGACATCAATTTCATCAAAGATTAAGGTTTGGGAAACGGACTCAGCCAGACTAAAACAGGCTTTTAAGGCTAAGAGAAAACGACTCATTTCACCGCCCGAAGCTGTTGTGGAAAGGGGCTGAATCTTTTCGCCAGGATTAGGACTAAAGTAAAAAATCACCTGATCGGCTCCCGTGACTTGGGGCGGAATGGGGTTAATTTGACAGGCAAAAATGACTTTTTCCATGGCCAAGGGTTTTAATTGCTGCACCAATTCTTGCTCTAGCTGACGGGCAGTTTGTTGTCGCAGTTGAGTTAAAATCGCACATTCTTTTTCTAGGGTAACTTTGGCTTTTTCCGTGGCCTGTTCTAAGACTTCTAGGGATTGTTCTTGATCATTAATTTGCTGTTCTTCGCTTTCTAATTTTTGCCAATAGGCGATCGCTTCGGTGAGACTGGGACCATACTTGCGACAAAGCCGTTTTAAGAGTAATAAACGTTCTTCTACTTCTGCTAACCGTTGGGGATCGGCTTCCAGGTGATTACCATAGACATTTAATTGCTGCCCTGTTTCGATCACTTGAGTGGTGGCATTACGGAGCATTTCTAACAAGGATTCCAGCCCACTGTCATAGCGAATCATGTCCTGAACAATACCTTCAGCTTGGGCCAATAAATCGGCAACGGCATTGTCGCCCCGATCATTTTGGTAAAGCAATTGATAGGCTTGATAACTTAATTGCTGTAGCTCAACCACATGGGAAAGGCGATCGCGTTCCTGTTCCAGGGTTTCCCATTCATCGGCATCGGACAGTTGCGCTTCTCGTAATTCCTTGAGTTGATATTCTAAAATATCCAGTCGTTGTAATCGATCTTTTTCAGACTGACGACGGGCTTCTAGGGCCTGCACTGAACTTTGGTATTGATGATAGGCCGTTTCCACTGTGGCCCGTTGTGCTAATTGGGGTTTACCACCGTAGAGGTCTAATAACTTGCGCTGTACTGACGAATCCATTAATTGGACGGTTTGGCCCTGGGCGGTGATCTCTACCAACTTTTCTCGCAGTTCGGCCAACAGTTGACGATTGACCACGACTCCGTTCACCCTAGAGCGCGATCGCAGCGAATCCCCTGTTAACATCAACTCACGGCTACAAATTAAACTATCAGTCTCTAACGATTCAATTTCCTGGGAAATAAGCCAGGCTTCCAAAACCGGCGTAATCTGAAAAGTGGCCTCAATCTGACTATAGTGGCTTCCTTGACGAATCACCCGACCATTGACTTTACCACCCAACAAAATATCAATGGCATCTAAAATAATCGACTTACCAGCCCCCGTTTCCCCAGTCAGCACATTTAAACCCTGACCAAACCCTAATTCCAGGTGATCAATGAGGGCAAAATTCTTAATCCGCAGGAAAGACAGCATAGTTTGTTTCAGTGGTTTTGATGGGCAATTTCAGCAATACTATACCAAATTAAATAAAGAGCTTTGCCGATGTTTGATCCCCCTGCCTTCGGCTTCCCCCCTTAAAAAGGCTACCGTGTACACACAAGTTATAGAATCACCCATAGCTCCCCTTTGAAAGCTATCCATTATCCAGAAGTCTCTGAAACCCTTACTGAGTCTCGATCCCCCCCAACCCCCCTTAAAAAGGGGGGAGAAGATGAAAAGCTTGCTGTGTATGGCTTTGAGTTTTTTAATTAGGAGATTTGCGTAACGAACAGCTTTGAAAGAGGGAAGACAAATTAAAGGTTTGAAGTCCCCCTTTTTAAGGGGGATTTAGCGATTATCTTGTTTGTCAAGGCCTTGATAGGATCGCTATCAAATAAAATTAGTCAAAACAAACAACTCATCCTCATACAACTCGTCAGAGAATGAGTTATGTTAACTCTTTCAACCAATATCAGAGAATTAGCACGCTTGCAGTTTTTCCTCCTTTGTCTCTATATTTTCAGGACATCGCCAAGGTTTTTGACTCTTGACTATAGCATGAAGAAATCCCAATAGCTTATGAGCGCAGGCAATTAAAGCTACTTTTTTGGCCTTACCTGCCTGGAGCAATTTTTGATAAAACGCCTTAATTACCGGATTGTGTTGTATTGCCACTAGGGCTGACATATACAGCACGGCACGCACCCTTGCTCGTCCACCGATAATACGTCGTTTTCCTCGCATTTGCCCACTGTCACAGTTCATGGGAGCAATTCCCACTAGACTCGACAGTTTCTTCAATGGTAGCTCTCCTAATTCTGGCAACATTGATAGCAAGGTCACGGCCGTTACTCTGCCCACTCCAGGTACACTGGTTAATAGCTCATACTGCTTTTTACTCTCTTCGTTGTCTTGCCGCAGTTGGTCTATCTGCTCATCCATTCCTTTTATCCTTTGTTTGAGCCATTGAATATTAGTCTCAATGTCAGCTTTCGCCGTGCTACTACGAACACTGTGCGCTCGTTTTTGTTCACTGTTTAGCATTTCCACTAACTGACTACGACGATTGACCAAATCGGATAAAGCTACTTGAGATTCTGATGCTAACGGTTTTGGGCTTGGTTGCAAGGCTTCTCCAAAATGGGCTAATACCTCGGCATCTATTTTGTCCGTTTTCGCTAGACGACCTGATGCCTTGGCAAAATCTCTGGCTCTTTTGGGATTAATCACTGCTACCTTGAATTCCTCTTTTTGCAGCTTGTGAGCCACTCCTCTTTCCATTCCTCCTGTTGATTCGATGATGATTAACTCAATTTTGTATTTTTTGAGTTGTTCGCTTAATTCCTGCCAGCCTGACTCTTGATTGGTTACTTGCAAAACCTTATTCGCTGGACGTAAAGCTATGTCCAACTTGGCTTTGCTGACGTCTATACCGGGTGTGACCTTTAGTTGATGAAGGAAAAGAAAAGTGTTAACATGAGATGAAAAGTGACAAAGAGGAAACAATGATGACAGCAAAACTAATTAATGTAGAGGGTTCAAAGATAAAAATAGAACTAACATTAGAACTCAGTCGTTCAATGTTGGATACAGAAATAAATATTCAAAAAGGCTTAAACGAAGTAGGTTGCATCGCCAGCAAAGAAGCCTTGAAATATTTAGATACAGATGGTTCACCCTTAAAAATCGGTGAAGAAATCTGGAAGAGTAAGGGAGAGCAACCGAAAGAATATCAAACACCTTATGGTGAGGTTATAGTGAATCGTCATGTATATCAGCGTTCACCTTTGAGGAAAAACGTATTGCCCCTTAGAAAGAGAAGCAAGGATAATCATAACATCAACGCCATTATTGGCAAAACAGGTATCCTCAAAAATGTCAGGGATGGCAGGCAAAGAGGTGAAAAATGATTTATTAGAAAATCATGGTAGAAAAGTAGCGCTATCCTATATCCAAAGATTGAGTGAAGCAGTAGGAAGTGTGGTACAGGCAAAAGAAGAAGCGTGGAGTTATGCCCCGCCCAAGGAGGATAGCCAAATTGCAACAGTGGGAATAGGATTAGATGGAACCTGTATGCTGATGTGTGAGGATGGCTACCGTGAAGCAATGGTGGGAACCGTTTCCCTATACGATAGTGAGGGAGAACGTCAACAGACAATCTATCTAGGTGCGGCACCAGAGTACGGAAAAAAGAGTTTTCTAGAAAGATTGGAAAGAGAAATTGAGCGAGCGAAAAACCGTTATCCAGAGGCAAAATTTGTCGGTATAGCAGATGGTGCAGAATCAAATTGGAAGTTTTTAGAAAAGCAGACGGAAGAACAGATATTAGATTTCTATCATGCCTCTGGTTACTTAGGAGCGTTGGCAGAAGCGTTGCATCCGAATACCGTGTCAAAACAAAAAGAATGGTTGACTGAAAATTGTCGAGAACTCAAGCATGAAAAAGGAAAAGCAGGAGAACTGCTAAATCTGATGAAAGAAGTCAAAGAAGAAAAAAGTCATTCTAAGAATCTTACCGAGAAACTACAAGCGGCGATTACTTATTACGAGAATCATCAGCATCAAATGGATTATGCTGAATACTTAGAGAAAAAGTATCCGATTGGTTCAGGTGTTACGGAAGCAGCTTGTAAGACGTTGGTCAAACAACGATTATGTTGTTCAGGAATGCGATGGAAGGAAAAAGGAGCAGGAATTATTTTGAGCCTACGAGCTTTGGTATTGACCAAGGAACGATGGAGTCAATTTTGGGCAAAACTTGATCAATATGGGTTCCCTGTAGAACCCTGATTACAACAGCTTTTATCAACTAAAGGTCGCACCCTCTATACCAACCCATTGGCTTGCTACTTGAGTTTCCATGCTTTTACCCCTTTACTTTGAGTTTTTATCTTCATTACTCGACCTTGTTCACTACGGGTTCGTGACCCTCTCGATTTTTCGAGTTTTTGAAGGATTGATGAGTGGCGACCTAGACTAAATCTCGGCTTTTATAACCAAGGGGGAATCGGTCTACCACTCTTCCTTTAAGATACAAGGGGGATCAAACCTCAAAGCGTGTCTTTTTTTAAGATGTGTGTACACAGTAGCTAAAAAAGGGGGGCTAGGGGGGATAGTGTTAATCCTGAATATACTCGTTTCCCTGAATAAGAGCCAACTCTGCTCGTACCAATTCTCGTCCTAAGTAGGCCGCATGATTGAGCATGGTGATCGGACAATCAGGCATTTTTTCAAAAAGCTGAACGCAGAGTTCTTTGGCTGTTCGACCCTGAAGGGTCAGAGTCGGTTGACGTTCCACTACTCCTTTACAAGGAATGATTTCCCCTGTTTCTGGATCAACGGCCAAGCCTTGTTCATTAATGGCGTTGCTGTAATGTTTTAGCCCAATGAGTTGGCTTTGAGAGTCAATATAAATAATCCAATAGCCACCTGGGTCGAGATCAATATAACGATTTGATAATTGATCGTCGATGTTTTTTATCGACTCTAATAATGGTGTCATAGCAATAATTTTTATGTCTTTAAGTAACTGGATAGTTTTTGCTCTAAGGATTTGTAACCCAAACCCCTACAAAATACACACCCTTCATTCTAGTCGTATTTTAGATATTATAACACTGATTTATGACGGTAAGATTGGTTTGGTAAAAGCTACTTTAAAATATCCTCCTCAAATGCTCGTAGAGCAACACTAGAACCTTTAAACCAAGCCATCTCGACATAGTTGGGAAATAGGGTTTTAATGTCCCAATGTTTAAATAAATTACTTTGACTTTTTTCCTGATAATCATCATTTTCAAAAATATAAATTTTTAAGTCACCAGGAGAATAAATCCACAGTTCTGGAATTGCTAAGGGGGAATAAGAACCAAGATTTGTAACGGAAGTAAAATCTACCTCGATCGCTAAATCAGGAGGAGGATCAACCGTTAAGTTAATGCGTTCTTTACCTAAAATGACTTGACGATTTTCAATATAAAAACAAGTATCAGGTTCGACTCCAGCCCGTTGCAATTGTTTAAGGGTAATCGGATCAAAACAGTCCCAATCCTTACCCTCAAAATTTAATAGGGCTTTAACTAAATCTCTGAGGGTATCAACTCGTTTTCCGTGACTAGCGAGGGGAGATATAAGACGAATTTCTTGAGTTTTAGCGTTGAAATAGAGTTTGGGCAAGTTTTTGTCTTGACGGATAGCCAACAGGTCTTCGTAGTCTTCCCAGGTTTTGTGTCTAAGAATGATTTCACTACCTGCTTCTAGGCTTAAGGTTTCAGGACTGATGGTGATTAACATAATCTTTGATTAAGTGGTGATCGCCTTTACAATTTAAACACCTATCTATTTAGCTTCATTTAGATAGCACAAAAAAGCCCGATTTATTTTTTAGATGGTAAAGTTTCTAGCCTACAGATTATACCTCTACTCTGTAGGGGATTTGAACACAAAGTGCTGTAAATTGCCTCAAAACGGAAAAAGGTTTTGTAATGCCAAAAGTTTAAAAACATCGCTCAATTGAGGAGACAAACATGACATTAGCAAATCTTATCGGAAAGTCCGTAATGGGGGGGGGTAACACTTATGGGTCTATCCCTGCTTTCCCAACCCGCCCAGGCTCTCAACTGGAATTTCTCTTATACGCTGAACGACGGTGGTGTCTTTACAGGGACATATATCACTGATGGTAGTAGTCCTGCTGCTACTGATACCGTTTACAACGTGACAGGCATTTCTGGTACTATCACCAAGGGCGGAACTACTGTTTCGATTTCAGGAATCAATAGTAATAGTCCAGTATTTACAGGTAACAACACGTTTAAGTGGGATGGGACTGGGATTGGTGTTAAAGAATGGGGAATAAAATTCGATGATACTAATGGTGGTAGCTACAACCTAACGGGGCTTGATCCCACCGACTCCTCTTACGTTTTCACTGGCCTAGGTATTTATAAAAGTCCTCAGGGGATTAGCGATGGTGACATAGTCACTTCTAGTTTCGCACCTGCTACGGCTGTACCTTGGGAAACGGACGCTCTTCCCGTTGTTGGTAGCACGATTCTCTTCGGCGCGGGGCTGTGGGCTAAACGGAAATTTGCCAAACCTTTACAAAAGTAATGCCCCCTAAATCCCCCAATTCTGGGGGAAAAGCCCCCTCAATCCCCCAATTCTGGGGGACTTTGAATAGATTTTTGGAGTCAAAATGTTAATCAGTTATCACTGTTATTAATTATCAACTATCAAATTATTCATTATTAACTATTAATTAATTGGCGATCGCTTTTTGTTTCTTCTGAGCTAACATGGAATTAACGATAGAGCATTTAATTGATATGTCTTTAACCTTCAGTGAGCCAGCAATTATTATTCGTACAGAGCGAGGATTGGCGATCGCAGGTACTCGAATAACGCTTTATGATGTCATGGATTATGTGACAGAAAACTATCCACCCAAGTTTATCCGCGCCATGTTAGGGCTGACCGATGAACAGGTAGCTGCTGCCCTATTTTATATTGAGACACATCGAGCAGAAGTTGAGACAGAATATCAGTTCATTTTAAAAGAAGCCGAAGAACTACAAAAATATTACGAAGAAGAAAATCGCGATCGCGTTACTCGTATTGCGGCTAAACCACCAAAACCAGGCAGAGAAGAAATTCGCGCAAAACTTGAAGCTGAAAAAGCCAAATTAATGACATCACGAACATGAATTTTCTAGTGGATCATAATTTGCGGGGGCATTCTGTAATTTTGGCGGGATGCCTTGCAGCGAGTGGTTGGCTAGACTTAATCTCAATTTGCTTTGTTCTGTTTGAAGAAGTTGGATTAGCAGACACCAGTGATGATCGTGTTGTTTGGCATTATGCTCAAGCCCATCATATGATTTTGATCACGGCTAATCGAAGCATGAAGGGAGAAAATTCCTTAGAACAAGTGATGCGGGAAGAAAACACACCAACGTCATTACCTGTGGTGACAATTGCCCGTATTGATCGACTACTTGTAGAGCCAGATTATCGGGAGCGTTGCGTTAATCGTTTGGTAGATATTGTCGTTGATATTGAGGATTATCAGGGGGCAAGAAGGATTTTTATTCCGTGAATCTCTGATAAAAACTAATCGGCGATCGCTTTTTTATTTTCACAGTTAAGAGGCGATCGCTTGTTAGAATTAGAAAAACTTAAGAGGCAATCAGTTCATAATTCTGGGTCTTCAACCGAATTCTTGACTCTTGCCCAAAACGTATCTGTTGTTAATCCTTCACCTATTTTGATACTTTGACGAGATTGATTCAAGATAGTTTGTAGTTCGGATGAATGAGATAATAACAAACTCTCCAAATCATCATCGTCAATGGGAGCAATCAGTAAAGCGATCGCCTTACCATTGCAAGTAATCACGATTGGCCCCTGATTTTGAGCCTGTTCTACATAGGTACTTAGTGGTTCTTGTACATCTACAAGAGGAATCTTTTTCATAATCCAATTTCATCTCCGCCAATAATTAATTTATTTCTATTTTTGACACCAATAGCCAAAATAAGAACTATTTTTTCTACTTCATCAACGTCATAGAATACCCGAAAACAGTTTTTAGATCCGAATCTAAGTTCCCAAGTTGCCTCAAATGGGGCAGGGGGTTTTAATAGTTTGCGGTTCCGAGTAGAGTCTAAAGGGTTGTAGGTTAATTGTTGAGAGATCGTTTCCCGAATTAAGTTGTGATACTTTTTATCAATGACTCGTAGGTGATCGATAACTTCAGGAGCAAAAATTAAAGAAAAAATGAATTCTTGTGTCATTGAACAATATTATAGTTAAATTTCTCAAAAAATGAGCTAATTAATTCTAAAATTTGGTCGCTGACCACGCAATACCTTTTGGCGATCGCATTTTTATTCTCACGGTAAGAGGCGATCGCGTTTTGGTCTTCAGGGTTAAGAGTTAAGAGGCGATCGCGTTGACTCAAATAGGGAAGCTCAAATCTAGGGTAAAGAATTATTGTTACTACTGATCATGCCTGGCATTGTTCCCGAATAAACCAATCCTTTCTGAGCATCTAGGGTTAAAATAGCTCCTTCCCGAATGATTTGAGTGGCATTTTTAAAACCGACAATAACTGGAACGCCTAAACGAAGACCAATAATGGCAGCATGACTGGTTAAGCTGGATTCTTCGGTGATAATACCGGCGGCTCTACGCATAATCTCGACAAAATCTGCACTGGTCGCAGGAACCACAAGAATTTCACCCGCACCGAATTGACCAAGATCCTTAGAAGATTGAGCAACCCTGGCACAACCCGTTACCGCCCCTTGGCCAATACCAACACCGCGTCCGAGAACAGCCTTAACCACTTCCACTTTAATGAGATCGGTAGAACCAGCTACGCCCTGAAGGGTTCCAGCCGTCATCACCACCAAATCTCCATCCTTGAGAAAATGACTTTCCTGGGCCACATTAATTGCCGCTTGAAAGGTTTGACTGGTGGAAGGTAATTCTAAGACTAATAGGGGTTTTACGCCCCAGACCAATTGCAATTGACGCGAGACATCGACGTGGGGGGTGATGGCTAGAATAGGCGTTTTAGGACGGAATTTGGAAACGTTACGGGCCGTCGCGCCGGTTTTCGTCAAGGTCATAATGGCTGCGGCCTGGAGGGTTTCCGCAATATTGCTAACGGCAGCAGAAATGGCATTGGGAATAGAGTTTCTGAGAGCAGAGGTTTGTTTGTTGTTAATTTCTTCCTGTTCAATGCGTTCGGCAATGGTGGCCATCATGGCCACTGCTTCTACAGGAAATTTACCGATCGCCGTTTCATTGGAGAGCATAACCGCATCGGTGCCATCCAGAATTGCATTGGCTACATCGGACACTTCAGCACGGGTAGGACGGGGATTACTAACCATGCTATCGAGCATTTGAGTTGCGGTAATAACAGGAATGCCTAAACGGTTAGAAGTGGCAATCAGTCGCTTTTGCAGAATCGGTACATCTTCGGCGGGCAATTCTACGCCCAGATCGCCCCGTGCCACCATCACCCCATCACATTTTTCTAGGACTGCATCCATGTCGGCGATCGCTTCGTGTTTCTCAATTTTAGCGATGACCGGAATGGACTTACCCGCACTAGCAATCAACCCTTTAATTTCTTCAATGTCTTCAGGATTCCGCACAAAACTGAGAGCAATCCAATCCACCCCCTGATCCAAGCCAAACATTAAATCTTCTTTATCTTTATCTGTGAGAGCCTTGACCGACAGATAAACCCCTGGAAAATTAACCCCTTTATTACTCGATAGGGTTCCCCCCACCACAACACGACAATATAGATCTTTTTGTTCTTTATCAATCTTCTCGACCCGCATTTCTAGCTTGCCATCATCGAGTAAAATTCTGGCTCCCTCTGGCACTTCTTCGGCTAAATTGTCGTAGCTAATCGAGCTAATTTCCTGACAACAGGCCACTTTTCGACTGGTTAGGATAAAGGGATCGCCTGTCTTTAGTTCAATGGATTGAGTTTCATTGAGAAATTTACCGACCCGAATTTTAGGCCCTTGTAAATCCTGGAGGATGCCCACCGGCTGGTTTAATTCAAATGCTGTTTGACGAATTAAACGAATGCTATTGTGGTGATATTCGTGATCGCCGTGAGAAAAGTTTAAACGAAAGGTCGTTGCCCCAGCTTGAATAAGTTTTCTAAGTACTTCTTTACTTTGCGTAGCCGGGCCGATGGTGGCCACAATCTTTGTACGGCGAGGTAACGGAGAAGTTTGCATGATAAATCAATAGGGGGCAATAAGTAATAATACTAGGCACAGACGTTATTGGCTAGGTTTCTCCATTATCAGGGAAGATTGTCCCCATCGTCATTCAAGTTGTAAAGCTGCCATTGGCTCAAATTTCTACAGTAAAAATAGAACCCTGGGGCTGATTAGGGGCGATCGCCAAGGTTCCTCCCTGAGCTTCGACGGCCATTTTACAGAAGGCTAAACCTAAACCAATTTGAGAGACATTAGCTTTAACGGTTCCGATTTCAAACTTTTTAAAGATGTCCTGGGTTCTTTCGGGACTGACCCCTGGCCCCTGATCAATGACCTGAATACGGAGATGATTTTCGGGTAAATACTCAATTCTGAGACGGACTTGGCTATTCGACGGCGAGAATTTTAGGGCATTAGAAAGTAAATTTTCAATCACACGATGCAGAATAATCTCATCAATAACGATGCTGCTTTTGGGGTTAGGGAGATCTCCTGTTAGCTCAATCTTCTGGGTATTAGCGAATAATTCAAAATCGTTTAAAATGGCTGTCCCTAGCTCATATAAATCCGTTGGCACGGGATTAAACAGAATTTTGCCTGATTCTAGTTTGGCCATTAGCAGTAAACTATCAATCATATTTTGCAGGCGTTTACCAGAGGTTAAAATTTGCTCTGCTTTTTTGATCAAAATAGCTTTGGTGCTTGGACGATCGCTGTATTTTTTAATAATTTCTGCCGATAGAAGCATGGCTAATAAAGGATTACGCAAATCGTGAATAATCATATTGGACATATCTTCTCGTAGAGTGAGAGCTTCCTCGCGCAATTTCACCAGTTCTTCAAGTTCAAGATTTTTTTGTCGAAGTTGAGCCTCTGCTTGTTTGCGATCGCTAATATCAAGATGGATCCCAATTATGGTTGTAGGATTACCCTGTTCGTCTCTGATCACGATCCCGTAGGCTTTAATAAAACGAATACTGCCATTGGGACGCACGATCCGAAATTCAGGCTCATACTCGGCTTCTCCTGAGAGGGCTTGCTGGAGGGGTGTGACCTTTAGTTGATGAAGGAAAAGAAAAGTGTTAACATGGGATGAAAAGTGACAAAGAGGAAACAATGATGACAGCAAAACTAATTAATGTAGAGGGTTCAAAGATAAAAATAGAACTAACATTAGAACTAAGTCGTTCAATGTTGGATACAGAAATAAATATTCAAAAAGGCTTAAACGAAGTAGGTTGCATCGCCAGCAAAGAAGCCTTGAAATATTTAGATACAGATGGTTCACCCTTAAAAATCGGTGAAGAAATCTGGAAGAGTAAGGGAGAGCAACCGAAAGAATATCAAACACCTTATGGTGAGGTTATAGTGAATCGTCATGTATATCAGCGTTCACCTTTGAGGAAAAACGTATTGCCCCTTAGAAAGAGAAGCAAGGATAATCATAACATCAACGCCATTATTGGCAAAACAGGTATCCTCAAAAATGTCAGGGATGGCAGGCAAAGAGGTGAAAAATGATTTATTAGAAAATCATGGTAGAAAAGTAGCGCTATCCTATATCCAAAGATTGAGTGAAGCAGTAGGAAGTGTGGTACAGGCAAAAGAAGAAGCGTGGAGTTATGCCCCGCCCAAGGAGGATAGCCAAATTGCAACAGTGGGAATAGGATTAGATGGAACCTGTATGCTGATGTGTGAGGATGGCTACCGTGAAGCAATGGTGGGAACCGTTTCCCTATACGATAGTGAAGGCGAACGTCAACCTACAATCTATCTAGGTGCGGCACCAGAGTATGGAAAAAAGAGTTTTCTAGAAAGATTGGAAAGAGAAATTGAGCGAGCGAAAAACCGTTATCCAGAGGCAACATTGGTCGGGATAGCAGACGGGGCAGAATCAAATTGGAAGTTTTTAGAAAAGCAAACGGAAGAACAGATATTAGATTTCTATCATGCCTCTGGTTACTTAGGTGCCTTGGCAGAAGCGTTGCATCCGAATACCGTGTCAAAACAAAAAGAATGGTTGACTGAAAATTGTCGAGAACTCAAGCATGAAAAAGGAAAAGCAGGAGAACTGCTAAATCTGATGAAAGAAGTCAAAGAAGAAAAAAGTCATTCTAAGAATCTTACCGAGAAACTACAAGCGGCGATTACTTATTACGAGAATCATCAGCATCAAATGGATTATGCTGAATACTTAGAGAAAAAGTATCCGATTGGTTCAGATGTTACGGAAGCAGCTTGTAAGACGTTGGTCAAACAACGATTATGTTGTTCAGGGATGCGATGGAAGGAAAAAGGAGCAGGAATTATTTTGAGCCTACGAGCTTTGGTATTGACCAAGGAACGATGGAGTCAATTTTGGGCAAAACTTGATCAATATGGGTTCCCTGTAGAACCCTGATTACAACAGCTTTTATCAACTAAAGGTCGCACCCTGCTGGAGCAACGTTTCTGTCGAAGCCAGGTCTTCAGGATGGAGCATACTTGTCCACTTCTCGTAAGTGATCGAATTGATATATTCCGACGGTAAACCATAGATTTCACAGGTTCGTACATCCCAAACGGTAATTTGGTTAACGCAATCCCATTGCCAATAACCGATCGCCGCCGATCTGAGGGCCAATTCCAGACGATTAGATAGCTTTTGAAGTTCAGCAGTGCGTTGTTCGACTCGATCTTCTAGCTCTTGATTCAGTTGTTGAAGGTCTTGCTCGGCACGTTTGCGCTTGGTAATGTCATTAGCACAACCAATTAAATGGGTAATATTGCCCTGTTCATCTTTGACCACAGACAGCCGTAAGCTAACATCAATGCGTTGTCTTAATTTAGAAAAAACAACAATTTCCGTTGCATAGCGACCCTTTTCCAACAGGTTGGCAATCACCTTAGTTTGTAGAATGTTGCTATCTTCGTACAAAAAGGCAATATTCCGACCCAATACTTCCGCCTCAGCATAGCCATAGCTTTGTTCTGCACCCAAATTCCAACTGAGAATTGCACCATTGAGATCGGTAGTCACGACAGCATCATGGATCTCCTCTAAAACTCTATTTTGCAGTTGTAATGCTTGAGTACGCTCTTGGACTTTCTCTTCTAGGGAAGAATTAATGCTTTCCAGATTTTGATAAAGTTCCGCTTGTTGCAAAGCAAGGGATAAATGGACAGATAGTTGATGCAAGAGTTGAATATCGGCTTCTAGCCATTGACGGGGAGCCGAACATTGATGGGCAATCAATAATCCCCACAGAGTATTACCATCGTTCAATAAAATAGGAACGACGAGATTGGCCCTGATCTGAAATCGTTCCAGCAGTTCGATATGACACGCCGTTAGGTTAGCCTTATAAATATCCGTCGCCGTGAAAACTTTACCCTTTTGATATTCCCCACCGAGATTTTCTTGAAAACAAGTATCTTTAACTTGAGCATTTAAGCAGGGTTCCCAAGGCGGAATGACAGCTTCGGCAACGATTGTCCCACTCATATCAGGATTAAAGCGGTAAATGAGCGTCCGATCTGCCTCTAAAAAACGACGAATTTCCTGAACAATCGCATTGGCCACCTGCTCAAAAGAGATAGATCTACGAATGTGCAGAGCTATGGAGGCAATAATGCTTTGCTGTTGTTGCGATCGCCTTAGTTGATGGAGAAGTAAATTATTTTCTTGTACCTGATGGATACAAGTTAAAAGCGAAACATCTGTTACATCGTCTTTGATCAAATAGTCCGCCGACCCTAACTTCATCGCCCGTACTGCAATCCGTTCATCACCGTGTCCTGTCAGCACAATTACAGGCAATTTATTCATTAATTGCTCAGTACCAATCGCCTCCAAAAATGCCAAGCCGTCGCCATCGGGTAAGTTAATATCCAGTAAGACAATATCGGGTTGCTGCGATCGCCATAGTTCTAACCCTTCTTCTAATGTTTCTGCTTCAATAATGTAATAACTCTGCTCTGGGTCTGCTTGCAAATAACGCACATAACTACTGCGATCACTTTCAGAAGCATCAACGATCAAAATCTTCGGTGAAGTAGTTAACACTTCTAATTCAGTTGGGGACGGATTATCGGATACCATAACAGCGATTAAATAATCGGGGAATAGATAAGAATAGTGTAAACGAGATAAGCTGTATTTGTTTTTACAGATAACGATTTGTTTTTATAGATAACGCCTAGATTTCTACAGATAACGATTTGTTTTTATAGATAACGCCTAGATTTCTACAGATAACGATTTGTTTTTACAGATAACGATTTGTTTTTACAGATAACGCCTAGATTTCTACAGTAAAAATAGAGCCTTGAGGCTGATTGGGGGTGATCGCCAAAGTTCCTCCTTGAGCTTCCACAGCCATTTTACAGAAGGCTAAACCTAAACCAATTTGAGAGACATTGGCTTTAACGGTTCCGATTTCAAACTTTTTAAAGATGTCCTCTGCTTGGTCTGGACTTACGCCTGGCCCGTTGTCTAACACCTTAACTCGGAGGTGATTTTCGGGTAAATACTCGATCTGTAACCAGACTTGACTATTGGAAGGAGAAAATTTTAGGGCATTGGAGATTAAGTTTTCAATCACTCGACGCAGGATAATTCCATCAATAAAAATACTATTACCTGGATCAGGTAGTTCTGCTTTTAGCTCAATTTTCTGGGACTGGGCTGATAATTCAAAATCGTTTAAAATCGAATTTCCTAGTTCATATAAATCGGTGGAAACGGGATTCAAAAGAATTTTTCCTGATTCTAGTTTGGCCATCAATAGCAAACTATCAATCATGTTTTTTAGTCGTTTGCAAGAGGTTAAAATTTGCTCTGCTTTTTTGGCCATCAAAGCTTGCTGATTGGGACGATCGCCGTACTTTTGAATGATTTCAGCCGATAGCAGTATCGCCGACAAAGGATTACGCAAATCGTGGACAATCATATTGGACATATCTTCCCGTAGTGTCAGGGCTTCCTCGCGCAATTTCACTAAGGCTTCAAGTTCAAGATTTTTTTGTTGAAGTTCGGCCTCGGCTAGTTTGCGATCAGTAACATCCTGAACCGTACCAATAATCCGCCTGGCTTGTCCCTGGGCATCTCGACTAAAGACCAAATCCCGACTGTAGAAATATCGCCATTGGCCGTTGGCGTGTCTCAAGCGATATTCATGGGAGAAAATTTCGTGATCATCAGCCAGTTTTAGTCTTTCAAAGTGTTCTAAAGTGGCTTGGAAATCATCGGGGTGCATGACACTAGGCAACCAAGCCGCACCCATTTCTTGGATGGCGATCGCCGAGTAACCCAGAGTTGTTAAAATTTCGCGGTTAGTGTAAGTATTACGCTGTTCTTGAAGGTCATACAGATAGAGGACATTAGGTGAAGAATCGGCAATTTGTTGAATCAACCGATGATTTTCCAAAATTTCCTGCTCTGCTTTTTTGCGATCGCTAATGTCTGTCAAAATTCCTTGAAGACCAACGACGATACCGTCAGCATTAATAATCGGTGTAGAATTGGAAGTCACCCAACTATAGTGACCATCTTGATGGAGATGGCGGAATTCAATATAGCCAACCTTTTTCTCAGAGTGAATAGACCGCATCTGTTCACTTATTACCCAATCGCGATCTTCGGGATAAATAAGATCAATGGCGGTTTTTCCTAGCCAGTCATCGGGAGGAAAGCCAAAGATGGTTTGGAATTGGGGTGATAGGTAGTTAAAAACGCCTTGAGTATCCGTTGACCAAATTAAGTCTTTAGCCCCTTCCACCAAGCGACGGAATTTTGCTTCGCTCTCCGTTAAGGCAGCTTCTATCTGCTTGCGATCGCTGATATCGGTTAATGTGCCAATATAGCCAACCATTTCCCCCTTCTCATCAAGTTCAGGGACAGCCTGACAATAGTAAGAACAAATTGTTCCATCGGGTCTTAGGCTTCTACCTTCTCCTTCATAATGTCCATTTTGGCTTAACACTTTCATCCATTTTGCTTGAATACTTGCCCGATCATCGGGATGGATTATATCAACCCATTCATGTCCTAATGCTGCCGATGCTTCCTGTCCTGTGATTTGAGACCAGAATTGATTGACATAAATACATTCATTAGCTCGATTGGTACGAAAAATGGCAACAGGGGCAGCCTCAGCAAGAGTCATAAAACGTTGCTCACTCTCTCTTAGGCTTTCTTCGGCAATTTTACGATCGCTAATGTCCATCGCAATACCCAGTAAGCGTGTTACCTGTCCTGCTTCGTTGACAATGGGTTTTACCTTAGAAAAAATATAACCAATGGTTCCGTCGGTTCGGACAATCTGAAGATCAATCTCAAAGGGTTCAGCATATAGAATTGCTCGATCAACTAATTCGTTACGCAACTTAATGTCTTTGGGCGTGAAGTAGGATGAGAGGTACTCGAAGGTAAGTACTTCATGTTCTGGGTCAATTTTAACAATATCAAAAAGTTCCTGCGACCATTGAACTTCTCCTGTTGCTACATCTAATTCCCAACTACCCAGACGTACAAAAGTTTGTGCTTCTTGCAACCGAATTTGACTCTGTTTTAACTCGGCGGTTCTTTGCTCTACCTGTGCTTCTAGTTGCTCATTAAGCTGGCACATTTGTTCTTCTATTTTTTTGCGATCGCTAATATCTGTAATTGTCCCGACATAGCCTGTGACGATCCCGTCATCGTTACATTTGGCAACGGATTGCCCATAAACCCAAGTCACTACTCCATCGGGATGTTGAAAGCGATACTCAAGGGAGAAAGGTCGATCTTCCCGCACGGATTGATACCATTCATCAGTGACGAATTGCCTATCTTCAGGGTGGATACCTTGTTGCCATCCATCTCCCATCGCAGCTTCTAGGGTAAGCCCCGAAACACGACACCAACGATCATTGATGTAGGTGCAATGTCCCATCGCATCGGTGCGAAAGATGCCTACTGGAGAAGCCGCCTTGACACTCTCAGGTCTGAAGACACTGAGATTCTTGAATAGCCCAAAGTTTGAGCCTCAAAGGTGTAGTCAAAGCACCTCTATCACTCAAAACAACTACCTCGCGGTGCTGCCATTGTGTTTACCTTTCTTTTTTTGCTTGTTTTCAGAGTCCATCACTCAGCCAGTTTGGTACGCTCCCCCACCTGCCATTGCTTGCCATTGTCTGTGTCACCTCTCAATAGGCTTACTCGATTAGCTGGGATTTCACCACACTAGGAGGGTTCAATGCGTAGATAGTTGTTCCTACTCACACCTAAATTATAGCGCAAGGGGAATAAATTCCCCTGAGTCGTTTTTCCTCTCAGGTCTAAAGACGCTGAGTTTCCAAACTCCCATCCTTTTCTTATGAGATGAACATAGCTCTGTTCGCTTTCTTTGAGGTCTATTTCTGCTTGCTTGCGCTGCGTAATATCATTGGCACAACCAATCAAATAGATAATATTACCCTGCTCATCTTTGACCACAGAAAGTCGTAAACTAACACAGATGCGTTGTCCTGATTTAGAAAGGACAATAATTTCCGCAGTATGCTTCTCCTTAGCCAACAGAGGTGCAATCACTTCTGCTTCCAGAACTTCGGCATCTTCATACATAAAGCTGACATTTCGCCCCAATACCTCTGCCTCTGTATAGCCATAAAGTTTCTCTGCACCAGCATTCCAAGTGAGAATTGTGCCATTAAGATCGGTCGTCACCACCCCATCATGAATTTCTTCCAAAACTTGAGATTGCAATTGTAATTTTTTAGTCCGTTCCTGTACTTTCTCCTCTAACAAGGTATTCATCGTTTCCAGATTTTGGTAAAGTTCGGCTTGTTGCAGGGCAATTGATAAATGCACAGATAATTGATGCAATAGTTGAATATCGCCTTCTTGCCATTGACGGGGGCCCGAACATTGATGGGCGATCAATAATCCCCACAGGGTATTATTACCATTTAGTAAGATGGGAACGACGAGATTGGCCCTGACCTGAAATCGTTCCAGTAGTTGAATATGGCACTCCGTTAGGTTAGCCGCATAAATATCCGCCGCCGCAAAAACTTTACCCTTTTGATATTCTCCCCCCAGATTTTCTTCAAAACAATTATCTTCAACTTGAGTATTCAAACAGGGCTGCCAAGGGGGAACAACGGCTTCGGCAACAATGACCCCACTCATATCAGGGTTAAATCGATAAATGAGCGTGCGATCAGCCTCTAAAAAGCGACGTATTTCCTTGACTATCCTATTAGCAACATCTTCAAAGTTAAGAGACTGACGGATGTGGAGTGCCATTGAGGCAATAAGCGTTTGCTGATGTTGCGATCGCCTCAATTGACGTAACAGCAAATCATTCTCTTGTACTTGACTGATAGCCGTTAAAAGTGAAATGGCTATAACATCGTCTTTGACTAAATAATCTGCGGCCCCTAATTTCATCGCCCGTACAGCAATGCGTTCATCTCCCTGCCCCGCCAACATGATTACAGGTAGCTTGTTAATTAGTTGATCTGTGCCAATTGCCTCTAAAAATTCTAAGCCATCGCCATCGGGTAGATTAATATCGAGTAAGACAACATCAGGTTGTTGCGATCGCCACAGTTCCAACCCTTCCTCTAAGGTTTTCGCTTCAATAATATGATAATTTCGTCCTAAGTCTGATTCCAAATAACGCACGTAACTAAGGCGATCACTTTCAGAATCATCAACTATCAAAATCTTGGGGGAATTCGTTAATACTTTATGTTCAGTTAACGATAAATTTTTGAATTCCATAACGGCGATTTATAAGCAATCTTAAAATGGTACACTTGAGAGCTATTATAGTGCGTATTTTACAAAAGTGAGATAAATTGTTAGTAAAACTAGACAAATCGGGCGTTGCTGATTTACAGTATGAATCTCTAAAGATGCAATTTTTAAATCATTGACTCAGACTTTTATCTGGAATATATGCAAAATTTGTTTTCATACCTTGATTAAGCAACGCCAAAAGCGAACCAACCTAACAACGTGACTATGAATAGCCTTACCACTCAACCCCTTAAACCTAGCTTTCTAGACGAGAATCAACCCGTTGTTAATATTCATAACCTAGATCATTTTTTTGGTACTGGCTCCCTAAAAAAACAAATTTTATTTCAAATTAATCTCACCTTAAGGGAAGGGGAAGTAGTTATTCTCAAGGGGCCTTCAGGTTCGGGTAAGACGACGCTGTTAACCCTAATGGGTGGATTACGGTCAGCCCAATCCGGTAGTTTAAAGGTTTTTGGACAAGAATTGGTGAATGCACCGAAAAAACGTCTGATTAAGACTCGTCGTTATATAGGTTATATTTTCCAAGCTCATAATCTGTTGGAATGTTTAACGGCTCGTCAAAACGTACAAATGTCTGTTGAACTACACGATAACATTGGAGCCAAAGAAGCGAAAGAAAGAGCGATCGCCATGCTTGAAGCTGTAGGACTAGCCGACCATATTGATTATCATCCCCATAATCTCTCCGGTGGACAAAAACAACGGGTTGCGATCGCCCGTGCCTTAGTCAGTCATCCCCGTATGATTTTGGCCGATGAACCAACGGCTGCCTTGGATAGTAAATCGGGCCATGATGTGGTGGAATTAATGCAAAAATTGGCGCGAGAACAGGGATCAACCATTTTAATTGTCACCCACGACAATCGCATTTTAGATGTGGCTGATCGGATTATTGAATTGGAAGATGGACGCTTATGTTAAATCGTTGATAATTGTCAGGCTTGATAGGCCATCTGTTAGACTAACCTAACTATTCAAGAAATATTAAGCTGACTCTCAACCGTTTCCAGACCCATGCAAACTCAAATTCCCCCGATTTCGTCTCTGTCCAGTCATGCCACTCCAACCCTGCCCAGACTGCAAACCGCGATCGCTGCTAGTCAGGATTATTTACTCGCTCAACAATACCCAGAGGGTTACTGGTGGTCAGAACTGGAATCCAATGTCACGATTACGGCGGAAGTGATCCTACTGCATAAAATTTGGGGAACGGATCAGGCTAGACCCTTGCACAAAGCGGAAACCTATCTACGACAGCAACAACGGGAACATGGCGGTTGGGAACTCTACTATGGCGATGGTGGCGAAATCAGTACGACAGTAGAGGCCTATGCAGCTCTGCGTGTTCTTGGTGTCCCGGCTCAAGATCCGGCTTTGCTGAAGGCCAAGGCGTTTATTTTGGCCAAGGGAGGAATTAGCAAAACCCGAATTTTCACCAAAATGCACCTAGCTCTGATCGGTTGCTACGACTGGCGCGGTACGCCTTCTATTCCGCCTTGGGTGATGCTTTTGCCTGAGTGGTTTCCCTTTACCATCTATGAAATGTCCAGTTGGGCAAGATCCAGTACGGTTCCCTTGATGATTGTCTGCGATCGCAAGCCCATTTATGACCTGGCCGAGGGCTTAAAACTGGATGAATTATATGTAGAGGGTATTGATCAAGTTAAATACGAATTACCCAAAAGTGGCAATTGGGCCGATCTATTTTTAGGGTTAGATCAGGTTTTTAAATGGCAAGAAAAATCAAATTTAATTCCTTTCCGTGACCAAGGTTTAAAAGCGGCTGAAAAATGGATTTTAGAACGGCAAGAAGTGAGCGGCGATTGGGGGGGCATTATTCCCGCTATGCTCAATTCCATGTTAGCCCTCAAGGTTTTAGGCTATGATTTGCACGATCCCGTTGTTCAACGCGGCCTGGCAGCGATCGACCATTTTGCTATTGAAACTTCGGAAACCTATTGCATTCAGGCCTGTGTTTCTCCGGTGTGGGATACAGCTTGGGTGGTTCGCGCTCTAGTCGAATCTGGCTTAGAACCCGATCATCCCGCCCTGGTTAAAGCGGGAGAATGGCTGCTTAAAAAACAAATTTTGACCTACGGTGATTGGTCTGTCAAAAATAAACTGGGTAAACCCGGCGGCTGGGCCTTTGAATTTGACAATAATTTTTACCCTGATCTAGACGACTCGGCGGTGGTGGTTATGGCTCTCCAGGGGGTGCAATTACCCGATGAAGCTCAGAAAAAAGCAGCAATGGAAAGGGGAGTGGACTGGATGGCAACTATGCAGTGTAAATCTGGTGGCTGGGCGGCCTTTGATATTGACAATGATCAAGACTGGCTCAACCAGTTACCCTACGGCGATCTCAAGGCCATGATTGATCCTAATACAGCCGATGTAACGGCCAGGGTCTTAGAAATGCTAGGTTCCTGTCATCTATCAATGGCAACCGCACGCATCGAAAAGGCCTTGATCTATTTGGAACGGGAACAGGAAAGTGATGGGAGTTGGTTTGGCCGTTGGGGTGTTAATTATCTCTACGGAACCAGTGGGGTTATCTCTGCCTTGGCTGTTATGGCACCGGAACGTTATCAAGCCGCGATCGCCAAAGCCATGACTTGGTTAGAACGTTGTCAGAATGCCGATGGGGGTTGGGGAGAAACCTGCGAAAGTTATAAAGATCCTCGTTTGAAGGGTCAGGGAGTCAGTACTGCTTCCCAAACGGCTTGGGCTTTAATTGGTCTATTAGATGGTGCTCAAGCAACGGGAAAAATGGCCTATCAAGCAGTGGAACGGGGCATTAACTATCTGTTAGCCACGCAAACAACGGCAGGCTATTGGGATGAAGCGGAGTTTACGGGAACTGGTTTTCCTTGCCATTTCTATATTCGTTACCATTATTATCGCCAATATTTTCCTTTGCTTGCCCTCGGACGCTATCAACAATGGCTTCAGAAAAAGGGTTAATGAAATAGCGATCGCCGCTAATGCAATTAGGATATTTCTGACCAAGCACGTAACCTAGTCAAGCCCCCTAAATCTCTAAATTCTGGGGGACTTGCTCGTATAAATTGTGTCAGGAATTACCTTGATCTAATCAATAGAAATTACTCCCAAATTTCACAGCTTAAATCGCCAGCTTGTTGGGAGAAACGAATATTTTCCCGATAATCCACCGGACAATCAATAACGGAAGGAATGGGTTGCTCTAGGGCCATTTTCAGGGTGGGAATTAAGTCTTCAGCCGATTCGACTCGATAGCCTTTTAAACCCATACTTTCGGCAAATTTAACAAAATCAGGATTGCCAAATTTAATAAAAGAAGCTTCTCCAAATTGATTGATTTGTTTCCACTCAATCAGACCATAACCATTGTCGTTAAAGATCAGCGTCACAAAGGGAGTTCCGACCCGTAGAGCCGTTTCTAGTTCCTGATTGTTCATCATAAAACCACCGTCCCCTGTCACCGCAACGATTTTACGATTGGGATAAACCAGTTTGGCGGCGATCGCGCCTGGAATGGCAATACCCATTGCAGCAAAGCCGTTGGAAATGAGACAGGTATTGGGAGAGTCACAGTGATAATTGCGGGCCATCCACATTTTGTGGGCCCCCACATCGGAAATGACGATATCCTCTGGCCCCATCACTTGCCGCAGGTCGTAGATAATCTTTTGGGGTTTAACGGGAAAACCGGTATCATTGGCATAAAACTCGTACTGAGCGCGAATTTCTGGTTTGAGTTCGGCCGCGTGGGGTGTAGGTTTGCCGGTGCGATCGGCTCGTTTGAGAATATCCATCAAGGAATCGGAAATATCTCCCACCACTTCCACGTCGGGAATATAGCTACTATCAATTTCGGCGGGAGTCATACCAATGTGGATAATGCGACAGGTTCCTTCTGGATTCCACTTTTTAGGAGAATATTCGATCAGGTCATAACCGACAGCAATCACTAGATCGCTTTGTTCAAAGGCACAGGTAATCACATCCCGTTGTTGGAGTCCCACTGTCCAGAGAGCGAGGGGATGGGTATAGGGAATGGTTCCTTTACCCATAAAGGTGTTGGCAACGGGAATGTTAAGCAGGGTGGCAAATTCCGTTAAAGCCTCGCTGGCATTGGCTCGGATAGTTCCATTCCCCGCCAGGATGAGGGGATTTTTGGCTTTGGAAATAGCATTGGCAGCAGCACTGAGGGTGCGATAGGCAGCAAATACTTTTTCTTTACTATCCAGACTCAGGGGTTTACCCGTGACGGGCATGGCCGCAATATTTTCTGGCAGATCAATATGGGTCGCGCCAGGTTTTTCCGATTGGGCTACTTTGAAGGCTTTGCGAACCACTTCGGGGGTAATACTGGGACGAACAATCTGTTTATTCCATTTCGTAACAGGAGCAAACATCGCCACCAAATCCAAGTATTGATGGGATTCGATGTGCATCCGATCAGTTCCCACTTGTCCCGTAATGGCCACCAAGGGCGCACCGTCTAGGTTAGCATCAGCAACCCCTGTCATTAAATTAGTAGCCCCAGGCCCTAACGTTGATAGACAGACCCCCGCTTTGCCCGTTAAACGGCCATAGACATCGGCCATAAAGGCTGCACCTTGTTCGTGGCGGGTGGTGATAAAGCGGATAGATGAATGTTTTAGGGCTTCGAGGATATGAAGATTTTCTTCGCCTGGGAGTCCAAAGATGTACTCTACTCCTTCATTCTCTAGGCATTGAACCAGTAAGTCGGCGGTGTTTAACTCCCCCATAAAATCGTCCTTAATCCCTACAATTGCGTTAATCGGATGGAAGCGATCGCTCCTTTATCTAGCGTAACTAATCTGAGGCTCTTTTGCGGATTTTCTTAAGGTTTGCAATTTCATCGTTTTACAATACGGTTTTTGCATGGGTTCTGCGCTAAGGTGATCGCTTCTCCACTCTCAACCCCAAGTGCGATCGTCTTTTGAATGCTTTGTTACAATAACCAAATATTGAACCGTTGAGAACTATGACTCAAACCTTAATTAATCCTTCTCAAACTCTCTACGAAAGTGACTATTTAGCTTGGCTGGAGAATACTTTGGGAAAATTGCGGACTCAACAGTATGAACAAGTGGATTGGGAAAATTTAATTGAAGAAATTGAAACGATGGGTAGAAGTGAAAAAATGCTTTAGAAAGTAATTTAATTATTATTCTCTTACATTTACTCAAATGGCAATATCAACTCCAAAAACGGAGTGGTAGTTGGGAGCGCAGTATTATTGAACATCGTCGTCGAGTCCGTAAAGCGTTGCAAGATTCTTCTAGTTTAAAACCCTATTTAGTCACTATTTTAGAAGAGAGTTACGCTGAAGCTGTCAAGCAGGCAAAAGCTGAAACGGGACTGCCCCTAGCAACCTTTCCTAAAGCCTGTCCCTATGTTTAAACGGCTATTCTTGATGATCAGTTCTTGCCCTAACAAAATGCGATCGCTCCTGAAAGTTTAAGTAAGAAGATGGCGATCGCCTCATTCATTGTTATCGTATTCTATTGTTTTGTGAAATAGAAAACTCTCATTAATATTAAGAAAAAACAAGATAGATAAAGGACATAATATATTATGTCCCTATGGCGATTATAACCTTTTGCTGATTTACTCAGACGATACCAGTGCCGAGCACATAGACTAGGCCTGAAATCAAGGTTAAAATCACCGATAGCCAAAATAGCCCTAATCCGACTTGCTCAACCTGGCCTGATAACGGAGTCAAAAGGACAGCGATCGCGGCCATTTGAGTGATTGTTTTCAATTTTCCCCACAGATTAGCCCCTTGAATCGGGCCACTACCGCTCAATTGCGGGTTAATGCGCCAACCGGCAATGCCTAGTTCCCTGGCCAAGATTAAGAAAACGGCCCAAGCGGGAATCTGTTGCCATTGCACCAAAATTAACAAGGGCCCTAGTACGAGTAATTTATCGACTAAAGGATCTAGAAATTTTCCCATTTCCGTAACTTGATCCAAGCGGCGGGCCAAATAACCATCTAGCCAATCTGTGCCAGCGGCCACCGCAAAAATTCCCACGGCCCACCAATGATAAAGGGGAGCGGGAAACTGGAGTAAGACAAAAATGAAGGGTAAACCCAGCAGACGCGAGAGGGTAATGGTATTGGGCAAATTCATCGGCAGTGATTACAAAGAGGGTGTTACTGGTTCAGGCAATTGTCGTTGCACAATAATCATCGTCTGACCCACCACCGGACTACGGGCCAATAGGGTTCCATCCCCACGAATGAGGGAAAGCTTTTGGAAAGTTAATTTTTGCGATCGCTTAAAAATGCCATCAACTAAAGTATCCTGACGTTTCGGCGTTAAACGATACCAACTGTCCGCTAGAGTCAGGGTGAGATGATTGTGGTCAAAGTCGGGAGCGATCGCCAAAATCAGACCATCGGGATAACGGCGAGTTAAATCATCCACTTCTCGTTGAATAGCACCTAATAGACTTTGCTCTGGGGTGAGAGGCGGTGGGGACGGTGGCGCGAGTTCAATGGGTTTCGGTTCTGCCGGAGCTTCTAAATTTTCAGGGGCGGCGATCGGTTCAGGAAAGGACGGTTGGCTTGACAGGGAATTGTCGGCCCCATTCACCTCGGTGGTGGTTGAACTATCGACCGTTGAACTAGGAGAGGACAATAAAACCACTGAAGACAGTAAGGCAATCACCACCAAAACGGTTAAAAGACTGGTTAAACCCCAATCCGTCAGTTTTTCATTAATTTTTCTGGGCAACCATTGGCGAATCCGCCCTAAAACCCGATCCCACCAATTCTGGAGACGGTTAAAGCTGGGCAATAGACGATCAATTGCTTGTACTGCATCGATAATTTCTTCGTCCTCGTCTTCCGTCTTTAAAAGGTCAAAATCATCGGGGTCTGAGTCAACACTTGAATCAATATTTGAACTAGGAATAGGCAATAGGGTCTGACGAAGCTGGGTTGTGGTGTTCACTAAATTATCCAGGTCTAGGCGATCGGGTAAGACTGCCGATTCTGTTTGTAGGGTTTGGATAATACCTTCTAACTGCCCAATGGTCGTTTGTAATTGAGCAATCACTTCCGTTTTAGATAAAGCTTGACCGTCTGACATGGTACATTTTTCGCGCCTAATAGGGCCATCCTATCAAAAAATTGACTCAAGAATGCAATCATCAGAAAAATGGGTAGAAACCCCGTCCTTTAGCGATAGCGGAGGAAGACTTTATATGGGGTGGGTTGACGCTTTCAACGAAGAGTCGCTAGAATGTGAAAAATGGAAAAGGCTTTTAGATTTCGTTTTTACCCAACCCCTGAACAGGAGTCGCTATTGCGACGAACCTTAGGCTGCGTAAGACTTGTCTATAATAAGGCTCTACATGAAAGAACTCAGGCATGGTATGAGAGGCAGGAAAGAGTCGGGTACTCCGAAACTTCTAGCCTGCTTACTCAATGGAAGAAAGAAGAAGACCTTGACTTCCTCAATGAAGTTAGCTGTGTCCCTTTACAGCAAGGACTTCGACATCTCCAAACTGCCTTTACAAATTTCTTTGCAGGAAATGCGGGATACCCTACTTTCAAGAAAAAGAGGAATGGCGGTAGTGCTGAGTTTACCAAGTCGGCCTTTAAATTCAGAGACAAAGAGATTTACCTCGCCAAATGCTCTGAACCATTACCGATTAGATGGTCTAGGCAGATTCCAAAAGGATGTGAGCCAAGTACCGTTACAGTGAGTCTTCACCCCTCTGGACGCTGGCATATCTCTATCAGATTTGACGATCCAACAATCAAGCCTCTCCCTGTCAACGAGAATGCGATAGGGATAGACTTGGGGATAACAAGCCTGATTGCAGATAGCAAAGGGGAAAAGATTACTAATCCCAAGCATTTCAAAAAGCATCGGAAACGCTTAAAGAAAGCACAAAAGAATCTTGCTCGTAAGCAAAAAGGTTCTAAAAACAGAGAAAAGGCTAGAATCAAGGTAGCTAAAATTCACATTGAAATATCCGATGCTCGAAAAGATTTCTTGCATAAATTGACGAATCGTTTGGTACGCGAAAATCAAGTGATTGCCGTTGAGTCGTTGGCTGTTAAGAATATGGTTAAAAACTACAAACTCGCTCTTGCTATTTCCGATAGTGGGTGGAGTGAACTGATTCGACAACTGGATTACAAGTGTCGTTGGTATGGAAGAAAATTGGTCGAGATTGACCGATGGTTTCCTAGTTCAAAACGATGCAATTCTTGTGGGCATATTGTCGAAAAGATGACTCTTAATATCCGTGAATGGCAGTGTCCCAATTGTGGGGTAAACCATGATCGAGATATTAACGCAAGTAAAAATATTTTGGCCGCAGGGCTTGCGGTGTCAGTCTGCGGAGCGACTGTAAGACCAGAACAGAGTAAATCTGTTAAGGCAGGTGCGAAGAAACAGAAACCCAAATCGTGAGGTTTGGGAATCCTCGTGCGTTCACGCCGAGGAGGATGTCAAGAGCAAACCTAATCGATCGCTGCCAGAATCCGACCACTATAGTGTTAACCTCAGTTGTAGGTCATTGGCATTCTTCTGATCAAATTTTTCCTGAATTTGGCTATCTTTAACTTGCCATTTTTCAGCAAGATAACGACGTAAACTCTCTAAATGATTAGATAGTAAGGGATCGGTTTCATTAGTTTTCTCTGAAGCTAAGGGCAACTGCCAAGATAGGATTAAATTGGGATATTTTTGTAGTAGTTTTCCCACCTGATCTAAGATTACTTTTTGGGGAGCCGTTATTTCAGTTTGCTCTTGAACCAATTCTAAAGAACCAAGCTGCGGATTAATACGGTGATAAACAACAGTGGTCTGAGGAATATTGAGTTGATTACGAATTTGATTGGTGAGCAAACTTTTACCATCCTCTTGCAGATCGCGATCGCTGAGATAGATAATTTGAATGGAGAGAGGATTGATGGCACTAATACTAATTTCCGTGGTAATTAATTGAGCGGGGGATGGTAAGCTGATAGACTGAAGGGAGGTTTTTACCGCTTGGAAAAATTGGGTTTGTAATTCAGCAATATTAGGAGAAGCTAGGGCTAAGGGTTGGGGAGTTTGAGATTCCACTAACTGTCCCGTCGGGATTTGCACTAATTTTAAGGTAATGCTCTCAGGCTTGCGTCGTAGGACTTGGGCGAGACGTTCAATAAAATTTTCCCTTTCCGTTTGGCTATAGAATTTACTGGTGACAACTTGCAACTGTACAATTAAATTTTCCTGCTGTTCGGCTATCAACAGTTGATTAATATAGGCACGGGCTTCACCATTGGATAATTTACCTAATTGCTGTTGCCAAGTTTCGGTAATTAGAGTTCTTAATTGATTTTCTTGACGTTTACGAATAATTTCTTGACGCAACTGACCTAAGGATTGATTCAGAGGTAGGGAAATAACCACAATGGTTAATAAAATGAGCAGAAAACGACCAGGTAAACTGCCAATTTTTTGAAAATAACCCGCCGTTGGCAGACGGAGTAAAATTTGTTGGGCTTTATGACTTTCGCGATCGCGGTCTTGCCATTGATGAATCTGATCTTTAACATTTTTTGTATCGAGATGTACAAAGAAAAAGACCAACATGGCGGTAAAAACAATGGCCACTAGGTTGGTAAAAAAGAGTAAACCGCCTCCCATCGCCACCTGTAAACCGTTGGAATTGGCCACACTAAACACCAGACCCAGACCATAACCCACCACACAGAGGGGCGGCATCAAGGCTACGGCGATCGCGACTCCTGGTAAAGAAGTGGCCACGCCTTTTTGTTCTTGACAGATAGCGACCGATCCCACTGCCCCCGAAAAAAGAGCCACCATTAAATCTAGTAAATTGGGCTGGGTTCGGGCCATAATCTCACTGGTCATCTCCTTAAAAGGCAACAGAGATACCAATAAAATGGCAAAGGCGATCGCTAAACTACAGCTTAAAATCAGGTTAATCGTGGCTCGTACTACTAAAATCACATCTCCCACGGCCAAGGCCAAGCCACTGGCTAAAATGCTACCCATTAAAGGAGAAATGAGCATCGCGCCAATAATAACAGCCGGACTATTGAGCACCAGCCCCAGAGTGGCAATCCCCGCCGCTAGTAGTACCTGAAGCCAATAACTAACACTACTTAAACTGACGGATTCACAGATTTCTTGATAAATTTGTTTTTTGCGGGCATCCGTTAAACCCAGATTGTGAGCAAAACGGCGGCGAAAATAGTTTAGACGGCGAAAGAAAGGATTCTTCAGGGGCATGGCTATTTGCCTCAAAACATCGTAACGATCATTAAAGCATTCAGGTAAGATTATCAGTATAATAGCTAAAAATAACTTGACTTTAACTAATTTTTGCCAAGCTGTCCTTAAGCCAAGCTGACACCAAGAGCCTAAAATCTGTTAGCCTGATAACAGCGATCGCACTATTCTTTTAATACAGCTCCCATAAGCCTGTCTAATAAACAAAAACAAGCGGATGAGACTATTATTGAAAATAAATCCGACAGAATAACGCAATTTATCCTGGGGGCGTTCCATCATTCTGAAACAGTAACTAAATTTTGAACTAGCATCGAAAATAAAACTGTCATGAAAAAGTTACTCGTACACTTGCGCGACTAATAGTGTGCTTTTCGGATCAGCCTTAATGCTTTGATGAACTATTTCTGGTAGGGGAGTGTCTAGAACCCATATCCCGTACTAATTTTGAAAAAATAAAAATAGATTCAAAAATAGCAACAGAATAGTTAAAATAAAAAAGCTAACAAACCGAGGAGAAAATGACCCAATTAAACGTTAAAAATCTCGACCATTTAGGAATAATCGCGGCCGTAGTTGATGAACTAGGTCTAGTGGATTATATCAATGAACAGTTACAAGAAAATGACCGTGCGAAAATCAGTGCGGGTCTGGTGGTTAAAGCCATGATTCTCAATGGCTTAGGATTTATTAATTCTCCCTTGTATTTATTCAGGGAGCATCTCACCTTTGCAATAAGTAGAAATACTTAACGAGGTAAATGAAAGAGTCAAAAAAGGTAATCATTTAAATAGGAACAGCGATGACGAAGGACTTGTGGTACATTGTCAGAATTCCAACTCGCACCAGTAATTTTAAGACGATGACCAATTTGTTTAACTTGAGATTCGACAGAGCCAGAGCCAATGGAAATGCCCTCTGCCTGCAAATAACCATAATTGACAATCCGATGTTTATGCTTGTTTAAATAAATGATAAAATTCTCAGCTTGAGGCTCTGACCATCCCTCAAAACAGGAGATAGCGGCATCCACTTCACCCGTCCAAAGAAAAGACTTGACCTCCTCAATTCGCTGGAATGACCCCCCAACTTTATAGAGGTTTTCAATTAAGTGATACCAGTCCAAAATTTCAATTCGCTCATGTTTCTGTCCTATCTCACGAAATAAGTTCCAGATACCATCATGTCCATCTCCCAAACAAATTAAAGGCTTAGCCAAAATTTGAGAATTAACCAAATCTAATAAAGCCGAGTTATCTTGAAAAAAGGCAGCTACCCCCAATTGATGAAAACTGACTCCTTTATAATCACGCCAAATTAAGGGTTCTCCCTTGGGAGTTCTGAGTCGTACCTTCCCACCATCTATGCTAATTTCTTCGACTTCTGTGTTAGAGCCCGTATTCCGTACTAGTCTTGAAAAAATAAAAATAGATTCAAAAATGGCTACAGAATAGTTAAAATAAAAAAGCTAATAAACCCAAGAGAAAATGACCCAATTAAACGTTAAAAATCTCGACCATTTAGGAATAATCGCGGCGATAGTTGATGAACTAGGTCTAGTGGATTATATCAATGAACAACTAGGAGAAAATGACCGTGCTAAAATCAGTGCGGGTCTGGTAGTGAAAGCGATGATTCTCAATGGCTTAGGCTTTATCAACTCTCCTTTATATTTGTTCAGTCGTTTTTTTGAAGATAAACCAGTAGAACATCTTTTAGGAAAAGGAATAAAAGCCAGCGACCTGAATGATGACCGTTTAGGGAGAGTCTTAGATTTAATCTTTATGGCCGGCATCAGCCGTTTGTTTCTCGGAATTTGTCTAAAAGCCGTAGAAATCTTCAAAATAGTGATGAAAAGTTCCCATTTAGACTCCAGTTCATTATCGGTACAAGGGGAATATAAATTATCGGTGGAGAGAGAAGACAAAGAAAGCCAAATAATCCATATCACTCATGGCTATTCAAAGGATAAGCGACCAGACTTGAAACAATTTGTCTTGAATCTAGTCTGTTGGGGGGATGGCGACATTCCCGCTTTTCTCGAATTAGGAGATGGCAATCAAAGTGATAAAAAAGAGTTTGCTAAACTCTTGAAAAAGTTCAATGAGCAGTGGCAATTCGATGGTTTGTATATAGCAGATTCAGCCTTATACAGTGCCGATAACTTGCAAAAGTTAACCGGCATATACTGGTTATGTTCTGTGCCGAAAACGATTAGAGAAGTGCAGGATGCGGTCAGTCAATTAGCCTCGGAGCAATTCATCACAACTGATTTAGAGGGCTATCGTCTTACCTCCTTAGAAAGTGAATATGGGGGAGTCAAACAACGTTGGATAGTGGTAGATAGCGAGCAAAAAAAAGCTTTAGACCTCAAACAACTGACGAAGAAGACAGAGAAAGCAACGGCTCAAGCTCAAAGACAATTAGAACAATTACAGCGTCAGGAATTTGCTTGTCGGGAGGATGCTTTAACCGCCCTGAGCCGATGGGAGAAGAGTTTAGAATGGCATCTTCTTCAAGACCTAACTGTCGTCGAAAAATGTCATTACGGTCATCGAGGTAAACCCCGTCCCCATGAACAGCCCATTCGTCGTAGCTATCATGCCCAAGCCACTTTCAGCCTCAATAGTGCGAAAGTTCAAGCTTCAGAGCGGGCAGCAGGACGTTTTGTCTTGGCGACGAATCAGCTAGATGGAGACTCTTTGAGCGATGAGCAACTGCTTGTCCACTACAAGCAACAGCAAGGGGTAGAGCGAGGTTTTCGCTTCCTTAAAGACCCTCTGTTTTTGGCGTCCAGTGTTTTTCTCAAAACCCCTGAGCGGATTATGGCATTGAGTTTCATCATGGTGTTGTGTTTACTGGTGTACAGCTTGGGACAACGTAAACTGAGACTGGCTCTGGCAGAGCAGGAGGAGACTGTGCCTAATCAGTTGGGAAAGCCGACTCAGCGTCCGACACTGCGTTGGATTTTTCAGATGTTGAGAGGAGTTCATTGGGTTGTACTGGATAATTGTCCCCAAATAATCAATCTAACGCTTGAGCGAGAGAGGATTTTGCGCTTTTTTGGGGCTACTACTTGTCAGTATTATCTTTTGTCATAATGACTTTTCTTATTTTCTTTGTTCTTTTTTTATGTACGGAATGTGGGCTAGAAGATTGCTGGCGAGAGTGAGGCCCATCAAAAGCATTCGTTCACAACCCAATTTTTTTGCTTGCTCAATTATGAGTGTCCACTCCATCTCCTGATGGACTAAAACAAACTCAGCAACATCACAGATCCATCCCAGTTTTTCCCAACCATGTTTGGAAGCGGTAATGTTCTAGATCTGTAGATCGCTTTTCTAGAACATTGTCAGCGCAATACATTGCGATTGGTCTTATCCACAGATTCAGAACACGACCGACTTCTCTTAATGAAAAGTCTCATCAGTGGTGGTATTTTCTTGACCATCCTGAAGTTGCCCCCGATAATAATTTAGCAGAACGTTCCCTGCGTTTAGGCGTGACAAAGCGTAAGGTTTCGGGCGACTGCCATTCAATCTTGTCGCGCTCAGGGTCGTTCTGTTTTGGAATTTTTTCGCGAAGCTTTAGCTTCTGTTGACGAGGATGACATTGTTTCTCTTGTTCCTGCTCCTGATTCTTTTGTCAACCCGTTCTCCTGAATTCTTACGGAATTTTTAAAGACGATCCTTCCTTTGATGAATTTGTCGAAGCCATGGCCGAAGAACGCCGTAGATTATACCTTGAAGAAATGGCTGCTTATGATGAAGAGGAGATTGCAACCGAGCTTTAACTTATTATCAGAATCTCAAAAAACAAAAAAATCACCGACTTAACCTTAGAAGACTGGACAACTTGATAAAACCGTATCTTCTACTGAGCGTGAGCCAATCACAAAAATTGATCTTTCTCCCCAAAGTGCTTGCGATCAGACGAAAGAAAAACGCGACTCCCCAAAAAGCCCCCCAATCTTCTCAAGCAAGAGCCGATACCTGTGGCATTAGGCGATATTTCCTTCGTCCTTTTCCAACCCATTTTCTTGAATCGATCAATCTATTCAAAGTCAGAAATCTCCTGAATTAATCCTTAAATCCTGTTTCGTGCCTGATCGTCGCTTAAAATAAAGAGCATCTGGCAATGCCAACGGCATAAAACTTGAAACGCAATCTCGTTTTTCCGATCACAGCAGGGTTAATCAACCGATCATTATGGTCAACGCTGACTCATCTCCCCATAAACAAAATTGGTTATTTAAATGGTGGAACTCCTTGGGGCCGCTTGCCCGCCTCTTAGTCTTAACCTTAGGAGCCCCGCTCATGGTCTTAAATGCGAGGGCCCTATCCGCAATTTTTGGCTATTTTCAATCCCTTTTTGTGATTATTCTCCTGGCTGCCGTGTTGGCTTTCCTCTTGAACTATCCCGTTGTTTGGTTAGCCCAAAGAGGGATTAAACGATTTCTGGCAGCCACTTTTGTCTTTTTAATTACACTGGTGGTATTTACTGCTGTTGGTGTTATTCTCGTTCCCTTGGCCTTTAACCAAGCCCAACAATTGGTGGCCAGATTGCCAGAATGGTTAGACTCTGGCCAACGTCAGTTAATGCTATTGGATCAAAAAGTCGAATTATTTGGCTTACCCATCAGTTTTGATGGCATTATCACTCAAATCAATAGCCGTCTAGCCGTAGAACTGCAAAATCTAGCAGGCAGTACATTGAATTTGGCTTTAAATTTAACGGTTTTTACGGTTGTCCGTATCCTTGATGTACTATTGACAGTTATTTTAACCTTTTATCTTCTTCTCCATACGGAAGATATTTGGCAAAGTGTGATTGGTTGGTTGCCAAGTCGCGTTCAGCAACCTTTTTCTCAAACCCTACGCCGTAGTTTTCAAAATTATTTCTTGGGGCAATTGATCTCTGCGGCCTGTATGGCATTGGGATTGGTGTCAGGCTTTCTGCTCCTCAAAGTTCCTTTTGGCCTGCTGTTTGGTCTAACGGTGGGATTAATGGCCCTTATTCCTTTTGGTGGGTCGGTCGGTATTACTCTGGTCACTTTCTTGGTGGCATTAAGAGATATTGGTTTAGCTCTCCAACTCTTGGCCGTCGCCCTGGTTATTCAACAAATTGTTGAAAATGGGATTGCTCCAAGGGTATTAGGCAGTGTTACGGGTTTAAATCCTTTTTGGGTTTTAATTTCGCTATTGACAGGAGCGAGAGTGGGGGGATTATTGGGGGTGATCGTGGCAGTGCCTTCGGCGGTGATGATTAAGGAGGCTCTCAATGCGGTACGGAGTCTAAGTCCAGAGGAAAGTTTTGTTCACCATGAATCTTCCTAGGGCGTGTCATCAATCAGCAATTCCAAATTCAAATGGTATAAATAGAGACAGAAAAACTTTGACCTATAGGAAGTTATGAATAAAGAGAAAAGTGTCTACTGATTTTGCAGAGAGAAAGATGGAAGTAAACGACCTAAGTTTTGACGGAATCGTTCACTGTTTAAACGAGGTCATTGGGAAGATAGATGACCCCCGTTCGGTTAGTAATGCAACGAAATATAGTCTAAGAGAGGCGATACTGGGGGCATTTGCCGCCTTTTTTATGCAAAATGAGTCATTTTTAGAGTACCAACGTCAGCTTAACAGCCGTTGTGGGCGAGATAATGCTCAGAGCTTGTTTGGACTAGAAAAAATACCAACAGTAGAACAGATTCGCAACATTGTGGATGGGGTAGCAGCGAGTAGTCTATTCCCTTTGTTTGGGTTAATTTACCAAGCATTGAGGAGCATGGGATTCTTGAAAGCCTATGAAATATTGAGGGGAAATCTTCTAGTAGCAATGGATGGGACAAATTACTACACTGGACAGTGGGAAGTTTATGGATGGCAGAGAAGGTAATGACTATGCGGCCAAAGTAAGTCTATCAGGACTTGGAAAAGGGTCAAGTTTAGCGGCAAGGAATTTAGGCAAAAGCAGACTAGGTGGACTTTGAGGAAAAATCATTGGGGCTTGATGTTGGATGGCTAGTTGAGCAATGCGTTCACTAGGATAGCCATGGGAGGGTAGAGTCCGAAACCAGCGAGGGAAATTAGCCCAAATCCCCTGGGGTAACTCTAAGGAAAGAATTTGAAGTAAGCCGAGAACAATGACATGAAGATTAACAAAACGCTCAAAGGCTTCTACTTTGTTTAAAATCTGAGTCTGAACAGTTTGGGGATAGTCAGGGAGGATAAGATTGCTAGGCCAGGTCGGTAAAGTAGGAAGAGCCTTAAGCCAAAAACGATAGGCAAAGCCGCCCAAAAGATGGATTAATTGACGAAAAGTGACTTCAATCTTAAATCGGAGACCGTAAGCGGCAATAATCTCAGGTCCAGTCAAACAGAGGTCAGTAGAAAGCAGAATCAGTCTTTGTCCGTTGGGCAATTGGGTGAGGACAAACTTAACGAGCTGATGGGGACTATCCCAGTGGAACTCAAAGCACTGATAAGAAACGGAGACTTGTTGACCATAGAGCCAGACTTTAGCGGTGGGAAAATCCTCCACAAGAGCAAACAGGCTTTCTAGTTTTATTGAACTCCCCCAAAGCCGTGGTCGTCCTTTCCCCCTCAAGGTCGGAACGGAAGAAAAGGGAGCATATGCCACTGTAGAGCAACGCACTCGGGTGATGAGATGCAAGGCATTTTGGCGAAAACTTTTGAGCACTGCTCCACAAGCGAAGTAAGCATCCAAAATCACATAGCTTCCCGCCTCTGCGTAGGTAGTGCAAAGCTCCCCCATTTTCGTGACTAGAGTAGTCTTCTCTTTTTTGCTGCCTTTTTTCCCTTCCTTTGCCGTTGCTTTGGACTTGATGCCATCGTCTAGCCGCAACACTAAGGGCAAGGCAAAGCAGGCTTTTCCTGCTCCCACCAAAACACTCAAGGCATTGAAGTAATGCCCCCTTATCCATTCTGGCTTCGCCACATTTCCGGATTCTTGGTGTAGTCGTTTTACCCCTGGCATCTTGCGCCCTTCTTTCCCCACTTTGATTCCATCCCCCACATACACTCGTTTTTCCTTGATTCGATATAGATTTTCATGCTGACTTACCCACTTCGACCATCCCAAGGTCAGTCCTTTGACGTTAAATGCCTTGGATTCAAACCAATGTAGTGCCTGATGGTAGTAGCTCTCTGTTAACCCTAAGGCATTGACATAGCTTGTTATTGCGCTCGGTTGGCTGTTGAGCACTACTCCCCAGGCTAATAGGATAAACCATTGGTACGTTGCTTCTCGGCTAAAGGCGGGACGGAGATTCTCTAGGATTTGCTCTAGTCGCTGACATAGTTGCATAATTGATAGATAGCACTGGCTATCTATTTTCTATATCAGCCAGTTTCGGACATAACGGCACTCTTGGGTATCGCATGTCCGATTTTCTTTTCTCACTTACCCTGCTCGAGAACTTCCCACTGTCCAGTTACTACAGTTCGGAAAAAGTAAATTGTCCATGCTGTTCAACCAAAACGTCAAAACAGGGAAAAGTCACCTACTTCCATCAGGCATTATTGCCCGTGATTGTTTCCCCAGACCATGAATCAGTTTTTTCCTTACCCCCTGAATTTATTACCCCTCAAGACGGTTCTGAAAAGCAAGATTGTGAGCAAAATGCGGCGAAACGTTGGATAAGTAACCATGCTAGTTTGTTTGCGGGACAGAAGATAACTCTGCTAGGGGATGACTTGTACAGTCGTCAGCCCACTTGTCAGCACTGTCTCGACCACGATTTCAACTTTATCTTCGTCTGTTTACCGACTTCTCATCCCACACTCTATGAATGGTTAAACTATTTAGGGCTTGCTGAAAAAGTCAAAAAACGAAAGAAATGTGGGTTAGGGAAGTATGGACTGAAAAAGCATAGATAACTTATCCTTATGGAAACAAATCAAAATACAGATTTTGTTTAATCTATTGTTCCTTTCTGTCTAAAAAGGTCAACACAAATCACTCCTCACAAAAGAGAGGAAAATTAACACCATTTTTCACAAGAAAAACGACTCTACAACTTTTTACTTTTTGTCTTCTGAAGTAGAGTAGAAAGATTCATTACCAAAAAGTTCATCGCAATTACCGTTTCCGAGGTCTCAGGTAGTTTGGCCATCACTCGACCAAGACTAAATTTCCTCTTTCCCTGTCCGAATTTACCCTCAATGGCATTACGCACTCTTTCATCTGAGCGTGCCTCTTTCTTTTTTTCTTTGCTCACCTCTTTCGGCGGTCTTCCCAATCGGGGACCACTCATTCTTATATCCCTTTCTTTACAATAAGCTCGATTCGCTTTTGTTCGATAGATTTTATCCACATGAACCGATTCCGGATAACATCCTGTTTCCCTTTTATATTCTTCTATTCGCGCTTGTAAATCTCCCGATTCGTTGTAATTATCCCAACTTAATTTGTCTAAGAAGACAAAGCCATTCACATTACTTGCCGATATTTTAGCTCCAAACTCTACTGCTTTTCCCGCTTTTCCACGCACTATTGGACGCACGTGAGGTTGGCTTACACTCACAATTCTGTTTTCTACTTTATTTGTCTTTTTTTCATACATTTCTAACTGTTGCTCATACACTTTTCCTATCGTTACAAGCTCTTCTTGCTCTTTTTTCGTTAGTTTTTCTAACTTTGCTCCCTCTTCTATCATTTTTTCTATATCAGACAAGTTTCTTTTTATATATCCTAGTTGTTTTTTTGTTCCTTTTCTTCTTTCTTTTTTTGACACACGACGTTTTTTTGCTATGGCTAAGTACTCTTTTCTTGCCACTTCCCTATAAGTCCTCGGCTTTTCTTTCCTTTTCTCTTTTATTTCTTCATACAGCTTATCTATTATTTTTTCTATTTTTTCTCTGGCATCATTCAATATTCCTATATCCGTTGGATATTTTATATCTGCTGGTGTACAAGTCGCATCTAACAATAACTTTCCTTCATTTTCTTTTTTTTCTGACGCTACACCCGTCGCTTTTTTTTCTATTTCTTTATTAATTTTATTTATTTATTAATTCCATTCCTATTTTTTTACGAAAATGAACCATCATTGACGCACTAAATGCTTCTTTGCTACTATAGCTTTCCATTCCTATAAAGTACTGTAAATAAGGGTTCTCTTTTATTTGTTCTACTGTTTCTCTGTCACTTTTTCCTGAAATTTCTTTGATAATTAATGCTCCTAATGCCATTCTAAATGATTTGGCTGGGGCTCCTTTTTTTTCTGTGAAGTTTTTTGCATATTCTTCCTCATATTCTTCCCAAAGAATCATTTTTGACATTTCTATCCAACGATTTTCTTCGTCTAACTGCCCGCCGAACAGATTTTTCAAGTTTTCTGGTGTTTCAATTGAGTACTGTTGCTTTCGGTACATCTGCTTTCTCTCTTCTTAATGCAATGGTTTTGAGGCATTCTACCCTATTTTCGTGCATTCTAGCGGTTCTTAATTCGCCTACTATTTTTCTCCGTAAAGGTTTCAGCTTTTTTCAGCAAGCCCTATTTAGAAGCGAATGGAGAAGTCAAAACCACTCAACACCGACGTTGGAATGGGAAGTATTTCGAGATTTGGCACTGCCGTTATCTCAATCAGATTCCCCTGCGAGACCAACAGCCTGCTTTGTTGGTTAACTGGTGTGAGCTAAAAATCCACCGCGAATCCGATGCTCAACCTGACTTTTCCCGTTAAGTGCGGATTGCAAGCTGCCAGCCTTGGCAAAGGTCATGCAACTTCAACCAACCGCGCCAAAGGACTTGGATACCGAGAGGAGTTTTACGACGATGTTCAAGATAACCACCAAGAAAAGCAACAGACTCGACAGCCCAAGCAACAGTCAAAATAGGGGGAAGTTTTTGAGAGGCGGCTGCTTTTAACACCTGAAGTTGAAGAGGATTAAGAATTTCAATCGCGAGAGCATCGGGCTGGGTACGATGAAGATAAGTAACGTGTAAAAGTTCAACAGCAATGACACTTAAAAAACCCAAAAGAGTTTTCATTCCATCAGAGGCAAGTCGATAACGCTCACTCTGACAACCAGACTTAAGGACTTTATGAAATTCTTCAACCCGCCATCGGTAGGTGTACCAACGAAGAATAGTGACAGCCATCTCAATAGTCTCAACAACTTCTGTAGTCAGAAGCATCCAAGATAAAGGAGTTTCGCCTTCGGGACAATCGATTTCTGTCGCATAAACAGCATAGACATTCAACGGGTCACGATTATCAAAACGATAGGGAGTTCGTAGATTAACTGAGCAAAATCGGACGGCAAGCTTAACCTTCCGTGCTTTTCTTTTTCCTGTACTCGGAATCTCGATTTCTTGATGAAAACGAATCGGTTCTGATTCCAAATGTTGCCAAAGTCGTTCACTATTTTTGTCTAAACTACGATTATGAGACGCTCTGACCAGCACTCCTGTATGCTTGAGTTGACGCACTGAGTCAAAGACTTCTGAAACATCTCCTTCTCTGTCAAATACATGAATTACCCTCGTTGAACTTTCTACCTGTTTCTCACAGGTGTTTAGAGCCTCTACCCATTTGTAGGATTCTTTTTCCTCAAATGGTCTTTGACGAGCTGCTTTTCTTTGTTCTTTCTGTCTTTCTTTTTTCTGCTTCGCCGTTTCATCTGTTGGGGGCTTTTCTTTTACCTCCCTATTCCACAGTTTTTGCCATAATAAACCTAATACTTGTCCTTTTTCTGGCTCAATTGCTAAAGCACTATGCAGTATTAATCCATTCCCTCCTTTTCCAGTCGGCCCATACCCTTCCCTTTTTTCCTTGATATTGCGATAATCTAAGAAGGTCGTATCTCCGACTGATAGCATTATCTTATATTCTTCTACGGCGGCAGTTGTCATTTCACAGTGCGGCTCTATTATCTTGACAAAGTCTGTTTTCGGATTCCCAAAAATTCATAGGCCCTCTTTAACTCGTTTCCTCCCTTAAACACTTCTGATAAGGCTTTTCCAAACCCCTCACTTAACTTTTTCCCAATCGAGAAGGCACGATTGTTTAGCCTCTCGTCTCCCAATTCACAACTGGCAAAGTTTTTTGTCCACCATTCCAACATTTTTTGACCTGCCCTTTAAGATTTTCTCCATTTTACAGTCTCATACTCCCTTCATCCTTTGTTTTTGAAATTTGAACGATAAGCGGGATGATGGCTTCAGAATATTTTTTTCCTGTCAAGAGAATCATTACTCAAACCCTTGCCAGATAAAGCCTCTAGAAGTTTGCATTGCTGGATTTTGGACTTAACGGGAAAAGTCAGGATGCTCAACTTCTTTATCACAATAGTTGGATTACCAATCATTTTCTCACCCCTCACATCGTTCTTGATGTCTGTCGTGCTGGACGGACTCGTTGGCGCACTGAGAACGAGAATCACAATATTCTCAAAAATCGAGGCTATCACTTAGAGCATAATTTTGGGCATGGTAAACAACACCTCGCCTCTGTTTTGCTTACCCTGAATTTGCTGGCTTTTCTCTTGCACACGGTTTTAGGTTTGGTTGATGAACGTTACCAGAGAATTCGCGTCCAACGCGGCACTCGTAAGGGATTCTTTCAATATATTCTCTCTTTGACCAAATATCTGTTCTTTGAAAGCTGGCATCATCTTTTAGATTTTATGCTTGATGACTCAGTTTCTCTCGCTGTCTCGAATTCTTCCTAGTTGATTAATTGGCAATTTTCATAGCAAAACCCTTGCCAGTAAATACATCGAGCCTTTTGTATCTTTGACTACATTCTGAATTTGGAATTGCTGAAATTGAGTCATCTTCTCTGCCGAGAGAGGCTTACTGAAACAGTAACCTTGCATTTCTTCACAGCCTAATGATTGTAACAACATTGCCTGCTCTTTCGTTTCCACCCCTTCAGCCACAACTTTGAGATGAAAACCTAGCCCTAGGGTCAAGATGGTTTCTATAATACGCCTGATGTGAGTTGGGGCATGGAATGGCGTAAACTCGTTTAATTGATGCTTTCTCTAATTAAAGGGGGGGGGCTAAAACCCTTGCTGACTACTAGGTTATTTTAACTCACATCAGACGTATATAATATGAAACGATATCTCTAAATTTGTATTAATTTTCTTAATCAGGGTCGCATGGTATCGCGAAATCTGAGGGGAGGGAATTACAATTGAGTTACAAGGATGGCGACCAATCGAATAATAGGAATTCCGAAGATGAATGACTCTTTTAAATGAGGGGGAATCAATAATTAGGGCTTGCTGAAAAAAGCTGAAACCTTTACGGAGAAAAATAGTAGGCGAATTAAGAACCGCTAGAATGCACGAAAATAGGGTAGAATGCCTCAAAACCATTGCATTAAGAAGAGAGAAAGCAGATGTACCGAAAGCAACAGTACTCAATTGAAACACCAGAAAACTTGAAAAATCTGTTCGGCGGGCAGTTAGACGAAGAAAATCGTTGGATAGAAATGTCAAAAATGATTCCCTGGGAAGAATATGAGGAAGAATATGCAAAAAACTTCACAGAAAAAAAAGGAGCCCCAGCCAAATCATTTAGAATGGCATTAGGAGCATTAATTATCAAAGAAATTTCAGGAAAAAGTGACAGAGAAACAGTAGAACAAATAAAAGAGAACCCTTATTTACAGTACTTTATAGGAATGGAAAGCTATAGTAGCAAAGAAGCATTTAATGCGTCAATGATGGTTCATTTTCGTAAAAAAATAGGAATGGAATTAATAAATAAAATTAATAAAGAAATAGAAAAAAAAGCGACGGGTGTAGCGTCAGAAAAAAAAGAAAATGAAGGAAAGTTATTGTTAGATGCGACTTGTACACCAGCAGATATAAAATATCCAACGGATATAGGAATATTGAATGATGCCAGAGAAAAAATAGAAAAAATAATAGATAAGCTGTATGAAGAAATAAAAGAGAAAAGGAAAGAAAAGCCGAGGACTTATAGGGAAGTGGCAAGAAAAGAGTACTTAGCCATAGCAAAAAAACGTCGTGTGTCAAAAAAAGAAAGAAGAAAAGGAACAAAAAAACAACTAGGATATATAAAAAGAAACTTGTCTGATATAGAAAAAATGATAGAAGAGGGAGCAAAGTTAGAAAAACTAACGAAAAAAGAGCAAGAAGAGCTTGTAACGATAGGAAAAGTGTATGAGCAACAGTTAGAAATGTATGAAAAAAAGACAAATAAAGTAGAAAACAGAATTGTGAGTGTAAGCCAACCTCACGTGCGTCCAATAGTGCGTGGAAAAGCGGGAAAAGCAGTAGAGTTTGGAGCTAAAATATCGGCAAGTAATGTGAATGGCTTTGTCTTCTTAGACAAATTAAGTTGGGATAATTACAACGAATCGGGAGATTTACAAGCGCGAATAGAAGAATATAAAAGGGAAACAGGATGTTATCCGGAATCGGTTCATGTGGATAAAATCTATCGAACAAAAGCGAATCGAGCTTATTGTAAAGAAAGGGATATAAGAATGAGTGGTCCCCGATTGGGAAGACCGCCGAAAGAGGTGAGCAAAGAAAAAAAGAAAGAGGCACGCTCAGATGAAAGAGTGCGTAATGCCATTGAGGGTAAATTCGGACAGGGAAAGAGGAAATTTAGTCTTGGTCGAGTGATGGCCAAACTACCTGAGACCTCGGAAACGGTAATTGCGATGAACTTTTTGGTAATGAATCTTTCTACTCTACTTCAGAAGACAAAAAGTAAAAAGTTGTAGAGTCGTTTTTCTTGTGAAAAATGGTGTTAATTTTCCTCTCTTTTGTGAGGAGTGATTTGTGTTGACCTTTTTAGACAGAAAGGAACAATAGATTAAACAAAATCTGTATTTTGATTTGTTTCCATAAGGATAAGTTATCTATGCTTTTTCAGTCCATACTTCCCTAACCCACATTTCTTTCGTTTTTTGACTTATTCAGCAAGCCCTAATTAGGGCTTGCTGAATAAGTATAGAACCCTTGCCAGATAATGCTTTCAAGCATTTTAAAAACGATCAGGTGCAAGGTTATGGCCTTTGGAGGCTCAAAGCCCATGCACGTCGTTGGAAAACTGGGGGTTGAAATTGGAAACTACTCTCTGAAGTCACCATTTTTCGCCTCCTGTGGCATCTAGGTTCGTTTTGTGGACTTTTTCAGCAGACCCTAATTAATCGATAAAACATAAGGATTACTTGTTCAAAAAACAGCGAGATAGCGATCGCAGGAGGTCAGCACCCCCGACTGAAGTACGGGGGCTTCGTGCCTCTAACTTCAGTTAGCTGACCAGGTTAAGTCCTTCGAGGACTACGTTTTTTGAGTCATAACACCGACGAATGCGTAGCCAGTTTGTCGCTCTGTTGTTGAAAGTTAAACATCTTTACGGGGTTAAGGAAGTGCTTTCAGCCTAACAAGCTCTTAAAACATTACCGAGGCTAACATTACCCAAGAAATTGGAGTTATCTATGTCTAATTATGTTTTTGTTATTGATACCGATAAACAGCCTTGTAATCCAGTGCATCCTGCTCAAGCACGATTGTTACTGAATCAGAAAAAAGCTGCTGTATTTCGTCGGTATCCCTTCACCATTATTCTCAAGGAGAAGCAAGAAGATGTAGAAGTCAATTCGTTGACTCTTAAAATCGACCCAGGCTCTCAAGCAACAGGGATTGCTATTCTCAATGGAGAAGATGTCATTTGGGGAGCCGAATTATCTCACCGAGGACAACAAATCAAGTCCGACTTAGATTCCCGTCGCGCTATTCGTCGTAATCGCCGAAATCGTAAAACTCGCTATCGTCCTGCTCGATTCCTTAATCGGAAAAAGGAAAAGGGATGGTTAACTCCCAGTCTCCAACATCGAGTAGATACCACGCTAACCTTGGTCAAGAAATTGATTCGTTACTGTCCTGTCACTAGCATTGTTCAGGAGTTGGTTCGATTCGATTTACAGAAAATGGAAAACCCTGAAATCTCTGGTATTGAATACCAACAAGGAGAGTTACAGGGTTACGAAGTGCGGGAATATCTCTTGGAAAAATGGAACCGTCAATGCGCCTATTGTGGAGCAAAGAACATCCCTCTCCAAGTTGAGCATATTCAACCCAAGGCGAAGGGCGGAACTAATCGCATTTCCAATCTTTGTTTAGCCTGTGAACCCTGTAATATTGGCAAGGGAACTCAGGATATTAAAGACTTTCTTTCAGGAAAACCTGATGTCTTGAAACGAGTATTGAGTCAGGCAAAGTCTCCTTTAAAGGATGCCGCCGCCGTTAATTCGACCCGTTGGGCTTTATTTAATGCCTTAAAGATCACTGGATTACCTGTTTCTACGGGATCTGGTGGACAAACTAAGTTTAATCGCACTCGATTAAAATTAACTAAAGCTCATTGGATTGATGCCGCTTGTGTAGGAACGATTGATTCTTTACGGATTGTCACCAAGCAGCCTTTATTGATTAAGGCAACAGGACATGGATGCCGTCAAATGTGTCGCACCGATAAATTTGGCTTCCCATCTCGTTATGTCCCTCGCCTTAAGTTTATTAAAGGATTTCAGACAGGTGACATTGTTAAGGCAATCGTAACTTCTGGAAAGAAAATCGTAACTTACGTTGGACGAGTTGCTGTTCGTTCTAGTGGTAGTTTCAATATTTCAACATCCTCACAGCTAATACAAGGAATTGGGCATAAATACTGTCGGGCAATTCATCGTAAAGATGGTTACTCCTATAGTTTTTAACCCATATTTTACGGGGGAATAAATTCCCCTGAGTCGTTTTTCCTCTCAGGTCTGAAGACGCTGAGTTTCCAAACTCCCACCTTTTTCTTATGAAATTCAATAACTACTTAGCAGTTTGCGCAAGTAGTGTTATTTTTGCTGTATATGAAATGCTATTCCTCTGTCCTCTGTCAGACTTTTTGACTCAGGTCTCTGAGTTTTGTCTATATAAGGCTTGCTGAATAAGTATAGAACCCTTGCCGGATAATGCTTTCAAGCATTTTAAAAACGATCAGGTGCAAGGTTATGGCCTTTGGAGGCTCAAAGCCCATGCACGTCGTTGGAAAACTGGGGGTTGAAATTGGAAACAACTCTCTGAAGTCATCATTTTTCGTGTCCTGTGGCATCTAGGTTCGTTTTGTGGACTTTTTCAGCAGACCATAAATAGCTGCTATTTTGAATTCTTCACTAAATGTAATCATAAAAGATTGATCACTATATTTATCCATATAGCTTATGGGCTTAGCTATGTAGTTGTGTCTCTTCCTTGATATTAGAGCCGTTATCTATCCCCTTAATACTGACAGGGATTTTTTCTAATAATGCTTTCATTCGTCCTTTATTCGTAAATTGATGAATAAAATTTTTCTTAAATTCATCTACTCTGTTCATATCCTGATATCCTTCAATAATTTTTATAGTGATCTCACCAGACAGATAAATTCCACCGTATGGCAAAGTTTTTAGTGCAAAGTTTCCTGCTTCTGCTGCGTAAACTTCTATAAAAAACTTTATCGTCTCTTTACAAAGCAGATTCTCTGTTTTAATTCCAGACTGCACGACTTGTAATGCTGGATGTTCTAATGAATTTCGATTTTCAGCATTAGAATTTTCCCAACTTTGAATAGCATCACTTATCTCAGGCAATTCGACCAATTGTCTGTTATAACGAAGAAATTGATAAATACTGACAAGGCCAGAATGAGAAACAATCTGTCCGACTGAAACAGTGATGGGATTAGCTTGTTGTTTTTGAATATACTTTACAAGCTTAAACTGCTCTTCAGTACGAGGAGCAAAATCAGTATCACCTCCCTTCGTGTTGTAGAGAGTATCTGTGCCTGCATGTCGAAGCCAAAATGATTCTATTAATCTCTCGCCAACCTCGATCTGTGCTTTAGTAGCGTCTTCTTGTCGTTCACCAGACTGAAGAATTGCTAGACAAGTATATTGCTGTTTAGTTTTTGACATAGGGAGATGTAAGGAAATGTAAATTTTTTTTCTTGTCTGCATCTATCTTGCTCCTTTGAATTATAAACTTAAAACTGGAGCCAGTCTAGTTCGAGAACTGGAAATTCTTTTCCCGCTAGTCTTCCAACATTGGGGGAGTTCGGAACTTCCTTAGTTCAAGTTCACCAAGATCTAAAGTCTTGACAAAATTATGGAGATGCGATACACTGTCTAGAACTTTTCTAATTTCAAAGTCCCTCAGAATTGAGGTGAAAGATTGAGAGGATGATCTTTAAAACTACGGGTTTCAATTGAGACGAGATATTAATCCTAATACAGGCTTAATACAGGCATTTTTTATCTATCTCAGTTAAGATTATACGCCGTTAGTACAAATGCAAGCTTAGATACTTCAAGAGGATTAAATGTTAGGATTTGGAAGTTTGGTGGAAATTTTTAAGACCGATGTAGGTGACTTAGCAGAAGGTGTTGAAAGTGCAACTGGAATGGGTAAGGCACTTTTGGATGTGTTCAAAAAGATAAAGGAAAATGAAAGTGATCCGAATATTAAAAATCTTATTGCTACTAGCGGAGCATCATCTCTGTTAGAGTTGTTGAACTGTCCACCAATACAGATAGTTGGAGAATCACTGCCTTTTGTATCTGGGGTATTTAAATTTATCAAGCTTTATGAAGAACATCAGAATGAGAACGCTCCTCCGTCATATTGTGCATCTCTTGTTAGTGAAGCAGCCTGTTTACAAAGTTATTATGAAGTTCTAAGCTGGACTGAAAACCAATGGGTTTTAGAGCGTATTGGGAATAGCCAATCAACCCAAGAAGTTAAAAAAGAGATTAAGAATTTGGTAGAGATAGAACTCACTAGGGAAGAGATAAGAGACATGATGAACTGTTTTTATGGGTCAAAATTAGCAAGTAACTTTGATTCTATTCTGATGAAAAGGTTTCAGGAATCTGGATTAAATGAAGATGAAGCGAAGATCTTAACTGCAAGAATTAGCCGTCATACCCATCGTTATCTGCTCGACATTGTGGTTGAATTGGGTGATAAAGTCAAAAATTTAGCGGCTATCTATCCTGCTGAAGGACGAAGAAATAATATCGATACATACATGAGCATTGATCGTTACCTAGAAGAAAACATCAAAACACTACCTGACAAAAAAGTATTTAAAGAAAATTTCTCCTATAAAGATATTTACGTGCCTCTTAATGCTCGTTGTTTAGATCGCAAAAAAGATGAGCCTCTAGGTTTGGAGCGCAAAAAAGATGAGCCTCTAGAAAGCTTGGTAAAAAATTGGCTTCGGGATAGCGAAAAACAGGCTAAGGTTATGTTTGTTCAGGCTACACCTGGAAGAGGTAAAACCCTTTTTTGTCGAATGTTTGCTGAGTTTGTGCGCGCCAATTTGTATCCGATCTGGATTCCAATTTTCATTGAGTTAAAGAGTATTAATAATGAAGCCAGTCTAAGTCTTAGGGAAAAACTAACAGAAGCAGTTAATAAATCTTTTGCCGACGGAGCTAATGGTGGTTGGTTAAGTGATCGCAACACACGATTTTTATTTTTACTAGACGGGTTTGATGAATTACCAGATGATAGACAGAGTAGTTCTGAACGGAAGGATTTTTTAAAGTCAGTATTAGACTTTCAAAAAAAATGTAATGAAGAGTCCGATATGGGTCATCGAGTTTTGATTACTGGCAGGACATTAACCTTAACAGATGTTGCTCTTAGTAGCGGCTTTATAGAAAAGGGCTTGTTAGAAAAGTGTGAGCGAGTAGAAATTTTAGAAATGAATGAAAAACTTCAAGATGAATGGCTTGAAAAATGGGAAGCCTGTTCTGTTAAAGATCCATCTCTAGAATTTGTAAAGCAAAATCCAGAATTTGTAAAGCAAAATCCAGAATTTGTAAAGCAAAAAAACGAGTTGTTTCGGAATTTTTTAAAGAGTAAAGATTGCCCAACCTGTTTATGCGGATCTGACTCGGAGGTGGGTTTGGCTCAAGAGCCTTTGTTGCTCTATCTTCTTGCTTCCATGTATCAAAAGGGGCATTTAGATTTAGAATTAATAATTAATACTAAAGAAAGTTCAGATAAAGTTACAGTTAAAACTCTAATTTATCAAAAATCATTGGAGTGTGTATTAACTGAATTACGGCCAGAATCCAATCAGGAATTCCAAAAATCAGTGAAACGTATTTTGCAAGAGGTGGGACTTTGCGCTGTTCAAACATCTGATGCGCGTATTGAAACCAAATTTATTAAAGCTCGTTTAGAGAAAGATCATGTATACAAAAAAAATATTGTGGAAAATGAAAATCTCTTCACACAAGCCCTGGCAACCTTTTATCTTCAACAACCGGCTGATGCCAATCAACAGCAAGACTCTGTTGAGTTTGTTCATAAAAGCTTTGGAGAATTTCTATGTGCAGAGCGTTTAAAAAATAGTTTAGAGGCATGGGTACGGACTAACTCAAAAAGTTCAGGCGATGAAGTTTCTGACGAAATTTTTGATAAACAAGTTTACGATTTATTCGGCTATGGAGGAATTACGACGGAGATTCTAGAGTATTTAGTGGATTTGCTAAGATCAAGCGAGGAATTTGGGCAGGAAAACAAAAACAATATCAAGAATTTATCTAAACGCTTGCAAGATTTTTATTTTCGTTGGTGTAAGGGAGAATTTATTAACGACCCTTTAATTATACCAATTCTGCAGAAAAAGATCGCTGAACTAAAGCAGTATAGAGTTTCTGTTGATCTAAAACAACTTGATGTCTATGCTGGCTTGAATGTAATGATCTTATTGCTAGAATTGTATCGTTACGCGAGAAGAGAAGCCCCCAGTATTCCAGAGGAAGAAATACAATTTTTGCCTTGTAAAGACGATCCAAGTCAGTTGTTACGTATTATTGGCTATAGTAACTGTATTAAAATTGGAGAATTTGCCGAGAAAGTTGGCCCTTTTTTGGGTTACGCCAAACTTGATGGAGCAGATCTTGGTGGAGCCTATCTTCGTGGTGTCAACCTTGAAAGAGCGTCTCTTAGTCAGGCTAATCTTAGTGGAGCCTATTTAAAAGGAGCTAATCTTAAAAAGGCAAGACTCAAAGATGCAAATCTGAGAAGGGTTAATCTGGAAAGTGCTGATCTTACTGAGGCCTATTTAATTGATGTTAACCTTAGCAATGCTGATATGCGTAGTTCTAATTTAACTGAGGCTAATCTGTGTGGTGCAGATCTCAGCAATACTAAGTTAGATGATTCTACTTTTCATTCTGCCTACCTCGGTGGCACTGTTCTTAGTACCGCCAATCTAAATCGTGCTGATATGAGGGAAGCAATACTTTGTAGTGCTGTTCTGGAAGGAACTAATTTGGAATTAGCTAAACTTAAAAATGCTGATCTAAGAGGAGCTAATCTCAAAAATAGTATCTGGACTTGGGCCGAATATGATGAGGCTAAAGGCTTAGATAAGACACGTTATTGTCCGCAAGAAATAAAGCTGCAAAATAATGAATAAAATGAGCCATAAGCTTTCTTGCTAATCAGGAATGTTGGCTCGATCTAAAAAAATAGACATATTGGCAAAATATACTTAAAGGGGTTATTTCTATGGTGCGTTTATTGGTGGGAGATATTGGAAAAAGAGTTAATTTATCTCTTCTTGAAACAGAAAAAGATGTTAATGAAATAAAAGATTTTTCTAAAGATTTTCGTGTCTTATATATGGATAGTTACCCTTTACGTATCTATTCAGATCTTAGTGAAATGATCAAGGCGTTTTTAGCAGACGCACCAGGAACATTAGATCTTTTACAAGAACCGATTACAAAGGCTTGTTTTGCTGTACCTAGTCCTGTCACCGAGGACAAGATAGTACGAAGTGGATGGGAAAAGTCAAGGGGACTCACAAAAGAATCTCAATGGGGAGAGCTTAATACAGAGTCTTTAATACAAAAACTTAAGATTGAACAGATTTCATTAATTAACGATTTTGAAGCGGTTTGCTATGGAATACATCTATTGAGAACATCACGACAGATTCAGGAGGATTTATATTTACTGAACAAAGAAAAACATTCTCCAACGAACAATGATTCATGTCAAACTAACTTTGCTGTTGTTGGTGCAGGGACTGGTCTAGGAGAGGCATTTATGGTTATTGAAAAGGAGGAAATCAAAAAAGTATGTGCTACTGAAGGAGCCCATGCAGATTTTCCTTGTCGTTTTGAGGAAGAGTATGAATTATATGAATTTCTTCGTAAAAAATATTGTGAACAAAATCAAGATTCACATCATATTTCTGTTGAGCGTATCGTTTCAGGTCAAGGAATTATTGATATTTATCAGTTTCTACGCGAGGACAAGAATTTACTGAAAAATAAGCAATCTAATCCTGAGCTTCAGGAACTTGATGATGATGGGCTTCAGGAACTTGATGATGAAATAAAGATCTGGGAAAATGAAAATAAGGAAGATTCTCATGGAGATCGTGGAGAAAAAAGTGTGGATCCAGCAGCAGAAATTTCTAAATTTGCTCTTTTAAGGAAAAGTGAGCTATGTCAGAAAACAATGAAGATATTTTTATCTGCTTTTGGGCGTGAGATTAGAAATTTTATTTTAAAAACTTGGTCTAATGGAGGGTTATATATCGCTGGTGGCATTGCTCCGCGAATTTTGCCGTTACTGGAAGATGATGATACTTTTCGAGAGGCTTTGGGTAAAGATTTATATGATAAAATGCCGATATATGTTGTTCTGAATCGAAACGTAGTGCTTATGGGAGCCGCATTCTGTGCGGTGCATCTCTAGGTTAAATGATTAAACAAAGATTTGTACTATTTAAGGAGGATTGGAATACGAAAAACCATTAACGATCGAATCAATGCTCGGATAGATTCCATGCAAATTGCAGCGATCGCTACCCTCTCCTAGTCAAATTTTCCCCTAAAATAAAGAAGCTCTGTTACAAAACTTCAAACTTATTTCTGTAGGGTATTCTTACCATGGCCACCAGCGATCGCAAACGACGAATTTTAGACCATGTAACCCAGAGTGCCGATGGTTTAAAATTTTTGAACACTAATCTCAAGTCTGCTGCTCCAGAACCAGAGACTCCGCTCCCCATTGTTGAACCGCCCCCGATCGCGCCACCACCCGTTTCAATCACCAAAGTGAGTAGCGAAGAACGTAAACGGCGGATTCTAAATCATGTCACCCAAAGTAGCGGTGAATTTGGCAGCTTTTCTCTTGACCCGTCAGAATCAGAGAAAAAACGAGTGTTAGAGCATCTTCGTAAAAGCGTTGAGCCTTAGGCAAACCTCAGCAAGCTAAACCAGAATCTCCGTAATCCTAGACGACATTACCTAAATTTAGGAATAATTGAGAATCACGGTTTTTGCTTATTGTCTTAAATTGCTAATGGCCATCGAAATTGAACGTAAATTCTTAGTAATCGGGGATGCCTGGCGTTCTCTTGCCGAAGGACAGGTTTACCGTCAGGGCTATATCCCCACCCAAGATAAAACGACTGTGCGGGTTAGAGTGGTAGGCAGTCAAGGTTACTTAACCATTAAAGGCCAATCCACTGGTATGACCCGTGCTGAATATGAATATCCCATTCCTGTCACGGATGCAGAAACTATTCTCCAAACCCTTTGTCAGCCACCTCTGATTGAAAAAATTCGTTATTGTATTCCCATAGAAAATGTCATTTGGGAAGTCGATGAATTTACCGGGGAAAATCAGGGTTTAGTCTTAGCTGAAGTGGAGTTAGAAGAGGAACAGCAAACCGTTAATCTACCGGATTGGGTTGGGGTTGAAGTCACCCAGGATGCTCGTTACTACAACGTTAATCTGGCTCAATGTCCCTATAAACAATGGGTCTGAGCGATCGCTTTTCCCAATCTTGCCTCCACCAGTTATCATAAGCAGCAAACAGTACTTTTTTCTTTAACGTATGAACGCGATCGCAGTTACCGATTTACTAGAAAATCTTAATTGGCGTTATGCCACCAAGAAATTTGATAGCACCAAAACGATTGCAGCAGAAACCTGGGCTGCCCTAGAGGACTCTCTCGTGTTAACCCCTTCCTCCTATGGACTGCAACCTTGGAAATTCTGGGTAATTACCAACGCAGAACTACGGGAACAACTCAAGCCCCTTTCCTGGAACCAATCCCAGGTAACAGATTGCTCCCACTATGTCGTCTTTGCCATTAAGAAAAATCTAAGTCTTGAGCATCTTGATCACTTTATCGCTCGCACCGCCGAAGTTCGAGGAATTACCGTAGAAGCGATCGCTGGTTATCGCAATATTATGGCCAGTGATGTGATTTACGGGCCTCGCAGCTTAACCGTTAACGAATGGGCAACCCGTCAAGTCTATATCGCCTTGGGTAATTTTATGACCAGTGCGGCAATGATCGGAGTCGATACTTGTCCGATGGAAGGCATTGAAGCACCCAAATATGACAAGTTACTAGGACTGTCAGAAAAGGGCTATGCCACCGTGGTGGCCTGTGCGGCGGGTTATCGTGCCGAAGATGATAAATATGCCAATCTCGCCAAGGTCAGATTTCTCAAAGACGAAGTAATCGAAACCCTCAGTTAAGCCTTTGCTCTCAGTCAGCAATAGTACGGGGCTAGGGTTAAGGCAAGCATGATGACTCTAGACTGTAACCTTCGCTTGAGAATGAGTTTTTAGCCAATCATACCAACTGTCTAAACCGGCCCCCGTTGTTGCTGAAACCTGAAAGATCTGTAACTGGGGATTGACCTGCCGAGCATAGTCCAAACAGCGATCAAGATCAAAATTGACGTAGGGCAACAGATCAATTTTATTGAGCAGCATGACCTGGCTGGCCCGAAACATATGGGGATATTTTAACGGTTTATCTTCGCCTTCCGTGACCGAAAGAATAACAACCTTGGCCGCTTCTCCTAAATCAAAAAGAGCGGGACAAACTAAATTGCCGACATTTTCAATCATCATAAGGGAGTGATGCGCCGGATTAAGGGTCTGTAAACCCTGTTCAATCATGGCCGCTTCCAAATGACAGCCGGTTCCGGTATTGATTTGCACGACCTCACAGCCCGTTTCTCGAATTCGTTGAGCATCGTTAGCGGTGGACTGATCCCCTTCAATGACATAGATGGGAATTTGGGGTTGTAAATCCTGAATAGTGCGGACTAACAATGTCGTTTTTCCAGAACCAGGAGAACTGACTAAGTTCAGAGCTAAGATCTGATTTTGTTGAAAGTAGTAACGATTTTGAGCCGCTAATAAATCATTTTTAGCCAAAATATTTTCTTCTAAACTGATCCTCGTCCGATGTACCTGGGCATGGTGATGGGCAGCTTCCTGGTGGTGATGATGAGCTTCAGGGCGATCGTGGCTATGGCTAATTACAGTACCATCCGGTAAGGTATGATGGTGTTCGTGAATGCTGGCTGTGGTCTGAACGGGAAAATGGGTGAGAACGGTTTCGGCTTCTTCGGAACAACCACAAGTTACACACATATTACCTCCATTAAGACTGAGACGGGTAAGGTCTATAGACTTTCTTACTCTAACCTAACTCTTAGCAACCAGGCCCAGAATCTTGGGCATCGCGGCGATCGTATTGGCCAAAAGTGTCCTGTTACGATTTATCGTCCTGGCGGATAGTTTATTGGAAGGTACGGATATGAGTGGTAAGGTTTCAATGGATCAATTATTGCAGTTGATTAGTGGAAATTAATTGATCGGCTTTTTGGGCTAAATTCGGATAAGACGGGCTGAAGTTTCAGCAAAGCTTACTAAGCCAACCCATCTTGTTTTATTTGCGGATGCTCTTAAAGACATCAGACATCGCTTGATAATTTTTAGTGGTTTCGTAGGGGTTTGGTTTCCAAATCCCAATCTAGATTTATGTTTGAAAATTTCGTAGGGGTTTGGTTTCCAAATCCCAATAAAAACCATCTTTAATCCGTAGGATTTTGGTCTCCAAATCCCAATAAATTTCATCCTAAGATTATCATTTAGACGGATTATGAGGATGGAGTTGATCTGTTGTCCAATGCAATGGATTTTCGATAATATATTTTCGTAAAATTTCTAAAGATTCCTGACTACGAATAATATGATCATAATAATTTCGTTGCCAAACCCTAACTCCTTCCATCGTTCGTTTTTGATTAATGAGCTTAGTTGTTTGATATTTAAAATAAGCAATGATTTTACCTAATTTTGTTTTCTTTTGATAAAAAAGAGGTGGTTCTTGCTTGTAGATTGTAGAGTTTTGAGTGCTTATATTACGATCAAAATTAATAACAATGCCGTGAAAATGATTTGGCATAATAACCGCCGCATCAATATCTATACTCTGAAAATGATTTGGCAATTCACTCCAAATTTTATTAACAATTTCTCCGTATTCATTCAATTGAAGCATCCCATTTGTGATATTGCCTAGTAAACATTCTCTTTGTTGAATACAGATGGTAATAAAATAAGCACCTGACTGATTATAGTCATAGTTTTTAAGGCGCATTGTCTTTCGATTTTGGATATTTTGATTGTGCATTGCAATTTAAATGTAAACAATAAAATTTTTCCCTATTTAATTAGAAATTTTGTAGGGGTTTGGTTTCCAAATCCCAATCTAGATTTATGTTTAAAAATGTCGTAGGGGTTTGGTTTCCAAATCCGAATAAAAACCATATTTAAACAGATCAAATTCATTTCAATTGTTTAATTAATTTAATGCGTAGGGTTTTCCCAACCCTTTTCAATATCTATACAAATTATTCTACAATATTGAGTCGGGAATGAGGAATTGTCAATTTGGGGATTAGGGTAGAGATTTTAGGATAATTAGGTTGTGAATTGATGATTTTGGGGGATTTGGAGATTTTGGGGGATTTGGAAACCAAACCCCTACGGCGGCGTTGGGTAGGCAAAGGGAAAGAGGGTAAAAGAGCAAAGGGTAAGGAATCCTAGAACGAAGAAAGAACCAAGCGAAAACCGATGAGGTCGAACCTGAAGTCCGCATCGAACCAGTACCGATCCGCCGAACGACAGAGCCTCGAATCGAAGAACCAAGAACCACCGCGCAGTACACGCAAAGAAGCATCACTAGATGACCATATAGTATTGCCGTTGTTTTTGATGTTCTCTGGTTTATTGGCATAGCTATCGTGATAGGGGTCTTCGCACCATTCCCACACATTGCCACTCATATCGTATAACCCCCAGTCATTTGGCTTTTTCTGCCCCACTGGATGAGTTTTTGAACCTGAGTTCTCGTCATACCAACCATAGTCTCCCAATTTTGCAGCATCATCTCCAAAATAATAACGAGTTTGCGTTCCCGCCCGACAAGCATACTCCCATTCCGCTTCCGTTGGCAGACGAAAATCTTTTCCTGCTATTAGTTGATTAAGCTTTTTACAAAACTCCTGAGCATCATTCCAACTAACTTGTTCAACAGGATTTTTAGGGTTATCTTTAAAGTTAGAAGGATTTTTTCCCATAACCGCTTGATACTGTTCTTGAGTCACGGGATATTTCCCTAGATAAAATTCCTGTAATTTGACTTGATGTTTGGGTTTTTCACCGTCATATTCATCCGATCCCATCGTAAAACTACCTGCGGGAATTTTGACCATTTCTAGCTTGATATCGCCTGGCAGAGTTTTGGTTAAAATTTGGGGACTGCGAGACGGGGTGACTAGGAGAGAGGGAGAAGATTTTGAAGAAGTATCTTCAGTTAAGTTTGAAACAGGCTTAAAAGATTGAGTATCAGGTGATCTTGTCCAAATTTGTCGTAAAGCTTTCAATGCCTGAGCATCGGCTGGAGAAACCGCTAAAATCCTTGTCCATAACTGCTCTGCCAAAACGAAATTTCCTTCTGTTTGAGCTTCAAATGCCGCTAATTTTAACGTTGCTACATCTTGTAAAGTCGCCCTATTAGGCAATAAAATCAAATGATATTTAAAAGCAGGTTCAACCACAGCATAGGGATTTTGTTTAGGCTTACGATGGGATTGATTAATCTCTGGAATACGATACCGTAAACGTTGCTCCAATCGTTCAACAGTGGCACAATTCCCTACCCCTTGAATGCGTAAAGCTTCTAATAACGCATAGGTAAAAGAACCTTGTTGCAAAGCCTCAATTTCATAGGAACGTTCACTCGGACTACAGGAAGCCAAAGTAATCACACCTTGCTGTTCTTCTTCGCCCAAACCAATGCCCTTAGAACCACCCTCATTGCGACAAGCATCTAATAACAAAACCACATTATCGGCTCCACAACGGCGCAATCTTTCGCTGACATAACTCAAAGGAATAGCAGTTTCCTCAATTCCTTCGGGGTGGGGATCGCCATCACAAGGCAACAAATAATCCTTTTCCCCATGACGCATTCCGTGACCACTAAAGAAAAACCAAAAATTATCCCCACTACTCAAAAAAGCTTTCTCAAAACGTACCCGCAAAAATCGCCGCAAAGAACCAAAAGAGGGTTGAGAATTAAAGGGTTTACCCGCATCGGTAATGGCTGGAGAATTGTCCGTAAACAGATAAACCTGGTCAAAACCGACTTCGGTAAAATAGTCGCGCATGGCTTCTGCATCTCTCACCGCATAATTGAGGGGAGAAAGATTATCGTATTGATTAATGCCGACACACATCGCCCAATTTTTTGCCATTGAAAATCTGTTAAACGTGATTAACGGAAGAAAGCTTGACGGAATTAGAATATTGTAACCAATCTTGCCACATTGCAGGATCGGCCGGTTTACCATCCTCTAACAATTGTAAACTTCCTAATAAAGCTCCGATTTCATCCGATTGAGTGCGCTCATAATAAGTCTCTAGGAATAAAATCATTGCTTGAAAAGCCTCTGTTGGTGTTAACTTTTCCATTTTCAAAATTTCCTCCATAAAAAATCTATTGAATTAGTCCGGTGGAACGATACCAGCGACGTGACGATGAATTAATTCCCCCATTAATAATTTCCCCTTTTCTAACTTGTACCCAAATCTGCTGGCCATTAGGAAGAGATTTTGCGTACCAATCGTTACCCCATTTGTCCATTCCTAAATAATTTTCCTCATCCATAGCCGTATTAATCAGTTGTTGACGATTGTTAACCGTGTCCTCTGTAAAATGTCCTTCTGCATCCCGAAAAATATGGGCTGATCGTTGAGTTAATCCTCGCTCTAAATGAATACGTTTCATAATTAAAGGAACTGGACAGTGGGAAGTTTATGGATGCCAGATAAGGTAATGACTATGCGACGAAAGTAAGCATATCAGGGCTTGGGGAAGAGGCAAGTTTAGCGGTAAGGAATTTAGGCAAAAGCAGACTGGGTGGACTTTGAGGAAAAATCATTTGGGCTTGATGTTGAAGGGCTAGTTGAGCAATCCGTTCACTAGGGTAGCCATGGGATGGTAATGTCCGAAACCATCGAGGAAAATTAGCCCAAATCCCCTGGGGTAACTCTAAGGCGAGAATTTGAAGTAGCCCTAAAGCAATGGCATTAAGGTTAACAAAACGCTCAAAGGCTTCTACCTTGTTTAAAATCTGAGTCTGAACAGCTTGTGGATAGTCACTGAGGATAAGATTGCTGGGCCAGGTAGGTAAAGTAGGAAGACTCTTAAGCCAAAAACGATAGGCAAAGCTGCCCAAAAGATGGACTAATTGACGAAAAGTGACTTCAATCTTAAATCGGAGACCGTAAGCGGCAATAATCTCAGGTCCAGTCAAACAGAGATCAGTAGAAAGCAGAATCAGTCGTCGTCCGTTAGGCAATTGGGTCAGAACAAACTTGACGAGCTGATGGGGACTATCCCAGTGGAACTCAAAGCACTGATAAGAAACCGTGACTTGTTGACCATAGAGCCAGACTTTAGCTGTCGGAAAGTCCGCCGCCAGAGCGAACAGCTTTTCTAGTTTTATCGAACTCCCCCAAATCCGTGGTCGTCCTCTCCCCGTCAGCGTCGGCACGGAACAAAAGGGGGCATAGGCGACGGTGGAGCAACGCACTCTTGTGATTAGATGCAAGGCGTTCTGGCGAAAACTTTTGAGCACTGGTTCGCAAGCAAAATAAGCATCCAAAATTACATAACTCCCTGCCTCTGCGTAAGTAACACAAAGGTCAGCCATTTTTGTCACCAGGCTCGTCTTCACCTTTTTTTTGCCTTTTCCCTCCCCCTTCTCGGTTGCTTTGGACTTGATGCCATCGTCTAGCCGCAACACTAAGGGCAAGGCAAAGCAGGCTTTCCCTACTCCCACCAAAATACTCAAGGCATTGAAGTAATGACCCCTTATCCACTCTGGCTTGGACACATCTTCCGATTCTTGGTGTAGTCGTTTTACACCTGGCATCTTGCGTCCTTCTTTCCCCACTTTGATGCCATCACCCACATACACCCGTTTCCCTTTAATTCTGTATAGACTTTCATGCTGACTTAGCCACTTTGACCATTGTAAAGTTAGTCCTTCGACCCTAAACGCCTTGGAATCAAACCAATGTAGAGCCTGATTGTAGTAGCTCTCTGTTAAGCCAATGGCATTGACATAGCTAGTTATTGCGCTGGGTTGGCTGTTGAGCACTACTCCCCAGACTAACAGGATAAACCATTGGAACGTTGCTTCTCGGCTAAAGGCTGGACGGAGATTATTGAGGATTTGCTCTAGTCGCTGACATAGTTGCATAATTGATAGATAGCACTGGCTATCGATTTTCTTATATCAGCCAGTTTCGGACATAACGGCACTCTTTTGTATCGGATGTCCGATTTTCTTTTCTCCACTTACACGCCTCGAGAACTTCCCACTGTCCAGTTTGGAATTGCTGTATCCGTTGGTTAGAGATTGACGGCATTCAAACTATCGTTAATTTGACCTCCAAACACAAACATATTCTTTCCTTTCTTGGCTCTTCATGTCAAAAGTACTACTTTGTCTCTTGACTTACCTGCGGAATGTGGGTTATACTTCAAACGTTCATAATCTGAGATTTATCAAAGCGTTGAAATCGTAAGGTGAGCAAAGAATCAAGCTCCTCCTTATATTTTGCGTTAGCATCTTCAAGACATCCTGAAATTGCTGCAGAAAACTGCGTAAAATCTTCATAATATTTTGCGTATAAACACTTCTTCTTCACAAACTTCCACAGTCTTTCAATTAAATTCAAGTTAGGAGAATAAGGAGGTAAGTACAGTAACTCTATTCCTAATGATTCTGCCAACTCCTGCACAATTCGGCATTTTTGATAACGAGCATTGTCTAATACCAACGTAATCGGTATTAATAGTCCTAATTCTGCTATCTTTTCTAGGAGTTCACAAACCTGAGTTCCCGTAATATAAGAACTGTTCGTTACCATAATTACTTCATGGGTAATTGCATTTAATGCTCCTAACACATTAAAACGTTTTCTCCCTGATGGTGACTTAATAAAAATCCTTTTGAAGCACCATATAAAATTTACAAATGCTCCCATTACAAAATGAGAGGCATCTACAAAGAAAACTGCCCTTTTTCCTGCTTTTGCCTCTTCTAGCCTTGGTTCTAGCTCTTTTTCTCTATAGCTATCCTGAGCTTCTACATCTGCTTTTGATGGAATTGTTCCCACCTTTAGACACCTCATTCCTATTGACTTTAAAAATTTTCTGACTTGCGTTGGACTTCTTTTTATTCCCGTTAATTCTTCTATTCTTTTTACTGCTTCATTTATTCTTGCTGGTGGATTTGACTCAAAATATGCCTCAATTGTCCCTTGATGCTCTGTTAACTCGCTTTTCGGGCGATTAAATTTTATTTCTTTTAGTTTTTCTATCCCGCCCTCTTGATAATCACGGATATAGCTTGTCACCGTATTTACTGAAACTCCTGCGAATTGAGCAATTTTTTGATGAGATAATCCCTGACTTTTTAACCATAAAACTTCCATCTTTAGCTGTACTCTAGGATGCGGGTGATTAAACCGACCGTAAGACAACAGTCTTTTGTCTTCTTCCGTAAATTCTAACTTAATCATTTCTCAGCCTCTTGACTACTTTTTCTATTTTTACTATATTATCTCTTATTTTTAAAATTCGCAACTTGTGACCGTGTTCAGTATAGATGCAAGGCGTTCTGGCGAAAACTTTTGAGCACTGGTTCGCAAGCAAAATAAGCATCCAAAATTACATAACTCCCTGCCTCTGCGTAAGTAACACAAAGGTCAGCCATTTTTGTCACCAGGCTCGTCTTCACCTTTTTTTTGCCTTTTCCCTCCCCCTTCTCGGTTGCTTTGGACTTGATGCCATCGTCTAGCCGCAACACTAAGGGCAAGGCAAAGCAGGCTTTCCCTACTCCCACCAAAATACTCAAGGCATTGAAGTAATGACCCCTTATCCACTCTGGCTTGGACACATCTTCCGATTCTTGGTGTAGTCGTTTTACACCTGGCATCTTGCGTCCTTCTTTCCCCACTTTGATGCCATCACCCACATACACCCGTTTCCCTTTAATTCTGTATAGACTTTCATGCTGACTTAGCCACTTTGACCATTGTAAAGTTAGTCCTTCGACCCTAAACGCCTTGGAATCAAACCAATGTAGAGCCTGATTGTAGTAGCTCTCTGTTAAGCCAATGGCATTGACATAGCTAGTTATTGCGCTGGGTTGGCTGTTGAGCACTACTCCCCAGACTAACAGGATAAACCATTGGAACGTTGCTTCTCGGCTAAAGGCTGGACGGAGATTATTGAGGATTTGCTCTAGTCGCTGACATAGTTGCATAATTGATAGATAGCACTGGCTATCGATTTTCTGGCGTTGCTGACTTGAGGTATGAATCTCTAAAGATGCAATTTTTAAAACATTGACTCACACTGGTTTCTAGATGTATGCAAAATTCTATTTCATACCCTGATTAAGCAACGCCGATTTTCTTATATCAGCCAGTTTCGGACATAACGGCACTCTTTTGTATCGGATGTCCGATTTTCTTTTCTCCACTTACACGCCTCGAGAACTTCTCACTGTCCAGTAAAGGAAATTATGGTGATTTACGTTTAAATTTAAGCGTAATCGCTCCCTTACCGCCAAGTTCGCCGCCAGTCCCCAATAAACTGACCTGACCCTTGCCATTCACTTCAACCACTAATTCCACCTCGTCCAATTGCATTTTAGCTTGGGATTGTTCCGCCTTCTCGAAAGCCGATTCCACTACGGACAAAAATTCCGTCATATTTTGCTGTAAAGTTTGGGCAGAAACCTGATGGCGATTTCTTGCTGACTGTGGCTCAATTCCCCGATAGCTTGGGCCAGTATCGTAACCCCCTTTACTGCCTAACTCGTCATCTGTGCGATCGCTGGTAATAATCCAAAGACTGGGTTCAGTGTTCATAAATATCATTAATTTCAAGAAACTTTATCAAAAGTTTAAACCCTTTCGGCTGACTCTAACCAACGTCCCGTACCCAATTGATATTTTTGATTCCAGAGTTGAACTTAAAAATTTAATTGGCTGTTTTGTCGTCCTGTTTCCCCACCCTATGGTTAAATCCGTCTTTCAGATCAATTTTTTTACAAATAGAGTCGATAATGAAGAAATCAGAACTCATCAACACCTAGCTTTTAGTACCAATGACCGATCCTCATCCAAGTCGTCCTCAAGTATGCCATACCGTCTTTTTTCAATTCCGAGAGGATGCTTTACCCTCAGAAATTGAACAGTTTTTTGCAGCAATGGCCGAACTCAAGACTCAGCATAAAGTATCTGGAATTCTTTCTTTTTCCTATGGGCCTCAAAACAGCCAGGAAGGATTAAACCAAGGTTTTAACTAGGGCTTGCTGAATAAGTATAGAACCCTTGCCGGATAATGCTTTCAAGCATTTTAAAAACGATCAGGTGCAAGGTTATGGCCTTTGGAGGCTCAAAGCCCATGCACGTCGTTGGAAAACTGGGGGTTGAAATTGGAAACAACTCTCTGAAGTCACCATTTTTCGCCTCCTGTGGCATCTAGGTTCGTTTTGTGGACTTTTTCAGCAGACCCTATCTAGTGTTGTGATGGCTAATGATGCCTGCATATAGCGTGTAAATTTTAAATCATTTATTTTCTCCTAATTGGTACGGAATATGGGCTATGGGAAAAGCTTCATCAAAATACGGTTTCTATGCTGCTCTTAGTTGGGGAGCAAGATCATAAATTTGTGGCAATTAACCGTGAGATGGCCTTGACTTCTCCTCAATCTCAATTAGAAATCTTTCCCCATTGTGGCCATAACCTCCATTTAGAGAAAAGTACCATTTTTGCCCATTGCCTAGCCAGGCGATTAGATTGTAGCTAGGTTAAGATCTAGGCAGCGATCGTAAATTGCCGATCAAACTGACAAACTCACTCTCTCAAGAATCCCTTTTAATAATTACTCTTTTTAACTGACTATGATTGAACCCATTGGTGTTGAGAGAAATTCTGTTGTGACTTCCTTAGGAACGATGGTTTATTATTCCCCTACGAAATTTCCCTGGGTAAACGAAACAGAAATGTTAGAAAGCGATCGACCCACATTACTCTTTCTGCATGGTTTTGGGGGTGGTTCCTCTGCCTACGAATGGTCAAAGGTCTATCCTGCTTTTGCAAGAGAATATCGGGTCTTAGCTCCTGATTTACTGGGTTGGGGACGCTCAGACCATCCTGAACGTCAATATTCTCCCCAGGACTATATCACCACGATTTTAGAATTTATTGAGAAAACCTGTTTACAGCCTCCCATTGTGGTTGCCTCTTCCTTGACGGCGGGGTTAACGATTCGGGCCGCCATTGAAAAACCCGATCGCTTTCAATCCTTAATTCTTTGCGCCCCCACGGGATTATCAGACTTTGGAGAAGACTATCGCAGTAATTTCTTTGCCCAGATTGCCAGTGTCCCCATTCTGGATAAGTTAATTTATAGTATGGGCATCGCCAATATGACGGGCATTATGAACTTTCTCGAAACCCGACAATTTGCCCAGGCCAATCGCATTTATTCAGAAATTGCGGAAGCCTATCTGGAATCGGCCTCAGAACCCAATGCCGAATATGCAGCCCTCTCCTTTGTACGAGGCGATCTCTGTTTTGATTTAGCTCGCTATCTACCCCAGTTAACTATTCCTACTGCCATCTTTTGGGGCAAGGAATCCCAATTGACTGGCCCAGAACTCGGTAAGCGTTTAGCCGCCTTAAATCCTGACCAGATCAAGACCTTCATTGAACTAGAAGATGTGGGACTTACGCCCCAATTGGAACTGCCGGCGGTGACGATCGCCATTCTCCAGCAATGCCTAATCTCGTTCCAAAATATGGCAAGATAGATAAGCATTCTTGTTTTCTGATTCTTTATTTTATCGTTACAGCTGTTAGAGACAATCATGACCACCGCCGATTTAGAGAAAAATGATAAAACGCTAGAGGCAATGAAAAACTTTGCTGAACAGTATGCCAAGCGGACTAATACCTATTTCTGTAGTGATTTGTCGGTGACAGCAGTGGTCATTGAAGGCCTAGCCCGTCATAAAGAAGAATTGGGATCTCCTCTCTGCCCCTGTCGTCACTATGAGGACAAACAAGCTGAGGTCAAAAATACTTTTTGGAATTGTCCTTGTGTGCCCATGAGAGAGCGCAAAGAGTGTCATTGTATGCTCTTTTTAACACCGGATAATGATTTTGCCGGAGATGCCCAACACATTGACATAGAATTGGTTCAGGAAATTAAAGCTAGTCTAGCAGGTTAATACAACTCATTTAATGGATTTTTTCCGCTTTTGGCAGGGTATCGAACAGTTTAATCAAGGGGATTTTTATGCCTGTCATGATACCCTCGAAGCTATCTGGATGGAAGCGATCGCCGTTGATCGTAATTTTTATCAGGGCATTCTGCAAATTGCAGTCGCTTGTTACCATTTAGAAAATTACAATTGGCGCGGGGCCGTAATTTTACTGGGCGAGGGAATTAGACGCATTCAAGACTATCAGCCCACCTATCACGGCATTGATATCAGCGATCTATGGCAGCAAAGCTATCAATTACTGCAAACCCTACAACAGGTTGATCCAGCCCAATTAGACACCTTTGTAGAAGAGCATTTATTGAAAGGAGAAAAATTGTTTCCTTCAATTCAGAACAGCTAAGGTTTTAACCCACATTCAGCAGGTTATTTTGAATATTTTTTATTTAACCTAATCCTTTCATAGCTGGTTGACTGACAAAACATGGAGCATTAATGCTTGAAACCCTTAGCTGATAAGCATTACAGGCACAATGAAGATATGACACGCTCTCGATCACCTCAAACCCTTGCTGTCAGGGGCTTTGGTCGTATCCAGACAAACTTTTGTCAGTCAATCAGCCTTTCTATGAAAGGCTTACAGCTATTTAGGGCTTGCCGCAAAAAGCTGAAACTCTTACGGAGAAAAGATAGTAGCCGAATTAAGAACAGCTAGAATGCAGGAAAATGTGTTAAAATGTCTCAAAACCCTTGCATTAAGAAGAGGCAAAACGGATGTACCGAAAGCGGCAGTGCTCAATTGAAACACCAGAAAACTTCAAAAATCTGTTCGACGGGCAGTTAGACGCAGAAAATCGTTGGGTAAAAATGTCAAAAATGATTCCCTGGGAAGAATATGAGGGAGACTATTCTAAAAACTTCACAGAAGAAAAAGGCGCACCAGCGAAATCATTTAGAATGGCATTGGGGGCATTAATAATCAAAGAAATTTTAGGAATAAGTGATAGAGAAACAGTGGAACAAATCAAAGAAAATCCTTATTTACAGTATTTTATCGGTATGGAGAGCTATAGTAGCAAGGCGGCATTTCATGCGTCAATGATGGTTCATTTTCATGAAAAAATAGGAATGGAATTAATAAATAAAATTAATAAAGAAATAGTAAAAAATGTGGAGGGTATAGTGTTAAAAAAGAAAGAAAATGAAGGAAAATTATTGTTAGATGGGCCTTGTACACCAGCCGATATAAAATATCCAACGGATATAGAAATATTGAGTGAGGCAAGAGAAGAAACGGAAAAAATAATAGATAAGCTGTATGAAGAAATAAAAGAGAAAAGGAAGGAAAAGCCGCGGACTTATAGAGAAGTGGCAAGAAAAAATTACTTAGCCATAGTGAAAGAACGTAGTGTGTCAAAGAAAGAAAGAAGAAAAGGAATAAAAAAACAACTACAATATATAAAAAGAAACTTGTCTCATATAGAAAAAATGATAGAAGAGGGAGCAAAGTTAGAAAAACTAACAAAAAAGGAGCAAGAACAGCTTGTAACTATAGGAAAAGTGTATGAGCAACAGTTAGAAATGTATAAAAAAAAGACCTAAGTACAGGACAAAAAATGTAGGGAGTCGAGAAAAAGAGAAAAATTGGGTAGAGAAGGATTAAGAACAAGATGACGAAGATGGTCAAAACCAAGACGAAAAAGACTCTGCGCTAGGCGACCATGTTTCTTGAGGGGAATGGGATGAAGATGATGAATTGCTAGACCAGTTTTGAGAGACCAAGCCAAAGCTAAAGTCAGTAAAGCCAAAAGCTTACGAAGACGCTTGGGGTCAGTAAAGTGAGTAGATTCCAAGCAAAAGCCACGAGTCTTAAAGATGCCAAAAAGGGTTTCAATGCCCCAACGCAGGGCATAATCGTGAATAAGACCTTGGGAATCGGGATGTCCAATGACGATGAGTAGAGAATTATCAGGCAAGCGAAGAGCCTCTACAGAAACAGGATATCCCCAAACCCGACAACTCCCTTGAAGACGTTGAGATTCACTCTTTTGCAAGATGGGCAAAAATGACTTTGGCGGCCAAAAGCTTGCCATTGTGCTCAATCTTGTCCGTAGCCCGAATTCTCAGACAGAAAGCCAGTAGCGGTTCGAGCAGAAGATAGCGAAGCCAAGCCTGACCAATAAACTCACGGTCGCCACATAAACAACGAATCAGGGCGGTGGGAAAAATCTTGAGCATCTCCTCGATAAAACGCATTCGTTCATCACTGTTAGAATTGCCCTTTTTCTTGCTAAGCATCCACCACAAGATGGGAATGGCTACTCCTTCATGGACAATGCCGACAGTGAGGATATTATAACCATGACTGCCAAACTCCCAGGTTGTGCGGTCAATACTTAGGGCTTGCTGAAAAAGTCAAAAAACGAAAGAAATGTGGGTTAGGGAAGTATGGACTGAAAAAGCATAGATAACTTATCCTTATGGAAACAAATCAAAATACAGATTTTGTTTAATCTATTGTTCCTTTCTGTCTAAAAAGGTCAACACAAATCACTCCTCACAAAAGAGAGGAAAATTAACACCATTTTTCACAAGAAAAACGACTCTACAACTTTTTACTTTTTGTCTTCTGAAGTAGAGTAGAAAGATTCATTACCAAAAAGTTCATCGCAATTACCGTTTCCGAGGTCTCAGGTAGTTTGGCCATCACTCGACCAAGACTAAATTTCCTCTTTCCCTGTCCGAATTTACCCTCAATGGCATTACGCACTCTTTCATCTGAGCGTGCCTCTTTCTTTTTTTCTTTGCTCACCTCTTTCGGCGGTCTTCCCAATCGGGGACCACTCATTCTTATATCCCTTTCTTTACAATAAGCTCGATTCGCTTTTGTTCGATAGATTTTATCCACATGAACCGATTCCGGATAACATCCTGTTTCCCTTTTATATTCTTCTATTCGCGCTTGTAAATCTCCCGATTCGTTGTAATTATCCCAACTTAATTTGTCTAAGAAGACAAAGCCATTCACATTACTTGCCGATATTTTAGCTCCAAACTCTACTGCTTTTCCCGCTTTTCCACGCACTATTGGACGCACGTGAGGTTGGCTTACACTCACAATTCTGTTTTCTACTTTATTTGTCTTTTTTTCATACATTTCTAACTGTTGCTCATACACTTTTCCTATCGTTACAAGCTCTTCTTGCTCTTTTTTCGTTAGTTTTTCTAACTTTGCTCCCTCTTCTATCATTTTTTCTATATCAGACAAGTTTCTTTTTATATATCCTAGTTGTTTTTTTGTTCCTTTTCTTCTTTCTTTTTTTGACACACGACGTTTTTTTGCTATGGCTAAGTACTCTTTTCTTGCCACTTCCCTATAAGTCCTCGGCTTTTCTTTCCTTTTCTCTTTTATTTCTTCATACAGCTTATCTATTATTTTTTCTGTTTTTTCTCTGGCATCATTCAATATTCCTATATCCGTTGGATATTTTATATCTGCTGGTGTACAAGTCGCATCTAACAATAACTTTCCTTCATTTTCTTTTTTTTCTGACGCTACACCCGTCGCTTTTTTTCTATTTCTTTATTAATTTTATTTATTAATTCCATTCCTATTTTTTTACGAAAATGAACCATCATTGACGCATTAAATGCTTCTTTGCTACTATAGCTTTCCATTCCTATAAAGTACTGTAAATAAGGGTTCTCTTTTATTTGTTCTACTGTTTCTCTGTCACTTTTTCCTGAAATTTCTTTGATAATTAATGCTCCTAATGCCATTCTAAATGATTTGGCTGGGGCTCCTTTTTTTTCTGTGAAGTTTTTTGCATATTCTTCCTCATATTCTTCCCAAAGAATCATTTTTGACATTTCTATCCAACGATTTTCTTCGTCTAACTGCCCGCCGAACAGATTTTTCAAGTTTTCTGGTGTTTCAATTGAGTACTGTTGCTTTCGGTACATCTGCTTTCTCTCTTCTTAATGCAATGGTTTTGAGGCATTCTACCCTATTTTCGTGCATTCTAGCGGTTCTTAATTCGCCTACTATTTTTCTCCGTAAAGGTTTCAGCTTTTTTCAGCAAGCCCTACTTAATACCCAAGGTTGAGGGATATCCAGCCCATCCGTGTCAACTTAAAGGAATGGGTTCCCAAATTTGTTGATTGAGAGCGGCCTTTTCTCGATGTCGCTTTCTCTCAGCTTTGACCAAACCAAATAACTTAGCACGTTCAGCCAGATAGGTTACTGTATCAGGCTTTTCTCCTCTAGCAATAGCCTTCGCTACATAGTATAGACTCCGAAACACCATCTCTACTGAGATTTTTTCTTTCGGTTGATTTAGAGCAATCGCCACTTCCCCTACCAATTGATTTAAGACCGTATAGAAAATCAAAGTGCAAATAATCTGGATTTGGACACCATTCTTATTCCCTACCCATAAATAGGCTAGTCCTAAAAGTCTTTTCGTTAATAAAAAGGCTTCTTCGATTGTCCATCGTCTTCGATATAAATCACAGACCTCTTCGGCGGACAGTTGTTCGGGAGACAACACATTTGTTAAATACTGATACCAGATTGTTCCCCATAATACTGAGACTAATCTCACCGGATGCTTGCAAGGATTAGAACGGTAATTTCCCATAATGATAATCTCATCTCTGTAATGACTACCTTGAGACAATACTTGTTTGGTTTTGTAAGATGTACCCGCTCTAAATCTGGTTAGAAAAAACTTTTTAGCTTCTGTTAACAAATCAAACCACACAAAGCTAAAAAATCCCATATCTACGAGAATTAAACCATTTTCTGGTAATTTAGCTGCCAATTCTTCACACCATATTTTATCATTTGATTTATCATTTTCTGTGTACCATAAAGTAACGGGTCTTTGGGTAAAGGCTTCCACTACCATCATTATTTTACCCCCCAATTTACTCTTTTCTTCTTTTTTACTTATTTTCATATTTTTCCTTATCTGCTCTAGCGTTTAGCCATCTGCTATCCACACTGCACTAAACTTTTCTCTTATTTTTTCCCATTTTTCTCCTACTTGGAGCTTCTTCCCTTTTTCGGCTGCTTTTTCTAACACTTCTTTTAGTAATATTGCAAATATTTCGGCTGGCACATTCATCATTCTTTTTGATACTGCCTGTTTGCTTACTTTTAATGATGCTACCCATAGCAATCCCTCTTCCTCTAACAGTCTTACCGCTTCACTTATACCCGCTATTTGACGATACACTATACTTAACACTAATGCCACCATTACTGGTAAATTTAATACCCTATCTCTCATCATTTTCTCATGAGTTCCCTGTAAATATTTTAATGGTGTAAACATTGTGGGTTCTAGTAATTCAAACAACTCTTTTGTTATTTCAGGGATTTCTACCCCTGGCTGATTTGTCTTACGACGTAAGTCTGGGTTTCCTTTTCTCCGAGGATGTTGTCTTGCCATTTGTTTTTTGCTCACTTTTTTATATACTAACCTTTTTTTCAGCCGACTCTTACTTCCGCCTGCTTTTAGGCTAATCTTTTGTGAGTAGGCATTTTGGCTTAAGTTGACACCAATGTATCCAGCCAACTGACTACAATACGGGCAATGTGATGGTAATCCAGCTCAAATCCTGAGAAAAAGCGTTGTAAGCGTTTGTAATGAGAATCCACCAATGCCCGACCTTCAAAACCCAGAGCCAATTCTTTAAGGTTAACCGTTTTCACTTTGAGGAGGGCGAGTAAGAACAAGGCTAGGAAGGAGAGTCTGGCACCATGCCATCCCAAATGGGGTTTTAGGGCTTGTTTCAATGCGTTATATTGGTTCATGGGTTTTCTTACATTACGTTCATCTTCCATGAAACCCCTTTCTCGTATACTTTTCAAGCCTTTTGTCCTGTACTTAGAGAAGAGGGAGCAAAGTTAGAAAAACTAACAAAAAAGGAGCAAGAACAGCTTGTAACTAGGGCTTGCTGAATAAGTATAGAACCTTTGCCGGATAATGCTTTCAAGCATTTTAAAAACGATCAGGTGCAAGGTTATGGCCTTTGGAGGCTCAAAGCCCATGCACGTCGTTGGAAAACTGGGGGTTGAAATTGGAAACAACTCTCTGAAGTCACCATTTTTCGCGTCCTGTGGCATCTAGGTTCGTTTTGTGGACTTTTTCAGCAGACCCTAACTATAGGAAAAGTGTATGAGCAACAGTTAGAAATGTATAAAAAAAAGACAGATAAAGTGGAAAACAGAATCGTGAGTGTAACCTAAACTCACGTCCGTTCAATAGTGCGTGGAAAAGCCGGAAAAGCAGTAGAGTTTGGAGCTAAAATATCGGCAAGCAATGTGAATGGCTTTGTTTTCTTAGACAAATTAAGTTGGGATAATTACAACGAATCGGGAGATTTACAAGCGCGAATAGAAGAATATAAAAGGGAAACAGGATGTTATCCGGAATCGGTTCATGTGGACAAAATATATCGAACAAGAGCGAATCGAGCTTATTGTAAAGAAAGGGGTATAAGAATGAGTGGTTCCCCATTGGGAAGACCGCCGAAAGAGGTGAGCAAAGAAAAAAGCAAGAGGCACGCTCAGATGAAAGAGTGCGTCATGCCATTGAGGGTAAATTCGGACAGGGAAAGCGAAGATTTAGTCTGGGTCGAGTGATGGCTAAACTTCCTGAGACCTCGGAAACGGTAATTGCGATGAACTTTTTGGTAATGAATCTTTCTACTCTACTTCAGAGGGTGCGACCTTTAGTTGATAAAAGCTGTTGTAATCAGGGTTCTACAGGGAACCCATATTGATCAAGTTTTGCCCAAAATTGACTCCATCGTTCCTTGGTCAATACCAAAGCTCGTAGGCTCAAAATAATTCCTGCTCCTTTTTCCTTCCATCGCATCCCTGAACAACATAATCGTTGTTTGACCAACGTCTTACAAGCTGCTTCCGTAACACCTGAACCAATCGGATACTTTTTCTCTAAGTATTCAGCATAATCCATTTGATGCTGATGATTCTCGTAATAAGTAATCGCCGCTTGTAGTTTCTCGGTAAGATTCTTAGAATGACTTTTTTCTTCTTTGACTTCTTTCATCAGATTTAGCAGTTCTCCTGCTTTTCCTTTTTCATGCTTGAGTTCTCGACAATTTTCAGTCAACCATTCTTTTTGTTTTGACACGGTATTCGGATGCAACGCTTCTGCCAAGGCACCTAAGTAACCAGAGGCATGATAGAAATCTAATATCTGTTCTTCCGTTTGCTTTTCTAAAAACTTCCAATTTGATTCTGCCCCGTCTGCTATCCCGACCAATGTTGCCTCTGGATAACGGTTTTTCGCTCGCTCAATTTCTCTTTCTAATCTTTCTAGAAAACTCTTTTTTCCATACTCTGGTGCCGCACCTAGATAGATTGTAGGTTGACGTTCGCCTTCACTATCGTATAGGGAAACGGTTCCCACCATTGCTTCACGGTAGCCATCCTCACACATCAGCATACAGGTTCCATCTAATCCTATTCCCACTGTTGCAATTTGGCTATCCTCCTTGGGCGGGGCATAACTCCACGCTTCTTCTTTTGCCTGTACCACACTTCCTACTGCTTCACTCAATCTTTGGATATAGGATAGCGCTACTTTTCTACCATGATTTTCTAATAAATCATTTTTCACCTCTTTGCCTGCCATCCCTGACATTTTTGAGGATACCTGTTTTGCCAATAATGGCGTTGATGTTATGATTATCCTTGCTTCTCTTTCTAAGGGGCAATACGTTTTTCCTCAAAGGTGAACGCTGATATACATGACGATTCACTATAACCTCACCATAAGGTGTTTGATATTCTTTCGGTTGCTCTCCCTTACTCTTCCAGATTTCTTCACCGATTTTTAAGGGTGAACCATCTGTATCTAAATATTTCAAGGCTTCTTTGCTGGCGATGCAACCTACTGGTCTGTCAATTTTCTATTTGTGGATAAAGACGCTTGAGACGGATACGAGCCTCAGCCGTCGTGAATTGCCAATCTACCGACTTTTGGGAATGATTGCGCTGAGTGTACCAAGCCGTTGTTTCTTGCTCTAAAGTTTCCCGATCTGGAATTCGACGAGCTAGGCATTGCCGAGTCATTGCGGACAGCTCGTTTTCAGCAATATTAAGCCAACTGCCATGTTTTGGGGTATGGTGAATTTCCAACCGTTCGACTAGACGACGAGCCGTGGAAGGCTCAAATGCTTCATATAGTGAGGCAAGTTTGTGAGTATTTAGCTGATCACATACTAAAATGACTTTGTCGTTATCAGCATAGTCGTTATCGAGTAAATTCTTAATTTCTGTTGCCCAGTCAACCGATGTTCTACGTTCACTGACAACTGTCTTTCGCCACCCAGACAAGGGTTCTGTAAACATAAAGATATTGGCTGTTCCATTGCGTTCATATTCGTAATCATGCGCCTCTGGCTGTCCAGGTTTGGCTGGTAGAGGAAGGCGGGTTTCTTTGACCAATTGTATAGGTTGCTCATCCATGCAAATCACTGGACAATTGGGGTCATAGGGTCGGTGATAAATTTCTAGAACATCTTCCATGTTAGACACAAATTCGGCACTCTTTTCTGGTGGAATCACGTACATCTGTCGCAGATGAGGTTTTAGTTCGTTTTTTTTAACACTTGACGCACGGTTTCGTGACTAATTGCTGGCACAATTTCTAACTCGACCGCCTTGTCGGCTAGTAACCTCAATGTCCAACGGGCTTGACCAGCAGGCGGTTCTCCACAACGTAAGGCGATTAGTTTTGCTTCTACCTCTCCATCAATAATCGGTTGACGAGGCGGCGTTTTGCGGGGCTTGCGGCTTAATGCTGACTCCACACCTTCATTGACCAATCGCTCCCTGAGATTGGCGACTGTGTTACGGTGACAACTAAAGGCGGCGGCAGCTTCCTCATCCGTCCATCCTTGTCCATTCACATCAATGTTTAACAGAATATTGGCGTGCTTAATTTTGTAAGCCGCTCCTTTGCCGATGGATACCAAATCTTTTAGGGTCTGACGTTCTTCTTGACTTAATCGGACAATATAGGTCTTGAGCATGGTTACTTATTACGATATCTGTTGAGGTAATGAATAGCCTCTCCATTTTCCCTCAAATTCACAATCTTTAGCTTGACAGACCACTACTTCGTTTAAGCCTTTTTGAATATTTATTTCTGTATCCAACATTGAACGACTGAGTTCTAATGTTAGTTCTATTTTTATCTTTGAACCCTCTACATTAATTAGTTTTGCTGTCATCATTGTTTCCTCTTTGTCACTTTTCATCCCATGTTAACACTTTTCTTTTCCTTCATCAACTAAAGGTCACACCCACTTCAGAAGACAAAGAAGGAAGCAAAAAGTAAAAAGTTGTAGAGTCGTTTTTCTTCTGAAAAATGGTGTTAATTTTCTTCTCTTTTGTGAGGAGTGACTTTTGCTGACCTTTTTAGAAATAAAGGGACAATAGATTAAACAAAATCTGTATTTTGACTTCTTTCTATAAGGATAAGTTATCTGTGCTTTTTCAGTCCATACTTCCCTAACCCACATTTCCTTCGTTTTTTGACTTTTTCAGCAAGCCCTACTTAGGGCTTGCTGAAAAAAGCTGAAACCTTTACGGAGAAAAATAGTAGGCGAATTAAGAACCGCTAGAATGCACGAAAATAGGGTAGAATGCCTCAAAACCATTGCATTAAGAAGAGAGAAAGCAGATGTACCGAAAGCAACAGTACTCAATTGAAACACCAGAAAACTTGAAAAATCTGTTCGGCGGGCAGTTAGACGAAGAAAATCGTTGGATAGAAATGTCAAAAATGATTCTTTGGGAAGAATATGAGGAAGAATATGCAAAAAACTTCACAGAAAAAAAAGGAGCCCCAGCCAAATCATTTAGAATGGCATTAGGAGCATTAATTATCAAAGAAATTTCAGGAAAAAGTGACAGAGAAACAGTAGAACAAATAAAAGAGAACCCTTATTTACAGTACTTTATAGGAATGGAAAGCTATAGTAGCAAAGAAGCATTTAATGCGTCAATGATGGTTCATTTTCGTAAAAAAATAGGAATGGAATTAATAAATAAAATTAATAAAGAAATAGAAAAAAAGCGACGGGTGTAGCGTCAGAAAAAAAAGAAAATGAAGGAAAGTTATTGTTAGATGCGACTTGTACACCAGCAGATATAAAATATCCAACGGATATAGGAATATTGAATGATGCCAGAGAAAAAACAGAAAAAATAATAGATAAGCTGTATGAAGAAATAAAAGAGAAAAGGAAAGAAAAGCCGAGGACTTATAGGGAAGTGGCAAGAAAAGAGTACTTAGCCATAGCAAAAAAACGTCGTGTGTCAAAAAAAGAAAGAAGAAAAGGAACAAAAAAACAACTAGGATATATAAAAAGAAACTTGTCTGATATAGAAAAAATGATAGAAGAGGGAGCAAAGTTAGAAAAACTAACGAAAAAAGAGCAAGAAGAGCTTGTAACGATAGGAAAAGTGTATGAGCAACAGTTAGAAATGTATGAAAAAAAGACAAATAAAGTAGAAAACAGAATTGTGAGTGTAAGCCAACCTCACGTGCGTCCAATAGTGCGTGGAAAAGCGGGAAAAGCAGTAGAGTTTGGAGCTAAAATATCGGCAAGTAATGTGAATGGCTTTGTCTTCTTAGACAAATTAAGTTGGGATAATTACAACGAATCGGGAGATTTACAAGCGCGAATAGAAGAATATAAAAGGGAAACAGGATGTTATCCGGAATCGGTTCATGTGGATAAAATCTATCGAACAAAAGCGAATCGAGCTTATTGTAAAGAAAGGGATATAAGAATGAGTGGTCCCCGATTGGGAAGACCGCCGAAAGAGGTGAGCAAAGAAAAAAAGAAAGAGGCACGCTCAGATGAAAGAGTGCGTAATGCCATTGAGGGTAAATTCGGACAGGGAAAGAGGAAATTTAGTCTTGGTCGAGTGATGGCCAAACTACCTGAGACCTCGGAAACGGTAATTGCGATGAACTTTTTGGTAATGAATCTTTCTACTCTACTTCAGAAGACAAAAAGTAAAAAGTTGTAGAGTCGTTTTTCTTGTGAAAAATGGTGTTAATTTTCCTCTCTTTTGTGAGGAGTGATTTGTGTTGACCTTTTTAGACAGAAAGGAACAATAGATTAAACAAAATCTGTATTTTGATTTGTTTCCATAAGGATAAGTTATCTATGCTTTTTCAGTCCATACTTCCCTAACCCACATTTCTTTCGTTTTTTGACTTTTTCAGCAAGCCCTACTTAGAGAAAAAGTATCCGATTGGTTCAGGTGTTACGGAAGCAGCTTGTAAGACGTTGGTCAAACAAAGATTATGTTGTTCAGGGATGCGATGGAAAGAAAAAGGAGCAGGAATTATTTCTTGCTGTAAAATTTTCGTTGATTACATCTGACGCGAGCTTGAAAGCCCTATCGTACCGTTTCACAGGATAATCTATCAACGAATTATTTACAGGTAGAATTATTTGTCAGAGGGTAGCCCACCGTCGAGAAATTTATCGAGTTTTCCCGTAAGTTTCGCCTGAAGATTCTGCAATGCCCAACTGATGCGAGTCTGAACCATGGTATCTTTTTCCGTCTCTTTTAATGTCATTAGTTTTTCAGAGACATTGACCTCATACTGCAAATTGCCTAGGGCAAAAGCTTCTAAACTCGCGATCGCCGCATAACGAACCACCCATTCCGAGTCCAGGGCAACCTGATAGAGAGCCTCAAAAACCTGTTGTTGAGCCTGGGTGACTTGTCCCTTAGCCATCCACTCCCAATGAGTATTTCCCAATCCCTTGGCCGCAGACCGTCGCACACTCAGGGCAAAATCATTTTTAGCCGCGTCTAACAAAATATCCAAAGCCGCCGGATCACCAATGCCCGCAAAAACCCTAGTTGCCCAGGCCCGCGCCCCATAGTTATAGCCATCAATATTATCCAGTAGATAGGGAACCGTAACCCTTCCCAGGGCAATTAACCCATCTACTGCGGCCACCGCCGCCCCCGGATTGTTATAGCGTAAAACCGTAACCAGAGTCGGAATCGCCTCCGTTTGGCAGACCGCAGCCAAAGCCTCAACAGCCGAAACTAACTTTGTAGCCGAGTCGGCCTTTTCAACGCCCTCAATCAGCGATCGCACCATTGGCTCAATAGCCCCAATCGGAGAAGATTCCATCATGCAAAAACTAAACAATTAGCACCAAAAATGAAGGGTCATCACCACTCGTAATCTAAACTTGCGACCTTAGCTATCGTATATTCTGGCCTCGATCGCATCGGGATTTTCCTGACAATATTCTGCAAAATAATTGGTTTCCGGCTTCTTGGCCCGTTGATGGGCTGCCTCTGCTTGCAATTCCTCAACCACATCCCAGGCCGCCGCACAGGCAGGAGAGGTGGCCCCCTCTTTGGCACAGATCTGACGGGCATTGGCTAACGCTTCTTGAATTCTCTGCTCTAGGAGAACCGCTTTCGGTTGCTCGACAAAATCACCCTTATTGAGAATGTCACTAATAGAAATGATCCCTAACAGTTCTCCCTTAATCACTGGTGCACAGCGAATTTGAGACTGGGCAAACAAACGAGCTACATACTCCACTTGCAATTCAGGATTAACGACAATACAGGGTTTGGTCATAATTTCATAGACTTGAACCGTTTTGGGATCAAGACCGTAGGCAGTCACCTTATAAATTACATCCGTAGCTGTGACGATCCCAAAAGCATCTTCTTCATGGCGACGATCTACGATGAGGGCCCGTAGATTACGCTGTTTCATCAGTTGCGTCGCTTCTGCTACGGTTGCCGAGCCGCGAATGGTGACGACCTCTGAGGTCATAATATCTGCTGCTTTCATGGTTAGCGATTCAGAAAGGAAAAGTTCTCTTTTGAATTATCCGCCAAAATGCCCTTCTTGAGAGAAAAAATAAGGTTTGATCCGGCGGTAAAATTGATGATACCCAGCAGATTTTAGCTGAGTTTAGAGGAAATTTCCCTGTTTTAGCCCCCATCGCTTTTCTAAAGATCTACAGCCTAGACGGAGAAACTGTAATAAGTTGTTAAATTTGCAAGCCAAGATTAGAAGTATTCTGATAATGGGAGAAACTTTTCCAATGTCAGTGGGGAACCGACCCCGTCTCAGTCCCTTTACATAAAATTACTGATTCAAATTTCTGAGGAACTTAATGGCAATGCTCGATAAAATTTTATACGCTGGTGCAGGTACTGCCCAAACCCAGGATATGCTCAAGGCCCTAATGGATCTGCCCGCAATCCGCAAAGCGGCGATGACCGTTCTCCAGGTTGTTCCGCCTCAAATTACCACCGATGCCTTTGCAGAAAAATGGGAAGAGGGGGGCAGAATTATTAGCGATCTCCTTTCTCAGGTGGCTATTGAACCTAGCAAAGTTTCCACAATTTTACGTCAAGGTGATCCGAAAGATGTGGTCTGTGAGGTTGCAGATGAAATTAACGCCGATCTGATTATTATGGGGTCAAGAGGTCTGAAACGACTGGAGGCCATTTTAGAAAATTCCGTCAGTCAGTACGTTTTTCAACTTACCAACCATGCTATGTTGCTGGTCAAAGACGATATCTACGTCAAGCGCATCAAACGGGTTATGGTGGCTTTAGATAAATCGTCCGCAGCAGAATATGCCCTCGATTTGGCTCTTTATTTACTGAGGGATTATCCCGAAGCGGAATTGGTTTTGGCACGGGTCAACCCAGATCTCAAACCAGAACTGCTTCCCCTCTCTCGTCAGGAAATGGAAAATAACCCTGTCCTGGCTCCGGCGATCGCCAAGGCCAAGCGTTTTGGCATTAACTATCGTTGTATTGTCACTGGCGGTAAACCGGCGGAACAAATCTGTGATTTGGCTAGTGAGTATAACATTGACCTCTTAATGTTGGGGTCTCCGGATCGTCGTCCTTCGGTAGCGAAAAGTTTACCAGACCTGGATCGTCTCTTAGGAACCTCTTTGTCTGACTATATTCGTGTCAATGCTCCTTGCCCCGTTCTGCTGGCTCGCAAAGAAAACCTATAGAGAAAAATTTTAACGTCTCTCTCTAGAGACAAACAACAATCAATTTAAAGGTTTGAAAAAAAGAGATGGGGTTGATTGGCCCCATCTTTTTCATTACGAGTTGTTAAAGAAATCATCCTAAAAATGACTTAACTTTGACCCTGCTTACCTGTTTGGATATACAGAATGAGCAGAAATACAGTTGGAACTAGCACGAATAAAATACTCGCTACAAAACCCAGATTATTAACTTGCATGGCTTCCCTGCCTCTATATGTCAATTTAAGTTAACACCCTAACAGGATAGCATTACTGGGTCATTCGATGGATCGCAGGATTTCTTGTCGTTGACTAATTCTTTTGACAAGGCAAGTCAGCGATCGCGCCTTAATGATTATCCAACCCCTAGGGCGTGTCATCAATCAGCAATTCCAAATTCAGAATGTAGTCCAAGATACAAAAGTCTTGAAGTGCTTACGGTCAAGGGGTTTTGTTTCAATATGTGGAATCAGCGTAATGCTCTATTTAGGGCTTGCTGAAAAAAGCTGAAACCTTTACGGAGAAAAATAGTAGGCGAATTAAGAACCGCTAGAATGCACGAAAATAGGGTAGAATGCCTCAAAACCATTGCATTAAGAAGAGAGAAAGCAGATGTACCGAAAGCAACAGTACTCAATTGAAACACCAGAAAACTTGAAAAATCTGTTCGGCGGGCAGTTAGACGAAGAAAATCGTTGGATAGAAATGTCAAAAATGATTCTTTGGGAAGAATATGAGGAAGAATATGCAAAAAACTTCACAGAAAAAAAAGGAGCCCCAGCCAAATCATTTAGAATGGCATTAGGAGCATTAATTATCAAAGAAATTTCAGGAAAAAGTGACAGAGAAACAGTAGAACAAATAAAAGAGAACCCTTATTTACAGTACTTTATAGGAATGGAAAGCTATAGTAGCAAAGAAGCATTTAATGCGTCAATGATGGTTCATTTTCGTAAAAAAATAGGAATGGAATTAATAAATAAATAAAATTAATAAAGAAATAGAAAAAAAAGCGACGGGTGTAGCGTCAGAAAAAAAAGAAAATGAAGGAAAGTTATTGTTAGATGCGACTTGTACACCAGCAGATATAAAATATCCAACGGATATAGGAATATTGAATGATGCCAGAGAAAAAACAGAAAAAATAATAGATAAGCTGTATGAAGAAATAAAAGAGAAAAGGAAAGAAAAGCCGAGGACTTATAGGGAAGTGGCAAGAAAAGAGTACTTAGCCATAGCAAAAAAACGTCGTGTGTCAAAAAAAGAAAGAAGAAAAGGAACAAAAAAACAACTAGGATATATAAAAAGAAACTTGTCTGATATAGAAAAAATGATAGAAGAGGGAGCAAAGTTAGAAAAACTAACGAAAAAAGAGCAAGAAGAGCTTGTAACGATAGGAAAAGTGTATGAGCAACAGTTAGAAATGTATGAAAAAAAGACAAATAAAGTAGAAAACAGAATTGTGAGTGTAAGCCAACCTCACGTGCGTCCAATAGTGCGTGGAAAAGCGGGAAAAGCAGTAGAGTTTGGAGCTAAAATATCGGCAAGTAATGTGAATGGCTTTGTCTTCTTAGACAAATTAAGTTGGGATAATTACAACGAATCGGGAGATTTACAAGCGCGAATAGAAGAATATAAAAGGGAAACAGGATGTTATCCGGAATCGGTTCATGTGGATAAAATCTATCGAACAAAAGCGAATCGAGCTTATTGTAAAGAAAGGGATATAAGAATGAGTGGTCCCCGATTGGGAAGACCGCCGAAAGAGGTGAGCAAAGAAAAAAAGAAAGAGGCACGCTCAGATGAAAGAGTGCGTAATGCCATTGAGGGTAAATTCGGACAGGGAAAGAGGAAATTTAGTCTTGGTCGAGTGATGGCCAAACTACCTGAGACCTCGGAAACGGTAATTGCGATGAACTTTTTGGTAATGAATCTTTCTACTCTACTTCAGAAGACAAAAAGTAAAAAGTTGTAGAGTCGTTTTTCTTGTGAAAAATGGTGTTAATTTTCCTCTCTTTTGTGAGGAGTGATTTGTGTTGACCTTTTTAGACAGAAAGGAACAATAGATTAAACAAAATCTGTATTTTGATTTGTTTCCATAAGGATAAGTTATCTATGCTTTTTCAGTCCATACTTCCCTAACCCACATTTCTTTCGTTTTTTGACTTTTTCAGCAAGCCCTATTTAGTGATTGATCAAGTTTGTTTGCAGGTTGCTGACTCTCCAAGAGGCTAAGATTCGAGGAGGAAGTACAAAAAACGTCAGAAATCAGCGAAATCTCTCTTGACACCATAAAAGCGAGATAGTGTCTGTATCTTATGTTACCGTTTGAATTTGGAATTGCTGACTCAATTTCTTCAGCAGGAGGGGCCTAGGCAATATAATCTAAACTGAATACAGAACAGATTGCTAGGCAGACGGAACTTAACGATCGCCTTTGGGTTCTTAAACGGCAAAAACTATTTTTATTGGGAAAACGATGAGCAAGTTACGTGAGCTTTTGGCCAAGGTTACTGAATTGGAGGCACTACCTAATCATCCTGCCTTGGAAGCAGAAATTCAGTCGATTTCCACCAATTCCCATGCTTGTCAAGCCCATTCTTTATTTCTGGGAATGCCGGGTACAAGAGTTGATGGGGGTGAGTTCTGGCCTAGTGCTTTGGAAGCAGGGGCGATCGCGGCCCTAGTAACACCAGTGGCCTTGAGTAAATTTCCAGCAACGGCTGAAGCTTGTGTGATTTCCGTTCAAGATATGGTCACAGCTTGCTCCCAAATAGCGGCGGCGTTTTATGGTGATCCCACGCAACAATTAACCCTGATCGGGGTAACGGGAACCAATGGCAAAACCACGACCACCCATTTAATCGAATATTTTCTGCAACAAGCGAACCAACCAACGGCTCTATTGGGAACCCTTTATACTCGTTGGCAAAATTTTCAGAAAATCGCTGCCCATACCACGCCCTTTGCCACGGAATTACAGGAACAATTGGCAGAAGCGGTCAAGGCTGGCAATCAATACGCGGTTATGGAAGTCAGTTCTCATGCCCTGGCCCAAGGACGGGTAAAAGCCTGTGAGTTTGAAGTGGCAGTTTTCACTAATCTGACTCAGGATCATTTGGACTTCCATAAAACCATGGAAGAGTATTTTGCGGCCAAGGCCTTATTGTTTGAAGAGCATTATCTCAAAGGCCGGGCTATTCTTAACCGCGAGGATGTCTATGGCCAACGTTTAATGGAGAGTTTACTCAAAGAGCGAGTTTGGTCTTACGGAGTTAACGATTCCCAGGCAGACTTTCATACCCGTCATTTGACCTATGAACCCAATGGAGTGAGTGGCACTTTAGTGACACCTGTGGGGGCGCAGGAATTTCGATCGCCGTTGGTGGGTCAGTTTAATTTGGCCAATCTTTTGGCGGCGATCGCGGCGGGTTTACAGTTAGGCTTAGATTTAACCCAGATGGTGGCCAGTTTGCCGGAGTTTGCTGGAGTGCCAGGTCGAATGGAACGGGTGCAAATTCAAGAAGATCAAGACATTAGCGTTATTGTGGACTATGCTCACACGCCCGATAGTTTGGAGAATTTACTGAAGGCAGCTCGTCCTTTTATTCAAGGCAAAATGATCTGCGTCTTTGGTTGTGGTGGCGATCGCGATCGAACAAAACGGCCCTTGATGGGCAAAATTGCGGCAGAATTGGCCGATCTCGCTGTTGTCACCTCTGATAATCCTCGCACCGAAGACCCTGAACGGATTTTAGCCGATGTTATTCAAGGGATTCCCGCACAGATCGATCCCTGGGTAATCAGCGATCGCGCTACGGCTATTCATCGAGCCATTCGAGAAGCCAAACCAGGGGATGGGGTGTTAATTGCTGGTAAAGGCCACGAAGATTATCAAATTCTAGGAACAGAAAAAATCCATTTTGATGATCGTGAGCAAGCCAGGGAAGCATTAACCTTGCGATTAAGTTAGCTGGTTTTCTCTCAATTAGATCCGCATCAATTGAACTACACTTGGCACGGTCATAGATTGAGATTTTCGCCCTCTAAATCCCCACTTCGACAGGCTCAGTCCATTGCCAATACTGGGGGACTTTGAAACCCATAAATAGAGAACGGTTCTCCCCAAAGTTGGAGGGCTAGGGGGGCTAAACTAAAAAACTCTCCAACTTCCCCATTTTTAATCAGTTAAACAAAAAAAAGCGCATCTCATTTTCTGAGTAATGTGGTATATTCTATCTAATGATGTAATAATTTATAGAGATTTATCCTAAATTCTTCATGTCCACTGAGCAATTTGACAACCCTACACCATCATCCTCTAATGATAACGATATTTACGCTAAGTACTATGAGTTATTGGAAAAAAATAACGAGCAGCTCGCAAAAAAGATCTGCGAGGAAGCAAGGGCAGCATTAGAAAAAGAACGATTGGAAGCTAATCCATCAGTATTGCGACGGTTGTGGCGATGGACAGGAATTGGCGAAAAGAAAGGTTGGGACATTATACAGTTAATAAGCACCGTTTCTATTCCTCTACTATTATGGTGGGGGACACAATATTTTACTGACCAGAACAATAAACAGCAACAGGAACTTGCGAAACAAAACAAGATAGAAGAAAGGGAGATTGCGGATCGAAAACAAAAAGATGAATTACTGAAAACCTACATTAATGACATGAAGGCATCGCTGTTAGATAAAGATTATCCTTTAAAAGACTCGAAGAAAAATAGTGAAAGTAGAAGTATCGCTCGCACCATTACTTTAACGACTTTAACGCAACTGAATAGTGAACAAGATCAACAAAAAGCTAAGGAAGGAAAATACAATCAACGGAAGGGTTTGATTATACAATTTTTGTATGAATCAGGCTTAATTAAATTTGATCCCAAAGTTGCTTCAATTATTTCTCTTAACACAGCAGATTTGGCTTTTGCCAATCTCGAAAATGCCAACCTCTACAATGCCAACCTCTACAATGCTAACCTCTACAATGCCTACCTCTACAATGCCTACCTCGAAAGTGCCAAACTCAACCGTACCAACTTCAAAAGTGCCAACTTCAAAAGTGCCAACCTCAAATTTGCCTACCTCGGAGGTGCCAACCTCAAAAGTGCCGACCTCAAAAGTGCCAACCTCGAAGGTGCCAACCTCAAAAGTGCCAACCTTACCAGTGCCGACCTCAGCTTTGCCAACCTCTACAATGCTAAAAACTTAACTAATCAACAAATTAAATCAGCCTGCTCTTGGGAAAAAGCAATATATACTGAACCCGATCAGAGAAATAGATCGATCGCCAAAGACCCAGAAGCTAATCAAAGAAAAATTAATGAAATTAAACAAGATAAAGCTTCAGATTCTCTAACATTTCCCCCCGATTGTTCCATGTGGAAATAGAATTTTCGCGCAAAGAATCCGTTTTTAAAATGATTACCGTTTTCTTATTTTTTAATAGTTTGATAATCTTTTTTAACTCCACTCATCTTTCTTTAAGTCAAAATTACTTTTCTTTCAATGACTCCTTCAGAACGCAATCTTTTAACGAAAGGAGAAATTCCTGCTTCTAAACGTAGCTTCTCCGCATATTCAAACCGTCGCTGAACATCAGCATCAATCTCTAGTTTATGTTCCCAATAATAAGCCAAAGCCGAATAAATCTGACTCATACTAAGATGGGGATATTGAAAATGTAACTCTTCAGGACTCCAACCATAGGCATGAATTGAAGTCACTAATTCGACAACCTTCATAGATGTTCCTTCGATAAAAGGAATCTCATTTTCGTCTCTGAGAATAAACTTATAGTCAGTCGTTAAAGTTTGGTTCATAGGTTTCTTTTTGATTAGCTCAAAATGTTATTATAGCAAATACCCGAATTTTGTAAGAAAGCTATCCAAGATAATGGTCATTTTTTCTTATAATACATTTTCATTTAATAAGAATTGCCGAAGGGTTAAAGCAAAATTAGCACTATCTTCTAATTGAGCCTTGTATTATTAAGATGTGTCCATTCCTCAGTGGATCAACTCTAATGTCCATAAACTGATTGATAATAATGCTTATATTCTTCGGATAATAACGGTTGCCACCAGTCCTGATGACTCAAATACCACTGAATTGTTTTGCGATTTCTGTTTGCGTTCCCATTGCATCTAAAGTCACTACGGCTCCCTTGATGTTAAGTAACTTCAGTAATCAGTAACAAGGGGACTGCCGTTATTTCATTCGACTTACTATCTACTTTCTTTTGAGCTAACATTAGTCCTTGTTCGCTGCTCCAAGCATTTACCGTATGTAACGCCTTGAGTCCTTTTTCCCTATCATAAGAACCTCTTTTCGTTTTTCCATCTATCTGTATTAGCTCTATGTCCATTTTCTTGGTTATACTACTTATCCAGCTCAGAAAACTTTTTTCTAATTCTTCTGTTTCTAACCTTCCAAATACTCTTCCAAAGGTATCGTGAGAGGGAATTCCCTTTGGTAACTCTAGAAACGTTTCTAGCCATTCTCGTTTGGCTTTGCCATAGGCTTCAATGGCTACGAAGCCATCTGCCCCTGACAATACTGCCAATATTCCTATGGTGACAATTGCTGTTAAGTTATGGTCTTGCCTTCTCCCTGTCCTCGGTTCTTTTAGGTACTGAAAATGTTTCAGGACGCTTCTTTTGAGAATTTTGATTTCTTTTTCTTGTTACGGAGCATTTACACATCCTAAGCAGTTTAATATCATTGCTTTTACTATTGTACCTACACTCAGCTTTTCTTGAGGATGAGTTCCTACTTCTTCATTGATAATTTCTACTAAACCCATTTCATCTATAATCCCTGCTACTAGACCTAAGTGGTCGAGGTCTTTAATATTTAGGTTCTCCATTTTTACTGTTAATTTCATCTACTACAAGACTCTATTTTAGAACTTTATTTATATTTTGTATCCTTACCCAAAATTAATGCACAGGCACCCATACTAGCTCGCGCGAACTACTTCGCCTCTTCGACAATCTGTGGAATGTGAGTTACAAGCGTGATTCTTTCAAAGCGTGATTCTTTCAAGATGTGTGTACACAGTAGCTTATCAAGGGGGGCAGGGGGGATCAGGCACAAAATCTATGTTCAATTTAATTGGAACCAGTCACTTAGCAATAGATAGAATTTATTCAAGCTGATCATTAATTTGATTATTTTCGAGGGGTGTTGTCTTCTGTTGCTCACAGTATTTAATAGCACTTTCAATTTCGGGAAGAACCGGGCCAATCCACTTTTGATAGAGTTGACGGGCTGCATAATTTTTAATGGTTTCATCCACTAATGCTTTCCATTCTGGATCATGATTGGGTAAAATTAGCCCGTAGGCTTCACAATTAAGCGGTATTTTAGGAATCATTAAATAATCTGTTCCTAGGGCCAGATTTTGTAATAACGCTTCCCCAAGCAATAAAATTCCATCACTGGCAAACGCATCAATTTTTTCCTGCCGAAGAGCCTGAACCCCTCTCAAGCGACCTGTCACCCCCTGAAATTCTTGTATCGTTGCTTCAGGATATTTTTCTCGAATAAACTGTAAGTTAGTCGTATTTCGTAAAACGCCAATCGTAATTCCCGGAAGAGAACTATTGGGATTAATTCTACTCTTATCTGCTTCTCGAATTAGTAGTTGAGTTCCCGTCAAAAGAAAGGGTTCGGAAAAGGTGACATTTTTATAATCAAGATTGGCACGAATACTATTAGGGCCACATTCTAGATAAACTACACCATCATCAACCAGATCAAAACGATTAAAGAGAGTTGACTTAAATAATTTCACCAGGATAGTGGGTCGATCTAGTTTTCTAATTACTTCTTGTTTTAGCAAGGCCATAAAATCAAGACAAATGCCTGTCCAATTATTATTCAGATCTCGATAGCCAAAGGGAACTGCATCTTCTCTGACGGCAACTTTGAGTAAGCCAGTTCTTTGAATTTCTTGAAAGACTGTTTTATTTTGAGCTAATAGCGGTGTCGAACAGGAAAAATAGAGACCAAATAGGCTCATTAATCCCTTGCTAACAAAATTTGATTTTGATAATCTCAATTGGGTTCTAATGGTTACAGGCATCATGATTATTTCTGGATGAGCGATCGCATTATGGCATTGTTACAAGGTCAAAGGCACAAGCGGCGATCGCAGTTCCGCCCCAGGCTAGAGCCAGAAAAATCAACAAAGTTTAATTTATCAAGGATAAAAATGGGTCTTCTGGGATTTTCGCGCTATTTTTAAGCTGAGTGCCTACAGGACTAGATGCAATTTATGGTAACGCTACTAGAAAACCCCTTTCGAGTTGGACTTCGACAAGAACGCACCCCAGACCCCCTGATTTTAACGATTTTTGGGGCATCCGGTGATCTGACACAACGCAAATTAGTGCCAGCCATTTACCAAATGAAGCGGGAACATCGCCTTCCCTCAGAACTCACGGTAGTCGGGTTTGCTAGACGAGACTGGAGCCACGACCATTTTCGGGATCAAATGCGTCAAGGCATTGAAGAATTTGCCGATGGCATTGGCAGTGAAGAACTATGGAATGAGTTCGCCAAAGGACTATTCTACTTTTCTGGGGACATGGACAATCCAGACAGCTATAACCGCTTGAAGGCCTTTCTGGCTGAACTGGATGAACAGCGCGGCACCAGAGGTAATCGCGTTTTCTATTTAGCGGTTTCGCCGAAATTCTTCCCGCCGGGGATTAAACAACTGGGAGCCGCCGGAATGTTAAGCGATCCCAGCAAACAACGGATTGTCATCGAAAAACCCTTTGGGAAAGATTTGACCTCTGCCCAAACCCTGAATCGCGTGGTTCAAAATGTCTGCCAAGAAGAACAGGTCTATCGGATTGACCACTATTTAGGTAAAGAAACTGTTCAAAATTTGATGGTTTTCCGTTTTGCTAATGCTATTTTTGAGCCAATTTGGAATCGTCAGTTTGTCGATCATGTCCAGATCACGGTGGCGGAAACCGTTGGAGTGGAAGAACGGGCCGGTTACTATGAGACGGCGGGGGCCTTGCGGGACATGGTACAAAATCATATTCTGCAATTACTCTGTTTAACGGCGATGGAACCTCCCAATGGCATTAATGCAGATAGTATTCGTAACGAAAAGGTGAAGGTCTTGCAGGCCACCCATTTAGCCGATATTAGTAACCTCGATAAATCTGCAGTGCGGGGCCAATATAAAGCGGGTTGGATGAAGGGTAAACCGATTCCAGGCTATCGAGAAGAACCAGGGGTTAATCCCAATTCTTCCACACCAACTTTTGTGGCCATGAAATTACTGATTGATAACTGGCGTTGGCAAGGGGTTCCCTTCTATTTACGAACCGGAAAACGCTTACCCAAAAAAGTGAGTGAAATTGCCATTCAATTTCGAGATGTACCCTTGCTGATTTTTCAGTCCGTCGCTCACCAAGCCAATCCTAATATTCTAAGCCTACGGATTCAGCCCAATGAAGGGATTTCACTGCGCTTTGAAGCCAAAATGCCTGGGGCAGAATTACGCACCCGTACAGTGGAGATGGATTTTAGCTATGGCTCTTCCTTTGGAGTCGCTACGGCGGATGCCTATCATCGGCTTTTATTGGATTGTATGCTAGGGGATCAAACGCTCTTTACCCGTGCGGACGAGGTGGAAGAGGCTTGGCGAGTGGTCACTCCGGCCTTATCGGCTTGGGATGCTCCGGCTGATCCGAGTACTGTTCCCCAATATGAGGCTGGTACTTGGGAACCGGCGGAGGCGGAAATGCTGCTCAATCAAGATGGCCGCCGTTGGCGTAGGCTCTAGTCAGCTTTATGGCTGATTTTGAACATTCCGCCCATTCCAGGATTGATAGTCTCTTAGCCATTCCAAGAGATGGGAGTAGGGCATGGGTCGAGCAAAATAATAACCTTGACCCTGCTCACACTTGAGCCAACGTAATTGGGTGACTTGCATTTCCGTCTCAACCCCTTCGGCAATGACATCCAAGTTAAGGGCATGGGCTAACATCACAATGGTGCGGATAATTTCGGTATTTTCGTCATCGGGCTTCATGGGCATGACAAAGGAGCGATCAATTTTTAAGGTGTTAATAGGAAAGCGGTGCAGATAACTTAAGGAAGAATAGCCTGTGCCGAAATCATCTAGACAAATTTCGATGTTGCGATCGCGTAATTCTGCTAGGACGTTGGTTGCCAGTTCCATATTATCCATGAGGATACTTTCGGTAATTTCTAACTTGAGACAAGTGGGCTGAAGTTGCGTTTTGCAGAGAACTTGGTCAATCTTTTGTAAGAGACTTTGATCGCGAATTTGGCGGCTGGAAATATTAACACTGATTTTCAGCTTTTGATGTTGGGGAAATAATTTTTGCAACTGGGCAACTTGATGACAGGCTTTTTCTAAAATCCACTGTCCCATGGGAATAATTAATCCTGTTTCTTCGGCGATCGCAATAAAATCTATCGGTGAGATCAAACCCTCACTGGGGTGATACCAACGAATTAGGGCTTCTAGACCAGCCAAGCCCCCTTCCTGCAAATCGACAATGGGTTGATAATAGACCTGAAACTCCTGACGTTCCAAGGCCCGCCGTAAATCGTTTTCTCGTTGGAGACGGTTGACCGCTAGGGTGTGCATAGCCGGATCAAAAATACGATAACAGGCTTTGCCATCTGCTTTGGCATGGTACATTGCCGTATCTGCATCCCGTAAAATGTCCTGGGGATGACGGTAATAGGGATAGTTAAGGGCAATACCGATGCTGGTATTGGTAAAAATTTCTTGCCCGTTCAAAATAAAAGGATAGGTTAATTGGCGATGAATCCTATTCGCGACGGTGATCGCATCCTGCACATCATGAATATCCTCCAGCAGCATGGTAAACTCATCCCCGCCTAAGCGCGCTAGGGTATCATTGGGTCGCAGACATTTCTGAAGACATTGGGCAATCTCCTGTAGAAGTAAGTCGCCATAGGTGTGACCTAAACTATTATTGATATCCTTGAAACCATCCAGATCTAAAAAGAGGACAGCAAAATGATAATCGTGGTAGCGAGAATTGCGTTGCAAGGCATGACCTAACCGATCCAAAAACAGCAAACGGTTGGGTAAGCCGGTGAGGGAATCATGGGTCGCACGGTGGTTAAGTTGCTCGGTGGCCAGCTTCTGTTCCGTGATATCGCTATCAATGCCATCTAAACGTAGCGGACGACCCTGCTCATCATAAACAACTTTAACGCGCCGCAAGAGCCACCGAATTTCGCCACTTGGCCACACAATACGATATTCGACTTCTGCACTGCCCCGTTCCCATAAAACTTGCAGATGACCTTCCATTAGAACTTGATCTTCCGGGTGAATGGATTCAAACCACAAGGTCGGATTGTTATAAAAATCGGTCAGCGATCGCCCATAAACCGCTTCGGTGGCGGAATTGAGGTAAAGGGTTTCCATAGTGATGGCAGAAGCCGACCAGACCACATCTTGAATCGAACTGAGAATTCCCTCTAAACGTTGTTCACTTTCCAACAGGGCCTGCTCAATCGCCTTTCGTTCAGTAATATCTGTCACCATAGCCAGTTCTCCCGCATAGTTGCCCTCTTCATCAAAAAAGGCACTTTTGGAAACCATCGCCCACAATTTCTGCTGATCCTTGCGATAAAACTTAAAGTCTTGGGTTTCGCGGCTATGGGGTAGGGTACAGGTGGGGAAGGACAGATTTAAAGGGTTAAAAGCATAGTTATTATCCATAAAAGAGAAAATGTTATGGTGTAAAAGCTCTTCGATGGAATAGCCCAGCATCATTGCCAATTGCTGGTTAACAAAGATCGTTTCCTGATTTTGATCCAGAATCCAAATACCATCGGTGGTTAATTCCACAATACGGCGATATTTTTCTTCACTTTGGGCCAGAGCCTGGGCAGAGGTGTAACGTTCGGTAATATCTCGCAAAGACACTAGATGGGCATTGCTTTGTCCCCAAGTGATGTCCACCACCCGCATTTCGGCCATAATCAAGGCTCCTGTGGGGTGATGAAGGCTAATTTCTGTAATTTCATTGGTGATGACGGGAATGCCCAAATGATCACCCAACAGTTCTGCTTGAGAACGCCCAAAGAGTTTACTGGCAGCAGGATTGACAAATTTGATCATCCCTTCACCGTCGATCACCAATAGGCCATCGGAGATGGTGGTAATAATGCGGCTCAAACGTTCTTCACTGGACTGAAGATCGGCTTCAATCTGTTTTGCGATCGTAATATCAGTGGCAATACCATCCAGACGAATGGCCTTGCCAGTGTCATCGTAAATCAGATGGGCGCGATCGCGGAGCCAACGAATCTCTCCATTGGGGTAAATGATGCGATAACGAATATCCTTAGCAATTCCTTCCGTATGCAACCGTTCACTGGCCTGTTCCACAAAGGCTCGATCTTCAGGATGGATGATTTCTAACCACAGCCCAGGATTTTGATGAAAGTTGGCTAGGGGTTGGCCATAAAAGTCGGCGATCGCTTCATTCAAATAAATAAATTGTTGAGTTTCCAGATCCACCGACCAAACCATGTCCTTAAGAGACCCTAAAATGCTGTGCAACTTATTCTGGCTATCTTTTAAGGCGGCTTCTGCTTGTTTGCGTTCACTGATATCAATCAGAATAGCTAAAAATCCCGTCGGACGACTAAGTTCATCGTGAATGGTAGAAAAGGTAATTTGACACCACAGTTCAGAACCATTGTGATGGCGACAGGGTTGTTCTTGAGAGAGAGAAACTTTCCGACCCGTTTGAGCATTCGTCAAAAAAGATTGAAATTCAGTAATAGCCTGATTTTGCTCTAGAGTGGGAGAAAATTGTATGTTAATGCGATAGAGATCGGTAAAGACTTTGGTTCTCACTTGTTCGGTGGTATAACCCAGAATTTTAGAAAAGCCTGGATTCACCGTCAAAAAATTGCCAAACCGATCTAGCTGAACAATGCCGACCCCTGCTTGTTCAAAAATACCTCGAAATTTAGCTTCACTGGTGGCTAGATTCTCTTCGACTTGCTTAATATCACTTACATCAGCCTGGATGCCAATAAAATTGGTGAGATGGCCCTGTTCATCTTGAACGGGTGCAATATACAATTGATTCCAAAATAAGCTGCCATCTTTACGATAATTACGCAGCGTGACCTGGCATTCCTGTCCCGAACTCAAAGCGTCTCGAATAGCCTCAATCTCTGTCTGATAGCGGTCATCTTTCTGCAAAAAATTGCAATTTTGCCCTAGAATCTCCGATTGACTATAGCCGGTAATCGTTTCAAAACCCTTGTTCACATAGATGACTGGATTAGTTGACTCCAGAGCATCCGTAATGATAATGCCATTTTGGCTGGCATTTATGGCTCGTTCCAGTAAGGTTAAACGAGATTCGTAATTATGCCGATCAATCGCCGCCGACAAAATATGACTGACAATCGTCAAAAAACTGATTTCCTCGCCGGTAAATTTATACTCGTCCTTGCTATAAATCCCTAATACACCGAAGGGGCCTAGGGGAGTGGGCACAATGACGGTGAGTCCACTGACCACTTGATGATTCTGAAGAAAGGGATCGCCGCGAAAACGGGTTTCAACCCGTAAATCTTGAGTTAGAACGGGTTGATAGGTGGCCATCACCAAGTTTTCGTTGATCTGGAGGGTATAGCCTGTATAGGAACGTGATGTGGCCTCAATCGTCACTGTCCCTAAGTCCTGATCAGATCCATAACTCGCCCCTAACATGAAGGCACTTCGATTAGGTAGTAATTCCCAGAGACAGCAAAGATCAACTTCTAAGGTCTGGGCCACTAGAGTAACCACTTCGTCAAAGAGATGGTCGAGATTTCTATTTAAAATGCTCCGTTGTCCTAATTGGGAGATCGCATCCTGACGCTGATAACGTTTTTGCTCGGTCTGTGACTCCTCCTCTGTATTTATTTGGGAGAGCAACAAGGCTTCTAGGCGTTGGCGTTCTGCAATTTCGGTCTGGAGTTGGGATTGAAGAAGCGTTATTTCTACTGCGGCAGACGATTGGTGCTCTACTGGCTCCGTCGTGCTTGGAAAAAGGGTATGAGTATCTTTGCGTGCATCAAGGCTAGAAGGCGGAATATTATGCTCCTGTTTTTTTAACTCGATCACTATCCTCATGAAGAGGATTTCTTTTAAATTTTTAACCAATCCTTGAATAATCGTTGATAAATAATGCATTTGATAAGTTAGAACCACCAATAGCGTTCGGATGATACAAACTTCTAATCAGTTGATAAGCTTTTAAGTATTTATGCTGATTAAGAAAACGGGCAAAGAGAGCGAAATAAAACTGCTCTTACTTGCTTTTCACGAAAAGAAGATTCAATATCGCTTTATTAATTATAGAGGCACACAGAAAACGGAGTTAACCGAAGTTAAACAGCGTCAACTGCTTTATATTCGCTCCCTGATTGACCGATGGAGGCTTGCGCTTCCTTGGTTCTAGGGTCTGGGACTTGCCTTTGTCCGTTTTCGCCTCGAATAGTTGACCCTGCATAGGAGTCAAGCTATCCAGAAACTTCCGAGTCCGTTCTAGCAATATTTCCTTTGCCTTTTTATAGCCAAGAAAACGGGGGATTTCAACGTCTCCCAGTCTTGCTAGAATGTTGTCAGCCGCGTTGATATCAGAGTGTAATACGACCCCATCATGTCCGATAAACTGCTCCCCTGAACGAGTCCCTGTGAGAGTCCCGAACCGAGAATCGAGTTGTGACGTATAGGCACTGTTAACAGCAACAATCGCGCAACCTACGCGAGTTGAAACCTGATTAAGAGCATCGGCGACCACGCCTTTACACCAAGAAGAAACGTTTCTTTTCATCCGTTTTGTTCTTGTTTTTTTGTTGCGAATTTGCTCTGTTAAATCTTCAAAGGCTACCTTAATCGCATTTTGCATGAGTTGATGGGTAGCCGTAAAAACAAGGGTTTTAATTTGTCCCTTGAAACGGGACTCTCGTTTATCCCATTTCTGTTTACCCAAGTTGTTACGATTAATCCTATCCGCTTTGGCGGTATCCCCTTTTTGGATTGCTTTATCGGCAACAGATTTTAATTTGTTGCGCTTAACTTTTTTAGCTGTACGATAATCGGTTTCTTTCGTTTGCAAGGAACCAAAATTATTACCTAAAAGTCTAGCACCATCGTTAGAAGAAGTGGCATAAACTTCCGTATAACCCCTATCGCAACCGATGGTTAAACCTTCTGTTTTAGGTTCTGCTTTTTGAATATTAGTTGTGTAATGAATTTCCCATCTATCAGCCCGTTTAATCAAGCGTAACTGACAGGTAACTTCGTGAGGTAATGTAGTCGGAACTTTTATGGCTTTTCCCTTTTCAAGTCCACCAAAACGAAGCCAGACCACTCCATTTTCATCGAATTGTGTATCAAAAGCTCTGAGGATAATTTGATTGTTAACCCTTGTATGACCACGATGCCAATATTTACGAACAAGAGAGCATAACTTAGGGTGATTAAGCCAATCACGACTTTCTAGGGTTAACTGTAATACTCCTTTTTTGGAGTGAAACGTTTGATAAGATTGCCCCAGTGCCTTCATTACTTTTTCAATACAGGAAGCTTGTACAAGGTGAATATTGTCTATTACATCGTAAAGAGTTGAATCCCACAGTTTTGCGGGAAGTTGATATTTTTCACGAAAGGGGCGGAGTAGTTTGTCGATCTCGAATTTTGAGATTCCCCAAGCTTTTAATGAACCAAATTCATTCCAGAGGTCACAACGAAGTTGACCCAATCGAAACGCGATGGTATCCAGTTCTTCCGACTTCCACTTATTCAGTTCTTGAGTTCCTAGAATAGCAATCCTAGTTACCGTCAGTTGACCTTTTACCTTGCGTTTCATTGAGTTAACCTCCTCGCTTTATTATAGTGCTTCACATTGCTTGGTTGTTGAATTTATTGTAGATATATTTTGTTCATCCTCAATCTTTTTCTTGTAAGCACGAAGAAAATAGAGTTTGGAACTAAAGCAGTGCATTATACTCATAAAATCGTGCATCAATTCTTCTTGAGGAGATAGTTTACTATTGTTGATTACCGTGATTTTACAATCGTGAAGATGACAGAACCATTCCACAAAATCAAATCCAAATCGGCAAAGTCGGTCTTTATGTCCAACAACAATTTCGCCGATTTCTCCTTTTGATACTTGAGTCATTAATTTCAGGAAGTTTTTTCTCTTCCAGTTCATTCCACTGGCGACATCCTTGACCACTCTTGTCCCTGGGTAGGCATTCCCCAAAAAGTCAATCTGACTCTCAAGATCATTGACTTGGGTTCTCGTACTTACACGAGCATACAAGACCCGTTCTCTCTCGACAGAGATTGACTCCTCGAATGCAGACTCAGGGTATCTACGATGTCCACCAGGGGAACGAATACAAGGGATTTTCCCTTGATCTGCCCAGTCGGACGTTGTTCTTGGGTGATAACCGTATTTTTGATAAACTTGGGTTGGGGTTAGGTACTTCATTTGATTTACCCTATTTTACTCCATTATACTTCGTTATTCTGTGATTAGGTGTGTTGACTTTTCGGTTTTTTTCAAGATTGCGTAACTGTCATGGCTGAACGCTATATTCTGCCTCAAACCCTTGAAAGGCTTTTTCTAATTGCCATTGTAGGCGGGCCTTTTCACTCTGGTTCAGAAACTGTTGACAAGGCTGTGATGGTTTAGTTGTCCCTTTTTCACAGGCGGCGATGGAGATAAATTTGCGGCGATCGCGCCAGAGACTTTCCCCCGACACAAAAGCATACTCCAGACTATTACGGGCCATCATTTTCAGCTGTAAATAGCCTAGCCCCTGATCCTCAGCGGCCTTGAGAAATTCCTGGGACATATCAGAGCGGGCAATGCCTTGATCATCAGTTGCCAGGGCCACAGGAACCCCATATTCCAGATAGGTGGCCAGAGGGTGACGTTTGCCGGTAATCCCTAAAATAGTTTCATTGCTGCTCAGACAAATCTCAATCAGAACATTACGCCGGACTAATTCTTTTAACAGTTCATAGGGCTGATCTTCATTCATGATCGCTACACCATGACCAATCCGTTCAGCATGACCCGTTCGCACCGATTCGCGAATATGAAAAGTTAGGTCATCGGGGGGAACCAGACCGGGAAAAAGTTCTCCGGCATGAAGAGTAATATGGGCTTGAGGATACTGGAAGTGTAGATAGTTCAGCATTTGCATTTGCAGGGAAAAATTTTGTCTGGCCATCAAACTATCTTCTGGTTGTACTAAATTAACGGCAACAAAGGGAGAATGGGGGAGGTTGGCCAGCATCAAGCCAGTCACCATCTGAGCAAAAACCCTTTCTAAGGCTGCACCTCTGGATATTTGGGAGATATAGCGAATGGTTACAGTACAGCCTGGGTCTGCCTGGGGAGTTTCACACTGAAGTAAACGATTTTTTTCTTTTTCTGCTGCTGCAATTTCTTGAATTCCCACTGTCACGGCTTCGTCAATATTATTCTTTTTCAATTGATTAAAACTATTCTCAAAATTACCGTCCCAACCGGCTTTTTCTCCCACTTGACGGGATATTTTACTAGCAGGGGTCAGCATTAATTCTAAATAGCTTACTTTGCCTTTGGCTGCTTGAGAAGCAGCTTCTGCTAACATTCGGCCCGTTTGATGATCGGTGGCGGCTCCAAATTGACTAAAGGTTTCAAAAAAGCGATCGTGACCGTTTTGTCCTGAGTATTGCCAGAAACGCATTGACCAGGCGTTAACTAAACGATTGTAGAGGGTTTGGTCAGTCAGGGCTTTACTAATGGGAATCTGGGCCGCTGTTTCTTCACAGGGAGCTTCTGATGCTATCCAAGTGACTTGACTGACACAAAGACCGCGATCGCTGGCCCACTGGATATAGGATTCGGCGTAAATGGCTCCTGATAAATGATTATGCAGATCACCGCCTTTGGGCATTTGGCGTAAAAAAGCTAACATCTGGGGAGGAGATTGACGAATGCGTTCAAAGTAAAGGGCTGTTTTTTGTTCCGCAGCATTTTCTGGGATGAGTTTGGTTGCTGATTGGGCTTGGACAACGGTGGTTAGGGAACTGACCAGCAGCAGGGAGCTAATACTTTGCAGAAAAAAACGACCCCATTGATTCGACATTGATATGGCATCTCTCACGATGTTAATGTTTGTATTTTACGAGAATTGAGGATATTTTGGCGATTGCGGCACAAGTTTTGAGCTAGAATTGCTCTAGGATGAATCTTTATGGCTCACCTCGATTTAACTTCATTTTTATGGGAAAAAGTCATTTTAAAAAAGCGATCCCGCAGGGATCTGGCTACGCCAGCACGCGTCTTTGGAAGCCCGAATTGCTGAACATCAAGAGAAAATTAGATTAGAATCAAAAAAAGAGTTAGTCGATCAAGCCTTAATTAATCATTGGCAAAAGGAAATTAGGGCTTTTGAAAAAGGTATTCAACAGGCATTAAAGAGATTGGGTAAAAACTAATGCAATTAATCACTAGAAAAATTAACACTCAAAATTCTACTTTAAACCGCTTAATAACTGAGTTACAGGAAGAATGTCAAAATGTTCTTTCTTTGGTTAATCAATTGCATTAGAGAATATATTGATAGGTTAAAGATATTTTGCTCTTCTATTTTAGACTCTAATAGGTAAGATAAAGCAGATTATCATTGAGTTCAAAATTAGCCGTTACGGTTTGTACATCGTCTAGGGATTCCAGATGATCAATTAACTTTAATAGGGTTTTGGCTTGCTCTGGATCTGTGATTTCAATGGTATTTTCAGGAATCCAACGCAGTTCTACCTCCGTAACCTTGAGATTTTTTTGCTTGAAAGTTTGGCTGAGATATTCTAAACCGGCAATAGTCGTAAAAACTTCTACTCCTCCCCCTTCTTCTTCCTCTAACCATTCATAGTAATCGGCTTCCCCTTCTAAGCAAGCTTCCAAAAGTTGCTCCTCTGAAATTGTCCCCATTAAACGCACTATTCCTTTTTGGGCAAACATCCAACTGACGCAACCTGTTTCGCCTAAATTGCCTCCTTTTTTACTGAAGGCAACCCGCAGATCCGCCGCCGTGCGATTACGGTTATCGGTCAAGGCTTCAATCAAAATAGCAATGCCCCCTGGCCCATAGCCTTCATAACGGATTTCCTCTAGCTCGGCCTCGCCACTACCATAGGTTCCGGCTCCTTTGGCAATCGCCCGTTCAATATTTTCATTGGGAATACCAGCGATTTTGGCTTTTTCGATCGCGGTTCGCAGTTGAAAGTTACCCGCCGGATCGGGCAAACCTTGACGGGCAGCCACAATAATAGCTCTAGAAAGTTGAGTAAAGGTATTTCCTTTTTTGGCATCTACCCTGGCCTTCTGACGTTTAATATTGGCCCATTTACTATGACCTGCCATTGATTTTTATTCCCTCAGATTTGCTAGTGAAACTCTAATCCCATGATAAAAAGTTTTATGCTGAACAATCTCTCAAGAAAGAAGCTTAGGAAAATGGGTGATCTGGGTAATCCATTCTTCTGGCTGAAGTTTCACCAGGCGATCGCCGCTACCATCCTTGCCCCAGGGAGAAAATCGCTTGGTCGTTAGCATAAAGACATTTTCCAAATTGGTTTGTAGTCGCAGGTCGAAACCGGCTTCATGGGGGAGTAGGGCCAGTAAGCGATCGCTCTTGTGAGTAAATTGGATCGCTGTTGTGCCAATATCACCCAAGTTCCCCTGCCGTAAATGTTCAATTCCCAAGGCTTTACCGTAACCCTTGGCGGTGATGAGGAGGACGGAATGCTGGACATTGACTCCCAAACTACCAATCAACGACTCCTGGGGTCTGAGACGAACCGCCGGTACGCCCTGGGATTGACGACTCATGGGGACAATCCGATCTTCGTGCAGGGAAAAACGTAATAATCTGCCGCCACTGGTGGCCAAAATTAAGGCTTGTTGGCTCTGGACAAATTGCAAAAATTGGAGGCGATCATCTTCTTTGAGTTTAAGTAAACTTAAGCCCCGTTGTTTGACCTCTTGCAATTCCGAATTAAATAACCGTTTTAAACGACCCTGACAAGTTAGCAACAGTAAATCCTGGTTAAGTTCCGGCGTAACAAAAAATTGTCCGATCGCCTTTTCGGTTTCTTTTTGGGCTGACGGAGGCAGTAGATCTAGCAAGGAAATAGTAGCAACGGCCAGGGGCGGAATGTCTTTAACAGCAATGGGATAGGCCTTACCGCGATCGCCGACAATAATTAAGGGGGCTTCATTGGGAATGACTTGCTCAAAAATTACCGGATCATCTTCAGTTTGAGGCTTTTCTTCCTCTGGTAAACACCAATAAATTTTGCCCGTTGCCGTGATATTAACCAGTGCGTTTTCCGGCGGTTGTTGAGGTGTGAAAAGAGACAACGATTTATTTTTGGCAACTGTTGGGGATGGGGTTATTGATTCAGTCGTTGGGCTAGAATTTTCTGGAGTAATATTTTCTGGAATAAGATTTTCTGGAATCGGATTTTCTATGCTGTCTGAAAAGGCTAAATTGTCTGCTAACGGTGTTTCTAACGCCATCGCTTCGGTGGTGATTTCAGAAAATCCGGCTGCTATCTCAGGCACAATCACTGATTTTGAGGCTTTTGGTTTGGAGGCGATCGGTTTTAAAATCTTCGTGCGTCTTGGATCGGCAAATTGTTTTTTTAACGATCTTAATTCCTTTTTAAGGGCCTTTAAACGAACTGGGCGATCGCTTAATAATCTTTCTAACTCTTCAATACGAGATTGTAATTGATCATGTTCCTGTTGCAACTTTTGTCGTTCTAAACCCGTTATGCGACGCATGGGCATGGCTAAGATCGCCTCAGCTTGATTCTCCGTTAATTCTAAACGGGACTGTAATTGCATTTTGGCACTACTGCCATCGGGGGCAAAGCGTAGCACTTCAATAAGGGTATCTAACTGATTAAGCGCAATTAGTAAACCCTCAAGAATGGAGCGACGGTGAGTGGCTTCTCCTAATTCGTGGCGATATTGTCGCGTGAGGGTTTCTTCGCGGAATTGTAAAAATTCTTCTAGGATTTGACGTAGGGATAATTGAACCGGTTTATTGTTAACTAGGGCGAGAAAAATTACTCCAAAATTACTTTGTAAAGCTGTATTTTTATAAAGTTTTTCTAAAATAGTTTGAGGATCAATATCCCGTTTTAATTCAATCACGACCCGCATTCCAGTGCGATCGCTTTCATCCCGTAGATCGGCAATACCTTCAATTTTGCCACCGTTAACCAACTCTGCTACCTTTTCAATCCAGGCGGCTTTATTAACCTGAAAAGGTAATTCTGTAACGATAATGGCTGTGCGTTGACGATTACGCCGTTTTTCCGTTTGTACCGTTTCTAAATGGGCAACCCCTCGTACTGGAATTAAACCTCGCCCTGTGCTATAGGCACTTTCAATGCCTTCACTATTGAGAATTTCTCCCCCTGTCGGAAAATCGGGGCCAGGAATATAACGCCAGAGTTCTGCATCGGTTAAATCTGCTTTATCAATCAGGGCAATTAAACCATCCACCACTTCACTCAAATTGTGGGGAGGAATATTGGTGGCCATACCAACGGCAATACCTGAACAACCGTTGAGCAGCAAAATCGGTAATTGGGTCGGTAAAACCGTCGGTTCCTGTTGGGAGTTATCAAAATTGCTGGTAAAGTCAACGATCGCCTCACTAATGCCCTGAAGAGTTGCACCCATCGCGATCGGTGCTAAACGGGTTTCGGTATAACGCATGGCAGCAGGGGGATCATTGTCCACCGAACCAAAATTGCCATGACCCGATAGCAATGGATAACGACTGGAAAAGTCCTGCACTAAACGCACCAACGCATCATAGACCGACTGATCACCGTGAGGATGGTATTTTCCCAACACATCACCCACCACCCTGGCACATTTACGAAAAGGGCGATCTGGCGTTAAACCCAATTCATACATGGCATATAAAATGCGCCGATGAACAGGCTTGAGACCATCTCGGACATCCGGTAGAGCGCGGCCGACAATAACGCTCATGGCATACTCTAAATAAGAGCGTTCCATTTCGAGGTGAAGGGCCGTGGGGATAATTTGACCTGTCGCTAAAAGCTTTAGCTGTGTTGTCATGAAAGCTCTCGTGTCTTATTTCTATAGCGGCCAATGTTAGCATTGAGAGGCTTTGAGTTACTTCCTTTGCTAATTTCTGTTGTTGTGGGAGAAGAGAATGGCAACCGTTTTGATTGTAGAAGACGATCCGATGAATTTTCGGGTTTTTTCCAAAATTCTCACCAAACGGGGAGGATTATCGGTGTTGGGAACAGAGGATGTGGAAGAGATTTTGCAATTGACCAGTACGGGACAAGTGGATATTGTTTTGATGGATGTTTCCCTTTGTCGCAGTGTTTACGAGGGAAAATCGGTTGATGGTATCCGTATTACTCAGTTGTTAAAAAGTAATCCTCAAACGGCTCCGATTCCTGTCATCTTGGTGACAGCCCATGCGATGGAAGGCGATCGCGAATTATTTTTGGCCAACAGTGGGGCTGATGGTTATATTGCCAAGCCGGTGGTGGATCATGAAAATTTTGTCAGTGAGGTGAAAAAGGCGATCAGTGAGACAGGAGAATAATCCTAACTTGGCCTTAAAGGTACTTAGAAATAATGATTATCGGTTTTTATCGGTTGCAGCCCCGATTAGCAACTCATCTTGTCCTAGAAATAGTTCAGGATCAAGTGAGATAAAATCACCTAAAATATGTCTAGGAATCATTTTTCCAGAACCTAAGATATCAACTGAAATACCATCACGAATAATTATTTTAAATAATTCCTGCTCTTTTTCCATTAAAGTTGCTTCTAATTCAATGATTTGTCCTTCTTGATTTAATAAATTTAAAAATTCTCTAGAAGATAGATGAATAAAAGTCTTGTGATTTATTTCATTTGTAAGCTGATCGCCCAAGTTACCTGTCGCATCAAGATCAGAGATCCGACATTTGTCCAAAAAATAATAATGAACTAGGTATATAACAATTTTAAAAAGACGATGTTCTAACTTCTCTTGCGAATTAAACAAAAGTGTAATAGCCCATTTCTGACATTGCATAACAACCTCATAACGGTTCGGGTATGCGACTTCTAGTGGGAGTTCCTCCTGTAGGATTGGTTAGACATCATAACCGAATAAATTAGGGTTAACTTCGGTTAAATTAATATCCCCTAAACCGTACTCCTGCCAACGCTGAGAAACCTGTTCTGCCATAGTCGGATCGGATTCTAAAACCTCACCCCAATCATGATCTGTTTCGGGATAGATTTTAGTCGTAGCATCAATGCCCATGCGACCGCCTAAGCCAATTTTTTCACTGGCAAAGTCGAGGGTATCAAAGGGCGTTTCCGGCAAAATAAAGACATCGCGCACCGGATCAACTTTTGAGCTAATGGCCCATACCACCTGACGTGGATCACGGATATTAATATCTTTGTCCACCACAATCACAAATTTGGTATAGGTAAATTGGGGTAAAGCACTCCAAAAAGCTAGGGCGGCCCGTTTTGCTTGGCCTGGGTAGGCTTTATCAATGGAGATAATTGCTGCTTTATAACTCAATGCTTCCATCGGTAGGAAAAAGTCAGTAATTTCGGATACCTGTTGCCGCAAAATAGGCGTATAAATCCGGTTCAAGGCGATCGCCATCATGGCTTCTTCCTTAGGAGGACGGCCACTAAAAGTGGTGAGATAAAGGGGATTTTGTCGATGGGTCAAACAATGGAAACGAATCAGGGGAGAATCTTCCACGCCACCGTAGTAACCCATGTGATCACCAAAGGGGCCATCCGGTAACATTTCGCCAGGGGTAATGGTTCCTTCTAGGATAAATTCGGCATCAGCTGGCACTTCCAAATTTAAGGTTTTACATTTAGCCAAAGTCACGCCTGAACCGCCATACAAACCAGCGAATAACCATTCCGATAAATCCACTGGAATCGGTGTAGCCGCCGCCATAATAATTAAGGGATCAACCCCCAAGGCGATCGCAATTTCTAGTTTTTTGCCCTGTTCTGCTGCCTTGCGTAAATGCCTGGCTCCTCCTCTTACAGATAACCAATGAACGGTCATGGTCTGGGGAGATTGTAATTGCAAGCGATAAACGCCTACATTCGGTGTTCCTGTTTCGCAATCTTTGGTAATCACCAAACCGAGGGTAATAATTTTGCCTGCATCGCCAGCATAGGGACGAATCATTGGAATTTGGGTTAGATCCAGATCTTTTTCTTCAATGACAATTTGCTGACAAGGGGGAAAAAAGCTATGACCTGGCTTGGCTTTAAGTACATCAAATAACACCTTGCCAAAATCAATAGCTTGGGAAATTTTTTTCGGCGGTTTAGGTTGTTGCAGTAGCGATAATTTTTTGCCTAAATCCTCTAATTCGAGGGGATGATTCATATTCATGGCCCAACAAATCCGTTCCACTGTTCCCATTAAATTGACTGCGACGGGAAAGGCTGAACCTTTAACATTTTCAAATAAGAGGGCCGGGCCACCGGCTTGTAATAGACGATTAGCAATTTCAGCAATTTCTAGATCGGGATTCACCTCGGCGGTGATGCGTCGTAGTTGTCCTCGGTTTTCCAGTATTTGGATAAATCCCCGTAAGTCTCTGGCCATAATAGTTAAAAAGAATGATGCGATCGCTGTTATCAGGCTAACAGATTTTAGGCTCTTGGTGTCAGCTTGGCTTAAGGACAGCTTGGCAAAAATTAGTTAGGGCTTGCTGAAAAAGTCAAAAAACGAAAGAAATGTGGGTTAGGGAAGTATGGACTGAAAAAGCATAGATAACTTATCCTTATGGAAACAAATCAAAATACAGATTTTGTTTAATCTATTGTTCCTTTCTGTCTAAAAAGGTCAACACAAATCACTCCTCACAAAAGAGAGGAAAATTAACACCATTTTTCACAAGAAAAACGACTCTACAACTTTTTACTTTTTGTCTTCTGAAGTAGAGTAGAAAGATTCATTACCAAAAAGTTCATCGCAATTACCGTTTCCGAGGTCTCAGGTAGTTTGGCCATCACTCGACCAAGACTAAATTTCCTCTTTCCCTGTCCGAATTTACCCTCAATGGCATTACGCACTCTTTCATCTGAGCGTGCCTCTTTCTTTTTTTCTTTGCTCACCTCTTTCGGCGGTCTTCCCAATCGGGGACCACTCATTCTTATATCCCTTTCTTTACAATAAGCTCGATTCGCTTTTGTTCGATAGATTTTATCCACATGAACCGATTCCGGATAACATCCTGTTTCCCTTTTATATTCTTCTATTCGCGCTTGTAAATCTCCCGATTCGTTGTAATTATCCCAACTTAATTTGTCTAAGAAGACAAAGCCATTCACATTACTTGCCGATATTTTAGCTCCAAACTCTACTGCTTTTCCCGCTTTTCCACGCACTATTGGACGCACGTGAGGTTGGCTTACACTCACAATTCTGTTTTCTACTTTATTTGTCTTTTTTTCATACATTTCTAACTGTTGCTCATACACTTTTCCTATCGTTACAAGCTCTTCTTGCTCTTTTTTCGTTAGTTTTTCTAACTTTGCTCCCTCTTCTATCATTTTTTCTATATGAGACAAGTTTCTTTTTATATATCCTAGTTGTTTTTTTGTTCCTTTTCTTCTTTCTTTTTTTGACACACGACGTTTTTTTGCTATGGCTAAGTACTCTTTTCTTGCCACTTCCCTATAAGTCCTCGGCTTTTCTTTCCTTTTCTCTTTTATTTCTTCATACAGCTTATCTATTATTTTTTCTGTTTTTTCTCTGGCATCATTCAATATTCCTATATCCGTTGGATATTTTATATCTGCTGGTGTACAAGTCGCATCTAACAATAACTTTCCTTCATTTTCTTTTTTTTCTGACGCTACACCCGTCGCTTTTTTTTCTATTTCTTTATTAATTTTATTTATTAATTCCATTCCTATTTTTTTACGAAAATGAACCATCATTGACGCATTAAATGCTTCTTTGCTACTATAGCTTTCCATTCCTATAAAGTACTGTAAATAAGGGTTCTCTTTTATTTGTTCTACTGTTTCTCTGTCACTTTTTCCTGAAATTTCTTTGATAATTAATGCTCCTAATGCCATTCTAAATGATTTGGCTGGGGCTCCTTTTTTTTCTGTGAAGTTTTTTGCATATTCTTCCTCATATTCTTCCCAGGGAATCATTTTTGACATTTCTATCCAACGATTTTCTTCGTCTAACTGCCCGCCGAACAGATTTTTCAAGTTTTCTGGTGTTTCAATTGAGTACTGTTGCTTTCGGTACATCTGCTTTCTCTCTTCTTAATGCAATGGTTTTGAGGCATTCTACCCTATTTTCGTGCATTCTAGCGGTTCTTAATTCGCCTACTATTTTTCTCCGTAAAGGTTTCAGCTTTTTTCAGCAAGCCCTAAATAGGGCTTGCTGAATAAGTATAGAACCCTTGCCAGATAATGCTTTCAAGCATTTTAAAAACGATCAGGTGCAAGGTTATGGCCTTTGGAGGCTCAAAGCCCATGCACGTCGTTGGAAAACTGGGGGTTGAAATTGGAAACTACTCTCTGAAGTCACCATTTTTCGCCTCCTGTGGCATCTAGGTTCGTTTTGTGGACTTTTTCAGCAGACCCTAAATAGTTTGCGAATAAAAGGTTCCAAATGTTGCCATCGGTCTGAGTTTTGAGTCATCCTAATAACTCTTTATCTTGTCCATTGTTGGCGATCGCGGGCGGCGGCCAGAAACTCTAATTTTTCGCTATCTTTATGTTCCTCGGCGGTGGTCATACCCTTATGGAAAATCGAACCAGTCGGACAAGCATCCACACATTTACCGCAGGAAGTACAGGCTTCCACCGTTCCCCAGGGGGGTGCGACCTTTAGTTGATAAAAGCTGTTGTAATCAGGGTTCTACAGGGAACCCATATTGATCAAGTTTTGCCCAAAATTGACTCCATCGTTCCTTGGTCAATACCAAAGCTCGTAGGCTCAAAATAATTCCTGCTCCTTTTTCCTTCCATCGCATTCCTGAACAACATAATCGTTGTTTGACCAACGTCTTACAAGCTGCTTCCGTAACACCTGAACCAATCGGATACTTTTTCTCTAAGTATTCAGCATAATCCATTTGATGCTGATGATTCTCGTAATAAGTAATCGCCGCTTGTAGTTTCTCGGTAAGATTCTTAGAATGACTTTTTTCTTCTTTGACTTCTTTCATCAGATTTAGCAGTTCTCCTGCTTTTCCTTTTTCATGCTTGAGTTCTCGACAATTTTCAGTCAACCATTCTTTTTGTTTTGACACGGTATTCGGATGCAACGCTTCTGCCAAGGCACCTAAGTAACTAGAGGCATGATAGAAATCTAATATCTGTTCTTCCGTTTGCTTTTCTAAAAACTTCCAATTTGATTCTGCCCCGTCTGCTATCCCGACCAATGTTGCCTCTGGATAACGGTTTTTCGCTCGCTCAATTTCTCTTTCTAATCTTTCTAGAAAACTCTTTTTTCCATACTCTGGTGCCGCACCTAGATAGATTGTATGTTGACGTTCGCCTTCACTATCGTATAGGGAAACGGTTCCCACCATTGCTTCACGGTAGCCATCTAATCCTATTCCCACTGTTGCAATTTGGCTATCCTCCTTGGGCGGGGCATAACTCCACGCTTCTTCTTTTGCCTGTACCACACTTCCTACTGCTTCACTCAATCTTTGGATATAGGATAGCGCTACTTTTCTACCATGATTTTCTAATAAATCATTTTTCACCTCTTTGCCTGCCATCCCTGACATTTTTGAGGATACCTGTTTTGCCAATAATGGCGTTGATGTTATGATTATCCTTGCTTCTCTTTCTAAGGGGCAATACGTTTTTCCTCAAAGGTGAACGCTGATATACATGACGATTCACTATAACCTCACCATAAGGTGTTTGATATTCTTTCGGTTGCTCTCCCTTACTCTTCCAGATTTCTTCACCGATTTTTAAGGGTGAACCATCTGTATCTAAATATTTCAAGGCTTCTTTGCTGGCGATGCAACCTACTTCGTTTAAGCCTTTTTGAATATTTATTTCTGTATCCAACATTGAACGACTTAGTTCTAATGTTAGTTCTATTTTTATCTTTGAACCCTCTACATTAATTAGTTTTGCTGTCATCATTGTTTCCTCTTTGTCACTTTTCATCTCATGTTAACACTTTTCTTTTCCTTCATCAACTAAAGGTCATACCCCCCCAGGGTTGATTTAAGCCTGAGACAATTTTACATTCTGCCCCTCGATAAGCCACATCCCAAACGTGCGCTCCTTCCAGTTCATCACAGACGCGCACACAACGGGTACAGAGAATACAACGATTGTGATCAATGCCAAAAAGAGGATGGGATAAATCCACTTCTCGTTTAGGAAAACGATAGGGAAAACGACTGTGATCCATGCCCACTTCGATCGCCATATTCTGTAATTCACAGTTGCCATTCGCGACACAAATTGCACAAACGTGATTGCCTTCAGCGAAAATTAATTCCACCGTCATGCGGCGATAATCTTGCAATTTGGGAGTGTCGGTAAGCTGTCATCAGTTTAACTTGCAATAATACTTGAGCCCTTGTTTTTGATTTTACGTCCCCAACATATTGTCAATCCACCTTCATTAAGAAGTTTATGGATGAGAGATTCTAATTCTTCAATTGATTTGAATAATTTATTTGCAATATATTCTTTTGCTGAATGCCATACCAATTCCATTAAATTATAATCGGGACTATAGGGGGGTAAAAACTCCAAAATAATGTTTGGCATTTCTTCCGTGCTCTCGTCTAGAATTTCTTGCTTTTTGTGGAAGCTCGCATTATCTAAAATAATCACAATCTTCGGACCATTCTTTTCAAAGTCTTCTTTTTTATTTCCTTGTTCTATCCATTCTCTTTGTATGTCTTTGTAAAATTTTAATAATACACTCTTGAAGTTCTGAGAGTTACCAGTGGGAATCAAATCAACCCACCGTTTTTTGTCAGTATATCTAATACCACCCATTACATTGACTCTTCCTTTTCTTCTATCTCCCCTCACTTTTTTACGCTTTCCTTTTTTTGTCCAATGTTTTCTCCGTATTACTCTTAAGCTGAAGCCACTTTCATCCCAAAACCATATCTGGATTGATTCTGGCTTTTCTTTCAAAAGCTTCTTGTACTCTTTAACTTTCTTTCTAAATTCCTCTCTTTTTTGCTCATCTTTTTTATCTTCTAGACTATATTTTGCCCAGATGTAGACAAATCGCTTTTTTTTAAGCATATTTCTAAGTTGTGTATTTCCTAACAATATACCCGTTTCTTTTTCCATATGAGTTGATAGTCTTGCTACTGTCCAACGTCCAAATTCATATCCAAACTCTTCAGGCTCTTTGATTATTATCTCCGTCAATTTCTCTATGTATTCTTCTGTTACTTTCCTGTGATTTCCTTTTTTTCTTTTGTCTCTTAAGCTTTCTATCTCTTTCGGATTTCCATTATTGCACCAGTACCACACTTGTCGTTTGCAACATCCTAATAATCCTGATATTTCATCATACGTTTTTCCTTCATTTCTCAGTAACATAATCAATATTCTCTCTCTTGTAACTGCGTGCTCTTCCGTTTTAAGGGCTTTTTGTAGCTCTTTCTTGGTCTTTTGGTCTAAGAAGTTTAACGTCAGCATAGTCATACAAAAAAGTAAGTCTATATATTCTACCTTATATCCACTTAGAGTGATGACAGCTTATGAACAACCATTTCCTCCGTTACCGTTGTTCTAAGTACAGGACAAAAAATGTAGGGAGTCGAGAAAAAGAGAAAAATTGGGTAGAGAAGGATTAAGAACAAGATGACGAAGATGGTCAAAACCAAGACGAAAAAGACTCTGCGCTAGGCGACCATGTTTCTTGAGGGGAATGGGATGAAGATGATGAATTGCTAGACCAGTTTTGAGAGACCAAGCCAAAGCTAAAGTCAGTAAAGCCAAAAGCTTACGAAGACGCTTGGGGTCAGTAAAGTGAGTAGATTCCAAGCAAAAGCCACGAGTCTTAAAGATGCCAAAAAGGGTTTCAATGCCCCAACGCAGGGCATAATCGTGAATAAGACCTTGGGAATCGGGATGTCCAATGACGATGAGTAGAGAATTATCAGGCAAGCGAAGAGCCTCTACAGAAACAGGATATCCCCAAACCCGACAACTCCCTTGAAGACGTTGAGATTCACTCTTTTGCAAGATGGGCAAAAATGACTTTGGCGGCCAAAAGCTTGCCATTGTGCTCAATCTTGTCCGTAGCCCGAATTCTCAGACAGAAAGCCAGTAGCGGTTCGAGCAGAAGATAGCGAAGCCAAGCCTGACCAATAAACTCACGGTCGCCACATAAACAACGAATCAGGGCGGTGGGAAAAATCTTGAGCATCTCCTCGATAAAACGCATTCGTTCATCACTGTTAGAATTGCCCTTTTTCTTGCTAAGCATCCACCACAAGATGGGAATGGCTACTCCTTCATGGACAATGCCGACAGTGAGGATATTATAACCATGACTGCCAAACTCCCAGGTTGTGCGGTCAATACTTAATACCCAAGGTTGAGGGATATCCAGCCAACTGACTACAATACGGGCAATGTGATGGTAATCCAGCTCAAATCCTGAGAAAAAGCGTTGTAAGCGTTTGTAATGAGAATCCACCAATGCCCGACCTTCAAAACCCAGAGCCAATTCTTTAAGGTTAACCGTTTTCACTTTGAGGAGGGCGAGTAAGAACAAGGCTAGGAAGGAGAGTCTGGCACCATGCCATCCCAAATGGGGTTTTAGGGCTTGTTTCAATGCGTTATATTGGTTCATGGGTTTTCTTACATTACGTTCATCTTCCATGAAACCCCTTTCTCGTATACTTTTCAAGCCTTTTGTCCTGTACTTAGACCGTTGTTACACAGGCAGGGGAAAGTTTATTAATACCTTCAATTTCCACTAGGCAAAGACGACAGGCTGCGGTATCAGAAACTCCATCTAAATGGCAAAGAGTCGGGATATGAACCCCCGCTTCTTTGGCGACCTGTAAAATAGTTGCTCCTTCTTCTACGGCGATCGCAGTATCGTCAATCGTTAAAGTAATAACAGACATAGGGAATAGTTAATAATGAATAGTTGATAGTGAAAAAACGGTTTGAATTTGCCGTCTGAGCTGATATTTCCCCCCCTTTCAAAGGTAGCTAGGGGGGATTAAGCTACACTTTCGCAGTCTCCGTAACCGCAGGAATCCCGTGATAAGCCAGCAGATAGAGTTCCTTGAGGTCTTTAATGAGAGGATATCGAGGATTTGCTCCTGTACACTGGTCATCAAAGGCTTGTTCTGCTAAGGATTCTACTGCCTCATAAAAGTCTTGATCTTGTCCGTTGAGAACTTCTTTAATGGTGAGGGGAATATTGATCTCTCGTTTGAGATTATCCACTGCCTCTATTAATTTCTCAACTTTTTCGTCGTCCGTTTCCCCGCCTAAATGTAAATAATCGGCAATTTGGGCATAACGAAATTTGGCATTTGGGAACTTGTATTGGGGAAAAATCGCCTGTTTAAAGGGAGCATCCGTTGCGTTATAGCGAATGACATGGGAGATCATCAAAGCATTAGCCAGTCCGTGCGGGACATGAAAACTCGCGCCTAAGTTATGGGCTAGAGAGTGACAAATTCCTAGAAAAGCATTGGCAAAGGCCATTCCAGCGATCGTCGCGGCATAATGGACTTTTTCCCGTGCTTTAGCATCATGAGGCCCATCTTTATAGGCGCGGGGAAGATAGGCAAAAAGTAAACCGATCGCCTTGAGAGCCAAGCCATTCGTAAATTCTGTTGCAAAAACCGAAACATAGGATTCTAGGGCATGGGTTAGGGCATCAATTCCTCCGTAGGCGGTCAAACCCTTGGGAATATTCATCACCAATTTAGGATCGGAGATCGCCATGCTAGGCGTGAGGGCATAGTCCGCTAAGGGATACTTAATGCCAGTCCGTTCATCAGTAACGACTGCAAAAGGAGTCACTTCCGAACCCGTACCAGAGGTCGTGGGGATTGCAACCAGCAGAGCTTTTTCTCCCAAGGGGGGTAAATCATAGACCCGTTTGCGAATATCCATAAAGCGCATGGCAAATCCTTCAAACTCAATTTCAGGATGCTCATACATCAACCACATGACCTTAGCCGCGTCCATCGGAGAACCGCCACCGATCGCAATAATCACATCAGGCTTAAAGGCATTCATGACGGCTAGCCCTTTATTGACAGTGGCTAAACAGGGATCGGGTTCCACGTCATAAAAAACGTTGTATTTAAAATTCATTTCCTCCAAAATTTCTTCAATTTCTTTGGTAATGCCCAAATCGTAGAGGGGTTTATCGGTAATAATAAAAGCCCGTTGTCGCCCCTTCAAATCTTTTAAAGCAAAGGGCAAGCAACCATAGTTAAAATAAACTTTGGGCGGAACCCGAAACCAGAGCATATTTTCCCGACGGGCCGAGACGGTTTTGATATTGAGTAAATGTTGAACCCCCACATTCCCACTAATAGAATTGCCGCCCCAACTGCCACATCCCAAGGTCAAAGAAGGATCTAGACGGAAATTATAGAGATCTCCGATCGCTCCGACAGAAGAAGGCGTATTTACCAAAATGCGGGCAACCTTGATGCGGTCTTCAAATTGTTGGATATTGCGGTTATTGGTTGGCTCAGTATAAAGGGAAGCCGTATGCCCTCGCCCGCCAAATTCGACTAATTGTTCCGCTTTATCGACGGCATCTGGGAAATCTTTCGCATGATACATCGCCAAAATCGGGGACAATTTTTCGTAGGCAAACGCTTCGTCAGGGTCAATTTTCTCTACTTCGCCGATAATGACCTTAGCTCCTATTGGACAAGTAATCCCCGCTAGTTGCGCGATCGCCTGAATGGATTGACCGACAATCTCAGGATTGAGCCGTTGATTCACCAAGAGAACCTGACGAATTTTCTCAGCTTCATCAGGGTTTAAAAAATAAGCTCCACGCTCTTGGAATTCCTGCTTAACCGTGTCGTAAATTTCATTTTCAACGATCACCGACTGCTCAGAAGCACAGATCATGCCATTATCAAAGGTTTTGCTGAGAATAATCGAAGAAACTGCCATTTTAAGATCCGCAGTATGATCAATTACCGCAGGAGTATTGCCCGCTCCAACTCCTAAAGAAGGATGTCCAGAGGTATAAGCCGCTTTGACCATCCCTGGCCCGCCAGTTGCTAAGATCAACTTAATTTCAGGATGTTGCATCAAAGCCTGGGAAAGCTCAATGGTTGGTTCCTCAATCCAAGCAATAAGATGATCAGGCGCGCCCGCTTGAATAGCCGCCTTGAGAATAATTTTGGCTGTTTCAACAGTGCTTTTTTTGGCTCTGGGATGGGGAGAAAAAATAATCGCATTGCGAGTTTTTAAAGTTAATAATGCTTTAAAAATAGTTGTAGAAGTAGGATTGGTAACAGGTATAATTCCTGCAATTACACCAATAGGTTCGGCAATTTTTTGAAAGCCAAAGGAATCATCGGATTCAATAATGCCACAGGTTTCTTCATCACGGTACTTGTTATAAATAATTTCCGAAGCAAAGTGATTTTTGATGACTTTATCTTCGAGAATTCCCATTTGGGTTTCTGTGACAGCTATTTTTGCCAGTTGAATACGGGCAGAGTTGGCGGCCATTGCCGCTTGTTTAAAAATTTTATCTACTTGGACTTGGGTAAAAGTCGAGTATTTTTGTTGAGCAAGAGAAACCTGATGAATCAGAGCTTCTAGTTCTTGAAGATTAGTGGCCATGGGGTTGCTCCTTAATAAATTTTGACTTTGATTGTGATTAAAAAGCTTGCGGAGTTTTGTATCACACGAACCTTTTGGGTGAAACCAAGATTATTTCCCCATCAATTTCAGTGAATCAATCTGTCATCTTGCGGATCAGACTGGGAATGACTCAGTTTTAACGAGTTTCAAATACTCATCTTTAAAATAGCGCAAAGTACTCAAAACGGGATTAGGTGCGCTTTGCCCCAAACCACAAAGGCTGGTTTCCTTGACCATGTGACAAAGAGCTTCTAATCTTTCGATATCCTCTGGTTTTGCCTCTTTATTGATGAGTTTTGTTAACATTTCATAAAGTTGCACCGTTCCTGTCCGACAGGGGATACATTTGCCACAGGATTCACTCTGACAAAAATCCATGTAGAATTGCGTCATATCGACCATGTTGGTGCTGTCATCTATAACGATCATGCCGCCCGATCCCATCATGGTTCCCAAGGCTAGAAGAGCATCGTATTCAATGGGCGTATCAAGGGCCGAAGCGGGAATACATCCTCCCGATGGCCCCCCTGTTTGCACGGCTTTAATGGTTCCACCGTCAGGCACACCGCCCCCAATTTCTTCCACCACTTGCCGAACCGTCATTCCCATTGGGACTTCGACTAAACCCGCGTTTTTGACTTTTCCTGTGAGCGCGAAAACTTTAGTTCCTTTGCTTTTCGCTGTGCCAATACCGGCGTACCAGTTGCCTCCTTCTCGGATAATCGGGACAATATTAGCGAAAGTTTCCACGTTGTTAATCAGGGTCGGACATTCCCAGAGTCCCGATTGGGCAGGGTAGGGGGGACGAGTACGAGGATTACCACGACCGCCCTCAATGGAGTTAATCAGAGCCGTTTCTTCACCACAAACGAAAGCTCCCCCCCCCCCACGAATATCGATTTTGCAGTCAAAGGTGGAGTCGAAAATTTGGGAACCGAGCAGACCGTATTTTTTCGCCTGTTGAATGGCTTTTTGTAATCGTCTAATGGCGAGAGGATATTCGGCCCGTACATAAATAAATCCGTGATTGGCTCCCACTGCATAGGCCGCGATCGCCATTCCTTCCAAGACGCGATGAGGATCACTTTCGAGAACACTGCGATCCATAAAAGCTCCTGGATCACCTTCATCGGCATTACAAATCACATATTTTTGTTTCCCTGGCATTTTGCCTACAGTGGCCCACTTTAAGCCCGTTGGATAACCACCACCGCCCCGACCCCGTAGCCCACTTTTGGTAATTTCAGCAATCACTTGCTCAGGGCTGAGTTCATAAATAACATGATGTAATTGTTCATAACCGCCAGTTTTAATATAATCTTCGATACTTTCGGGATCAATGTGACCAGAATTTTCCCGAACAATATTGTGTTGTAGCGCAAAAAAGGGATGGTTGGGATCTCCTTGGAACGGTAAAGATTCGGCAGGGGGAATATTTAGATTAAGAGTACTGAGAATGCTAGAAGCTTGCTCTGGTGTCACCTGCTCATAGAGACTGCCAAGGGGATCAACCGCGACTAATGGCCCCTGACCACAAAATCCCATACAGCCCACCCGCACAACCTCGGCTTCTTTTTCGAGTCCCGCTTCGGCGATCGCCTTTTCCAAATTATTTTTAACGGCCTCTCCTTGAGAAGAGAGACAACCCGATGAATTACAACATCGAAGACGGATTTTAAGCTGTTTTTCTTGGGTTTCGTGGGCAATTTTGCGTAATTCAGTAATATCCATACTTTTATTTCCGTTTTATTTAGTAACTATAAACTATTCACTTTTAACCCAGGGACGAATGTGTTCTATCACAGATTGCTCCGTTTGTTTCCCCAGCACATTGCCATCAAATACAGCAGCAGGGGCGATCCCACAAGCTCCAATACAACGAGCAACGACGAGAGAAACTTGACCGTCCTCCGTTGTTTCGCCTAATTTGATGCCAATTTCAGTTTTCAGGGTACTCAATAAAGCATCGGCTCCTTTGACATAACAGGCAGTTCCCAAACAAATCACACAGGTATGTTCACCACTCGGTTTGAGGGAAAAGAGATGGTAAAAAGTGGCAACACCATAGACTCGACTGAGGGGCAGCTTCAACCCTCTGGCAATGTAAAGCAATACATCTTCTTCTAAATAACCAAAGGCTTCCTGGGCTTTATGGAGAATTTCAATCAGTGCATCTTGGCTAAACTGATTGCGTTTCATCGTCGCATCAAGAACTTTAAAGCGTTTGTCACCACTGGGATGATCGTTTGTAGCGGTTTTGGCAGGGGAGGCGGTAGGCATAGGGACTGTCCTATAGGTCAATTCTAAACTATTTCCCTGGTGATATAGGGGGCGAAAAATTTGAGAGATGATAGATTAACGCTTTGTTAACCTGATGTTCTGGGAAGCAACCTTATTTTTACACCCTATCAAGGTAAAGTGAACAGAATTTTATATTTTTTAAATATCCAAATTTTGACACAATTAAACAACAGAAGAGTTGCTAAAGCAGTAATGTTTTAGACCGGCGGATTGTATTTCTATAACGTAGTCAGTCTATTCATCATGACTTATTTTATCTACAGATTCAGAATACCACTGATCAGCTATTGGTAAATTTTGGGGTCAATGAAAAGCGGGTTTTGTTAGCGACTGTTCATGCTCTACTAACCGATAAAATTCTTGTCTATAAAACGGCGATCGCGAATTAAAATAAAGGCAATGGAATTAGATTTCTCGGTTCTTCGATATTTGTTATGCCAAATATGAGGTTATCTACTCCAGAACCCATGCCAAGAAAGGGTTTCCTTGCCTTTACACTCAATTCATGCAAAAAACTGACAGTTTTAATCGAAAGCCTTATGCAGCAAGGATTTTAGGAGTTGATAAAATGACTTAGCATAGTAACTACCGATGAACCCGACATAATAATAATTTCTCCCTTTTTGTTCCGCTCTAAACTTAACTCAGGATTGTAACGGCAAAGCTGAGAGAATTGTTCATGAGAAACCTACCCAAACTTTACAAAGCCCAAATCCAATATAGCAAAAGCACCCCCTAAAACTAGAGAGTGCCTTTGTTTAAATATTTAGATTGTAGTTAGCTACATTCAGGAATTAACCATGAATCGCAGGAGCGGTTAAAGCTACGGGAGCTTGTTCGCCAGAAGCGAGGTCAAGGGGGAAGTTGTGAGCATTACGTTCGTGCATTACTTCAAAACCAATGTTAGCGCGGTTCAATACATCAGCCCAAGTGCTGACCACACGACCTTGAGAGTCGAGGATAGATTGGTTAAAGTTGAAACCGTTTAAGTTGAAAGCCATGGTGCTGACACCCATCGCGGTGAACCAGATCCCGATTACGGGCCAAGCACCTAAGAAGAAGTGTAAAGCACGGCTGTTATTGAAAGAAGCGTATTGGAAGATTAAACGACCGAAGTAGCCGTGAGCCGCAACGATGTTGTAGGTTTCTTCTTCTTGACCGAATTTGTAACCATAGTTCTGAGATTCAACTTCGGTTGTTTCACGCACTAAGCTAGAGGTTACTAAGGAACCGTGCATAGCAGAGAACAGAGAACCACCGAATACACCAGCTACTCCCAACATATGGAAGGGGTGCATCAAGATATTGTGTTCAGCTTGGAACACGATCATGAAATTAAATGTTCCAGAGATACCTAAAGGCATACCATCGGAGAAAGAACCTTGACCTATGGGGTAGATCAAGAAAACGGCAGTAGCGGCGGATACGGGTGCAGAGTAAGCAACACAGATCCAAGGACGCATCCCTAAGCGGTAGGAGAGTTCCCACTGACGACCCATGTAGCAAAAGATGCCGATGAGGAAGTGGAAAACAACCAACTGGTAAGGGCCACCGTTGTACAACCACTCATCTAAGGAAGCAGCTTCCCAGATGGGGTAGAAGTGAAGACCAATAGCATTAGAGCTAGGAACAACAGCACCAGAGATAATGTTGTTACCGTAAAGCAAAGAACCAGCAACGGGTTCCCGAATACCGTCAATGTCAACGGGGGGAGCGGCGATGAAGGCAATGATGAAGCAGGTGGTGGCAGTTAAGAGGGTGGGGATCATCAAGGTACCGAACCAACCGACATAGATGCGGTTGTTGGTAGATGTCACCCACTGACAGAACTGTTCCCATACGGACGCGCTTTCGCGTTGTTGTAAGGTCGTTGTCATTGGTTTATGATTCCTGTATGTATTTGTCAAGGTACGAATGATTGACTGTTTACACTATAGAGGCTTTTTCTGAGTTTGTAAAGCTTTGTAACGGATTTTAACAATATTTCTCATTATCATAGTCATAAGTTTTGCTTATGACAGCGATCGCGGTTTGGATTTGAGTGATGAGCCTTGGCTGAATCTTTGACGAGCGTTGAGGTTTTGAAGCTAACGAGTGGATCTGTGTTCAATGGCTCCCAACTGTTTTAAGGATTGTTTTTGAGCCGCGTTAAGACCTGTTACCCCCGTGATATTCATATTTTCGTAGGGTCGAGGAGATTTCCAAGTCGCGATACAGTCAAAGCTGTTTAAATTCCATTGTTTAATGCTGCCGTCTTTGCTACTACTGGCCAAAATGGGTTCGGTGGAGTGAAAGGCGATCGCGGTGACAGCTTTGCCATGACATTAAAAAATATGTTGGCATTCATAGCGGCGAATGATGGTGTCATAACTGGCACTAGCTAACCATTTTCCATCGCAGGGGGTATTTGCATGGCTTTTTTAACTCGTTTGATTTGTTCGGGCGCATCAATTTTTTCTGGCCCCCAGAGGTCGAGAGCTTTATCAAAGTAGGTTTGACTGTTGGGTTGATCGCCCATTGCTTGATAGGTGAGGGCAAGTTGAAAGTAGGCTTCAGCAAGGTCACATTTTGCACCAATTTTTTCTAGGATTTTGATGGATTCGGAGTGATGAGCAAGAGCAATATCATAATTTTTCTGAATGCGATACAGTTCACCTAAATAAATTAAAACGGTAGCTTCAATTTGGTTAAAATTACTTTCTTTTGCATATTTAATTGCACGGTCATACATATCAAAAGACTTTTCAAACTCTCCTAAATTTTTAAATGTTATGCCTAAGAAAAGTGGATTATAACCCTTAGTCCATGACGAAAAAAATAAGTCTCTGTCAAAAATATCTATTAACAATTCATTGGCTAATTTTCTTGCTGCTTCTTCTTGTAATAGAGAAGAATATAAAAAAGCCATATATACTAATAGACTTCTCTTTGCTATTTTAATTTCTCTTTCATTAAATTCTTGTAATAAGCAGGAATGCAAAAAAGTCATATATACTAATATATCTATCTTTGCCACTTTAATTTCACTTTCATTAAATCCATTTTTATGGCAAAATTCCAGTATATAAGAATTTAGAGTTTTTTCAAAAAAAGTTTTTGCCTCTTCTAATTCAAACAAATCAACTTTACATAAACCAATAAAATAGAATACTTTATTTAGTTGTTTTTTCCAAAACAGTTTTTGCTCTGATTCTTGAGCCATCTGGATATATCGTTCACAAATTCCGCCCGATATTTGATAGCACTTTATAGATCGTGTTATTTCTCCTCTATAACTATGCAAGGCACCTAGCACATTATAAAGAGCAACTAAACTCAGACTTTTATCTATTAATAAATAACCTTTGTCTAGATACGGGATTAGTTTATTTGCACAGGCAATCATTCGTTCCAAAAGTCCTAATCTACAAAAAGCTTCCCCTAGATTTTCTAATACTTGAAATTTATTGTTTCTTGATAACAAAATAACCTCACTAGCCTTCTCATAATCATCAACATTAAAATAATGATAATAAGCTTCTAAAGCTTTCAGCGCATCCTTAACTGTATCAATATTTTTAACACTTTTATTCCAAAATTCTGCGGCTTCAATATTGGATTTTTTCCAATCTTCACTATTCCTTAGCCGATTAATTGCTTCATTCCGAATTAATGGATGCAAATGATATTTACCATTAGAATAATCCACTAAAGAGCGATCTCGCAAAGCGTTAATAACTTGACCTCTTTGATTTTCTGCCACATCCCACAGCAGACAAAATAATCCTTCTAACGGTACATTCTCAACATCTTGATAACGATAACAACCCATCCGACATAGTAACTTATAAGCATCGGGATAAATATTTTCTAAACGCTCAAACTGTTCCTCAATTAAATTATCTATATTTAATAAAGCTCCCAACTTCTGTTGTTCTTCCCAAAAAGTATCTATATCTCCAGAATAATCGAGAAAAACGCGCTCAGACAATAGCTTCATTGCCAAAGCATTCCCCTGATAAGCATCCCAAATCGGCTGAATCTCCTGATTATTATGAGTAATGCCCCTATTATAAAAATAAGTTTGCCATGCTTCTAAATCTAAAATCGGCAAACGATAGAGCGAAATATCTACTCCTTCTCCTAATGCTTCTCGACTGGTAATCAAGGTAATAGACTTAACCGTTGGATCAGCCAAAATTCGTAATAATTCTAGATAACGACGATGCGCTTCAATCAATCGCCCAGAACTATCTAAAGCGGGTTCAAGGTTATCAATCAAAACTCCCATCGCTTCAGCTTGTAATTTTTCTTTTAATCGCGTTAAAGATACTAAAAAATCTCGTCCTGGTTCTTCTCCTAAAGACCGCAAACATTGTTCCAATAATCCTTCAATCGCTGCAATATCTTTTGTTTCCTTAGCGATGGGAAATTCAATAACCTTGTCACCAAATTTATCCGCTAAATATTTACGCGCCAGAGTCGTTTTCCCCACACCACCAGCCCCCTGAATCAAGATTACCTTTGCTTCTTTAGCCACAAGAGCATTGAGATCGGCGATCGCGCTTTCCCGTCCCACAAAATTAGGATCAACAATATTAACTAATGCTGTCTGAGTCCCGATTAAGACTGATTCGTCGTTAATTTCCTGTCCATAACCCGTCATCTCTCCTAAATCCAAATTAAGAGCGCGACAAATTTCTTCCGCGTTGAGATAGTCAATGGGTTTGCCATTAAGAAACCGACTGACCACATCCCGCGACAACCCCAACCCACTAGCTAAAGCTTGCTGACTGGGATAGCCATTGCGACGAACAGCTTCTTTGATTTTCCTAATGAATTCTGGCTTAACTTGCAGCGATCTTCCCATGTATTATTTTTTAGCTAGATTCCAATCTTCATCCAGTGTAGCTTTAATTTGCACAGAAGTCAGGCAAAAGTCCGACAAGCACCCACAAACTCAGACAGATACTCCAGCAGGATCTCTGACATCTATCAATTGCAATTGAAGATAGAGTTTCTATATGTAAAAGTTTTTATGACCCATTCAACACTTAAGAAACCCCAATTTTCTAAACCTGACCTTCAGGTTTTGCCCTCTGGCGGCGATAAGAAACCGCATATTGTTGATGTACAAACAGTTCGGGAAGCAATGCGGTATGCAATGGAACGACGTGCTGAAGCCCGTAAACGACTACTACTAGGCGACAGTGAAGAGCTTCCTGCCACAGAAAATGACAATCAGTTTCATATTGACCGTGAAACGGTTCGGGAAGCAATGCGTTATGCAATGGAACAACGCGCCAAAGCTAGAGAAGAAAGACTAAACAACTGGCGAGAAATTTAAACCGTATCCAGAAGATCAAGACATCATGGCGCAAGATCAACAAAACAAATCTTCTGATACTGACATTTTTCAGAGGCTTGTTCTTGGTGTGGATGAAAAGAGTCCTGATAGGTTTATAGGTATGCTTGCTTATGTCGAATGGAAACTAGAAACACTTAAGCATCCAGAAGTTTCAGGGAATTTCTGTACAGAACTTCACTTAAACGCCTATCGTGGAAGAGCTATCGACATTCTTGATAGTTATGCCTTTGGTATAGCAGAACGAGAACTAGGAAAACTGCTTCAAGACACAGAGATTCCAAAAGAGTTGAAACTTGTAGAAACTCGTCTTGCGCGAAGTATCAGTCAAGATTTAAAAGCGGTTGAGTCTCACTTAAATAGCCAGATAGAAACGAATGGCAAAACAAGTTTCTGGAAGCCAGTTTGGCAAAGTTATGTCGCCTCATGGATTTTTGTTGTTACATTTCCCATAGTTGCTGTTTTAGTTTGGAGTGCGTTGGATAACGGTAAATGGTTTAAAAATTGTTTAGAAACCTTACCTAAAACGTCTCAAGTTGAGCAAAACACGAATCAAAAATAATCTCATCCTCATTTATTAATTCTTCTTTTAAAACCATGCTAAAATCTCAAATTACAATCAATTCTCAATCTGAAATTGATCTCCAGACAACCGCTCAAAATCCAACAAGCTCAAAACCATCCGAGCTAACCCGACTGTCTAGTATGTCTTTAACAGAAGACACTGAGCCTCGTTTCCAACTCATTCACGGTAAGAGGCGGTTTATTCGGGTTGATGTAGAAAAAGCAAATCGAGCCTTGCGCCATGCCATCAAAAAACACGCTGATTTCTTTGAAGCTTAGTGTCGTTATCCTAAACCTATGCCAGAGGAAAATCAAGCTGACTATCGCTTTATTTGGGAAAAACTAGTTGTTCAACAGAGCGTGGAGAGTGAAGAACGACTTTGGGGAATGCTGGCTTACGCCAAATACAAATTGGAGAAAGATCGCTGGTTCACCAAAATTCCGAATCCTTCCCGTGAACAGATTGATGCTTTCCATGCACTTTATGATGATGAAAAACTGAATGAATTGATGCGCTCTGCCCAGCAAATTCTCTTGGATTATGCAGAAGAGTATGCAGAAGCTGAACTTCAGGAACAATTAGGACGTTATAAAAATGAAGTTTTGTCAACAGAATTACAAGGCGTTAAAAGTGAACTCACTCAAGAAATCAAAAAAACAAGAATTAACCTGACAAACCTATTTTTACCAATCGTACAAAGTATCGTCGCCTCAATTATTTTTGCAATTGGACTATTTGGTATTGCATTGCTTGTTCGTTTTTTAGCTCCCGATAGTAACCCAGGGCAATTAATCAAATTTTTCTTCGCTTCAGAGCAATATAAATTATGTGTAATTGATAAAACTAAGACTGACGGAGTAGATACAAAAAAATGCTTTCCATAATTTTTCAACAATGACTTCAGCCTATATCAATGATCCCACAGAGATACCCCAGATGGTGCGAGTTTCAGATGATCAGGAGTAAAATGAGATAATTCATATGGAATAAGTTAGGGGGCACTATCGAAACGATTTTTGGGAATTTACAGGGGCTTAAATCCAGTCAGGTTAAGCAGTTACAACGCCTTTATCATCAACGGTTACAGGGCGATCGCTTTACCACAGTGGAATTTGCTCAACGGTTGGGGGCAATTAGCACAGAAATTCAAGAGCCGATTTCGGTCTATGTGAATCGTCGGGGTCAAGTCATTCGGGTCGGTGTGGGAACGCCTCGTCAGACTCAGATACCGCCCTTGGAATTACCTCGTTATGGGGAAGAGCGGTTATCCGGCATTCGTTGTTTAACCACCAGTCCCCAGGGAGAACCACCGAAGGAATCCAGTTTGACCGCAATGGTTTTGCAACGGTTGGATGCGTTGATTGTTCTGGCTCTTACCGGAGAAGGCTTTGAGCGTCGAGGCGGGGGAGCAACAGGTTACATTAAAGAAGTTTATTTGGCTAATCTGTTACCTCAAACAGAAGTTAACAAAGACAGGCTAGAAGCCTATCCCACAAAGCAGATAAATAGTGGAACAGGCATCTTGCCTGTTTTAGAGAATTCCCCTTCGGCTAAAACCGCTTCCTATTGGCAAGTTTCCACCGCTTTAAATTTAGAGCATCTCAGTGAAGAGGATTTCTTAGAATTTGTTGAGAGCTTAGAGGCAGAATTTCGGCGAGAATTTGTTGCCCGTCAAGTTGAGGCGGATCAGGATCGCGTTTTATTAGTGGGTTTACAAACCGATAGTTTATCGGATCAGGTTTTTGAAGATGGTTTAGCAGAATTAATGCGCTTAGTGGATACGGCAGGTGGTCAAGTCCTAGAAATTGTGCGCCAAAAGCGATCGCGCCCCCATCCGCAAACCGTTATTGGTAGTGGAAAAGTCGAGGAAATTGCCCTAAGAGTACAAACAATGGGGGCCAATTTAGTGGCGTTTGATCGAGATTTATCGCCTTCTCAAATTCGCAATTTAGAAAGACAGATTGGAGTCAGAGTCATTGATCGAACCGAAGTCATTTTAGATATTTTTGCCCAACGCGCTCAGTCCAAAGCCGGAAAATTACAGGTAGAACTGGCTCAATTAGAGTATATGATGCCCCGTTTAACGGGTCGGGGTCAGGCCATGTCTCGCTTAGGTGGTGGTATCGGTACGCGGGGGCCAGGGGAAACTAAATTGGAAACGGAACGACGGGCGATTCAAAAACGCATTGCTAAATTGCAACAAGATGTTAATCAACTGCAATCTCACCGTTCTCGTCTCCGTCAACAGCGACAAAAACAAGAGGTTCCCAGTATTGCGATCATCGGTTATACCAATGCCGGAAAATCAACCTTAATTAATGCCCTAACTAAATCAGATATTTATGCGGCAGATCAACTTTTCGCGACCCTCGATCCGACAACCCGAAAGCTAAAAATTATCGATGCTCAGACTCAATCTTCTCAACTTTTGCTATTAACTGATACGGTGGGTTTTATCCATGAATTGCCTTCCTCCCTAGTAGATGCCTTTCGTGCCACCTTAGAAGAAGTAACGGAAGCCGACGCGCTTTTACAAGTTGTGGATTTATCTCATCCGGCTTGGCAAAGACAATTGGAATCTGTTGCAAATATTCTTGAGCAAATGCCCATCACCACCGGGCCAATGTTAATTGCCTTTAATAAAATTGATCAAGTCGAGAATGAAGCTTTAGAAATGGCAAAACAGAACTATTCCCAGGCTGTTTTCATTTCCGCGAGTCAGGGTTTTGGCCTAGAAACCTTAAAACAACGATTAATGCAGTTAGTTTCCTAAGTTGATCGAGATACGGAAGCCCTTGGTTCATCCAGTTTCAGGATAATTTACTAATCTGAATAGGACTTTGACATCCTCACCGCGCTGAAGCGACGGTGATTCCCATCTACCTAGGGCTTGCTGAAAAAGTCAAAAAACGAAAGAAATGTGGGTTAGGGAAGTATGGACTGAAAAAGCATAGATAACTTATCCTTATGGAAACAAATCAAAATACAGATTTTGTTTAATCTATTGTTCCTTTCTGTCTAAAAAGGTCAACACAAATCACTCCTCACAAAAGAGAGGAAAATTAACACCATTTTTCACAAGAAAAACGACTCTACAACTTTTTACTTTTTGTCTTCTGAAGTAGAGTAGAAAGATTCATTACCAAAAAGTTCATCGCAATTACCGTTTCCGAGGTCTCAGGTAGTTTGGCCATCACTCGACCAAGACTAAATTTCCTCTTTCCCTGTCCGAATTTACCCTCAATGGCATTACGCACTCTTTCATCTGAGCGTGCCTCTTTCTTTTTTTCTTTGCTCACCTCTTTCGGCGGTCTTCCCAATCGGGGACCACTCATTCTTATATCCCTTTCTTTACAATAAGCTCGATTCGCTTTTGTTCGATAGATTTTATCCACATGAACCGATTCCGGATAACATCCTGTTTCCCTTTTATATTCTTCTATTCGCGCTTGTAAATCTCCCGATTCGTTGTAATTATCCCAACTTAATTTGTCTAAGAAGACAAAGCCATTCACATTACTTGCCGATATTTTAGCTCCAAACTCTACTGCTTTTCCCGCTTTTCCACGCACTATTGGACGCACGTGAGGTTGGCTTACACTCACAATTCTGTTTTCTACTTTATTTGTCTTTTTTTCATACATTTCTAACTGTTGCTCATACACTTTTCCTATCGTTACAAGCTCTTCTTGCTCTTTTTTCGTTAGTTTTTCTAACTTTGCTCCCTCTTCTATCATTTTTTCTATATCAGACAAGTTTCTTTTTATATATCCTAGTTGTTTTTTTGTTCCTTTTCTTCGGGTGCGACCTTTAGTTGATAAAAGCTGTTGTAATCAGGGTTCTACAGGGAACCCATATTGATCAAGTTTTGCCCAAAATTGACTCCATCGTTCCTTGGTCAATACCAAAGCTCGTAGGCTCAAAATAATTCCTGCTCCTTTTTCCTTCCATCGCATCCCTGAACAACATAATCGTTGTTTGACCAACGTCTTACAAGCTGCTTCCGTAACACCTGAACCAATCGGATACTTTTTCTCTATGTATTCAGCATAATCCATTTGATGCTGATGATTCTCGTAATAAGTAATCGCCGCTTGTAGTTTCTCGGTAAGATTCTTAGAATGACTTTTTTCTTCTTTGACTTCTTTCATCAGATTTAGCAGTTCTCCTGCTTTTCCTTTTTCATGCTTGAGTTCTCGACAATTTTCAGTCAACCATTCTTTTTGTTTTGACACGGTATTCGGATGCAACGCTTCTGCCAAGGCACCTAAGTAACCAGAGGCATGATAGAAATCTAATATCTGTTCTTCCGTTTGCTTTTCTAAAAACTTCCAATTTGATTCTGCCCCGTCTGCTATCCCGACCAATGTTGCCTCTGGATAACGGTTTTTCGCTCGCTCAATTTCTCTTTCTAATCTTTCTAGAAAACTCTTTTTTCCATACTCTGGTGCCGCACCTAGATAGATTGTAGGTTGACGTTCGCCTTCACTATCGTATAGGGAAACGGTTCCCACCATTGCTTCACGGTAGCCATCCTCACACATCAGCATACAGGTTCCATCTAATCCTATTCCCACTGTTGCAATTTGGCTATCCTCCTTGGGCGGGGCATAACTCCACGCTTCTTCTTTTGCCTGTACCACACTTCCTACTGCTTCACTCAATCTTTGGATATAGGATAGCGCTACTTTTCTACCATGATTTTCTAATAAATCATTTTTCACCTCTTTGCCTGCCATCCCTGACATTTTTGAGGATACCTGTTTTGCCAATAATGGCGTTGATGTTATGATTATCCTTGCTTCTCTTTCTAAGGGGCAATACGTTTTTCCTCAAAGGTGAACGCTGATATACATGACGATTCACTATAACCTCACCATAAGGTGTTTGATATTCTTTCGGTTGCTCTCCCTTACTCTTCCAGATTTCTTCACCGATTTTTAAGGGTGAACCATCTGTATCTAAATATTTCAAGGCTTCTTTGCTGGCGATGCAACCTACTTCGTTTAAGCCTTTTTGAATATTTATTTCTGTATCCAACATTGAACGACTGAGTTCTAATGTTAGTTCTATTTTTATCTTTGAACCCTCTACATTAATTAGTTTTGCTGTCATCATTGTTTCCTCTTTGTCACTTTTCATCCCATGTTAACACTTTTCTTTTCCTTCATCAACTAAAGGTCACACCCTTTTCTTCTTTCTTTTTTTGACACACGACGTTTTTTTGCTATGGCTAAGTACTCTTTTCTTGCCACTTCCCTATAAGTCCTCGGCTTTTCTTTCCTTTTCTCTTTTATTTCTTCATACAGCTTATCTATTATTTTTTCTGTTTTTTCTCTGGCATCATTCAATATTCCTATATCCGTTGGATATTTTATATCTGCTGGTGTACAAGTCGCATCTAACAATAACTTTCCTTCATTTTCTTTTTTTTCTGACGCTACACCCGTCGCTTTTTTTTCTATTTCTTTATTAATTTTATTTATTTATTAATTCCATTCCTATTTTTTTACGAAAATGAACCATCATTGACGCATTAAATGCTTCTTTGCTACTATAGCTTTCCATTCCTATAAAGTACTGTAAATAAGGGTTCTCTTTTATTTGTTCTACTGTTTCTCTGTCACTTTTTCCTGAAATTTCTTTGATAATTAATGCTCCTAATGCCATTCTAAATGATTTGGCTGGGGCTCCTTTTTTTTCTGTGAAGTTTTTTGCATATTCTTCCTCATATTCTTCCCAGGGAATCATTTTTGACATTTCTATCCAACGATTTTCTTCGTCTAACTGCCCGCCGAACAGATTTTTCAAGTTTTCTGGTGTTTCAATTGAGTACTGTTGCTTTCGGTACATCTGCTTTCTCTCTTCTTAATGCAATGGTTTTGAGGCATTCTACCCTATTTTCGTGCATTCTAGCGGTTCTTAATTCGCCTACTATTTTTCTCCGTAAAGGTTTCAGCTTTTTTCAGCAAGCCCTACCTAAATTAAAGTCAATTGAATAGGTAATAGGCGGGTTGACACTTCATCGGAAGCAACTAGCAAGCTAGATTTACGCCGTCCTCCATGTCCGTTTTGAGTCTCGGAAAGCCCTCCCGCGACGGGTGCGACCTTTAGTTGATAAAAGCTGTTGTAATCAGGGTTCTACAGGGAACCCATATTGATCAAGTTTTGCCCAAAATTGACTCCATCGTTCCTTGGTCAATACCAAAGCTCGTAGGCTCAAAATAATTCCTGCTCCTTTTTCCTTCCATCGCATCCCTGAACAACATAATCGTTGTTTGACCAACGTCTTACAAGCTGCTTCCGTAACACCTGAACCAATCGGATACTTTTTCTCTATGTATTCAGCATAATCCATTTGATGCTGATGATTCTCGTAATAAGTAATCGCCGCTTGTAGTTTCTCGGTAAGATTCTTAGAATGACTTTTTTCTTCTTTGACTTCTTTCATCAGATTTAGCAGTTCTCCTGCTTTTCCTTTTTCATGCTTGAGTTCTCGACAATTTTCAGTCAACCATTCTTTTTGTTTTGACACTGTATTCGGATGCAACGCTTCTGCCAAGGCACCTAAGTAACTAGAGGCATGATAGAAATCTAATATCTGTTCTTCCGTTTGCTTTTCTAAAAACTTCCAATTTGATTCTGCCCCGTCTGCTATCCCGACCAATGTTGCCTCTGGATAACGGTTTTTCGCTCGCTCAATTTCTCTTTCTAATCTTTCTAGAAAACTCTTTTTTCCATACTCTGGTGCCGCACCTAGATAGATTGTATGTTGACGTTCGCCTTCACTATCGTATAGGGAAACGGTTCCCACCATTGCTTCACGGTAGCCATCTAATCCTATTCCCACTGTTGCAATTTGGCTATCCTCCTTGGGCGGGGCATAACTCCACGCTTCTTCTTTTGCCTGTACCACACTTCCTACTGCTTCACTCAATCTTTGGATATAGGATAGCGCTACTTTTCTACCATGATTTTCTAATAAATCATTTTTCACCTCTTTGCCTGCCATCCCTGACATTTTTGAGGATACCTGTTTTGCCAATAATGGCGTTGATGTTATGATTATCCTTGCTTCTCTTTCTAAGGGGCAATACGTTTTTCCTCAAAGGTGAACGCTGATATACATGACGATTCACTATAACCTCACCATAAGGTGTTTGATATTCTTTCGGTTGCTCTCCCTTACTCTTCCAGATTTCTTCACCGATTTTTAAGGGTGAACCATCTGTATCTAAATATTTCAAGGCTTCTTTGCTGGCGATGCAACCTACTTCGTTTAAGCCTTTTTGAATATTTATTTCTGTATCCAACATTGAACGACTGAGTTCTAATGTTAGTTCTATTTTTATCTTTGAACCCTCTACATTAATTAGTTTTGCTGTCATCATTGTTTCCTCTTTGTCACTTTTCATCTCATGTTAACACTTTTCTTTTTCTTCATCAACTAAAGGTCACGCCCCCCGCGACCCGCGACCTTGATATTCTTGGCGGCATTTACGTCTCTGTCGTGGATTTCCCCACAAAAAAGACAAGTCCATTCCCAGAAATGTTCTTGCTGTAAATTTTTCGTTGATTATGTCTGATGTTATCACGGAAGTCTTATCATCCCTTTTGACAGGAAAAGCTATCAACGAATTATTTACAGGTAGAAATGAACTTGTTAATCCCGTTGAATTTTACCCCATATTACGCGAACTAAAACCTGAAACCCTTGCTACAGCGCAAATTTAGAATTGCTGACCACTACTATCGAATCACTACCCCCAATTTTTCTCTTTTTCTCGACTCCCTACATTTTTTGTCCTGTACTTAGGAAATCTACAGTTAAACTAAATTTAGATTAAGCTAGATAGGGGACTCGAACCCCTGACCCCATCATTACGAATGACGTGCTCTACCAACTGAGCTAATCTAGCGTAGGTTTTATTTGCGTTCCAGCATACTTCTGAAAAGACCTCAGTTTTTCTGCCAAAGAGACATTGTAACTCAGAAGGGCAATTTTTATTCGGTCGTTGATCAACAAAATCTTTAAGCAATATGGTTAAACCTTCCCCAAAGCAACTGTCCCCTGAAAAATATGCTCGCTTACGGGCTGAGGCAAAGGCTCCCTATAAAGGATTACGCCAATTTTTGTATTTAGGATTAGGTCTTTCTGCCACAATTGGGGCTGGAATCTTTTTCTTGCAATTTCTAGCTGGACGGGATTCGATCGCCATCTTGCCCAATTTAGGGTTACAGGTGGGAGTTGCGGCTCTGATGTTCTGGCTTTTTCGGCGAGAAGCTCGCTAACCAAAAGATTTAACAAATTGTTAATGATTGTCAAGGGCACAAGTCCTTTTCCGTCAGGGTTTGAGCCTTTGTTAAAATTCTGTAAACTAAAATTGATGCTTTTTGGAGAAGATTAGGGCATTCTATTAGTTAACCTATTCCCCTGCTTAACCAGGGAATCTAGCGGTAGTTCGGTTGCAATGGAGGACAAACCCCTTGGATCAGCAAAGAATCCTCGGCTACTTTATTGAAGAGGCGAAAGAACATTTAGAAACCTTAGAGCGAGGTATTCTGGAACTCTCTTCAGTCATGGAAGATACGGAACGTGTGAATGAAATGTTTCGGGCGGCTCACTCCATTAAAGGGGGCGCAGCCATGCTGGGTTACAGCAGTATTCAAAAAATTGCCCACCGTTTAGAGGATGCTTTCAAGATTCTCAAAGAAAATCGGGTAGTAGTGGATCAAAAGCTCGAATCCCTATTTCTCAAAGGTTACGATGTTCTACAGGATTTAGTTGAAAAATTACAGGGACCCTTCGGATTGCAATCAGAGGAAGCAGAATCCATTGTTGAAGGTGCTAATAACAATTTTATAGAACTTCAGCATTATCTTAGTCAGTTATTAAGTGAGGAAATGGTGGCAATTCCGGCCTCCAATCTATCTTTACTGAAAGAACCCCTCGAAGAGCTTCCTGTTCAAATTAAGTCGATCCTGCGGCAAATGCTACAGATCTTTAAGCAAAACCCTTCCCCCGCTAATCGCCAACAACTACAGCATCACTGTGGAGATTTGCTTAAACTGGCTGCCAATCAAAACAACTGGCAACAGTTAGTCAAAACGGCGGAGGCCGCGATCGCCAATCCCCGTCATTCTTACCGTACCTTAGCACCCGTTGTACTAAAAGATCTCAAGCAAGGCTGTGATTACCTCGAATTGGAGCAGGGACAGAAAATAGCGGTGAGCCAAGGGTTACAGCAATTAGCTAATGCTCAAACTCCCCAAATTCTCCTGCCTGCCGATCCCAATTCTGCGGCTAATATTCTGTTACAGGTTTTTAATCAACAACAGGTTAAGCAATTAGTTCAACTCCTGTCCCAGCAAAGATAATGAGAGAGGCGATCGCCTGGACAAGCATTTGAAAATTTTACAGATTATTCCCTCTATTTCCCTGATCTATGGTGGCCCCAGTCAAATGGTCAGAGGTTTGTCGGCTGCGTTGGCCGAGCAAGGTGTTTATGTCACCATTTTAACTACCAATAGCAATGGAGACTTTGGACAATTACCCCTATCTGTCCCCTTAGCCCAGCCGCTAGAGGAGCAAGGTTACGAGGTGATTTACTTTAACTGTTCTCCCTTTCGTCGCTACAAATTTTCCCTGGGACTTTTAAACTGGTTATGGCATCATGGCCAGGATTACGATCTGGCCCATATTCATGCTCTTTTTTCTCCCATTAGCACGGCTGCGGCCACTCTTTGTCGCCTCAGAAAGTTACCCTATATTTTGCGCCCATTAGGAACATTAGATCCTTTAGATTTAAGGAAAAAACAAGCTCTTAAAAAAATTTATGGCAACCTATTAGAACGTCCTAATCTACAGGGAGCCGCCGCCATTCATTTCACTACCCAACAAGAAGCAGATGTGTCGGAACGTTATGGCACCAATAGTCCTGCGATTATCCTGCCGTTGGGAGTCACTCCCCCTAGTTTGTCTGACTTAGAACCTTTTCCCCTTCCTATTATCGAAGCAACTGATAACCAGATTCCCACTCTTTTATTTTTGTCACGAATTGATCCTAAAAAAGGCTTAGAACTTTTAATTTCGGCCTTGGAAAATTTGAAAAAAGTAGGGGCTAATTTTCACTTTATTCTGGCAGGTTCTAATCCCCAAGATCCCGATTACGAACAACAAATTTTAGCCCAAGTCCAAGCTTCGACCATTGCAACAGATACGGCGATCGCTGGTTTTGTCGAGGGAGAGGCTAAGTGGCATTTATTAAAGCAGGCAGATCTCTTAATTTTGCCGTCCTATTACGAAAATTTTGGCATTGTCGTCGCTGAAGCTATGGCTGTCGGAACGCCGGTATTGATATCCGATCAGGTTTACATTTGGCCCGCCGTTAAAGCCGCCGAAGCCGGTTGGATTAGCTCCTGTAGTATTCAGTCTCTTACAGAACAGATTCAAGTAGCCCTCAAAGATCCCCAAGAACTCAAAAGACGGGGGCAAAATGCTCAAAGATTAGCAAGTGAACAATATACCTGGCCAGCGATCGCCGCCCAAACAATCACGACTTATCAAAGCCTTCTACAAAAACTCCACCAGCCAGAGAAAAATTGTGCCGAGGCTCCTATCCAAACACCGCCATAGCCTAGACCTCGAAACTCTCCTAAAAACTGTAAACTATTAACATCAAGCCGCTTTTGCCTTGGATGTACTTTCTCCAGTTTCTCTTATTGTTATGATTCGCCGCCGTTCTGTCCCCTGGATTCATCGCTACTCCCGTTTCATCATGGGTGCGATCGCTGTTATTGGCGCATTACTCACTGCCTATCTAACAGTTGTCTCCTTCACTGGAGGGACAACGGCCTGCCCTGTCAATCAAGCCACTGGTGTCTCTGGCTGTGATCAAGTCCTACAAAGTTCCTATGCCAAAGTATTTGGACTTCCCCTCAGTCTTTTTGGCCTCTTAGCTTACCTGGCAATGATTATTTTTGCCCTGAGTCCTTTTCTCATTAACGCCGAAAACAATAAGAAACAACGCAACCAACTCGAAGAAACAACCGGACGAATGCTACTGATTGGCGGGACAGCCATGGCCGTCTTTAGCGGCTATCTAATGTATATTTCCTTCTTTAAGCTTCATGAAGCTTGTTTATATTGTTTAACATCCGCTACCTGTTCTCTGGCATTATTTATCTTGTCAGTCATTGGACGAGAGTGGGAAGAAATGAGTCAAGTATTTTTTACCGGCATTGTTGTGGCCATGATAACCCTGGTCGGCTCCCTAGGATTATATGCCCAGGCTGAAGGCGGAAAAGTCGCGTTAGGAGGAAAAACACCCATTCCCGAAGCCCAAACCCAACCTCAACCCCCTCATGGTTGGGAAATTACCACGGTTTCTGGCCCGGCAGAACTGGAACTAGCCAAATATCTCAAAACCTCAGGGGCCAAAATGTATGGAGCCTTCTGGTGTCCCCACTGCCATGAACAAAAGCAACTGCTTGGTAAAGCCGCCTTCAAGCAAATTAACTATATTGAATGTGATCCCAACGGTGCTAATCCGAAGACCCAAGCCTGCATAGACGCTAAAATCCAATCCTTTCCGACCTGGGAAATCAAAGGTAAATTGGAATCGGGTGTTAAACTGCCTGAAAAACTGGGAGAGCTAACCGGTTACAAAGGCTCCAAGAATTTCAAATACACTATGCCTTATTAGGTTCAGCTTTTCTAGCTCATCCTATAGCAGTACTTACACTGGTGGGTTTATTGAGACCTGTGAGGTACATCAAAAGCTCAACTAACAGGGGGCTTTAGCCCCTTGAGTGTACCTCAGACGACTAAATATCGTTAATAGTATCTGCAAATAATTAAGATCAAAACGTTTCAATTTCCCAGTCCCAAAGATTGAATCTGGGAAAAAGAGGCTGGCGGATCGAAAATCTGCCCCCTAGGTGGAAAATCCTGAAAAGTGTGTAAAGTATATATAACTTTTATAAGGGTTCGCCCCCATTTAAATTATCAGCCCGCCTTTTAGTCATAGAAAAAGCCGAATGTCCAGCACGATAAGCCCAGACCAAGTTAATCAAATTGTCTATAATCTTCATCATAATCCCTTTGAAGTTCTTGGCAGTCATCCTCTAGAAGATAATGGAATCATAAAGCAATGGGTGATTAGAGCCTATTTACCAACTGCTCAGGCAGCTTCGGTATTAATTCCCACCGAGCTTCAAGAGATCCCCATGCAATCCGTTCACCATCCTCATTTTTTTGAATGTGTGTTGGATGCTCCGAGCCTGGCTAACTACCAGTTACGACTCAAAGAAGGAGAACATGAACGGGTCATCTATGATCCCTACGCCTTTCGATCGCCGAAATTAACCGAATTTGACCTACACGTCTTTGGAGAAGGCAACCATCATCGCATCTATGAGAAACTAGGGGCGCATTTGATGGAAGTTGATGGCATTCAAGGAGTCTATTTTGCCGTCTGGGCCCCCAATGCCCGTAATGTTTCCCTTTTGGGAGACTTTAATAATTGGGATGGTCGTCTGCACCAAATGCGGAAAAATAACAACATGGTCTGGGAGATCTTTATTCCCGAACTGGGTATTGGTGCCAAATATAAATATGAAATTAAAAATTGGGAAGGACATATCTACGAAAAATCCGACCCCTATGGTTTTTATCAAGAAGTACGTCCTAAAACTGCTTCTATTGTCACTGACCTAGATAACTATCAATGGCGTGATCAGGACTGGTTAGAGCAACGCCGTAATACTGACCCCCTCACTAAACCCGTTTCTGTCTATGAACTGCATTTAGGTTCCTGGCTGCATACAAGTACATCAGAAACCCCTCATTATTTAACGGGAGAGGGAGATGCGGTAGAGGTATCAGAATGGAATACGGGAGCGCGATTTCTCACCTATTACGAATTAGTGGATAAACTCATTCCTTACGTGAAAGAATTGGGCTTTACTCACATTGAGTTATTACCGATCGCCGAACATCCTTTCGATGGCTCCTGGGGTTATCAAGTGACGGGTTATTATGCCCCCACCTCCCGCTATGGTAGTCCAGAAGATTTTATGTACTTTGTTGATCAATGTCACCTCAATGGTTTAGGGGTGTTGGTGGATTGGGTACCAGGACATTTTCCCAAGGACGGGCATGGATTAGCCTTTTTTGATGGTACACACCTCTACGAACATGAAGATCCTCGCAAAGGTGAGCATAAAGAATGGGGAACGCTGATTTTTAACTATGGCCGCAATGAAGTTCGTAACTTTCTCGTGGCCAATGCTCTTTTCTGGTTTGACAAGTACCATATTGACGGAATTCGCGTTGATGCTGTGGCTTCCATGCTCTATATGGACTACTGTCGCAAACCAGGGGAATGGGTGACTAATCAGTATGGAGGACGGGAAAATCTGGAAGCGGCGGACTTCCTGCGTCAAGTCAATAGTCTGCTGTTTGGTTATTTTCCAGGTGTTTTGTCTATTGCTGAAGAATCAACTTCCTGGCCAATGGTTTCCTGGCCCACCTATGTGGGAGGCTTAGGTTTCAACCTGAAATGGAACATGGGCTGGATGCACGATATGCTCGACTATTTCAGCATGGATCCCTGGTTCCGCCAATTTCATCAAAATAATGTCACCTTTAGTATGTGGTACAACCACAGTGAAAACTATATGTTGGCCTTATCCCACGATGAAGTGGTACATGGCAAGAGCAATATGCTGGGTAAAATGCCAGGCGATGAGTGGCAAAAATTTGCGAATGTACGCGCTCTCTTTACCTATATGTTTACTCACCCTGGCAAGAAAACCCTGTTTATGAGCATGGAATTTGGGCAATGGGGAGAATGGAATGTTTGGGCAGATCTAGAGTGGCATTTGTTGCAGTACGAGCCACACCAACAGTTAAAACAATTCTTCACCGAACTGAATGCACTCTATCGTAGTGAACCGGCTCTCTATTCCAAGGATTTTCAGGAAGAAGGTTTCCAGTGGATTGACTGTAGCGATACCCGTCACAGTGTTGTTTCTTTTCTGCGTCGAGGCAGTGATCCGGATGAATTTGTGGTGGCGGTCTGTAACTTCACGCCCCAACCCCATAGTCATTATCGGATTGGTGTTCCTGTTGCCGGTTTTTACACGGAGTTATTTAACAGTGATGCCCGTCAATATGGTGGTAGTAATTTGGGAAATTTAGGGGGTAAGTGGTCAGAGGAATGGTCTTTTCATGGAATGCCCTATTCCCTTGATCTTTGTTTACCTCCCTTAGCGGTCTTGGTCTTTAAGTTAGATCTCGCTAAATCGGCCCAAGCTCTAGCTGCCTTGGCTGTTTAACCAAAAGGCGATCGCCGATTAATTGATAGTTAATAATAAATAGTTGATAATTATCCATTGTCCATTCTCAATTATCCATTAAAAAAGCGATCGCCGATTAATTGATAGTTAATAATGAATAGTTGATAATTATCCATTGTCCATTCTCAATTATCCATTAAAAAAGCGATCGCCGATTAATTGATAGTTAATAATGAATAGTTGATAATTATCCATTGTCCATTCTCAATTATCCATTAAAAAAGCGATCACCCCTGTTATCTCCTTTAACTAGGGCTTGCTGAAAAAAGCTGAGACCTTTACGGAGAAAAATAGTAGGCGAATTAAGAACCGCTAGAATGCACGAAAATAGGGTAGAATGCCTCAAAACCATTGCATTAAGAAGAGAGAAAGCAGATGTACCGAAAGCAACAGTACTCAATTGAAACACCAGAAAACTTGAAAAATCTGTTCGGCGGGCAGTTAGACGAAGAAAATCGTTGGATAGAAATGTCAAAAATGATTCTTTGGGAAGAATATGAGGAAGAATATGCAAAAAACTTCACAGAAAAAAAAGGAGCCCCAGCCAAATCATTTAGAATGGCATTAGGAGCATTAATTATCAAAGAAATTTCAGGAAAAAGTGACAGAGAAACAGTAGAACAAATAAAAGAGAACCCTTATTTACAGTACTTTATAGGAATGGAAAGCTATAGTAGCAAAGAAGCATTTAATGCGTCAATGATGGTTCATTTTCGTAAAAAAATAGGAATGGAATTAATAAATAAAATTAATAAAGAAATAGAAAAAAAAGCGACGGGTGTAGCGTCAGAAAAAAAAGAAAATGAAGGAAAGTTATTGTTAGATGCGACTTGTACACCAGCAGATATAAAATATCCAACGGATATAGGAATATTGAATGATGCCAGAGAAAAAACAGAAAAAATAATAGATAAGCTGTATGAAGAAATAAAAGAGAAAAGGAAAGAAAAGCCGAGGACTTATAGGGAAGTGGCAAGAAAAGAGTACTTAGCCATAGCAAAAAAACGTCGTGTGTCAAAAAAAGAAAGAAGAAAAGGAACAAAAAAACAACTAGGATATATAAAAAGAAACTTGTCTGATATAGAAAAAATGATAGAAGAGGGAGCAAAGTTAGAAAAACTAACGAAAAAAGAGCAAGAAGAGCTTGTAACGATAGGAAAAGTGTATGAGCAACAGTTAGAAATGTATGAAAAAAAGACAAATAAAGTAGAAAACAGAATTGTGAGTGTAAGCCAACCTCACGTGCGTCCAATAGTGCGTGGAAAAGCGGGAAAAGCAGTAGAGTTTGGAGCTAAAATATCGGCAAGTAATGTGAATGGCTTTGTCTTCTTAGACAAATTAAGTTGGGATAATTACAACGAATCGGGAGATTTACAAGCGCGAATAGAAGAATATAAAAGGGAAACAGGATGTTATCCGGAATCGGTTCATGTGGATAAAATCTATCGAACAAAAGCGAATCGAGCTTATTGTAAAGAAAGGGATATAAGAATGAGTGGTCCCCGATTGGGAAGACCGCCGAAAGAGGTGAGCAAAGAAAAAAAGAAAGAGGCACGCTCAGATGAAAGAGTGCGTAATGCCATTGAGGGTAAATTCGGACAGGGAAAGAGGAAATTTAGTCTTGGTCGAGTGATGGCCAAACTACCTGAGACCTCGGAAACGGTAATTGCGATGAACTTTTTGGTAATGAATCTTTCTACTCTACTTCAGAAGACAAAAAGTAAAAAGTTGTAGAGTCGTTTTTCTTGTGAAAAATGGTGTTAATTTTCCTCTCTTTTGTGAGGAGTGATTTGTGTTGACCTTTTTAGACAGAAAGGAACAATAGATTAAACAAAATCTGTATTTTGATTTGTTTCCATAAGGATAAGTTATCTATGCTTTTTCAGTCCATACTTCCCTAACCCACATTTCTTTCGTTTTTTGACTTTTTCAGCAAGCCCTAACTAAAAGTAAAGGTTGCCCCTAAGAGATTGACATTGACATCAGCAGCTACAAAACCTGTGGTGGCACTGGTCGTTAACAGTAAGGTTCCTGAACCAAAGCCAGAGTTACCTGAAATCCCATCACCCAATTTAAACAGGGTACTCGTGCCAGAAACCTGTACATCAATAGCCGTTATGCCAGTGAACTTGAGGATATCCCCGCCTGCACCACGCACAAAGTTAAAGACCGTATCATTCCCATCACCACTAGCATAGTTAACAGTATCAGTAACCGTATCACTGCCGAGATAGAGAAGATCATTACCCAATCCTCCTGTCAGGATATCTGCACCTCCATAACCATAGAGAACGTTAACGCCAGTATCTCCCGTTAGATTATCTCCTGCGGTATTGGAGCCTTGAACATTTTCAATGAAGGAGAGGCTATCGGTTCCCCCTAGACCATCGCTGGCAGTTCCGGTTGCTAAATTCACGGTAACGCTGGAAGTTGAGCTGTAATAGTAAGCAAAATCGTTGCCATTCCCCCCGATCAGATTATCGTTACCAGCCCCACCATTGAGGGTATCGTTACCATCACCGCCATCTAGGGTATTATTGGCTGTATTGCCTGTTAAAGAATTGTTGGCCGTATTGCCAGTACCATCAATAAGGCTAGAACCGGTTAAGGTCAGGTTTTCAATATTGGGGAAAGCCGCTAGGGAGAAAGTTACAGAGGATTGAATGGTGTCGGTTCCTTCGTTGACATTTTCGGTGATGACATCAGTAGCACTATCCACTTGGTAAATATCATTGCCTAGACCGCCGATCAGGGTATCGACTCCTGTACCACCATCAAGGGTGTCATTACCATCAACGCCACTGAGGGTATTGTTGGCTGTATTGCCGGCGAGAATGTTATTCCCTGTATTACCCGTGCCATTGATAGCGGCCGAACCGGTTAAGGTTAGATTTTCAATATTGGGGAGAGCAGCAAGACTAAAAGTGACAGATGACTGAACAGTATCCGTTCCTTCGTTGGCATTTTCAGTGATGACATCAGTGGTGCTATCCACAACATAAATATCATTTCCTGTTCCCCCGATTAGATTATCAATACCAGTACCACCATCTAGGGTATTATTTGCTGTATTACCGGTGATGACATTGTTGCTGGCATTACCCGTGCCATTGATCGCTGCCGAACCAGTTAAGGTCAGATTTTCGATATTAGGGAGAGCCGCAAGGCTAAAAGTGACAGAGGATTGAATGGTGTCAGTTCCTTCGTTGGCATTTTCAGTGATGACATCAGTGGTGCTATCGACAATATAAACATCATCTCCTGTTCCCCCAATCAGAGTATCAACACCAGTACCACCATTGAGGGTATCGTTCCCTGCATCGCCAGCCAGCGTGTTATTGACACTGTTCCCTGTAATGACATTGTTGCTGGCATTCCCTGTACCATGAATCACGCTAGAACCGGTTAAGGTCAGATTTTCGATATTGGTGAGAGCCGCAAGGCTAAAGGTGACAGATGACTGAACAGTATCCGTTCCTTCGTTGGTATTTTCAGTGATCACATCAGTGGTACTATCAACAACATAAATATCATCTCCTGTTCCCCCGATTAGAGTATCAACCCCAGTACCACCATTTAGGGTGTTGTTAACTGTATTGCCGGTGATGACATTGTTGCTGGCATTACCCGTGCCATTGATCACCGCCGAACCGGTTAAGGTCAGATTTTCAACATTGGGAAGGGCCGCTAGGGAGAAAGTTACAGAGGATTGAACAGTATCCGTTCCTTCGTTGGTATTTTCAGTGATCACATCAGTGGTACTATCCACAACATAAATATCATCTCCTGTTCCCCCAATTAGAGTATCAACCCCAATACCACCCTCTAGGGTATTGTTCACTGTATTGCCGGTGATGACATTGTTGCTGGCATTACCCGTGCCATTGATCACCGCCGAACCGGTTAAGGTCAGATTTTCAACATTGGGGAGAGCAGCAAGACTAAAAGTGACAGAAGACTGAACAGTATCCGTTCCTTCGTTGGCATTTTCAGTGATCACATCAGTGGTGCTATCCACAACATAAATATCATTTCCTGTTCCCCCGATCAGAGTATCAACCCCAGTACCACCCTCTAGGGTATTGTTCGCTGTATTGCCGGTGATGACATTGTTGCTGGCATTACCTGTGCCATCGATCGCCGCCGAACCGGCTAAGGTCAGATTTTCAACATTGGGGAGAGCCGCAAGACTAAAGGTGACGGAGGATTGAATGGTGTCAGTTCCTTCATTGGCATTTTCAGTGATGACATCAGTAGTGCTATCCACTTGGTAAATATCATTGCCTAGACCGCCAATCAAGGTATCGACTCCTGTATTACCATTGAGAGTGTCATTGCCATCACCGCCACTGAGAGTATTATTGGCTGTATTGCCGGCGAGAATGTTATTCCCTGTATTGCCTGTGCCATCGATCGCCGCCGAACCGGTTAAGGTCAGATTTTCGATATTGGGGAGAGCTGCAAGACTAAAGGTGACAGACGACTGAACAGTATCCGTTCCTTCGTTGGCATTTTCAGTGATGACATCAGTGATGCTATCCACTTGGTAAATATCATCTCCTGTTCCGCCAACAAGAGTATCAACACCAGTACCACCCTCTAGGGTATTGTTTGCTGTATTGCCGGTGATGACATTGTTGCCAGCATTACCCGTGCCATTGATCGCCCCTAAACCCGTCAAGGTCAGATTTTCAACATTGGGAAGGGCCGCTAGGGAGAAAGTGACAGAGGATTGAACAGTATCCGTTCCTTCGTTGCCATTTTCAGTGATCACATCAGTAGTGCTATCGACAATATAAATATCATCTCCTGTTCCCCCGATCAGAGTATCAACACCCGTACCACCCTCTAGGGTATTGTTCGCTGTATTGCCGGTGATGACATTGTTGCTGGCATTACCTGTGCCATTGATCGCCGCCGAACCGGTTAAGGTCAGATTTTCAACATTGGGGAGAGCCGCAAGACTAAAGGTGACAGAGGATTGAACCGTATCTGTTCCTGCACTGCCATTTTCGGTGATCACATCAGTGGTGCTATCGACAACATAAATATCATCTCCTGTTCCACCAATCAGAGTATCAACACCCGTACCACCCTCTAGGGTATTGTTTGCTGTATTGCCGGTGATGACATTGTTGCTGGCATTACCTGTGCCATTGATCGCCGCCGAACCGGTTAAGGTCAGATTTTCAACATTGGGGAGAGCCGCAAGACTAAAGGTGACAGAGGATTGAACCGTATCTGTTCCTGCACTGCCATTTTCGGTGATCACATCAGTGGTGCTATCGACAACATAAATATCATCTCCTGTTCCACCAATCAGAGTATCAACACCCGTACCACCCTCTAGGGTATTGTTTGCTGTATTGCCGGTGATGACATTGTTGCTGGCATTACCTGTGCCATTGATCGCCGCCGAACCGGTTAAGGTCAGATTTTCAACATTGGGGAGAGCTGCAAGACTAAAGGTGACAGAGGATTGAACAGTATCCGTTCCTTCGTTGGCATTTTCAGTGATCACATCAGTGGTGCTATCCACAACATAAATATCATCTCCTGTTCCCCCGATTAGAGTATCAACACCAGTACCACCTTCTAGGGTATTGTTCGCTGTATTGCCGGTGATGACATTGTTGCTGGCATTACCTGTGCCATTGATCGCCGCCGAACCGGTTAAGGTCAGATTTTCAACATTGGGGAGAGCTGCAAGACTAAAGGTGACAGAGGATTGAACCGTATCTGTTCCTGCACTGCCATTTTCGGTGATCACATCAGTGGTGCTATCGACAATATAAATATCATCTCCTGTTCCCCCGATCAGAGTATCAACCCCAGTACCACCCTCTAGGGTATTGTTCGCTGTATTGCCGGTGATGACATTGTTGCTGGCATTACCTGTGCCATTGATCGCCGCCGAACCGGTTAAGGTCAGATTTTCAACATTGGGGAGAGCCGCAAGACTAAAGGTGACAGAGGATTGAACCGTATCTGTTCCTGCACTGCCATTTTCGGTGATCACATCAGTGGTGCTATCGACAATATAAATATCATCTCCTGTTCCCCCGATTAGAGTATCAACACCAGTACCACCCTCTAGGGTATCATTGCCATCACCGCCACTGAGGGTATTGTTGACTGTATTGCCTGTAAGAATGTTATTACCTGTATTGCCCGTGCCATCGATCGCCGCCGAACCGGTTAAGGTCAGATTTTCAACATTGGGGAGAGCCGCAAGACTAAAGGTGACGGAGGATTGAATGGTGTCAGTTCCTTCATTGGCATTTTCAGTGATGACATCAGTAGTGCTATCCACTTGGTAAATATCATTGCCTAGACCGCCAATCAAGGTATCGACTCCTGTATCACCATTGAGAGTGTCATTGCCATCACCGCCACTGAGAGTATTGTTGGCTGTATTGCCTGTAAGAATGTTATTCCCTGTATTGCCCGTGCCATTGATCGTGGCCGAACCAGTTAAGGTTAGATTTTCAACATTGGGGAGAGCCGCAAGACTAAAGGTGACAGAGGATTGAACCGTATCTGTTCCTGCACTGCCATTTTCGGTGATCACATCAGTGGTGCTATCGACAATATAAATATCATCTCCTGTTCCCCCGATTAGAGTATCAATACCCGTACCACCCTCTAGGGTATTGTTTGCTGTATTGCCGGTGATGACATTGTTGCTGGCATTACCTGTGCCATTAATCGCGGCCGAACCAGTTAAGGTCAGATTTTCAATATTGGTAAGAGCAGCTAGGGAGAAAGTCACAGAGGATTGAACCGTATCCGTTCCTTCGTTAGCATTTTCAGTGATCACATCAGTGGTGCTATCCACTTGATAAATATCGTTGCCTAGACCGCCAATAAGGGTATCTACACCTGTTCCACCAATCAAGGTGTTGCTTGCCGCGTTGCCAGTGATGACATTGTTAGAAGCATTGCCTGTCCCATTAATGGCGGCGGTTCCTGTCAAAATTAGGTTTTCGACGTTGGTGGGTAGGGTGTAGGTGACAAAGGATTTGATGGTGTCTGTTCCTTCATTGGCGGCTTCGGTGACGACATCACTAGTACTGTCAATAAAGTAGGTATCATCGCCTTTACCGCCGCTTAGGGTATCATTACCGTTGAGGCCATCAATGACATCATTAAAGCCACCGCCTTTGAGGGAATCATTGCCATTGGTTCCGTAGAGTGTTCCCAGGTTATAGCGTTGGGCGTAGATGCCATAGCCGTCTCCGTCTTGATTTTGGGATTCCCAGGCGACGAGAATTTCACCATTACTGAGGGTGGTGACAGTGGGAGTGTCTTGGCTATCAGTGGTTTGGTTGTTGATGCGGAATTCTGAGCCAATTTTGTTGCCTGTGCCATCAAAGCGTTGACCATAGACTCCATAGCTACTACCATCTTGGTTTTCAGAGTGCCAGGTGATAAAAAAGCCGCCGTCAAGTGAGGCTGTGACTACTGGATCAGATTGGCTTTGATCGGTGTAGCTATTGATCAGAAAGGCAGAGCCAACCTTGTTGCCATTTTGGTCAAAGAGTTGACCTTCCGTGTCATGAAAACTACCATCGTACTTGTTATAGGCAACAACAAAGCCACCATTACTCAGAGCGACAATAGAAGGAGCAGAAGAGTGTTGGTAATTATAGTTGTGAACTTGGAATTCACTGCCCACTTTGTCGCCATTCGGGGTGAAAATTTGTCCATAAACTCCCCAATAACCGTTATTTTGGGGATTGGACTGCCAGGTAACGACATAGTTGCCATTATTGAGGACAGCAATATCGGGTTGCATTTGATATTGATTGGTATAGCTGTTAACTTGAATGGCATTACCGAGTTTGTTGCCTTGACCATCAAAGCGTTGAACGAAAGTATCGCCATAGTAGTCATTGTTGAAACCATTCCAAGCGACAACAAAAGTACCATCATTTAAGGCTTTAACCTCAGACCAAATCTGGTTTCCCCACCACTCACTGGTGTAGGAGTTGCTGGTATTAATTTGGAAGTTTGTACCGATTTTTGTTCCTTGGGCATCATAGACTTGACCGAAGACTAAATCGGCGGTGCCATCAGTGTGATTGGAGTACCAGGTAACGACATAGCCCCCATTGGGAAGATTGGCCACAACAGGTTTGCCCAGAGCATAATTTGTATCGGTACCAATGAGAACTTCACCGCCAACTTTTTGTTGGTTGACATCGTAGCGTTGACTGTAGATGCTACCGCCAGTGGTGGCATTTTCCGAAGCCCAAACCGCGATAAAACCACCATCATTCAGTGCTGTTACTGAAGGTGCAGTTTGGTTTTTAGCCGTAGTTGTGTTAACTAAAAATTCACTGCTAACGGCTGTGGGGTTGCCGCGTAGTTGGAAAGTTTGGTTGGTTTGGGTCGTAATTCCATCGGTGACAGTAAATTTGAAGGAATCGCTAGGGGGCGTTATGCTATTGGGTTTGTAGGAAACAACTTGATTATCAATATCGGCTTGAGTGAAAGTATCCCCCACTTTCAGCGTGACACTATTGCGAGTTAGAACACCTTGACTGGGTAAATCGGTGACAGTGTAAACAATTTGTTGCGGGGTTTTAACGGTATTATCAGCCATCAGAGATGCACCGTTTAATAGTTGGCCATTATTAGAGTTAAGACTGACATCTTCGGCCACTGCATTAGACGCTTGATCAAAGTTCCAATAGCCTGCTAAACCTGCTTCATTACCTGTTAATTGGGTATTGAGATTAGCTTGAATTTGAGCTTGAGTGCGAGCCGTATTCCAAATACGCACATCATCAATCTGTCCTGCAAAACCTGTATAAGCATTTAAAACTCGACCAATATTAACAGGTTCAGTATTTAAGATTGGTGTCCCTACATAACTCACAGAACCGTCTAATTGTCCATTAATGTAAAGACGTAATTCAGAACCATCGTAAGTTACTGCTACATGAGCCAACTGGTTAAGAGTCAAACCACCTTGACTGTCATAAACCGCCCAGTTTCCATTAACATCTTTAAACTCAAATTCTAGACGGCTTTCATTAGGCCGGATATAAATTCCATAGTTTTCATTATCACCAGAACTGTTGGACTTAGTAATTAAAGGTTGCCAACCGCCTTTAAGTTGAGTTTGTTTCACCCATAACTCAATTGTAAAGGTCGTTAAACTTAAAGAAGGATTGTGAGCAATGCTAACGTAATCATCGTTACCATCTAGGTTTAAAGAAAACTCTGTCGCGCCAATATTGGCAACTTGTAACTTGCTATTGTCAATAATCACGGCATCGCCATTAAGCAGATTGATACCTTGATTAATATCATTGTCAACAATGGTTACAGTGGCCGTTTGCTGAGTTCCTAAGCTGGCATTAGCTGAAGGATTGGTTAAGGCCAGATTAAAAGTTTCATTGCCTTCAAAGAACAGGTCTTCTGTGATGGGAATTTGTATTGTTTTAATGGTTTCGCCACTGGCAAAATTAACCGTAATTGGGGTATTGGTGTAATCACTGCTAGAGGCTGTCCCATTGGTAAAGGAAATAGTAGCACTGACGGCTGGATCAACACTGCCTGCACTACGAACAACCGTCACAGAAGCAATGGGAACGCCCGATTCATTCAGACTATAGGTTGCTTGGGTTAGGGATAAAACGGGAGTGGGTTGTAATAGGGTTACTGTTGCGCTACTTTTCCCTAAAACTGCACCACCTGTCACATTACTGAGATTGACCGTAAAGTTTTCATTGCCTTCCGCTAAAAGATCATCTAATAAGGGAATGGTAATGGTTTTAACGCTTTCGCCTGGAGCAAAGGTGAGGGTTCCCGTAACAGGAGTATAGTCCGCATTGGCAGTGGCAGACCCAGGCGCGACAGCATAGTTAACGGTAAAGGTCTTGGTGGTTAAACCTGTTAAAGTCACCGTTAAGGTTACGGAATTAGTACCATCTTCGGTAATGCTGGTGTCGGCAATGGCAATGGTAGAAACGCCATTAATAACTTCAACAATGCCAGATAAAGGAGTCCCCGTTCCCGTATTTGGTAAATCATTCCAAGTCCCTGATGAATAGAAATGAGCATAATCTTCATTGCCAGAATTGTTAGGTTCACCGCCAGCCCAATTCGTATAGGAAGATTGTTGGTTATCTACCCATTTCCAAACGCCTTCTTGAGCCGCATCTGTGTAGCCAATCCAGAAATACTCGGAAGTTCCAAAGGCACTCACTAAAAATTGATTTTCCGTTGGGTCATTAATGGTAACGAGATTTCCGCCTAATGCAACGGCTTGAGCTTGGGCATCTGTCCAGGTAGCGGCTGTGGTGCGGTAATAGACAGGAGTGCCATCACCACTTTCTTGAATGGTGACGGTTGCCACACTTTTCGCGCCCAAAACAGCCCCACCAACAGGATTAGAAAGAGTTAAATTGAAGGTTTCGCCACCGTCAATATGAAGGTCATTAATAATGGGAATGGTAATCACTTTTGCGGCTGCGTCGCCATTGCCAAAGGTGACATCAATAGATGTCGGGTTATAGTCACCCCAGGGTGTAGCAGTACCGCCGCCTAACGTTACGGTTGTGCGAACTTCCCCACTACTGCCGCCAGTGCGAGTCAGGGTAATTGCGGCTGTGACAGTTCCATCCTCGTTGACGGTATAGGTAGAACTGTTAAAGGCAATGACTCCTGCATTGGAGAAGCTGTTGTTACGAGTCGTTTTGCTTAATTGAATTGCGTCTAATTTTAGACCGGCATCATCTCCGCCAGCCTGGTCAAAAATGAGCTTATTATTGCTACTGGCGGCAGTGATACTAAAAGTACGGCTAATGGTAGTTAATCCTTGATAGTAGGGAACGGTAAAGGTTTCACTCCAAAGATTACCGAGAGAGACCGTCACGGTATCGGGATTACTCCACCAAATCTGGGAACCCGCCAGGGAGAAGTTGAGCGTTACCAATTCACCAGAGCTAAAGCTAAAACTGCTTTTTGATTCCAGACGCGCTCCTGTGCTACCCGCAGTACCAGCACCACCATCTAGATCAAGATATAAACCATTACCAGGTAAGTAGTCGTACCAGCCATTACCAATTAAATCAACCGAGCCGTCAGTAACATTCCATTGATTCAAACTGGTTAAAGGGCCTGTGCCAGAACCACCATTTTCAGTATCAAAATTATCTGACAGTAAAACGGTTGTCGGCGCAAAAGCTGCGGAAGTAAGGGTTAAACCCGTTACACCCTGGAGAATGGCAATTAATTCATCAGGTTCGCTACCAGGTTTGTCGAGGAAGAGACTTTGACCTGTGATGCCGGAAATAGGGGAATTACCTAGAATATAGTTTGAGGTGGCTCCCCACAGTTGAATGGCATCCTCGGCACTATTGAAATCGGTAATCAGGGCATAATCAGCCACACCATTGGTACTAGTATTACCATCATCGTAGTAACTACGGTTAACATCCCCTAAGATAAAGCGGTCTGCACCGGTTCCCCCTGTGAGGGTATCAATTTCTCCAATGCCAGTGCTAGTGGAGTCAATCCCTAAGAGACGATCAATGCCATCCCCTCCATTGAGGCTGTCGTTGCCCGTTCCTCCTTCTAGGAGATCGTTGCCAGCATTTCCCACTAAGGTGTTGTTGCCACTGTTGCCCTTAAGATCATTATTGATACTATTGCCTGTGCCACTAAGATTGTCACTACCAGTCAGGATGAGATTTTCCACGTTGGCGATATTGGCCAGGCTAAAGGTGACGCTGCTTTGAACCAGATCTAAACCTTGGGTTGCTGATTCGGTGATGGTGTCGGTTGTTGTATCAACAATATAGGTGTCGTCCCCAGTACCGCCGATTAAGGTATCTGTTCCATCGCCGCCATTGAGAATATCGTTACCACCACCCCCAGCCAGGCGATCGCTTAAGGTATCTCCTAGCAGAGTTTCAGCAAACTGAGTTCCGGTAATATCAAAGCGTTCAATATTGGAGTAGTTAACATAATTGCCCCCCGCACTTACTTGCCCATTATTGCCATTGGGGGTGGTTTGGGAAAACCCTCCATTGGTGACAGTGGAATAATCTACTTTCAGTAAGTCGGTTCCATCGCCACCGTCAGCGATATTACTACTCAGACCGGCATCTAGGGTATCGTCTCCATCATTGCCATAGAGTTCATCGTAATTATCACCGCCCTTAAGACTATCGTTACCAGCCCCACCAGAGAGGAGGTCGCGCCCTGTGCCGCCGGTAATGGTATCGTTGCCATCACCACCGTCAATATTGGCTGACCAATTGCCGTCATAGTTAGTGGCAGAAACGTCAATGGTGTCATTGCCTGAACCCGATAACAGATAGATGCGCTCTACTTGCTTGATAGTGCCACCTAGACTGAAGGTTCCGGCGTTGATGTCGCTGTAGGTGACAGTTAAATTATCGACTTGCTGAGAAAAGTCAATTTCGGCATAATCGGTTCCGGCTCCACCCACGTAACTGTTATTACCTTGCTCACCATAGAGATAGTCATCGCCATCACCACCATCAAGCAGATCGTTACCGGTGCCACCATAAAGGCGATCGTCGCCTGCTTCACCGTAAAGACTATCATTACCATCTCCACCATCCAATTGATCGCCATAACCGTAGTCATAGTAAATAGTTGGATTATCACCCCCCTTGAGAATGTCATCTCCTGCTTCTCCGTAGAGCAGATCACGCCCTGAACCGCCAATAATCGTATCGTTGCCTGCACCACCACCAACATTAGCTGAAGCAGTACTATCGTCGTAATTGCCACTATTGTAATTGGTGGCAGATAAATCTAAATTGTCATTGCCCGTACCACTGCGTAAATAAATACGCTCGACTTCCTTAATCGTCCCACCATCACCAAGCGTGCCGCTATTAATATTGCTATAGCCAACTGTGACATTATTCGTGCGCCAGGAAAAATCAATTTGCGCGTAATCATTGCCCGTACCACCAATATAGCTATTAACCCCCTGTTCCCCATAAAGCGCATCATTGCCATCCCCACCATTAAGAGAATCATTGCCATTCCCCCCATAAAGAGCATCATTATCGGCCCCTCCATCTAAAGAATCATTGCCGGACTGACCATAAAGGGTATCTCCCCCCCCGAGACCATTGATCGTATCCGCATTAGATGTTCCATAAATTGTATTAGGATTGTCATCGCCATTCAAATTGGCCTCTTCAACTGCAATAGACTGGCCATCTAAAACCAAAATAGCCGAATCATCCTCTGCTTTTAAGGCTTGCAAGGTGGCGGCATCAGGCAGATAACCCCGTACAACCTCAGAAAAAATTGCCCCCTCATCCCCCGCACTATCTACCGCATTAAACCGAAAATCTAAATAATGACCCACTTCCTCCAACAATACCGCCACCAAATTAGCGGAATCTCCCTGCACCAAACCTTCCGAAAGGTAAACCGTTTGGGTTTGTCCCGAAAACGCGCCTAACGCTCCTTGTAACTCAGCATCAGATCGCACCTGAATCTCTGGCAATACTGCCACTGCTTGCAAAAATTGTGCAGATGTAATCCCACTATCAAACGCCAGGGTATATTTTTCGGCAAATAAAGGATCTGCCGCAAAAGCCGTTAAAAGCTCAATGACGTTGCTGATAGCAGTGTTCAGGACAGTGGCATAAGGGGAGTTAATAGTCATGGTTTAAGACTTATCGACGGAGCTTGTACAATGGGATTGAGCAAAATATCCTTAAATATCCCTGAACAAAACAAGATAATCTCAGAACACAGAAGCTTGTCAAGCGATATTGAGAGTAACTTTTAGGATTCCTGCGGAATTGCTTTGAGCATCATACTTTAAAAAAATATAAAAAAACAAGGGCTTCAAAAAAATATAAAAAAACAAGGTTCTTTTAGTTCGGAACTACTCTAAAGCCATTAGGTGTAAGGCTTGGAGGCGAATGTTAAATTTTGTTACAAGCCCTGATGAGTAGAAAGTAATCTGTTAAACATGGCAAAGTAAGGCAGCAGAAAAAAGCGATCGCCCCTTCCCTAATTGAGGCTTGCTGAAAAAGTTAAAAACCCCAAAAATATAAATTAGGGAAGTATTGCTGGCAGAAAATCAATATTTTCCTTTACTCAAATCAGACAAAAGCGATCGCATTCCCCAAAAAATCAGGTTTTTATCTATAATCATTTTCTTTGCTAATGACGGATATTGAGTTTTAATATATTTAAAGAGAATGTCCGCATCACCCCCTGTTAACGCGATCGCCCCTTGAGAATATTGAGCATACCAATCTTCAACAAAATGCTTAATCCCGGCCAGAAGCACGTATAAAATACCACTTTCTATGGCCGTTGTCGTATCTGTTGCCCAGAGAGAGGGTAAGTCAGACGGTAAAACCAAAGCCGGAAGCTGGGCCGTTTTTTGCTGAAGAGATTGAAATTGCATTGTTAAGCCCGGCAGAATTGCCCCCCCTAAAAGCTGCCTCTCTGGATTAATAGCCGTTAAAGTTAGAGCCGTACCCGCATCAATTACTAACACTGGAAAGCCATAGGTTTCACCTGCTCCTAAAGCCGCTAAAGCTCGATCAATGCCCATTGAGGAATAGAGATCTGCCATCGGGATGTGAGACAACGTTAACTGAGTTGATTGGGGGACTTGTTGCCAGAGTTCCGTTTGTTGAGGAACTACGGAGGCAAAATAGAGAGGATATGTTTCTTGCCAATTTTTAATAATTTCTTCCCTAGAAAAGTGATCAGTTTCCCAAGTTTTAAGTAATCTTTCTTTCTGAAATTCTGCCCAGTGCAAACGAGAATTGCCAATCATTAATCCTAACCAATATTCGCTTTTTTCTATTGTTTCCATTTAGATTGGATCATCCTGTCCATAGCAAATTTAGACACCCTACTATACACTAAGGACTAAGGATTCATCCCCCCATTCCCCCATTTACTGGCTATTTACTCGGAGGAAAGTTATGGTTTCAACGTCCCTCAAAGCGGAAAAGCGACTCACCATCCAAACCGCAGCGATCGCCCCTGACACAACGGTTCTGCGTTCTCTAGACTGGGATCGAGATCGATTTGACATTGAATTCGGCTTACAGAATGGGACAACCTATAATTCCTATCTGATTCGGGGAGACAAAATCGCCTTAGTCGATAGCTCCCATGAAAAATTTCGCCAACTTTACCTCGACACCCTCACAGGGTTAATTGATCCCCAAGCCATTGATTATCTGGTGATTAGCCATACCGAACCAGACCATAGCGGTTTAGTCAAAGATTTATTGCAATTGGCTCCCCAGATCACAGTGGTGGGTTCTAAGGTTGCGATCCAGTTTTTAGATAATTTTGTCCATCAGCCCTTTGAACGACGACTGGTTAAAAGTGGAGATACTTTGGATTTGGGTCAAGGCCATGTGCTTGAATTTGTTAGTGCGCCCAATTTGCATTGGCCCGATACTATGCTGACCTACGACCAGGGAACCCAGATTTTATATACCTGTGATGTCTTTGGAATGCACTATTGTTCTGACACACTTTTTGATGAAGATTTAAGCAAAATTGAACCGGATTATCGCTTTTATTATGATTGTTTGATGGGCCCTAACGCCCGTTCTGTTTTAGCGGCGATGAAACGGATGGATGATCTAGGTGCAATTCAAATTGTCGCCAATGGTCATGGGCCACTTCTACAACATAATGTGACAGAATTATTGGCCCGCTATCGCCATTGGAGTCAGTCCCAAGCCAAAGCCGAAAAATCCGTTGTGGTCTTCTATATTGCTGACTATGGTTACAGCGATCGCCTTTCCCAGAGTATCGCCAAGGGGATTACGAAAACGGGGGTTGGGGTGGAAACAGTGGATTTAGGTTCTGCCGATCCCCAAGAAGTGCAGGAAATTGTCAACCGTTCTGCCGCGATCGTCTTAGGAATGCCTCCCTTAGCCGGAGAAAACAGTGGGGAAATTACTACCAATTTGGGAACGATTCTAGCGGCGGCCCAAACTAAACAATTGATTGGACTTTATGAATCCTACGGTGGCAATGATGAACCCCTTGATCCCCTATTAACTAAATTCCGAGAAGTGGGTTTAAGTCCTGGTTTTCCAAGTATCAAAGTCAAAGAATTACCCACAGAAGCGATTTATCAACTCTGTGAAGAATCGGGAACTGACCTCGGACAAACCCTCATTCAAACTAGCAAAATTAAACAGTTAAAATCTCTAGATAATGATCTGGAAAAAGCGGTTGGTCGTCTCAGTGGTGGGCTGTATATTATTACGGCTACTAAGGGCGAGATGAAAAGTGCCATGTTAGCGTCCTGGGTTGCTCAGGCCAGTTTTGATCCGCCAGGTTTTACCGTTGCTGTGGCTAAAGATCGGGCGATTGAATCCCTTATGCAAGTCGGCGATCGCTTTGTTTTAAATATTCTTGAAGAGGGCAATTATCAACGCTTAATGAAGCATTTCCTCAAACGATTTCCGCCTGGTGCTGATCGATTTGCAGGAGTCAGTACCCAATTAGCGGTCAACGGTTCTCCTATTTTAACGGAAGCCCTCGCCTATTTAGAATGTGAAGTAGTCAGTCGTTTAGAATGTAGTGATCACTGGATTGTCTATAGCAAAGTTAGTACTGGTCGGGTCTCTAAGCCCGAAGCCCTAACGGCTGTTCATCACCGCAAAGTCGGTAATTATTATTAAGCGAAAAACTCAACCCAAACTATCATAATGAATCGTCAATTTTGGATTATTGCCTTAATTTCCTTGATCAATTCTCTGAGCATGACGATTTTGATCCCAGTTATCTATCTTTATGGCAGACAGTTTGGGCTGAATGATTTTCAAACCAGTTTACTATTCTCGATGTACTCCTTTGCTCAATTTTTTGCCACTCCCGTCATTGGCAAACTGGCGGATCGTTGGGGACGAAAACCCTTACTATTGATCAGCTTAGGAGGAACTGTGATTGCTAACTTTTTGGCTGGCACAGCAACTACCGCTAGTCTGCTCTTTTTTGCCCGTTTTTTGGATGGTGTAACCGGCGGCAATGCCTCCGTTGCTCAAGCCGTAATTGCCGATGTCACAACGCCAGAAAATCGAGCTAAAGCCTTTGGTATCAATGGAGCCGCCTTCGGATTAGGCTTTGTGCTTGGCCCCGTCATTAGTCTCTTTGCTCAGAAGATTTCCCTCGGAGCAGCTTTCCTCTGTTCATCGTTTATTGCCCTAATCGCTTTTGTTTTAACCCTGCTTTTTTTACCCGAAACGTTAAAAGAAAAAGCAAAAAAAGCGAATAATATTTTTGATTTAGGATTGGGTAATTTAGTTAAAGGTTTGATGTTTCCAAGAATTGGCATTTTATTAATTATCAACTTCCTAACTGGCACAACTTTCACTATTTTTACCTATGCCTTTCAACCCTACTTTATCCACGTTCTTCATCAAGATAGTCAATCCCTAACACTAATGTTTTTAACCTTTGGTATCTTAGGGGTGATTATGCAAACTGGGGGAATTTCTCTACTCACTCGCCAATTGAGTTTAGTGAAAATTCTATTTTTAGGATTATTGGTGCGGGGCCTATCTTTTCTGTTTATGCCAATTTGGCCTAATGTTATTTACTTTGTTATCGTTAGTATTGCTTTTTCGCTTTTTAATTCCCTCGTACAACCAATGATCAGTGCTTTGATTTCACTCAATAGTAACTCAGAGGATCAGGGCATGGTCTTGGGTTTAAATTCTTCCTATCTCGGTGTTTCTAATGCTTTCGGCCCCGTTATTGCCGGAATGCTTATTCACCAAGCTTATCCTGAAACCTATGCTTACCCTCTTTATTTAGCCGGTATTCTGACCCTTTCTGTCTTGGGAGTGGCGATCGCCACTCGTCGTCAATATAGTGGTCAAATCATTGCATCTTCCTAGACAAGCATTTACTGAATAAGATAGAGATAATATTGTTCATTGCCAATAAAACTATGGGTAAACTTCTCAACCGGTTTAATTTTTAAGCTGGGTAACGAAGTCTCTAGGGGATGATTGAGAATTAATACAACAGGTGAGGACTCTTTTAACTTAGCTTGTACTTGCTGAAGCGTTTCTAGATCATTAACGGGCTGTCGTTGCCGATTAAATAAAACAAAACTTGCCATTTTTTGACTCTCAGGATAATAAATTTTTTGTCCTAAATAGCCACTAATAGGAGTCATGGTAAAATCCTCACTACCCACTAAGGAAAACTGATTAAGCTGGTGCGCTTGGAGATAACGGGCTGTGGCTCGACTAGCAGAATAAGGTAGTGTTAAATCTCGAATATAACCCACCAAACCAGAAACCAATTGACAGTAAAGCAAGATCATTAAAAAGGTCAAAAAATGACGATTAACCCAACCCTGCCAACGGGAAAGTTTTTTAACTATATTATTGGTCTTACCCCCCTTATTATCTCCACTATTCTCACCCCTCTGCTCATCTCCACCATTCTCACCCCCCTTATTATCTCCACTACTTTCACCCCCCTGATCATCTCTACTATTCTCACCCCCCTTTTTAAGGGGGGCAGGGGGGATCCAACTAGAATCTGTAAAAGAAGATAATAAACGATTAGGAGAATAGTAGTTTTTGAGCCACAAAGCTGTAATTAAAATTAAATATAAATGACCATAATGTCGCGCTGAACCCAAAAATTTAAGATAGGTAAAAAGTAAAATACTTCCCGTTCCGCAACTATAAAAAGCTAAAACAATGGGATAATCCCAAAAGAAGGTAACACAAAAACTGAAAATACCAACCGACAAAATAGCAAACAGAAAAACATCTAGCGGTTTAGCATCGCCCGGCACTAAAACCAAAATATAACTATTCCAAATACGGCTTAGGGATTGGCTAAAACGATGGAAATCCCAGTTAAAAAACCATTGATCTGCTCCCCCTTGCAAATTACTATCAGCCGGTGGAATAAGCAGCGCAACCGCAAGCATAACTCCTACTAGAATAATCAGTAAACTAATACCTCGATTTAAAAAACTAGCATTTAGTTCTAATTTCAGGGGATGTCGCAGTAAAAATTCAAGCATGAGGGTCAAGCTTAAACTCAAGCTAATTAACAGCGCGTAGGCATTGGTATTGGCCAGTAGAGCTAATAAAATCGCTAGAATGAAATAGTTTTTTTGACGAGTGGGAAAACAGACACAAATGGCCCATAAAATTAAAACCGCGATCGCATAATTACGACTAATCACTAAATATTCATAAAGCGGCAGATAACCCAACACAAATAATAATTTTTGTAAACGAGTGAAGGGTGCATAACAGACAAATAAACTGGTGCTGGCCGTTGCTAATCCTAAATGGAATAATTGCATGGCCACCGGATTGGCCGTCATTTGATTTAAAAGATAAAGAAAGGCATACCAAAGAATCGGATGACCTTCATAGCGAATATTTTGCCAAAATGTGCCTAGGTTTGGACTATATTGGGCAATCAACCAACCATTTAATTCGTCTCGCCACATAGCATGGTTGAGAATCCCAATTAACCCTAACCCGAAAAAAAGGGCAATGAGCAAAAGCTGAAAATGAGGGACTTTTTCTAGCGACCAACGAGCCTTTCGAGAAGCAGATAAGGACATAAAGCCTGAGCCTGGCAATTTTAGAGCGATCACCGCGCATCATATCTCATATCAATCAGTCCGATCCCTGGGAATTTTGCCATCTTTGCCGTTGCACTTCATAAAGCAAGACCGAAGCAGCGATCGCCACATTGAGAGATTCAACCGTTTGACGTTGGGGAATCAGTACCCGTTGATCGGCCAAAGCGGTTAACTTTGCACTTAAGCCATTACCTTCATTGCCCAGAACAAGCACCGAAGGACGGGAAAAATCCAGATCCCAATAACATTGTTGGGCTGTGGGTAAGGTGGCAATCACCTGAAGACCCTGCTGTTGCAAATGAGTTAACAATTGCGGTAAATCAGGACAAGTCGTTTTGGGTAAATTAAACCAACTGCCCGCCGACGCTCTTAACACTTTGGGATGATCTAACTCTACGGTATCTTCGCTGACCCATAAAGCTTCTACTCCTGTTGCCACTGCGGTACGCATAATCGTGCCTAAATTGCCCGGATCCTGGAGTCGTTCGAGGATTAGGCCCAAGGTTGGGGGAGATGGGGTGAGTCGGGGAGATGGGGAGGATGGGGAAAGTAGGGAGCAGGGGAGGAATTGGGAGCGGTTTAAGGTGGCGATCGCACCATCAGGATTAACGGTTGTGGCCAAGGTGCTTAATACTTCAGGGCTAACTTGCACGCAATGTTCGGAGCATTGACTAACCTGTTGCCAAAGTAAGGAATTTTTTGCTTGCCAATCGTTCGTATAGATAAAAATTGTAAAGGAACAATTCGCCTGGTAAGCAGTCTCGATCAGATGAGTTCCTTCTATTAATAACCGATTTTGTTCCCGTCGTCCTTTTGTCTGGTGAAGTTTACGAATCTCTTTAACCAGGGGATTTTGGAGACTAGTGATGAGAGTCGGCCTAGACACGTTAACAAATAAAATAAGGAGAAAGTTCTAGATTGAGCTTGTCAGTTTTCTGGACACTCTAAATCTGAAATATTAATAATGCGGAACCCGGGACTTGAACCCGGAAGTCCTTGCGAACACTAGAACCTGAATCTAGCGCGTCTACCAATTCCGCCAGTTCCGCTGGTCATTCGGTTAGATATAGGTTAGATAACCGATCTACTATAGTTACGTAATCCGTGTTTAAAGTCAAGAGTTTAAAAGACAAAATCGCTCGGCGTTCAATCGTTCTAGCAATAAATGACTAAAATTCCCTAGACAACCAACCACTTTTCGGTAAAATACAAGCAAACTTTCCTTAAATAGTCAAATTTCTATAATTACTGGAGGCTCCTACCATTAATTCTACTTATCAGCCTACCGCTATCTCGACGGATGAATCGCAGCCTGTCATTGAAATCTATGGCCGCGCTTCTCTGAAAGGGGAAGTTCGCATTAGTGGCGCGAAGAACTCAGCCTTAGCGATTATGGCGGGGACGATTCTCTGTTCGGATGATTGCCGCTTACAAAATTTACCTGGTTTGGCGGATATTGACCGTATGTGCCAGATTTTGTCGGCGATCGGGGTTAAATCAAAGCGTAATGGCGATGTATTAGATATTGATGCCCGTGATGTAGGACATTTTCAAGCTCCCTATGAATTAGTTTCTCAACTAAGAGCTAGTTTTTTTGTCATTGGCCCGCTTTTAGCTCGTCTGGGTCATACGGAAGTGCCTTTACCAGGCGGCTGTGCGATCGGTGCCCGTCCCGTTGATTTGCACGTGCGGGGTTTACAGGCGATGGGTGCGGATGTGAGGATTGAGCGAGGTGTGGTTCATGCTTCCGTGAAGGGCAATCGTCGTCGTTTAACGGGGGCAAAAATTTATCTTGATTATCCCAGCGTCGGAGCGACAGAAACCATTATGATGGCTGCGACCCTGGCAGAAGGGGAAACGATGATCGAAAATGCAGCCCAGGAACCGGAAATTGTTGATTTAGCCAATTTCTGTCGTTCGATGGGAGCCAAAATTCAAGGAGACGGAACCAATACTATCTTGATTGACGGGGTTGAGCGACTGCATACGACCGATTTTCCCATTATTCCCGATCGCATTGAAGCCGGAACCTTTCTCTGTGCGGGGGCGATTACCCACTCTGAAATTAGTCTTTATCCGGTTGTACCGGAGCATCTGGCCTCGGCGATCGCCAAATTACGGGAAATTGGCCCTAAAGTCGTAGTGGAAGACCGCGATCGGGTACGTCTGCTACCCTCTTCCTTAAAAGCAACCAATATTGAAACCTTACCCTATCCAGGCTTCCCCACAGATATGCAGGCCCAATTTATGGCCCTATTGGCAGTGAGTGAAGGCAATAGTCTGGTGACAGAAACCGTCTTTGAAAATCGCTTACAGCACGTGGCTGAGTTACAGCGCATGGGGGCCAATATCCGCGTTAAGGGCAATACGGCGATCGTACAAGGGGTTCCTTTGCTGTCTGGTGCCCCCGTGATGTCCACCGATTTACGTGCCTCAGCGGCCTTAGTCATTGCCGGATTAGCCGCAGAAGGTACAACGGTTATTCAAGGTTTAAAACACATGGATCGCGGCTACGAAGATATTGAAGGCAAACTCCGCAAATTAGGAGCGAATCTACGCCGGATTCACTCGCCTCTAGCGGTTGCTAATCCTTTTGTAACGGCTTAAAAAAATAGCGATCAAATCAATAGTTGTGACCCTGAACTTCTTCGAGTTTCAGATTGATGAAGCTTAAAATGTTGTTCAGGGAATTTTCCATAAATCTATAGCTATATGAGCAGTAAGCGCAAGACTGTTCCTTTTTTTATTGCTTTGCGGTGAGAGGCATTCCTGAAACCTGTTATGATTGCGAAAAACTTCTTTAGCAACTGATTTTTAGAGTTAACGGGTTATGCCTTTTTTTCGTACCGATGATTCCTTGAGTCGAGTTGCTCATGCCATTTTGGAAAGTGCTTGGCAGGCTTTTCCCAGTCTCAAGCAAGATCAAATTGCCCTTACCTGGATTGTCTATGATCCCCCAGTCATTGTTAATACGGGAGGAGCTATTTCCGCCGCAGAGTTTTGGCAATATGGGGTGAGAGGATTTTCCTATCGGGGTTTTGAACGTATTTATCCCGCCAGTCTAGTTAAATTATTTTACTTAGTGGCGATCGCGGAATGGTTAGAGGGGGGAATGGTCAGCGACTCACCAGAATTACAACGGGCAATGCGAGATATGATCCGAGATTCCAGTAATGATGCGACCAGTTTAGTGGTAGATACTTTGACGGGAACAACGAGTGGGCCAGAACTATCTTCTGGCCCTTTTGAAACTTGGCAACATCAGCGCAATTTAGTCAATCGTTATTTTCAATCCCTCGGTTGGGAAGAATTAAATGGGATTAATGTCAATCAAAAAACCTGGGGAGACGGCCCCTATGGACGAGAAAGAGCTTTTGTGGGCGAACTATTGGATAATCGCAATTGCTTAACAACGGATGCTATGGCCCGTTTACTGCATAGTATTATTGGTGGAGTGGCAGTTTCCTCCCAGGGATCGCAACAAATGATGGCATTATTACATCGTGATCTGAAAGTGTCTCCTCCCGATGCGGGTGAAGAAAATCAAGTCACTGGTTTTTTAGGGGAAGCATTACCGAAAAATGCCCATCTTTGGTCAAAAGCCGGCTGGACAAGTCAAGTCCGCCATGATTGCGCCTATATTGAAATCCCCAATCAAGATCCCTACCTTTTAGTTGTGTTTACAGAAGGCAAGGAAAATGCCAAAAATCGGCAAATTTTGCCCTTTCTTTCCAGTGCTTTTGCCAATGCTCATTAGGAAAGGAGTTGTATTGAACAAATTTCAGGCTAATTTTTTACCTTTATAATCAAATTTTATAAAAACTAACCTGTATCCAAGAAGTTCTCCCCAATTGATAGCCACCAAATCTATTCATGAATCAGTCTTCAAAATTCACTCAGATTGCCATTATTAGCTATGACTTTATAGAAGGCAGTAAAAATTCTCGCCCTCTCATGGTCTATGAAACCCTGAAAGAAGGCACCTATCCAATGGATGTTGTGGTTTATTGTGCTAACTTTAGTCATCACAAAAAGCAATTTGTGGAGTTTTATAATCGGGATTTTCAGGCAGTTAGAGTTCCTCACTATAGTCGCAATATCTCCCTGATGAGAATATTCTCCTATTGGATATTTTGTGCCAAAATTATTTTTAAGCAAGATTTAAAACACACACAACTTATTTATTTTTGTGTCCCTCCCAATGAGTTGGCGATCGTGGCTTTACTATACAAATTTTTATGGAAAAAGACCGTTATTTTGGATGTCGTTGATCTCTGGCCAGAAGCCTTTCCTCTGCCTCGTTTGATCAATCCTGGGGTTAAATTTTTCTTTTATTTGACCGCTAGACCGATCCGTAATTGGTTATTTAGCCAAGCCGACCTTGTTATCTCCCAATCTGCTTATTTCAAGTCTAAATTAGCTTTGCCTTTATCGAAATGTAAGGTTGTTTTAATGGGAACAACTCATCCCATTGATAATCGGTTCAGAAATTTTCATCGTAGTTCCTTGCAAGATTGCCTTTATATTCTCTATCTCGGTTCAATTAATGCCATTAATGATCTCAAGTCCCTGATTAGCATTTTGGTGGAGTTACAGCAGTTTAGAAAAGTTCATTTGTCAGTCATTGGGGGAGGCAAAAGACTAAACTATCTCAAGCAAAATCTTGAGTCTCTCCAGATTAGTTCTGAATTTTATGGGATTTGTTTTGATCACAAGATTAAGGATCAGGAATTTAAACGTTGTCATTTTGGCTATAACGGTTATGTCCCTTCCACAGAAGTTGCTATTTCCTATAAATCCTTAGAATATTTAGCCCATGGTTTACCCTTGCTTAATTCTACTAAAGGAGATACGGCTCAATTGGTTGAGAAAACTGGCTGCGGTTTTAATTTTCAGCACCAGGATTGGACGAATTTACTAACGGGAATCTTAGAACTAACGGATGAAAGTTACTTTGCTATGCAGCAGCGATCGCTGACGGCCTTTGAGGAAAACTTTTCTTGGAATGTCTTTAGAAATAATCTCACCGATGCACTCCATTCTCTAGAACAGAAAACGCCGGCAAAAAGATTTTAGCTATTTCAAGCGGAGTTCTTACGTCAGGTAAACGAGTTAAATTCGGTAATTTAGTGGGCTAAAACGATTAAACTGACTCATGGATTTGCAATCAGGGGGTTGAATTAACAGATGCAGCTATTGGATAGAATTCGTTTGGGGGTAGCCGTCGGAGTGGCTAAAGCAGTGACAACCTTGGTACGGTGGTTGCGTTTAGGGGCCGCCAGTGTATTGCCCGGAGAAATTGCCCGTCGTCTTCATCCTCGTTTACTGCCGTTACTCTCTGAACAAGTGAAACAGGGCATTATTTTAGTCGTAGGAACCAACGGTAAAACCACGACTTCCCTACTTTTGAGAACGATTTTAGAAGATCAGGGGGTCAAAGTGACCCATAATGCAACGGGAGCTAACCTCATTAATGGTCTGATTACGGCTTTATTGGCCGATGCCAATTTGGTGGGACAGTTGAAAACGGATTACGCCATTTTGGAAGTCGATGAAAATATTTTGCCTCTGGTATTGCGGGAATGTCAGCCCAGGGTGATCCTGGCTCTAAATCTTTTTCGAGATCAGTTAGACCGTTATGGAGAGGTAGATACCATTAGTCAACGCTGGCAAACGGCGATCGCGCCTCTCCCTCTCGAAACCACCATTGTCTTAAACGCGGATGATCCTACCCTTTCTCACCTGGGCCAACGCCTTAAGCAACGGGTCTGTTATTTTGGCTTGAATGAACCGAAACTCTATCTAGAAGAAATTCCCCATGCCGTAGATTCCATTTACTGCCCTAGTTGTGGTCATCCCTTGGATTATCGTGGGGTTTACCTTTCCCATTTAGGAGACTTTAGCTGTCCTAGCTGTGGTTTTAGTAAGAGTCAGCCCGCTTTCCATAGTAGTGAATGGCCCCAGATTCTAATTGGCGTTTATAACAAGTACAATACTCTGGCTGCCGGTTTGGTGGCCCAGCAGTTAGGGATCGGAAACGAACAAATTTTTGATAATATAAAAAGCTTTAAAGCTGCCTTCGGTCGTGCAGAAGAATTAACTGTTGACGGTAAGCATATTCGTATTTTACTCTCGAAAAATCCCGTCGGTATGAATGAAACTATTCGCGCTGTCAATGATATTAAAGCGGCTGGAAAATCTTCAACGACCCTGTTGGTATTAAACGATCGCATTCCTGACGGTACGGATGTCTCTTGGATTTGGGATGTGGATACCGAAAAATTGGTTGCCCTGGGGGGAACTTTTATTGTCAGTGGCGATCGCGTTTATGACCTGGCCTTACGACTCGAATATAGCCGTGAGCAAATTAATAATAATGAAAACTTTACATTGATCATTGAAGAAGATCTCTCTACTGCTGTGCAACGGGCCCTAGAGCTAACCCCTGACGATGAAACCCTGCACATCATACCCACCTATTCCGCCATGTTAGAGGTGAGAGGATTATTAACGGGACGTAAAATTCTCTAAAGAATCACCTTTTGCATCTCAATTAAGTAAGTGGGCTGAATTAATTGTTAGATGGTGGAACAGGCTTCTAGCCTGTGGACGGGCAGGATGCCCATCCCACGTTTTATATTTAATTGCAACCAGCTACTTTAAACGTTTGGTAGTGTTCTAAATCTGTAGATAAGTCATTCCCTGATAGCTTAATTCACTACAATTCAAAAAATCAATCCACAGGTTTGCAACATTACCCATCTTGAGGAGTAATAAATTCAGGGTCAAGACTAATCACCGCTTTTTGCTGAGGTGAGACAATTACAGGTAAAATTGCCGAATGAAAGTAAGTCACTGTCCCGTTTTTATGGGTTCGATGGGAACATTGCTCACAGTGGATATTTTGGGAGGAGAAATACTCTGTGTCATCTAGCGGAATTAGTAATTGCTTGTCTAACACCTCATACCGAGTCAATATTCCTCTGGTCTTTAGTAGTTGATAAATGTCACTAAACACCACAAATAACGAATTGGCTTTGATTTTATCCAGGATATTGCGGATTTGATTGTCACTAGGTATTTTGATGGCACCGAATAGAGTTTGAAGATTATCCCTACCGTTGCGACTATGCAGTTGTCTTTGATGTTCTAGGAGGTAGTGTTCTAAATCTGTAGATAAGTCATTCCCTGATAGCTTAATTCACTACAATTCAAAAAATCAATCCACAGGTTTGCAACATTACCAATCATGCTCGTCGCTGAGTTTGGATGCTTTCTATGTATTGGCGTAGAACACTGTTTATTAAAGTTTTATACTGTTCTCCTTGAGCCTGAAACCATTGCTTCACATCTGGATCAAGCTGAACCAAGTCCTGCGCTTGCTCTGCTGGGATACATAAAGTAGCTCGTTCAAAAAAATCATCTGTCAGAGGTGGAATATCCGAGTAGTCAATATTCTCTTCTGACCTTGACTCCAATGCAGTCCAATTAGTACGAGAGGTACTGTTCAAATCGTTTCTGCTCATGACGGTTGGCTCTTCGTGCTGAAATGATTCGGAAGACATTCTGTTGACGTTCTGTCCAGACTACTACTGCTATTCCAGAACCGAGAAAACCGATTCCAAACCAGCGATCTTCGCCATAGTCAAAACGATCATCTAGCTCAATCAGCATTTTTCCGTCAAACATCGTGGGAACATCAGCAAAATCAATCTCATGTTTACGAATGTTTTCAATATTTTTCGCTTCATCCCACTCAAATTGCATGAAGAATCAAGGTATGCCAGATTGAACTAACCTTTTTCAGTATCACACATTTGGCTGAAATAGATAGTTTTTGCTGGAAACGGCTTTGCAGATGATAAAGAGCGATCGCCTTCATTTTGGCTATAATAGCTAAAATGGTCATAATAGCCCATAAACTTTTTAGGACTGATAATTATGAAAACATTGGGAGCATCAGAAGCCAAAAATCGCTTTGGTGAAATGTTAGACTTAGCCCGTAGAGAGCCAGTCCAGATCGCCAAAAAAGGACGTAGTGTCGCCGTTGTCTTGTCAATCGAAGAATTTGAGAGATTTTCAGATTTAGAAAATCAACTTTTGGCCTTAAAAGCAGAAAATGCTCATCAGGAAGGTTTCATCGGAACTGTAGAAAGTGAAACTTTACTATCAGAAATTTTAAATGCTTAAGATCAATCTATCTCGACAAGCAACTAAACGCTTGAAAAAACTGCCAGATAAACACGCTAAACAAGTAGCAACAAAAATCAATGAAATGAGGGCAAATCCGTATCCTCAAGATTCTCTCAAGTTGAAAGGCTACCCTTACCACAGAGCAGATGTGGGGGAATATCGGATTGTTTATCGCGTTGAGGAGCAAACCCTAGAAATCTTACTGATTGACAAACGAAATGATGATGAAATCTACAAACAACTCAAGAGAACAATTTTATAGATAATTAAGAGCGATCGCGTTTGAAACAGAGACATACTGATCGGCGATCACCCTCATCTTGGCTATAAGCTAAAACAGTTATAATTGCTAATAAAAGCCCTAGTAGTCCAAGGCGTAAGTTTGGGTGCTATAAAATTTAAGCAGCCAAAACCTTCCCCCGATACGTCCATCGAAAGGGCTTCGCCATAGTCATCCGTGTCAACTTAACGTGTAACTCTTGCTAATTAAGGCTTTGGAACCGTTTGATGACGAGCCGTTGAGCCTTATTTCGGAGGATTAGAAACTATAACGCTTGATTAATCGTTGATTGATGATGGATTAGCATCGCATAATCCATCCTACGATCCTTATTTAGTAAGGCTTTTGGCTTAAGTTGACACCAATGCGCCATAGTGCGGTTAAAATAGTCGATGAATTCAAGAATTTGCGTTCTTAAATCATCTTGACTGAGAAAATTTCCTCGTTTCAGTAACTTACGCATTAAAATACCAAACCAAATCTCAATTTGATTGAGCCATGAACAATGCTTCGGTGTGAAGTGAAAAACAATTCGATGATTGGGGTCACTGAGAAAAGTTGCTCTACTCGCCATTGATTGAAGGATGCCACTCTTGCCCTTCTCTCCTAATTCAAGATTAAGTCCCTCAAATTCTGCTACATAGCGAACCAAAGATTCTGACTGATGGGTATTTAGGCAATCCATGCTCAAGTACCATTTTGCTACATCAGGGCTGGTGGCAATGGTTTTTTGGATATGGCTTAAATAGTCTGCCTCTGTGCGAGTATTTCCGACTGTAGAGCAGATTACTTGACCCTTGGCCACATCAAAACTGGCTATTAACGTTTGAGTGCCGTGACGAATATATTCAAATTCTCGACCTTGAATCTTCCCCTGAGACATCGGAAGGTCTGGTGCTTTCCGCTCTAATGCTTGAATTCCCGTCATTTCATCTAGAGAAATAGTCTTTTCTCCCTTTTCCTCTCCTAAAATTGCACTCTCATAGGCTTGGCAGATATCATTCACTTTTTCCCCAAAATTTGGGTCAGGGGGGGGATTCAGCCAGTATCCTGACTGATGGGGTTTAATATCTGCTTCTTCCCATAATCTTCCTACCTGTCGAGGAGATATACTTTCCACTATTCCTTGCTTTACTAATTCCTCGGCTAATTCTCGTCCTGTCCAGTGACTTATCGGACGCTCATAATTCTTTGGGTCATCACAGGCTAATTTGAACAACTTCAAGATTTGTTCGCGTTTAAACTTGGCGGGTGCTCCACTACGTTCAGCATCTTTGATTCTTTCTGTTATTTCTATTTCACTTTTCTGTCCTGCTATCCATCTTTCTCTCCATTGACTTGCCATTTTTCGGCTGATTTTTAATTTTCTAGCAATTTCTCGATTATTTTCTCCCTCATCTGCCAGAAGCACTATTTTTGCCCTTAAGGCAATTTGCTGCTCTGTTGTACAGCAATTCTAAATTTGCGCTGTAGCAAGGGTTTCAGGTTTTAGTTCGCGTAATACGGGGGAAAATTCAACGGGATTAACAAGTTCATTTTACGAGTCTTCAAGCTTTTAGGCACAATAGTACACCTAGGATTGCCCCAAAAACCCCTTTTAAATGTTCTTTAAATCCCTAAAAGGCTTGCTGTGTCTAAAACTGAGAATTGCTGGCTCCACAGACATCGAGAATTCTTTGACCCGTTTAGCGTTACTATGATTGGGGGATGACCTCTATAGTCGTCAACCGATGTGCGAAGAGGCTCTTCAAAACCACTTTCACTATCTCTTTGTCTGTTTGCCTGAATCTCACCCTACTCTCTATGAGTTTTTGGACTATGCCGAGAAGATTGGGGAAGTTTACTCTTTCCATGAGCGTCGTCGTCATGGTCGAGATTGGCATGACTATCATTATCGTTGGACTTATCACTTGCCCCTAAGAGATGGTTCCGCCGCCCTCAATACTCATTGGTTGGGTGTGACCTTTAGTTGATGAAGGAAAAGAAAAGTGTTAACATGGGATGAAAAGTGACAAAGAGGAAATAATGATGACAGCAAAACTAATTAATGTAGAGGGTTCAAAGATAAAAATAGAACTAACATTAGAACTCAGTCGTTCAATGTTGGATACAGAAATAAATATTCAAAAAGGCTTAAACGAAGTAGGTTGCATCGCCAGCAAAGAAGCCTTGAAATATTTAGATACAGATGGTTCACCCTTAAAAATCGGTGAAGAAATCTGGAAGAGTAAGGGAGAGCAACCGAAAGAATATCAAACACCTTATGGTGAGGTTATAGTGAATCGTCATGTATATCAGCGTTCACCTTTGAGGAAAAACGTATTGCCCCTTAGAAAGAGAAGCAAGGATAATCATAACATCAACGCCATTATTGGCAAAACAGGTATCCTCAAAAATGTCAGGGATGGCAGGCAAAGAGGTGAAAAATGATTTATTAGAAAATCATGGTAGAAAAGTAGCGCTATCCTATATCCAAAGATTGAGTGAAGCAGTAGGAAGTGTGGTACAGGCAAAAGAAGAAGCGTGGAGTTATGCCCCGCCCAAGGAGGATAGCCAAATTGCAACAGTGGGAATAGGATTAGATGGAACCTGTATGCTGATGTGTGAGGATGGCTACCGTGAAGCAATGGTGGGAACCGTTTCCCTATACGATAGTGAAGGCGAACGTCAACATACAATCTATCTAGGTGCGGCACCAGAGTATGGAAAAAAGAGTTTTCTAGAAAGATTAGAAAGAGAAATTGAGCGAGCGAAAAACCGTTATCCAGAGGCAACATTGGTCGGGATAGCAGACGGGGCAGAATCAAATTGGAAGTTTTTAGAAAAGCAAACGGAAGAACAGATATTAGATTTCTATCATGCCTCTGGTTACTTAGGTGCCTTGGCAGAAGCGTTGCATCCGAATACCGTGTCAAAACAAAAAGAATGGTTGACTGAAAATTGTCGAGAACTCAAGCATGAAAAAGGAAAAGCAGGAGAACTGCTAAATCTGATGAAAGAAGTCAAAGAAGAAAAAAGTCATTCTAAGAATCTTACCGAGAAACTACAAGCGGCGATTACTTATTACGAGAATCATCAGCATCAAATGGATTATGCTGAATACATAGAGAAAAAGTATCCGATTGGTTCAGGTGTTATGGAAGCAGCTTGTAAGACGTTGGTCAAACAACGATTATGTTGTTCAGGGATGCGATGGAAGGAAAAAGGAGCAGGAATTATTTTGAGCCTACGAGCTTTGGTATTGACGAAGGAACGATGGAGTCAATTTTGGGCAAAACTTGATCAATATGGGTTCCCTGTAGAACCCTGATTACAACAGCTTTTATCAACTAAAGGTCGCACCCCATTGGTTTGAGGTCACTGTTACTCGCCGTTCTGACGGTCAGGTTCTCTTTCACAACGATTGGATTACCGACCTTTTTCCCCAAGCCGATAACATTGTTGAGTTAGTCAGTGTCGCTCGCTCTCGTTGGAAAACCGAAAATGAGAACCATAATACTCTTAAGACTCAGGGCTACCATCTAGAACACAATTTTGGACATGGTGACCACCATCTTGCTACCTTTTTGCTCACCTTAAATTTACTGGCTTTCTTGTTTCACACCGTTTTACAGCTTTTAGATGAGTCCTACCAACGTATCCGACTACTTTTAGCCCACATTCCGCAGGTAAGTCAAGAGACAAAGTAGTACTTTTGACATGAAGAGCCAAGAAAGGAAAGAATATGTTTGTGTTTGGAGGTCAAATTAACGATAGTTTGAATGCCGTCAATCTCTAACCAACGGATAAACAGAAAAGACTGAAAGACCCAAAGCAGAGTGGGAATGGCGGTCGGTTTACCCTTTTGATTAGGAATAGTCTGATGGGCAAGAGCCAAAGCCTGTCGTAGGCGACGTTGTGCCAAAGTATAAACCAATAAAGAGACAACCATAATCATCATCAAAGCCATAATGCGTTGAGGATTCTTGAGAAAAAGAGCAGAGGCAAAAAAGAAAGGGTCTTTGAGAAAGCGAAAGCCGCGCTCGGTGTTTTGTTGAGCCTTATATTCAGCCAACATCTGGTCGGGACTCAAAACCTGAGAATCAAGAACATTAGTAGCTAAAATAAAACGTCCAGCCCGTTTAGATGCGGCTTCCAAGCAAGAGGAATCAAGGCTTAATTGCCCAGTTAAGCGGTAATGAAAACCGAGAGGGGTAGCCCCTTGTTTCGGTCTTCCTCCCTTGGCATAGTAAGGAATAGTCTGAACCTCAACTTGACTGAGTTGATGATAAGTCAAGGTTTTTGGCCAGAGTTGAGCCTCAGTAAGAGCATCGGCCTCACAAGCAAAATTCTGTCCACAAAGTTTCTGCCATTCTTTTTTGACAACTTTATCGGCTTTCTCAATTTTTTGACTTATAGCTTTATTATCGGACTGGAGACGTTGAGCACTTTCGACCACAAGCCATCGTTGCTGTTCACCCCCATATTCCGAAGCCCTCACTTGCCAACGATAACCGTCCTGTTCACCCTGCTGCCATTGGTCTTCTGATATATTTGCCAAAGTCTCAGTGGCTTCTTTCAGAGGGACACGACTTAACCATTGAATTGACCTCGCCATGCCCACATTTTCCGCCGTATAAAAAGCTCCATCCATCACCGATAAACCTTCCATATTCAACCTTTCTTGACAGTCTTTGATTATCTGGGGAAACACCTTTTTATCCGATTCATTGCCATCTCCTAATTGCATAAAGAGAGGGACACCACCATCTCCACTACATATCATATTTAACATAAACTGTTTTAGGTCTGGTCGTTTATCTCTGGAATAACCAAATTTTATTTTTATGGCTTTTGTCTGCTCGTCTTCCTCATCTTCTATCCTTTCCTTATACTTCCCTTGTACAGACATTGAGGTTGAGTCTAAATGCTTTGACTTTTGTTCTATTCCAAAGATTGCTGCCGCTTTTAGGACTATTTTCGTGAACCGGTTTTTTACCCCCACTCCAAATACCTTATCCAATGACCTTCCTAGCTTGTCATCATTTAAATCTTCTGCTTTTATTCCTTCTCCTAATAGGTATTCTAATGCTTTTCCTTTAAAAAACTCACTCAACAAATATAACGGAGCATTGATACATCCTAAGCAGTTTAATATCATTGCTTTTACTATTGTACCTACACTGAGCTTTTCTTGAGGATGAGTTCCCACTTCCTCATCGATAATTTCTACTAAACCCATTTCATCTATAATTCCCGCTACGATTCCTAAGTGGTCGAGGTCTTTAATATTTAGGTTATTCATTTTTACTGTTGATTCTATCTAAGACAATACTCCATTTTAGAACTTTATTGACATTTTTTATCCTTGCCCGAAATCAATGCACAAGTACCGATACTAGCTTGCGTGAACTAGTGCTCCTCTTCGACAACCTGCGGAATGTGGGTTTGATTATCTGGGGAAACACCTTTTTATCCGATTCATTGCCATCTCCTAATTGCATAAAGAGAGGGACACCACCATCTCCACTACATATCATATTTAACATAAACTGTTTTAGGTCTGGTCGTTTATCTCTGGAATAACCAAATTTTATTTTTATGGCTTTTGTCTGCTCGTCTTCCTCATCTTCTATCCTTTCCTTATACTTCCCTTGTACAGACATTGAGGTTGAGTCTAAATGCTTTGGTGCGAACCGTTAAGCGTAAAAGTCATCAACCCTTGATGGCGTAACGTTTGCAAGGAATTGTATAAACCTACAAAACCTTGACAACTTGATTCCTGAGTGGGTGAGATCCTTAAGAAATGTTACGAAAAAAAACATAAAACTTAACAAAATCTTTGGAATTCAATTCCCACCGTCTAAATGCGAGACGAAGCAATGCCCCCACTGGGGAGACTGACCATCAAACGGGTGAAGCGGGGCATAACGGAGGTAACTCTAAACCTATCAGAGAATCCCTTCTAGCTGAGATAAGTATGAGTAAGGAAACTGAATCTGCGACTGAACCATCGTCATTGACAACAGCCTACATATACTTCAAACGTTCATAATCTGAGATTTATCAAAGCGTTGAAATCGTAAGGTGAGCAAAGAATCAAGCTCCTCCTTATATTTTACGTTAGCATCTTCAAGACATCCTGAAATTGCTGCAGAAAACTGCGTAAAATCTTCATAATATTTTGCGTATAAACACTTCTTCTTCACAAACTTCCACAGTCTTTCAATTAAATTCAAGTTAGGAGAATAAGGAGGTAAGTACAGTAACTCTATTCCTAATGATTCTGCCAACTCCTGCACAATTCGGCATTTTTGATAACGAGCATTGTCTAATACCAACGTAATCGGTATTAATAGTCCTAATTCTGCTATCTTTTCTAGGAGTTCACAAACCTGAGTTCCCGTAATATAAGAACTGTTCGTTACCATAATTACTTCATGGGTAATTGCATTTAATGCTCCTAACACATTAAAACGTTTTCTCCCTGATGGTGACTTAATAAAAATCCTCTTGAAGCACCATATAAAATTTACAAATGCTCCCATTACAAAATGAGAGGCATCTACAAAGAAAACTGCCCTTTTTCCTGCTTTTGCCTCTTCTAGCCTTGGTTCTAGCTCTTTTTTCCTATAGCTATCCTGAGCTTCTACATCTGCTTTTGATGGAATTGTTCCCACCTTTAGACACCTCATTCCTATTGACTTTAAAAATTTTCTGACTTGCGTTGGACTTCTTTTTATTCCCGTTAATTCTTCTATTCTTTTTACTGCTTCATTTATTGTTGCTGGTGGATTTGACTCAAAATATGCCTCAATTGTCCCTTGATGCTCTGTTAACTCGCTTTTCGGGCGATTAAATTTTATTTCTTTTAGTTTTTCTATCCCGCCCTCTTGATAATCACGGATATAGCTTGTCACCGTATTTACTGAAACTCCTGCGAATTGAGCAATTTTTTGATGAGATAATCCCTGACTTTTTAACCATAAAACTTCCATCTTTAGCTGTACTCTAGGATGCGGGTGATTAAACCGACCGTAAGACAACAGTCTTTTGTCTTCTTCCGTAAATTCTAACTTAATCATTTCTCAGCCTCTTGACTACTTTTTCTATTTTTACTATATTATCTCTTATTTTTAAAATTCGCAACTTGTGACCGTGTTCAGTATAGGTTATTGGCTGAGCCAAAAGGCAAGGATAAGGGCTAGGCAACTCGAAGTTTGACCTAGAGCATTCCCAAAGAAACCCGGTGGATAGCAGGACTCTAACCTCATCGCAAAGCAGGAATTAGGAACGGTATAACTTCTCGGTAATCTCTCAGGAGGTCGAATACCTGAGTAGGCAGTCAAGCCGCATGATGCCAAGAAGCGAGATGGGTGCGACCTTTAGTTGATGAAGGAAAAGAAAAGTGTTAACATGAGATGAAAAGTGACAAAGAGGAAACAATGATGACAGCAAAACTAATTAATGTAGAGGGTTCAAAGATAAAAATAGAACTAACATTAGAACTCAGTCGTTCAATGTTGGATACAGAAATAAATATTCAAAAAGGCTTAAACGAAGTAGGTTGCATCGCCAGCAAAGAAGCCTTGAAATATTTAGATACAGATGGTTCACCCTTAAAAATCGGTGAAGAAATCTGGAAGAGTAAGGGAGAGCAACCGAAAGAATATCAAACACCTTATGGTGAGGTTATAGTGAATCGTCATGTATATCAGCGTTCACCTTTGAGGAAAAACGTATTGCCCCTTAGAAAGAGAAGCAAGGATAATCATAACATCAACGCCATTATTGGCAAAACAGGTATCCTCAAAAATGTCAGGGATGGCAGGCAAAGAGGTGAAAAATGATTTATTAGAAAATCATGGTAGAAAAGTAGCGCTATCCTATATCCAAAGATTGAGTGAAGCAGTAGGAAGTGTGGTACAGGCAAAAGAAGAAGCGTGGAGTTATGCCCCGCCCAAGGAGGATAGCCAAATTGCAACAGTGGGAATAGGATTAGATGGAACCTGTATGCTGATGTGTGAGGATGGCTACCGTGAAGCAATGGTGGGAACCGTTTCCCTATACGATAGTGAAGGCGAACGTCAACCTACAATCTATCTAGGTGCGGCACCAGAGTATGGAAAAAAGAGTTTTCTAGAAAGATTAGAAAGAGAAATTGAGCGAGCGAAAAAACGTTATCCAGAGGCAACATTGGTCGGGATAGCAGACGGGGCAGAATCAAATTGGAAGTTTTTAGAAAAGCAAACGGAAGAACAGATATTAGATTTCTATCATGCCTCTGGTTACTTAGGTGCCTTGGCAGAAGCGTTGCATCCGAATACAGTGTCAAAACAAAAAGAATGGTTGACTGAAAATTGTCGAGAACTCAAGCATGAAAAAGGAAAAGCAGGAGAACTGCTAAATCTGATGAAAGAAGTCAAAGAAGAAAAAAGTCATTCTAAGAATCTTACCGAGAAACTACAAGCGGCGATTACTTATTACGAGAATCATCAGCATCAAATGGATTATGCTGAATACATAGAGAAAAAGTATCCGATTGGTTCAGGTGTTACGGAAGCAGCTTGTAAGACGTTGGTCAAACAACGATTATGTTGTTCAGGGATGCGATGGAAGGAAAAAGGAGCAGGAATTATTTTGAGCCTACGAGCTTTGGTATTGACCAAGGAACGATGGAGTCAATTTTGGGCAAAACTTGATCAATATGGGTTCCCTGTAGAACCCTGATTACAACAGCTTTTATCAACTAAAGGTCGCACCCAGCGAGATTGATTCAGAAGCCAACGCCTTTAGGAAAGCTAAAGGATATGCTGACGGAATCACGGTGATTTGGAGATAGAAAATTAAATCAAGTAAAGATACAAATGTCATGAACACGGCTTTTAAACCGATGTATGAATGGGAAACAATAAACTGGGCTAAGGTTCAGCGATATGTTTTCAAGCTTCAAAAGAGAATCTATCAAGCCTCTGAAGGTGTTGATGTTAAGGCAGTGCGTAAATTACAAAGGCTGTTGACTAATTCGTGGTATGCCAAAGTTTTGGCTGTCAGAAAAGTGACCCAAGATAACAAGGGTAAAAATACTCCCGGTATTGATGGGATAAAACGTTTACGGAATCCCCAGAAAATCAGATTAACCAAAGAGTTACGCTTTAACGACAAATCCGACCCCACAAAAAGGGTATGGATAAGCTGTCATCAGTTTAACTTGCAATAATACTTGAGCCCTTGTTTTTGATTTTACGTCCCCAACATATTGTCAATCCACCTTCATTAAGAAGTTTATGGATGAGAGATTCTAATTCTTCAATTGATTTGAATAATTTATTTGCAATATATTCTTTTGCTGAATGCCATACCAATTCCATTAAATTATAATCGGGACTATAGGGGGGTAAAAACTCCAAAATAATGTTTGGCATTTCTTCCGTGCTCTCGTCTAGAATTTCTTGCTTTTTGTGGAAGCTCGCATTATCTAAAATAATCACAATCTTCGGACCATTCTTTTCAAAGTCTTCTTTTTTATTTCCTTGTTCTATCCATTCTCTTTGTATGTCTTTGTAAAATTTTAATAATACACTCTTGAAGTTCTGAGAGTTACCAGTGGGAATCAAATCAACCCACCGTTTTTTGTCAGTATATCTAATACCACCCATTACATTGACTCTTCCTTTTCTTCTATCTCCCCTCACTTTTTTACGCTTTCCTTTTTTTGTCCAATGTTTTCTCCGTATTACTCTTAAGCTGAAGCCACTTTCATCCCAAAACCATATCTGGATTGATTCTGGCTTTTCTTTCAAAAGCTTCTTGTACTCTTCAACTTTCTTTCTAAATTCCTCTCTTTTTTGCTCATCTTTTTTATCTTCTAGACTATATTTTGCCCAGATGTAGACAAATCGCTTTTTTTTAAGCATATTTCTAAGTTGTGTATTTCCTAACAATATACCCGTTTCTTTTTCCATATGAGTTGATAGTCTTGCTACTGTCCAACGTCCAAATTCATATCCAAACTCTTCAGGCTCTTTGATTATTATCTCCGTCAATTTCTCTATGTATTCTTCTGTTACTTTCCTGTGATTTCCTTTTTTTCTTTTGTCTCTTAAGCTTTCTATCTCTTTCGGATTTCCATTATTGCACCAGTACCACACTTGTCGTTTGCAACATCCTAATAATCCTGATATTTCATCATACGTTTTTCCTTCATTTCTCAGTAACATAATCAATATTCTCTCTCTTGTAACTGCGTGCTCTTCCGTTTTAAGGGCTTTTTGTAGCTCTTTCTTGGTCTTTTGGTCTAAGAAGTTTGTAATTAGTCACAGCAATAAGTGGGGCTTAATTCTCATTAAGCCCCAAAAATACTAGAGAGGAAGAAAGTCATCAATGGAAGGAGGAGAAAGACCAGAGGAAGATAAAATAAGAGATAACTGTTCGACCGCACTTTTACCTTGAAGTCTCATGGTTTCAAGAAAACTAAACATCATGGCAACAAGTTGTCCGCCCCAATGACTTCTAGCACCGCCACTAACCTTACGATGAATAACAACAGGACGCAAGGCTCTCTCGGCATCATTGTTATCAGGTTTAACTTCAGGAAAAGTAAGAAAAGTAAACCAATCATGCCAATAACGTCGAAAGCGATTAGATAACAATTGGGAATCACTTGCCCATCCCGTGGGCGGCGGATTATCCAGAACCTCTTGAAGTTGAGCTTCTACTAGGGGTCGCTGTTGTTGTAAAGCTTCTAAGCTCAGTTTGCCTTGATGATAATCTCGATGGGATTGACGAGCTTGCTCTAGAATAGGAAAAACTCTCTGAGCAAAAAGTTTATTTTCAGAAAAGTGGGAAGTTTCCAAGGCCTTCAATTCCCGCCCAATATGAGCCAGACATTTCTGTTTATGCTGGGCATTTTGGCGATGGTAAGCCCCCCAACAGTCCGTACTGAGAAGCCCATGAAAATCTTTACCTAATAGGGAATGAACCTCATCGGAACTCCGGCTGGGAGCCAGAAACAAAACACAAACAGAGGAGGAAGTAGCCACCCACATCCAATAGTTAACCCCATTGACGCGATAGCTGGTTTCGTCCACACAACGGACTCCAGGCTCCTGTATGTAAGTCCACCACTGTTCATAACTAGGATACAAGCTTTCGCAAAACCATCGGTGCATTTTAGCTAAACTCCCTTGAGACAGAGGAATGCCAAAGACCGTTTCTACCAAGTATCGTTGTTTTAGCCAAGTCAAATTTCCCCCATATCCCAGCCATCCCACTAAGCTGGATAAGGTTGCACCGTAGCTAAAATCTTCACGACATCCCAAAGGAAGTGGGGCATAACCTTCCCAATCACATTTTGAGCATTGATACTTTTCCCTAACATATTCCCTTACCTCTACTGGTTTACTGACTAATTCAGCTATTTGATTTTTTTTGATGATAGTCTCCTTTTGCTTTTCCACTGACGCACCACATTTTGGGCATTTTTCCATCCTTAAATCTACTATTTCATCTACCCGACCAAACCCGTTTCTGGTTTTACCCACATGGTCGTACTTTGGACCTCTTTTTTTTCCTTTTTGACCGAAGGTTTTGGCGACTTTCTTTTTGTAACCGTCACTGCTTGGGGGCTGAGAGCTATTTTCACTCGTTCTTTGGTTAAGCTTTTTCAGCTTTTCTTTCAACTTTTCTATCTCTTTCTTTAACTCTACCAATTCTTTTCTCAGCTTTTCGTTCTCTTCTTTTTCTTTCTGATAATCTTCATACCAATCTTTTGCCACTTCTTTTTGCCATGGCATTTTCACTTCTTCTTGGTTTAAGTCTGGAACTGGGTCTAGTTTTTTCATAGTCTCCCTATTCTAACCTATCTCTTTAACCGCCTTTCCTTTCTTCATTATTCTTTACTTTTTTCATTTGCTTCTCATTCTCAATAATTTCCTTCTTTATTGCGGTGACTAATTACCAAAAAAGTAAGTCTATATATTCTACCTTATATCCACTTAGAGTGATGACAGCTTATTATTTAAAAAAAGTAAGTGAGTGAGGTCAAAGATGGCAAAAGGCTTCGGCGCAAGAGTTCTAACCCCACAACAAGAAAAAGAAGTCAAAATTATCAAAAGAAGCATACTGAAACATTTTCAGTGCCTAAAAGAACCGAGAACAGGGAGAAGGCAAGACCATAACTTAACAGCAATTGTCACCATAGGGGTTTAGGTAGTGTTCTGAATATGTGGATAGATAGCTTTCTAATGGGCAAAGTGACTACGATTCAGAGGATCGATCCACAGGTTTATAACATCATCGGAATATTGGCAGTATTGTCAGGGGCAGATGGCTTCGTAGCAATTGAAGCCTATGGCAAAGCCAAACGAGAATGGCTAGAAATGTTTCTAGAGTTACCAAAGGGAATTCCCTCTCACGATACCTTTGGAAGAGTATTTGGAATGTTGGAAACAGAAGAACTAGAAAAAAGTTTTCTGAGCTGGATAAGCAGTCTAACGGAGAAAATGGACATAGAGCTGATACAGATAGATGGAACCCACATTCCGCAGGTTGTCGAAGAGGAGCACTAGTTCACGCGAGCTAGTATCGGTACTTGTGCATTGATTTCGGGCAAGGATAAAAAATGTCAATAAAGTTCTAAAATGGAGTCTTGTCTTAGATAGAATCAACAGTAAAAATGAATAACCTAAATATTAAAGACCTCGACCACTTAGGAATCGTAGCGGGAATTATAGATGAAATGGGTTTAGTAGAAATTATCGATGAGGAAGTGGGAACTCATCCTCAAGAAAAGCTCAGTGTAGGTACAATAGTAAAAGCAATGATATTAAACTGCTTAGGATGTATCAATGCTCCGTTATATTTGTTGAGTGAGTTTTTTAAAGGAAAAGCATTAGAATACCTATTAGGAGAAGGAATAAAAGCAGAAGATTTAAATGATGACAAGCTAGGAAGGTCATTGGATAAGGTATTTGGAGTGGGGGTAAAAAACCGGTTCACGAAAATAGTCCTAAAAGCGGCAGCAATCTTTGGAATAGAACAAAAGTCAAAGCATTTAGACTCAACCTCAATGTCTGTACAAGGGAAGTATAAGGAAAGGATAGAAGATGAGGAAGACGAGCAGACAAAAGCCATAAAAATAAAATTTGGTTATTCCAGAGATAAACGACCAGACCTAAAACAGTTTATGTTAAATATGATATGTAGTGGAGATGGTGGTGTCCCTCTCTTTATGCAATTAGGAGATGGCAATGAATCGGATAAAAAGGTGTTTCCCCAGATAATCAAAGACTGTCAAGAAAGGGGTTCTTCTGGCTTTGCGGTAGAAGATGTATAATAAGATACACTATATGAGGATGGCATCAATGTTATTTTTTCTAGAAAATCTGGTAGATTTGCCAAAGGTAAACATAAGAAATGTGATTCAAGAGGGAAAACAAGCGTTTTTAATACTGAGTTGTCAAGAGGAAGAAGTCAAATGTAATTATTGTGGTAGCTTAACGGATGAATTACATCAGACGAACAGTGTATTAGTAAGGGACTTGTCTATCTCTGGTCAAATGGTATATCTGAAAGTCCCTCGTCGTAAATTTTACTGTAAAGATTGTCAAAGGTTTTTTACAGAAAATCTAGAATTTATGGAAGCCCGTAGGAAATACACAGTGAGGTATGAAGAATATATTTATGGACGAGTAAATGTGAGCAGTGTGGAACAAGTAGGTAGAGAGGAATCTCTATCATGGGATCAAGTGAATGGAATTTACCAACGTCAATGTGAAGCTAAAAAAAAAGATTGGCAAGGAGTAAAACACCTCGGGATGGATGAAATAGCGAAACGAAAAGGTCATCAGAATTTTGTAACAGTGTTAGGAGATATAGAGAAAGGAGAATTAATAGAAGTGATAGATAGTCATCAACAAGATAAAATCATCGAAGTGCTGATGGAGAAAGAATTAGAGGTGAGGGAAGGGGGTGCGACCTTTAGTTGATAAAAGCTGTTGTAATCAGGGTTCTACAGGGAACCCATATTGATCAAGTTTTGCCCAAAATTGACTCCATCGTTCCTTGGTCAATACCAAAGCTCGTAGGCTCAAAATAATTCCTGCTCCTTTTTCCTTCCATCGCATCCCTGAACAACATAATCGTTGTTTGACCAACGTCTTACAAGCTGCTTCCGTAACACCTGAACCAATCGGATACTTTTTCTCTATGTATTCAGCATAATCCATTTGATGCTGATGATTCTCGTAATAAGTAATCGCCGCTTGTAGTTTCTCGGTAAGATTCTTAGAATGACTTTTTTCTTCTTTGACTTCTTTCATCAGATTTAGCAGTTCTCCTGCTTTTCCTTTTTCATGCTTGAGTTCTCGACAATTTTCAGTCAACCATTCTTTTTGTTTTGACACGGTATTCGGATGCAACGCTTCTGCCAAGGCACCTAAGTAACCAGAGGCATGATAGAAATCTAATATCTGTTCTTCCGTTTGCTTTTCTAAAAACTTCCAATTTGATTCTGCCCCGTCTGCTATCCCGACCAATGTTGCCTCTGGATAACGGTTTTTCGCTCGCTCAATTTCTCTTTCTAATCTTTCTAGAAAACTCTTTTTTCCATACTCTGGTGCCGCACCTAGATAGATTGTAGGTTGACGTTCGCCTTCACTATCGTATAGGGAAACGGTTCCCACCATTGCTTCACGGTAGCCATCCTCACACATCAGCATACAGGTTCCATCTAATCCTATTCCCACTGTTGCAATTTGGCTATCCTCCTTGGGCGGGGCATAACTCCACGCTTCTTCTTTTGCCTGTACCACACTTCCTACTGCTTCACTCAATCTTTGGATATAGGATAGCGCTACTTTTCTACCATGATTTTCTAATAAATCATTTTTCACCTCTTTGCCTGCCATCCCTGACATTTTTGAGGATACCTGTTTTGCCAATAATGGCGTTGATGTTATGATTATCCTTGCTTCTCTTTCTAAGGGGCAATACGTTTTTCCTCAAAGGTGAACGCTGATATACATGACGATTCACTATAACCTCACCATAAGGTGTTTGATATTCTTTCGGTTGCTCTCCCTTACTCTTCCAGATTTCTTCACCGATTTTTAAGGGTGAACCATCTGTATCTAAATATTTCAAGGCTTCTTTGCTGGCGATGCAACCTACTTCGTTTAAGCCTTTTTGAATATTTATTTCTGTATCCAACATTGAACGACTGAGTTCTAATGTTAGTTCTATTTTTATCTTTGAACCCTCTACATTAATTAGTTTTGCTGTCATCATTGTTTCCTCTTTGTCACTTTTCATCCCATGTTAACACTTTTCTTTTCCTTCATCAACTAAAGGTCACACCCAGGGAAGGAGTAGAACAAGTGAGTGTAGATATGTGGGGAGGATTTCCTAAAGTAATAGAAAAAGTATTTCCGAATGCAGTAATTGTAACAGATAGATTTCATGTAATGAAGGCGTTGAATGAAGAATTGAATAAAATCCGTAAACAGACAAAATTGAATGTAAAAATCAAGGGAGAAAAGTGGCTATTATTAAAAAATAAAGAAGACCTAAAAGAGGAAGAGTTAGAAAAACTAGAATTGGTGTTAAAGCAATCTGCTCGTTTGCGTAAAGCGTATGAATATAAAGAGTCATTTAGAGAGATATATGAAAAAGTAAATGATAAGGAAGAAGGAAGATTAAAATTTACAGAATGGTTAGAGAATGCAAAGAGCATTTATACAGATGTAATTAGCACAATTCGTAGGAATTTGGACTCTATTTGTAACTACTTTTTGAGTCGAACGACGAATGGGGCAATGGAAGGCATCAATAATCGTCTTAAACTAATCAAGCGTCAAGCTTATGGATTTATGAACTTTGATAATATGCGAAATCGTTTTTTAGCTTGCTTTTCATGATAAGCTTTAATTATCACTCTTTGTTCAGGAGAACCAGAAAGGTTGAATATGGAAGGTTTATCGGTGATGGATGGAGCTTTTTATACGGCGGAAAATGTGGGCATGGCGAGGTCAATTCAATGGTTAAGTCGTGTCCCTCTGAAAGAAGCCACTGAGACTTTGGCAAATATATCAGAAGACCAATGGCAGCAGGGTGAACAGGACGGTTATCGTTGGCAAGTGAGGGCTTCGGAATATGGGGGTGAACAGCAACGATGGCTTGTGGTCGAAAGTGCTCAACGTCTCCAGTCCGATAATAAAGCTATAAGTCAAAAAATTGAGAAAGCCGATAAAGTTGTCAAAAAAGAATGGCAGAAACTTTGTGGACAGAATTTTGCTTGTGAGGCCGATGCTCTTACTGAGGCTCAACTCTGGCCAAAAACCTTGACTTATCATCAACTCAGTCAAGTTGAGGTTCAGACTATTCCTTACTATGCCAAGGGAGGAAGACCGAAACAAGGGGCTACCCCTCTCGGTTTTCATTACCGCTTAACTGGGCAATTAAGCCTTGATTCCTCTTGCTTGGAAGCCGCATCTAAACGGGCTGGACGTTTTATTTTAGCTACTAATGTTCTTGATTCTCAGGTTTTGAGTCCCGACCAGATGTTGGCTGAATATAAGGCTCAACAAAACACCGAGCGCGGCTTTCGCTTTCTCAAAGACCCTTTCTTTTTTGCCTCTGCTCTTTTTCTCAAGAATCCTCAACGCATTATGGCTTTGATGATGATTATGGTTGTCTCTTTATTGGTTTATACTTTGGCACAACGTCGCCTACGACAGGCTTTGGCTCTTGCCCATCAGACTATTCCTAATCAAAAGGGTAAACCGACCGCCATTCCCACTCTGCTTTGGGTCTTTCAGTCTTTTCTGTTTATCCGTTGGTTAGAGATTGACGGCATTCAAACTATCGTTAATTTGACCTCCAAACACAAACATATTCTTTCCTTTCTTGGCTCTTCATGTCAAAAGTACTACTTTGTCTCTTGACTTACCTGCGGAATGTGGGCTCAAAATTAGCAAATCCATAACTTTTCCTTTTTATTAATTTAATTTTTGTATTCATCCCTTCCGTTAATCCATTAGTTGTATGGTTTTCAAAATAATTGCATATACCTGTCAAATGAGTTTTCAGCATACCCACACTTTTTTTATAGAATAGGCTCGCTGTTCTCATCCATTTTTCAAATTTTCTCCTTGCACCATTTGTTGTTCTTGAATGCTCATAAATATCTCTAATCTCTTCCTTCATTTCATACGCTATTCCTAAACAAGGATACATTTTCAATATCGGGTGCATCCCACTTAAGATAATACATTGACACTCAAAAGAGGAGAGTGATTGAGATAAGCACATCGTAGCCGAAGAATACGAGAAACATTATGAAGATGCCAACGTGCTCCCGACAATTTAACCCTAGCTCCCACCTGTTTAATCTTAGACTCCACATCACCAGAACCAATCACAATACCAAGCTGTTGATAGTATTGGTAATCAGGGATACGCTGATAATGCTTCGTCAAATAGGCTTGAAAATTCTTTGCCCTCTTGCTTTTGACTCCATCAAACGCATCTATTGCCTTGTTCACAAAACCCCGCCACAGTAAATGCTCCACTGCTTCTAGCCGTTTGAGAGAGCCACCCACTTTGAACAGATTCTCCTTGAGATGATACCAATCCAACACCTCTCGTCGTATCAGCCACGATTGAGTGGCGAAACTCTCTACCGCATTCCAGATTGCGGGATGACCATCTCCCAAAAAGGTCACTATTGGAGACAAAGGTTGAACATTGCTCCAATTCTTTAAGCCCTCTGGGTCTTGGAAAAAGGCTTCACAGACATTGCCATGAAGACTCACCAGTTTATAATCTCGCCACTGTCCCCCTTCCTTCTCCTCGCCCCGCAGACAAATCTTTCCCCCATCTATACTGACCCCCGCACTCTCTGACTGAGCTTGAGCTAAGGGCAGTTCTGTCCGTTCTACCAAGCGATGTAAACTGCTATGTCCTACTTTTATCCCCATCAACTCCTCTATATCTTCTTCTGCTTGTTGGTAGGATGTTTTCGCACTGGCTCTTAGACAGCATTTCTCTAAACCTGGACTTAAGACGATTTTTGGCGACACCTTTAGTTTTCTGGCTTGTTTTTGGCTTATTTCCACTTCTCCGACTAGGGTTTTGATTTTTCGCTTGTTTCCAGACCGTTTTTTTCCCCCTTCTGAAAAAAAAACTCCCCCATTGTTGGCCCCACAATTTCTAACATCTGGGTTCTGACTTCTACTTCGATGCTTCCAAAGTCCTTCTGTTTCTCTGGTTCCGTATATTTGCGCAGGATACGGGCTGATTCGGTGAGATGCTGTTTTAACAGTGCTTTTTCTTCTGGGGGAATCGGTAACATACTTTTTTCGCTCATCAGTTTTTTTCCATTTTACCCCAGATTCTATGTACTACTTTATCCGGGATGTACCCTTCAATATCTCTTCTAACTCTTCTCTTTTTTCTTCTTTTAACTCTTCTTTATTTTTCCATAATAGGTATGTTAAACCCTTTTTATGGATATTCATTTTCTTTCTCAATTTATTCAATTCTTCATTTATATTTTTCATTACATGAAATCTATCATAGACGATTTTAGCATTTACAAATAACTCCTTTATTGCTGACGTAAATCCCTCCCACATATCCACACTTACTTCCTTTACATTCTCTCTAACCCTTGCTGGCTGCACTTTTAGGGCTTCTATTATCTCTTCTTTTTTGTGTCCTTTTATTACTTCTAACAATTCCTTTTTATTTATATCTATCACTGTTGTAATAAAGTCTTTTTTTCTTTTTCTATTACTAAATTCGTCTAAACTTATCTTTTCTGGTAATTCCCATTCCTTCTTTTCTGCCTGCTTTGCATACTCTTCAAATATTGATTCCAATGTTCCCCAACTTATTTCTTCTTCTTGCCTTACCTCTTCTACATTTTTCTTTTTTACTTGCTCATAAATCTTTTCTTCATAACGAATTGTATAATGTTTTCTTAGCTGCATAAAGTCCAGTCTTTCTGTTATGTATTTCTGACATTTTTCACAATGGAACTGGCGGCGGGGCACTTCCAGATATACTTTCTTTCCCAATAGGGATAAATCCCGAACCAAATTATATTCTATTTGATTTATATCTTCCAATTCTTTATGACAATTTGGACATTCCATTACTTCGTTTTTCATTTTTAATTTTAAGAACAAAGCACCATCTATTTCTCGATAGTTTACGACTGTTACCTTTGGCAAACCTAGTAGCTCATCCAAGTTTATCCACATACTCCACCTCCTACTGTGGTATTACCATTATACACTTTCCACACAGTTGGGGGAAGAACCAAGAAATGTCTAAAATAAATCAAGGTAAAACCTTTTCTCCCGATAAAGTTGTGGGTAATTTGACAATTTCAACGACTTGATTAGGACGGTAAATTTTAACTTCTTGTGCTTGGGGATTAATTAACCAACCTAACTGCAAACCATTATTCAGATATTCCTGCATTTTTTCTTGAAGTTGATTTAAAGAATCAGTCCGAGAAAGCAATTCAATCACAAAATCTGGACATAATGGGGGAAATTTTCCTGTTCTTCTAAGGTCAGGGATTCCCAGCGATCGCGTTTAACCCAAGTTACATCAGGAGAGCGGGCTGCACCATTGGGTAAGCGAAATATCGTAGAAGAACTAAATACTTTTCCTAATTGAGTTTGACAATTCCAAATAACCAGATCCGCGTTCAAATTAGCTTCTCTATTACCACTAATTCCACCAACAGGGGGCATAATTATTAATTCTCCTTGGGCCGTTCTTTCCAGTTGCCAATTTTCATTGTCTTGGCAAAGTTGATAAAATTGATCGTCACTTAAGATGATATTTTTGAAACTTAAAGTAATCGGTTCTGAGATAATCATTCTGGTCTCCTGAAATTTATCTCGTCTTTATCCCTAGAATTTAATATTAATCCTTACCCAATCTCTGTAATTGATATAGGCTGGCATAAAGACCGGCCTTTTCTAACAATTGTTCATGGTTTCCTTCTTCTAAAATTTCTCCTTGTTTTAAGACAAAAATACGATCAACGTGACGAATGGTTGACAGGCGATGGGCAATAATAATCGCAGTACGATTTTCTAATAAGTGCATCAAGGCATTTTGAATATGGGCCTCTGTTCCCACATCTAAATTAGCCGTAGCCTCATCTAACACCAAGACTTTTGGCTCTCGGATAGCGACCCTCGCAAAGGCCAATAATTGCTTTTGTCCTCCAGAAATATTACTCCCCCGTTCTCGCAATTCTGTATTATATCCCTGGGGAAGAGCTTCAATTAATTGATCCACATTGGTTAGCTGGGCGGCTCTTTGTACTTCCGCGAGGCTATAATTTTCACCGAGAGTAATATTTCGCTTCACATCGCCTGCAAATAAGAAACTATCTTGAAGAATTACCCCAATATAACGTCGTAATTGAGCTTGGGACAGTTCGCGAATATCAATACCATCCACTAGGATTCTTCCCTGAGTCGGTTCATAAAGACGACAGAGCAAACGGATAATAGAACTTTTTCCGGCTCCTGTAGGCCCGACAAAGGCGATTTTTTCACCAGGCTTAATCGTGAAATTGAGATTTTTTAAAACATATTCATCCGCTTTATAGGCAAAGCAAACCTGTTCAAAACGAATTTCTCCCTGCAAACTGAGATTTTCAGGATTACTGTCGAGATTACTTAAAACGTCGCGATCGCGGATATCAATCGGTTCACTCATTAATTCTCCAATACGCTCAATCGCCGTAAATCCAGATTGAAACATGGTAAATTTATCTGCAAATTGACGCAGAGGATTAAAGAGACGTTGGGCATAGAGAATAAAAGCTCCTAAACTACCAAAACTTAAGGCATCCTTTAACACTAAAATTCCCCCTAACCACAACACCCCCGCGATCGCTACTAAACTAATCCATTCCAAAGTCGCTGACACGGCCGAATCATGAAAAATGGTGCGATCCACCTCATGACGATAACGTTTATTTACTGCTCGAAACTGTTCAGCATTATAAACTTCCCGTCGAAATAACTGCACCACATTAATGCCAGTCACATTTTCTTGTAATATCGAATTCAGCTTAGATAATTCTTCCCTCACCTGATAATTAGCAATACGATATTGTTGCTGAAAATAAATAATTAAAAGGGTGACAGGAATTAACATCGCCACTAACATTAAGGCCAATTGCCATTGCAACCAAAAAATCGTGACAATAATCACCAAAATAGAAATAAAATCACTAATAACCCCGATCGCACCACTGGCAAAAACATCTCCTAATGCCTCCACATCACTCGTTAATCGGGTCACTAAACGACCAACGGGGGTGCGATGGAAAAAAGTCAATGAAAGGGAAGTAACATGGTCAAATAGATCTTTGCGAACATTGGCCGTAATTTCCTGGCCAATTTTTTGCACTAAATATCCTTGAATACCCGCAAAAATCAGTCGCAAAACAATGGTAAACAATAAAAAGAGCACTAAACTATGAAGAGCTTCTGTTAAAGGTAATTGAGCCAAAATAGGCCAGACCGATTCTTTGCGGAGTAGAGAGATCGCCTGACCAACAATTAAAGGTTGCACCGCCCCAGTAAAAGCCACTGGAATCAGTAAAATAATGGAGAGCGGCAACAAACGAGGATACCGCCGCAGATAGGGCAATAATTTAAGTAATAATCGCCAGTCACTTTCGATTTTACGGGAGGAGAGAGGAGAGAAAGGCAGAGTGGCGGCCATAAAGAACAATTACCAGAAGAAGCAAGCAGACAGGACAGACAAACGCGGATTAGCAGGGAAAAGTACTTTTACTGTTAATTAACCCTAACATAGCCATCATCACAACATCAATCTGTCACTGATGCCAGACTGCTTTTAACCGTTTTGACATACTCCCCCGCGTGAACGACGGGGGATTCTTATTCATAGTTCACAGAGATCCACTTACTATTGTTGGTTTCCCTCCGCAGTACAAGCTCCACCGCTCTGGGCTGGAATCACGTTATTTCCTAGCCCCGTCAAACTTTGTAATAGGGTACTTTTCCCCTGACGCATGATGCCAATCACCCCAATATTGAGAGTGTCACAGGAAAAACGAGCCTGTAACTTTTCTAAAATGACCAATTGCTCCGTAATGGCATCGTGAGGAGCATAGACTATTGAGGGAAGGGGAGATCACAGTACTCATTAACAAAACAAGTCCCGACTCCACTATCGACCAAAATGAATGCCTACGAAAAATAGAAGTCTATAGTCAGAAGTCTCGTCTGTAAGCTAGAATTATTACAAAATGTTACCGTTCTGCGTACAGACGCAAGTTTCTCTATGTCCCTTCCCATTCGCAACGTCGCTATTATTGCCCACGTTGATCACGGCAAAACAACCCTGGTTGACGCACTCCTCAAACAATCTGGCATTTTTCGGGAAGGGGAAGAGGTTCCAGATTGCGTCATGGACTCCAATGATCTGGAACGGGAACGGGGTATTACCATCCTTTCCAAAAATACGGCGGTTCATTACCAAGACACCTTAATTAATATTGTTGATACCCCAGGTCACGCGGACTTTGGGGGAGAAGTGGAGCGCGTCCTCGGTATGGTGGATGGTTGTGTTCTGATCGTGGATGCCAACGAAGGCCCTATGCCCCAAACTCGTTTTGTGCTGAAAAAGGCCCTAGAAAAAGGTCTGCGTCCCATTCTTGTCGTTAATAAAATTGACCGTCCCCGCGCTGACCCGAATACTGCCGTTGATAAAGTGTTTGATCTGTTCGTGGAATTAGGGGCTGATGATGACCAGTGTGATTTCACCACGCTTTTTGCCTCTGGTATGGCGGGTTATGCCAAAGAAAACCTAGAAGATGAAGGGGAAGACATGAAACCCCTATTTGAAGCGATTCTGCACCATGTTCCGCCCCCAGCCGGCGACCCGAATAAACCCCTGCAACTGCAAGTTACGACCCTAGATTATTCCGACTATCTTGGTCGTATCATTATCGGTCGGATTCACAACGGTACAATCAAAGCAGGTCAACAGGCGGCCTTAGTAAAAGATACCGGCGAGATTGTGAAGGGGCGAGTCACTAAGTTACTGGGTTTTGATGGTTTAAAACGAGTGGAACTACCTGAAGCCAGTGCGGGTTATATCGTAGCAGTGGCCGGTTTTGCCGATGCCAATATTGGAGAAACCTTAACTTGTCCCGATGAGCCTCAAGCCTTGCCTCTGATTAAGGTGGATGAACCCACTTTACAGATGACCTTCTCGGTGAATGATTCTCCCTTTGCCGGTCTAGAAGGTAAATTTGTCACTTCCCGTCAAATCCGCGATCGCCTGGATCGGGAATTAGAAACCAATGTGGCCCTGCGGGTAGAAGAAGGCGACAGTGCCGAAAAATTCCTCGTTTCAGGACGGGGAGAATTACATCTGGGCATTTTAATCGAAACCATGCGTCGGGAAGGCTACGAGTTCCAGGTGTCCCAACCCCAGGTAATTTACCGCGAAGTTAAAGGCCAGCCTTGCGAACCCTTTGAATATCTGGTCTTAGATGTACCGGAAGCAGCCGTTGGTTCCTGTATTGAACGTTTGGGTCAACGACGGGGAGAAATGCAGGATATGCAAACGGGAACGAATGGCCGAACCCAATTGGAGTTTGTGATTCCAGCGCGGGGTTTAATCGGTTTCCGAGGTGAGTTCATCCGTATGACGCGGGGCGAAGGCATTATGAACCACAGCTTCCTGGAATACCGTCAACTTTGCGGAACCGTTGAAACCCGTTATAACGGCGTAATTATTGCCATTGAAGAGGGAACGGCTACTTTCTACGCTCTTAAAAACTCCGAAGATCGAGGCATCTTTTTTATTACACCTGGTACTAAAGTCTATAAGGGCATGATTATTGGAGAACACAATCGTCCCCAGGATTTAGACCTGAACATCTGCAAAACCAAGCAGTTAACCAATCATCGTTCTGCGACTGGCGATGAATTAGTGCAATTGCAGACTCCCGTCGATATGAGCCTGGAGCGTGCCCTAGAGTATATTGGTAGTGATGAACTGGTAGAAATTACCCCTCAATCGATTCGCCTGCGCAAAGTTCGCGCCCAAAAACTGGCTAAACGCTAGATTGAAACGGGAGATTGGGATCTGAACAGTTGTAACGAAAAGTCACATTTCGATCTCCCTTTGACATCAAGGCTGAAGGAGGGGGTTGACTTATTGCTAAACTCTTGTAAGACTACAAGATTAAATTTGTTACTAATAGTTCCCTTAATCTAAATCAAGTTAACATTTCGTTTCAAATCTAAAATATTCTGGCGTGAGGAAGTCAACGTACCGTGTCATCTACTACTAGTGCAGCCCCCCCTAGCATTACGGAACAACAACCTGCGAAGGAAACCTCTTTTCTTAAAGGGTTACTCAAGGTTACGAGTGGTACTATTTTAGGGTTAGGATTATTAACCAGTGCTGTTACGGCTGGTGGATTAGTGGGATTGGCGATTAGCTTCCGTAATCTTCCAGATGTTCGTAGCCTCAAAACCTATGTTCCCGCCCAAACGAGTTATATTTATGATGCCAAGGGTCGGGAAATTCAAAGTCTGCATGACGAAGCGAACCGCAAAATTGTCTCTTTAGATCAAGTCTCACCTAATCTGAAGCGGGCGGTGATGGCGATTGAAGATAGTAGTTTTTATAATCATGTGGGGATTAACCCCAATAGTATTGGTCGGGCTGTACTGGCAAACTTCAAAAGTGGTGGTGTATCGGAAGGGGCTTCTACCCTAACCATGCAATTGGTTAAAAATATCTTTTTGTCTCAAAAGCGTGTTTTCACCCGTAAGGCAGCGGAAGCCGTTTTAGCGATTCGGGTAGAACAGGTTTTTAATAAAGATCAAATTTTAGATATGTACCTCAACTATATTTATTGGGGTCATAATAACTATGGAATACAAACGGCATCTGAAAGTTATTTTGGCAAGCCAGCCGCGAAGTTAGATTTAGCTGAATCGGCAATGTTGGCAGGGATGATCCAAGCCCCGGAAGCCTATAGTCCCTACGGAAACTTTAAAGCAGCCAAGGAACGTCAAGAAGTTGTTTTAACTCGGATGCGGGATCTCGGTTGGATTACGGCCCAAGAGGAAGACTTGGCTAAGAAAGAAAAATTAAAATTGGGTAAGCTCACGGCTTGGTCTGGCAGTAAATTGCCCTATGTAACCGATACGGTGATGCAGGAGTTAAGGGATAAATTTGGCAAGGAAGCGGTTCTCAAGGGGGGAATGCGGATTCAAACAACGGTGGATTATGACCTTCAGAAAAAGGCTGAGAATGTTATTCATAATGCTTACCTGAATTTGAAGGGCCGGGTGCGTGGAAATACCACTCAAGTGGCTTTAATTTCGGTTGAGCCAAGTACCCATTTTATTAAGGCGATCGTGGGGGGAGGAGATTATCAAAAGAGTCAATTAAATCGAGTCACGCAATCTCGACGACAGCCAGGTTCTTCTTTTAAACCCTTTGTCTATTACACGGCCTTTGCCAGTGGTAAATATACCCCCGATTCGGTGGTTATGGATGCCCCGATCCGACTGCGTGACGGCGGATTGTATTACACCCCTAAAAACTATGGCGGTAGTTTCTCTGGAGCCATGTCGATTCGTAGTGCGGTAATGGTTTCCCAAAATATTCCAGCCGTCTTGATCGGTAGCAAGGTGGGGATTAGTAAAGTGATTGAAAACTGTCATCGGATGGGGATCAAAAGTCCTCTGCAACCGGTTTTATCGCTTCCCCTTGGCTCTGTGGATGTTACGCCTCTTGATATGGCAACGGCCTACGCAACGATCGCCAGTAATGGCTGGTATTCTGACCCAACGGTGATTCTGCGAGTGACGGATAGTCAGGGCAATGTGTTGTTGGATAATACCCCTAAACCGCAATTAGTTCTAGATCCCTGGGCAGCAGCGACGATGACTTCCGTTCTAACCTCAGTGGTCAATGGTGGGACGGGAAGATTGGCCTATTTAGGACGACCGACGGCGGGTAAAACCGGCACAACCGATAATGAGCGCAATGTTTGGTTTGTGGGCTATGTACCTCAAATGTCAACCGCCGTGTGGATTGGGGATGATAATAACCGTCAGCTAGGGAAAGGCGTTACTGGGGGACATTATGCGGCTCCGGTGTGGCGACAATTTATGTCCCAGGCGGTTAAGGATTTACCTGTCGAATATTTTCCGGCTGCGTCTAAGTTTCCTCGTCCCAAAGCCAGTGGCAAATAGTTTGGTTTTGTTAATGATTTTGAACGCAGCGATCGCTGTTGGGTTAGACAGTTGGTTATGGTTCGCAAGTATATCCTCTTCATTGTCATCGCCGCGATCGCCTGTTTAACGGTGGTGGTGGGTTATGGAACTTACCAAAACTCGGTTTCTCCCATTGCCCAATCTCAGGTAGCCGCCAGCAGTATTCAAGCTCAACCCCAGAAATTGGCCCTCGCTCCTCCAGGCTTAACCGCGCCCCCACGAGGAGATGTGCGAATTGCGGTGATTAGTGATCTGAATAGTCAGTATGGTTCAACGGATTACGAAGCGGAAGTTGATAAGGCGATCGCGCTCATTCCTGGTTGGCAACCGGATCTGGTTTTGAGTGGTGGGGATATGGTGGCTGGCCAGAAAGCGTCATTAACGAAACCCCAAATTGAAGCCATGTGGGCTGGCTTTGACCTTCATATTGCGGCCCCTTTACGGCAGGCGAATTTACCGCTCGGTTTTACATTGGGTAATCATGATGCTTCGGGGGCGATCGTTCAAGGAGTCAAACCCTATCAAAAAGAACGGGAACTGGCCGTCGCCTATTGGAATGGGCCTGACCATAATTTAGGGTTAACCTTTGTTGATCGAGCCAAGTTTCCCTTTTATTACAGCTTTCAGCAAAATGAGGTATTTTATCTGGTTTGGGATGCTTCGACGGATCGCTTTTCTCAGGAACAATTAGCCTGGATTGAAAACAGTCTGGCTTCTCCTGCGGCCCAATCGGCCAAAATGAGAATCGCGATCGGTCATATTCCTCTCTACGCTGTTGCTGTTGGCCGCAATAAGGCTGGAGAAGTTTTAAGCAATGCCGATGCCCTACGCGCTCTACTGGAAAAATATCACGTTCACACCTATATCAGTGGCCATCAACACGCCTATTATCCGGGCAAACGAGGCAAATTAGAATTACTACACACCGGAGCCTTAGGAGCAGGGGCGCGTAAACTCCTGAATAGCAATCTTCCGCCGACCAAGACCCTCACAATTGTGGACATTGATCTCAATGCTGCCACCACCGTTTATACCACCTATGACATGAGAACCCTTAAGGTGGTAGATAGCCAAATTTTACCGCGTCTAATTACGGGGGTTAATGGCTGGGTAATACGAAGAGACTTGACAGAAAGGGATTTGACGACCCAGGAATGCTCAGAACTCAATCAACACACGGCGATCGCTACCGATAAACTCCTTTGTCAGCAAATCGCTAAATAAATTTCGACAGTTCTCTGTGTTTTCCCTGTTCCCATCTGTTACAATGTCTTAACATACGAAATTAGGGGCAAGAAGCTCAAGGAAAGATCCCGCGATCGCCGTATTTGGTGAAAGTGAGACAAGCAGCTTGGTTTTAGTCCCTAGGGCAACTTTAGCGGACTCATTACTATCAATATTCATGGGCAATAAGCCATCCATCGCCATTTCCCATCTGGGATGCGAAAAAAATCGAATAGACTCAGAGCATATGCTCGGTTTACTGGTTCAGGCAGGTTATCCTGTCGATGCCAACGAAGAAATTGCGGATTATGTTATCGTTAATACCTGTAGTTTTATTCAAGATGCGAGAGAAGAATCGGTTCGGACTCTCGTAGAACTGGCAGAAGCAAAGAAGAAAATCATTATTTCGGGTTGTTTAGCCCAGCACTTTCAAGAGCAGTTATTGACCGAAATCCCTGAAGCCGTGGCGGTGGTGGGAACCGGAGACTATCAAAAGATTGTTGAAATTGTTGAACAGGTTGAGCAGGGGCAACGGGTTAAGGCCATCTCTGAGCATCCGACCTTTATTGCAGATGAAAACTTGCCTCGCTATCGAACCACAACGGAAGGGGTTGCCTATCTTCGTGTGGCCGAGGGTTGTGATTATCGCTGTGCTTTTTGTATTATTCCCCAACTGCGGGGCAAGCAGCGATCGCGCGATATTGAATCCATCGTGGCAGAAGCGAAACAATTAGTCGCTCAGGGAGTACAGGAATTAATTTTAATTTCTCAAATTACCACCAATTACGGACTAGACCTTTACGGTGAACCCCGATTGGCTGAACTATTGTCTGCCCTGGGTGAAGTGGATGTGCCTTGGATTCGCATTCATTACGCTTACCCAACCGGATTAACGCCCAAGGTGATCAAAGCGATTCGGGAAACGCCCAATGTTTTACCCTACCTAGATTTACCCTTGCAACATTCTCACCCCGATGTCCTCAAAGCCATGAATCGACCCTGGCAAGGTCAAGTCAATGATGCCATTATTCACCGTATTAAAGATGCGATCCCCGATGCCGTCCTAAGAACCACCTTCATTGTTGGTTTTCCGGGCGAAACCGAAGCTCATTTTGAGCATTTAATCGATTTTGTCCAACGGCATGAATTTGATCATGTGGGAGTCTTTACCTTCTCCCCGGAAGAAGAAACACCAGCCTACCATTTACCCAATCAAATGACTCAAGCCGAGATGACGGCACGACGGGAGCGGTTAATGGCCTGTCAACAGCCTATTTCAGCCCGTAACAATGCTGCCTGTATAGGTCAAACCGTCGAAGTCTTGATTGAGCAAGAAAATCCAGCAACGGGGGAACTGATTGGCCGCTCGGCCCGCTTTGCCCCGGAAGTAGATGGTTTGGTTTACGTCACGGGAGAAGCAACGCTCGGCAGTATTGTTCCCGTCAACATTACTGCGGCTGATGTCTATGATCTCTACGGTCAAGTGGCTTAAGAGGCTGATTTTTCCTACCCTGTTTTCCTCGGCGTGTCACCTAGAATCAAAAAGTTCTATAAAAACGCCTATTTCAATTGTCAACTGTCAACTTAAATTTATTGCCATCCTATGACTATTTCCTTTCAAAGCTTAGGTTTATCTGAAGAGCGTTCTATTCACTTAGAAAGTCTGGGTTTTACAGAGCCAACCGCCATTCAAGCCGAAGCGATTCCTTTATTGCTTAACGGTCAAGATATGGTTGCCCAATCCCAAACTGGTACGGGAAAAACGGCGGCCTATGCCTTACCCATTCTCGAAAAGATTGAACGTCGTCCTGGTGTTCAGGCTTTAATTCTGACTCCGACCCGTGAGTTAGCCCAACAGGTGGCGGAAGCGATCAAAGAATTTGCCAATGAGCGTCGCCTCTATGTGCTGACGGTTTACGGTGGTCAAGCGATTGATCGCCAAATTCGCAGTTTAGAGCGGGGTGTACAGATTGTGGTCGGAACACCGGGACGAGTCATTGATCTGTTAGACCGCCGTAAATTAAATCTAGAAACCGTCAATTGGGTGGTGCTAGATGAAGCTGATGAAATGCTCAGTATGGGTTTTATTGATGATGTCAAAACCATTCTCAAAAAGACTCCGGCTGAAACCCGACAAACTGCTTGTTTTTCTGCCACCATGCCCCGCGAAATTCGGGATTTGGTCAATCAGTTTCTCAAAGATCCGGTAACGGTTTCAGTCAAACAACAACAGAGCACACCCTCCAAAATTGACCAACAGGTTTATATGGTTCCTCGCGGTTGGTCGAAGATGAAAGCCCTTCAGCCTATCCTCGAAATGGAAAATCCTGAATCGGCCATTATTTTTGTCCGTACTAAGCAAACTGCCGCCGAGTTAACCAGCAAGCTACAAGAAGCCGGTCACACGGTGGATGAGTATCACGGTAATTTGAGTCAATCCCAACGGGAACGCTTAGTTCAACGTTTTCGGGACAATAAGATCAAATTGGTGGTGGCAACGGATATTGCTGCACGGGGGCTAGATGTGGAAAATCTCAGCCATGTCATTAACTTTGACTTGCCGGATAATGCTGAAACCTATATTCACCGTATTGGTCGTACTGGCCGGGCGGGTAAAACTGGAACGGCGATCGCCTTAGTGGAACCCATTGATCGTCGTCTATTACGTCAAATTGAACAACGGTTAAAACAACGCATTGAAACCTCTCAAATTCCCGATCGCTCCCAGGTAGAAGCCAAACGTCTGGAGAAATTACAAAATCAAATCCAAGAAGCTCTAACGGGTGAACGGATGGCCTCTTTCTTACCCTTGGTACGGGATTTGAGTGCAGACTATGATCCCCAAGCGATCGCCGCGGCGGCTCTCCAGATGATCTACGATCAAAATTGTCCTAACTGGATGAAAACAGATTGGGAAGTTCCTGATGTGGGAACCCAGAAACCCCTCATTAAACGCAAATTTAATAAGCCGGAAGGGGGTAAGACCTTTAGCAATAAGCCTACTGGTAAACCAACTAACTATAACCGCTATGCTTCTGATCGCAAACCTGTTTTTAGTGATCAGTAACAGTTTCTCGATTTAAGTTTAAATATACTGCGATCGCTTTTTATCTTTATCGGTAAGAGGCGATCGCATTATTTTATTTAGATGTGGTTAATTCTTCGCGTAAAATGCGGCGTAATAATGATTCTAAGGATTCTCCTTTTTGTTGAATATAGTCTTGTAGAGCTTGGTTAATTAAGGTTTGGTAGTTACCGCCATTTTGGGCGTTGACGGTTTCTCGAAACCAGTCAATAATTTCATCATCAAGATATAGGGTGATCTGGGTTTTTCCTTGGGGAATGGGATCGATCGCACCTCGTTTTCCAGTGCTAAAGTCGTATTGTTCTTTCATGATTTATCCTTCATATTGTTGGCGTTCAATTTTGTTAGCTTTGCGGGCTGAGATGATTCTGATTGTATTTTGATCTCGATAGGTATAAGCAATAACCAGAATTCGTCTGAAAAAGTCTAATCCTATTATAATAAATCTTTCTTCGTCGGGATGCTCATCGCTAATGATGATGGCGAAGTTGTCATTAAAGACAGAAACTGCGTCTGCAAATTGGATGCTATGTTTACGAAGGTTGGAACGTGCTTTGTTGTGATCCCATTCATATTCGTATTGCATGGTGTTTGATCAATAATTCTTTTTTGATGTGCGATCATATCGCTGGATAGCTCATAACCTCGTGGTCAACGATAATGCGATCGCTTTTTATCTTTATCGGTAAGGGGCGATCGCTTTTTTCTAATTTTAGAGAGGGCGATCTCTTCTTGAACTTAAGATGATGATTGAATGCTTCTGACGAGTTAGTTTAGCTGAAGTTCACACTATAGTGGCGCGTCACAAATTTTACATATCTTAATGTTTTCCCCTTGACAGCAAACTGTTTTTAAGAGTATGCTTTCAGCATATGCTTTAATCAAGACAAAATCACTGAGTTTAAGTTATGGCAACGAAATACTACTCCTTCAACATTTTTATGGATGAGGTTGTTAACACTGCAAACAGTCGAGTTAACTTAGAGGAACTCTTTGCCCTAGACAGTGGAGACGTAATTAAAATAATTAGTGTGATTCTTGTAAAGGGTGGCTGGCCTGGTTTTGTGGCTGTTGTATTTTTATTGTTATTAGGACCAATAGCTTTTATCGCAACATTAGGTACATTTGGATTTACACCTCCTGGTTTGGTAATATTTGCTATTTTCGGTGTTGCTACAGTTGCTACTCTCAAAACCCTTTATCAAAATAGAGAATTACCTATAGCAGTAAAGGAAGTTGGCGAGGAGTTTAAGCCAAAATGGGAAAGAGTTAAAGGTAATACAGACAAGGTAAACGCTTTATTAAGCGAAGCTGTTAATTCTCTAATCAACAAGGCAAGAGATAAACAAAAACGACTAGTTAATCGCCTTTAATTTAATAAAATATAAACACTTTTTAAGGAGACATCAAGAAAATGAACAATATCAATCAACAAAACATGGATGATCAGTTTGATGCCAAGCGTACTGAACTGTTAAATCTGTTAAACAAGTCACGCGAAATTGTTGACAGACTTGATGAATCAGGTTATTTTCCATCTGATACTGAGGATTTACGCAACCAAATTAATACTACAAGTCAGCGTTGCCATGAAGGATTATTTACTATTGCTTTAATTGCCTCATTTCAGTCAGGCAAATCAACAACTCTGAATACATTTGCTGATGGTAGAGAAATCGCCCCACGCGGTTTAGGTGGTGGTGGCATTAAAACCAGTGCCTGTCTAGTAAAGGTTCGTAATCCTAATCAGGGAGAAAAAGAAACTGCTAAAATAACTTGGAGAACGCATAAAGATTTGCTCTTGCGTTTAGATGAAATTCTTGGTATGACTGCTTGTCAGATACCTGATTCTGAAACTTCAAAAAAGCTGCGTTTGATAAAGCAAAACAAGGCTAACTCTATCATAGAAAAAGAGAAAGAAAAATATAATCAAGAATATTTTTCAATAATAGACTTTAGAACTCTATCAGGTAAAATTTTACTTGAGCAGGCTTTAATGGAAGAGTTGAAAATTTGCAACGATAGTGTGCAAAAAGGTTCTGAAGAAATAGAAGATAAGTTAGACCTTTTACGATTCGCGATGATTGTTCTTGCTTACCATAATAATCCTGCTCTAAAATCTCTCCAAGAACAGACTGATTTTCAACCAAATGAGATAGAAAATTATCTTAAATTTCCTGCGAAATTTGGAGAACGATGGAATAAATGCTTTGATAATTTTCAAGAGAATTTAGTGGGCAAAGAATTTAGACTTTCAGAAGTCATGTATGCTTTTATCGAAGAAGTAACCTACATAGTAAACTCAGAGAATCTCAGAAAATCAGGAGCGCAAATCGTTGATTGCCCTGGGCTTTTTGTCAGTCATTATGATACATTGACTGCTCGTATAGCGATGCAAGAATCTTCAGCAATTTGGTATTTACTTACTGGGGATAAGCAACTTTCCAAATTAGAAAAAGAAGCGTTAAGTATCATCAATGGTGCTGGTCTTGCAAGTAAAGTTTTTTTTGGTGTTAACTATAAGGATAATCCAGACACAAAGAAAAATGTTTTTTCGGAGATTTTGCAAGAACTCAAAAAATTAGGATTTACAGACTCTTACCAAACGCAACCTCTTTATTTCAATGCTTTTCTTGCCCTTAGAGCTGTGCAAGGAGAAAAACTTCTTAATAATCGCTTAGATTCTTATAGTCAGGAACAAATTAAACAAGATGCAATAGCAATGGGAATACTTGACGAAGGTAGTGAATTTGATTCAGTTGAGCAAGCATGGCTAGAGAGTGTGGAGGATGTGTTAAATAAAGTTGTAACTAAGTCACGACGAAAAGATATTCTCTCTTCAGGATTTACTGAGAGGACGGTGGAACTTGTTAAATCTGAATCTAAGTGGGATTTAGTCACAGATCAAATCAAGCAGTATGTTTTTGAAACTAAAGCTTGGTCTGTTCTGATTGATTTAGGATGTGAACCTGTTATAAATACTTTAGGAAAAACCGAAACTAGCCTTAAAGTAGCTGAAGATAATGCAAAAAAAGGTCTAGAACAAGCTGAACAAGAATGGGAAGACGCAAGACAAAAACTTGCTTCATTTCAAGATGAATCTCAAGCAATAATTACTGACTACATCGATGATAACTGGGATATCGTCCTTGCTCAAAGCTTTTGGAAAGAGGTGTTTGTTCCTTCTATAAAAGCTACAGGCAAAACTGCTGCGCCTATTATTGCAAACGAGGCTACTATTAAAAATGCCCTTAGAGATACATTGACTAACATCGGTAATACTATCACTCCCGTAATGAATTGGCTAACAACGAAGGTTAATGAAAATTTTAATACTAATTTTGGTGACATCGAGCTATCTGAAACACTAAAGGAAAGGTGTGGTCAAATTATTAGAAATGAATTTGAAAATAATGTAAATATTAAATCTCAGGGATGGTTTAACTCCCTCAAAAAAGGTGGAAATCAAGATTATGAGACAAAGATTCTTCGGAGAGTTGTAAAAGCTTGTGTATTGCTTGTAAAGGAATGGGAAAGTCTTGATCTTAACCACAATTCTTATTTGCAAGGTCTTGATGTTAATATACCTAAGCTAAGTGGTGATATCCGAAGAGATATGGAAAAGTTTAGCAGTATAGGGTTTGATGGAGCTGTGGACAAATCAATAGAGAAGCCATTCCAAGATATAAGTATAACTTTTGCCTCTTTATATTTTCTTTTTCTGTTCGACTTTGTATTTCCTGGCTTAGGTATGGTTCTATTCACAGCAGCAGTTGTAGCAATAGTAATTATTAGTCGATTTAAGTCGAAGGAAGATTACATTTCAGACATTTCAGACAAAATCAACGAGGAGTTAGAGAAAGGAGTCAAATTAAATCAGGGAGATATAACTGTAAAACTCCAAGAAAAATTGCAAGTAGTTCGCAACTTTTACTTGCACTCTATAACTAATTCATTTAAAAAAATGAGTAAGCAACTCGAACAACGAATTGAAGAAGCAAAGGCTATCTTTAGTAGCACTCAATCAGAAAGAGACAAAATTGCATATATTGCAAAAGATTTTAGACAGAGTGATATTGAACCTTTACGTCAAGAATTAAAGAAATTTAAATCTTCTGTAGAAGACATTTGGAAAGAACCTTCTTGAAGTAACTTTGATGTTAATTAACTTGTTGAGAAATACCAAGTCTGGTTACTTTAACTATTTTCTCAACATTTTTGAATTGTTTAATCAAAAATAAAAAATACCCAGAAATGAAAAGTTGGACAGACTATTTAAAGATAATAGAAGAGATAGAACCTTCCTCAAAAGGTCGATTTAGAGAATTACCTAAAATATCCGTTGTTGGATGCTTTCAAAATGGCAAATCAACTTTTATTAATTGTCTTCTCGATAAGCTAGTAGCACGCCCTGGTGATGGAAGAGTAACTACTAAAATATCCACTCGTTACCGTTGGGGAGAATCTACTAGTGTTAAGTTTCGTACTAGTCAGGGCTTAGAGTCTATAACCTTGGATGAATATTTAAAGTGTGCTAACCTTGACCAAATTTCTCAAACTAGCGCATTTCAGGCAGAAATTACTTTACCTACAGAGATTCTCAAAAAAATTGAGTTAATCGATACTCCAGGATTCGATGCAAATGAGCAAGATACGGATAATGTCACTCGTTCATTAGATGAAGCAAACTATGCCATAGTTGTTTTGACCAATAACCGAACTTTAGGTGAGCCTGAAGCACGAATGTTTGAGTTTATAAAATCAAAAAACATTCCCTATACCGTGATTATGAATTGTAGGGACATTAATATAGCGATGGAATGGTATCCTACCCATAAGAAAAATTTAGATATTATTAAAGAAAATGAAGCTATTTTTGAAAGATGGGGTTGCACACCAGAAAAAATAGATGGTAATAGCTCAATATATCCATGTAATTTATTATGGTATTGGTTTGCCACCCAAATGAATAAATCACTCGTAGATTATGACGATGATTTATCAGATCAAATTGAATTTGTCTTAAATAGAAAAAAAGAAAGTCTATCAAAAGATAATATTATTAGATTGAGTAATGTTTTAGAAATCAAGTCTTTTTTTCGACATCGTTTAGCGCATATAATCTAGAATCGAGAGATCTGAATAAAACAGTGTAAGCACGTTTTCTGAGAATGAGACTGGAGGAGAGGATTATTGGAGAGTGAAGGGGAAAGCTGTGATCATTTTTGGGATGGTCAATTTGGGGGGAATAGCGATCGCTTTTAGTGAAGTGAAGGTGCGATCGTTTTTTGTGATGATGAGATTGGAGAAGGCGATCGCTTTTGGTGAGTCGTGATTTTTAGTCGATCGCTTTTGGTAAGGTGAAGGGGAAAGTGGCGATCGCGGATGTCATAATCGCTCAAGCAGATTGACATACTCCCCGTCATAAATAACGAGGATTCTTCCAGAGTCACCCCTTAGAATTTCTGGTTCTACGAGTTTGCTTAAATCAAATACCTTGCGATACTCAACCCAGAGGCAATCTCTCCCCAGACGTTTACTCCATTTCAGAAGCCTGTTTTCGTATGCCCTACGATACAGTTTAAAACCTACAATATTGGTTTCTCTGGTACTTAAAGCTTAGTGCTTTTACCTGTACAAGCCATTCTGTACAGAACCCTCTAACTCTAGTTTTCAAGGTGCGTCTATCGTTTAGATAGCTAGGTTTTTAAACAGGTTGAATACCTTGCCTGTGTCCTTCAATTCTAAACTAAAAGTCTAAACTAAATGCAAAAACAATCGAAGTCGCCCTAAAGGACGAGGCTTTAAACCCATTTTTTGGGTAAAATAAAAGCTTGTATTGAAAAAGAGGAAAGTAACAATGCCGCAAACCATGCAATTTAGTAAAATCTTAGAAATGATTGACTATCTCTCTTTTGATGAACAAGACGACTTGATCAATATTGTTAAACATCGGCAAATCGAAAAAAGACGAGAACAAATTGCTCAAAATATTTCTCAAGCTCGACAAGACTATCAAAATGGTAATGTTTTTCGAGGAAATGTTGATGACATTATTGCCGAACTGAACAATGATTAACTTAGTTTTTAGCCAATCATTTAAACGCGCTTTTAAAACAACGATTAAACGACAACCCGAATTAAAATCGAAAATAGAAGCCAAATTAAGACTACTTGCTGACAATCCCTATAATCCAATATTACGCACTCATAAATTAAAAGGAAAATTATCAGGTGCTTGGGCTTTTTCTGTTGAGTATAATTGCCGAATTATCTTTAATTTTGAACAAAATCCTGAAACCAAAGACGAAGAAATTAACCTAATTGATATTGGAACTCACGATGAGGTTTATTAAATATAATTGTTAATTCCGCAATTGGCGATCGCTTTTTGTAGAGATGGGATTGGAGGGGCGATCGCTATTCCTGTGAGTCATGATTGTTAGGCGATCGCTTTTTGTGGGGATGAGATTGGAGGTGGCGATCATTTTGGAGGTTGAAGGGGAAAGCGGCGATTACTCTCGGTAAAAGCTATCATAGAGTCAAAAGTTAAAGATTGCCATGCAGACTCAAGAACTCATCCTAACCCCCGCCGAATTAGAAGACTTTCAACATTTCGGTACTCAAAGTATGCCGCCGACTACCTCAACAGAATTGGCGATCGCGGATGCTATTATCGCTAAAGCCTGGAAACTTGCCGAAGAATCTGGCCATCAGTCCCCCGAAAAAATCTGGTCAGAACTTGATAGTATTCGTACTAAAATAGCCAACCGTGACCCAATCACTCCCTAAAGTTATTCTCGATACCTCCGTATTTGTTGCCGCACTACTCAGCAAAAATTCTCAGAGTTCTCCACCTCAAGTATTAGATGCCTGGCGCAACAGCCAATTTACCCTTATCATGTCTCCTCAACTGTTACAAGAATTGATAGTTATCTTAAATCGGCAAGGCATTTCTTTACTTGATATTCAATCGTTAATTACAGTAATTGCAAAAACCAGCTTGTTTATTCCTGGAGCTTATGAAACAACAATTTTGGACAATATAGATCCCAACGACAATATTTTTTTAGCGGCTGCTTACGAAGCAAAAGCAAATTATTTAGTCAGTTTAGATCGGCGGCATTTACTCCCTCTAAAATATTTTCACGGTACACAAATTCTGAGTCCTTCACTTTTTTTAAGGATGTTATAAAGTTCAATATTTTAGATTATATTCAAGTGCTTTTTCTAAATGCGATCGTTCTTGGGAGGTGAAGGGGAAAACAGCGATCATTTTTGAGAGGTGAAGGAGAAAACGGCGATTTTTGTAAGGTGAAGGGGAAAATTTCGATCGTTTTGGAGGTTGAAGGGAAAAGCTGCGATCTTTTTTTGTGGGTATGAGATTGGAAAAGGCGATCGCTATTTCTGTGAGTCGTTATTTCTAGGGGATCATGATGTTTTGGGTGTTGAGGGGGCGATCGCTCTCGGTAAAAGATATCATAGAGTCAAAAGCGAAAGATTGCCATGCAGACTCAAGAACTCATCCTAACCCCCGCCGAATTAGAAGACTTTCAAAATTTCGGTACTCAAAATATGCCGCCGACTACCTCAACAGAATTGGCGATCGCGGATGCTATTATCGCTAAAGCCTGGAAACTTGCCGAAGAATCTGGCCATCAGTCCCCCGAAAAAATCTGGTCAGAACTTGATAGTATTCGTACTAAAATAGCCAACCGTGACCCAATCACTCCCTAAAGTTATTCTCGATACCTCCGTATTTGTTGCCGCACTACTCAGCAAAAATTCTCAGAGTTCTCCACCTCAAGTATTAGATGCCTGGCGCAACAGCCAATTTACCCTTATTATGTCTCCTCAACTGTTACAAGAATTGATAGTTATCTTAAATCGGCAAGGCATTTCTTTACTTGATATTCAATCGTTAATTACAGTAATTGCAAAAACCAGCTTGTTTATTCCTGGAGCTTATGAAACAACAATTTTGGACAATATAGATCCCAACGACAATATTTTTTTAGCGGCTGCTTACGAAGCAAAAGCAAATTATTTAGTCAGTTTAGATCGGCGGCATTTACTCCCGCTAAAATATTTTCACGGTACACAAATTCTGAGTCCTTCACTTTTTTTAAGGATGTTATAAAGTCCAATATTTTAGATTATATTCAAGTGCTTTTTCTAAATGCGATCGCTTTTGGTGAGGTGAAGGGGAAAGCGGCGATCATTTTTGAGAGGTGAAGGAGAAAACGGCGATTTTGTAAGGTGAAGGGGAAAATTTTGATCGTTTTGGAGGTTGAAGGGGAAAGCTGCGATCTTTTTTTGTGGGTATGAGATTGGAAAAGGCGATCGCTTTTTAATCTTAAATGATGGCATAGAAACGAAGGATTGCTCAACGGAAAAAAACGAAACTGATGGCAACCACCAGCCCACTCATAACCATTGATGATGAACTCGACAGATTAGAAAGTTCAAAAATAGAAGGGGATAAAATAAAGAACCCCTAACACTGGGTTAAGGTTTTTTTGTTATCGAGTCTGTTAAGGATTCGGTGTTAGTCGGGTTAAAAGTTCGGTCAACCTATCATCTATTTGTTCCACATGGCGAAGATAGTCAGATTGAGCTTCATAATAATCAGCTTGAGCGGCGGCCAAGCGAGACATCCATTCAAAGACATGAGCGCGGTCTTTTCTTTGGGTGTCTCTTATTTTTTTTGCTTCTTCACGGTCTTGGGCAATACTACTGGCGATCGCCTCAATGCTTTTGGCGTTTGATTCTATTAATTTTTCGATGCGGTCTAGACGTTGGTTGTCACTGTCTGTCATTGGTTTACCTCGGTTTCTTCTTGGTCAGGGAGGGCAAGGATTGCGATCGCCGAGTAGGTTTAGTTAAGGAACGCAACCAAACTGGGGTCAATGATAACCTCATTGTGGATTACTGCGTAACGACTCAAGCTTGATTACTGATCTTGTAGGAGAATTATAACTCTGTTTTTAGCTAATTCGTTGAGTTACTGCGATCGCCTTCTCTGGTGAAGCACAATCTCCTCAATTATCTATCTGTTAAAGGATTTGCGGTATAGCGATCGCTTTTTGTGAATTACAAAGTTTTTCTTAATCGGTGATCATTGGAAAGGACGATTTAAAGTCTGTTCCATTCATCAACATCTATTTGACGGTAAATAATGGCTTCAACTTCTCGAATCATCATTTTTAATTGAGGGACAGAATATTCAGAATTAGAAGGAACTGTTAGACGGCATTGTTGATAAATCATAAACTGATGTCTTGTGCCGGATTTTGGCCCCTCGAAACCCAACTTACGCAACTTATTGATAAAATCTTTTCGTTTACAGGGACTTAGGCGACTCATTAATCTATTCCTGATTCAAATCAATTCCTGCAATAACAGGCAAAGTATGACCTAATTTTAAACCCACTAAAACCCAATCTTCAAGCGCAGAACGCAACTCAATCTGACACTCTGCAAAAGTATTTCCAAAAGCAATTACCCCTTGACAATTAGGGATTCTACCAACATAACTACCATCTTCTAATTGTTCAATAGTAGAAATAGTAAGAGCTTCTTGGATATAATCGCTTAAAGCATAGCGAACTAACATTGCTGTTACCTCATCTAGTCGTATCTATTTATTCTACACAAGAACTTGCTTGATTTGATATAAAATATTTTTTTCGAGAGCGATCGCTTTTAGTGAGGTGAAGGGGAAAATGGCGATCGCAGTGGCTTAGTGAGTTACTATCGACAATACAGAACTTATCGGGATCTTAATGTACAATTTTTTCTGTAAGCCTTGCTTAGTAAGCATCTTAGTTTTTTGTCTGTACGCCGTGATCAGGCAAGGTGCTGTATTATACTAAATTTCCTCAGTATGCTCATATAAATCTGGTAAGCGGTTTTGCCGGAGCCGAAATTTTGTACCATGATTATGTCCAGTTCTGGCATCAAAATCTATTAGGATAAATCTCTCTCGCAAGCCTTTTAGAAAACCGTCAAAACTGAAACGACTTAACTTTAAGATTTTCTGATAATGGTAATATTCTAAACCATTTTCTCGTTTGATTTGAGCTTGAACGTAGAAGGAATTTCGTAATTTTGTTCCAGCTTTAGCTGCTAAATCAGCAAACCCCCAATAAGGTTGAGGATTAAGTTCACCTAGCCCAATCCGCTCTTTAACTGATTCAAGCCAGCAAGAGTGTTTATCCGAAACTGATTTATAATCAAAAGAAATTAAAATTTTTTGTTCACTTTCAGCTATTTTTACCTTAAAACCTCTATCACTCGGCGAAAGTCCATGAATGGTTTGGCGGAAGCTCATTTCAGTTGTTGGATATTTTAATCCAGCTTCTTGATGTGGCCAACCATATTTGGGCAATAACAACGAGGGAACAAATTTTAATGCTTGGGGGGATGGTTCAAGATGGAATAGCGTTGTTAATGAACTTGTTCCGATGCGTTGTGTTTTTAATTCCCATTCTGCTGCATTGGGTATCGGTAAATTATTTTCTTTGATTTCCAATAAATCTTCAAGGGTATTTCCTATACCACCATGATTACCTTGTCTTGCATTAAGAATAAAACCCAGATCGCGGATACTTTTGAGCTTTTCAATAAGAGTTTCTTTAGTATAAATTTTCATAATTGTGAAAGATCAAAAAGAGTATTTTGGATTTTCTCTTGACCTAAAATGTTAGGTGTCTTATCAATCCGTGTTTGTGCTGCTTCACAATATTCTGGCGAAATATCAATGCAAATATAATTTCGGCCAAGTTGCTTTGCTGCAACCGCACTAGTTCCAGAGCCTGAGAATGGATCAAGGATAATTTGAGCCGTTGTAGATTCGATACATCGAAAAGGTAAGGCAACAGGAAAAGGAGCAGGATGAGCATTTTTCATTTCTTGTGGAAAATCCCAAACATCACCGTAACCGTTTTTTTTAGATGCTAGTTTAAATTTAGGTTTAGCTATCAAATAAATAACTTCATAAGTTGGGACAAAATAGCCAGGATTAAAATTAAAACCGCCGGCTCTTTTCCAAATAATGATTTGACGAATGGGAAAGTCATTTACAATATCGGCACGATCCTGCATTAAACCAGCCTGTACACGCCACTTGTGATTATAAAAAATTGCACCATCATCCCTTAAAATTCTCATGGCTTCACTAAGGCACTTTTTTTGCCATGTAACATATTCATGATGGGGCATATTATCATGATGATGAGCATATCCATTTTGAAGCGGATTCCCTGCCCAGCGTCCAGTCTTTGTTCCAGCTTTCATGCCATTGCCAGTGGAGTTTTTGAGATTATAGGGTGGAGATGTAACCACTAAATCAATACTTTTGTCAGGCATATATTGCATAATTTCTAAGCAATCACCACAGATTATTTTGTTTATAAAATCTTCAGGATAATTCATACTTATTGATTTTAAATAACAACCATCTCATAGTTCACTTTCGCTACTTCACAAAGCGCGATCATCCTAAATCTTACTTTGTGAAAAGAAAAGACGATCGCCTAACCATGAATGCTTACATTTGAGACTGCAAATAATTCTGCAAGCCAATCTTTTCAATCAAACCTAACTGTTTTTCTAGCCAATAGGAATGATCTTCTTCTGTCTCTGCCAAAATTTTCAGCAAAATGTTACGAGTCTCGTAATCCTGTTCTCGTTCACAGACAGCGATCGCGGTTTTCAGATTGCCAATGACCTGATATTCAAAAGCCAGATCACTGCTTAACATTTCCGGCACTGTTTTGCCAATATTTAAGCCATCCTGCTGGGATAAATCCGGCGTTCCCTCTAAAAACAAAATACGCTCAATCAAGGCCGCAGCGTGTTGAACTTCATCCTGCATCTCATGATTAATGCGTTCATAGAGTTTTGTTAAACCCCAATCGGCATACATTTGGGAATGGGTAAAATATTGATCCCTGGCCGCTAACTCCCCCCGCAAGAGAATCGATAATTGTTGTAAAACTTGATCACTACCTTTCATCAAAAAAATCCTCAAAAATAACTAAACCATTGATTGTAAGAAATTCGCCAAGCCAGTCTGTTCAATTAACCAAAGTTGAGACTCTAGCCAATCGATCTGTTCCTCCGTTTCCTTCACCAGTTTTTCGAGTAAATCCCGACTGACGTAATCCTGATGAGTTTCACAGGTAAGTACACCAGCTACAAGACCGGATCGCATGGACTGACAAACTTGTAGATCATTTCCTAAAATTTCAGGTACATCTTCCCCAATCAGCAACTTGCCTAAATCCTGTAAATTGGGCAATCCTTCTAATAATAAAACCCTTTCAATCAGTAAATCGGCTTGTTTCATGGCTTTGATTGAGTATTTATACTCGCGCTGATTCAGATGCTCAAGTCCCCAACTGCCACACATCCGAGCGTGTAAAAAATACTGGTTAATAGCGGTCAGTTGACCCTTAAGGGCTTCATTGAGTTGACGCTTTACATCTGGATGACCTTGCATACGGTCTTGTCTCCCTAGAACTTTTACAATCTTTGTCTATCATACTTGACGGCTGGAATATTTTTCGGGATAATGAGAATTACTTGCAATAAAGGACTGACGTTTACCCCTTAGCCCACTCCATTATTGCCTTTCTCCAGATAGAGCTAATTAACTATGTATATTTGCGTATGTCATGCTGTTACAGAAAAGGAAGTTCGCAAAGCGATCGCGGCGGGCATGTCTTCTGTAGCTCGGTTATCAGAACAGACTCGCCTAGGAACCCAGTGCGGTTGTTGCACCAATCAGGCTGAGGAAATTATTGCCCAAAGTTCTCAAGTCTAAAAAGCAGATGAGACGAGGGTTGGTTAAAGGCTTGAATTTTTTAATGCCACTGAACGTTGCTTCTCTCCTCGAAAACCTGTTGATAAACGGCGATCGTTTGCTTCGCTAATTTTTCCCAACTAAAGCGTAAGTCCAAATCTTGATACGCATTTTCGACTAATATCTTGCTCGAATCAGGATTTTTCAAGACTTCAACAATTCCCCAGGCCAGGGAATCGGGATTATTGGTCTGAGTCACAATCCCCGTTTGACCATGTTGAACGACTTCTGCTAATCCCCCTGTATTAGAGACAACCACCGGCACTCTGGCAGCAAAACTTTCCAGGGCTACAATGCCAAAGGGTTCATACAAGCTGGGAAATACGGCACAATCTGCTACCGTTTGAAACTTATCAAGATCTTCGTCCGACATAAAACCAGTGAAATAGCATTGCTCCCAAATCCCTAAATTCCAAGCCAACTGTTTGAGGCGATCGGTATCTCCTCCACCGATAATAATAAATTTGACATGGTTATTGAGATGCTGTAGAACTTGAGGGGCAGCGGTTAACAAGACCGAAACCCCTTTTTCATAGGTCATACGGCCAACGTAATAAACGATTTTTTCATAATCGTGGGCAAAACGACGACGAAATTCCTGATAGTCAATATTGGGATCTCGCTTTTTTTTGTCGGGACGAATGCCATTGTAAATCATGCTCATTTTGTCCCAGGGCGTACCAAAGACACGTTGCAACTCATGACGCATATAATTACTACAAACAATGATTCGCCAAGCATTGTAGATTAAGATCCCTTCTTTGCTGGCAATGTAGCGTTGTGTATCATTATAAAGTCCGTTATAGCGGCCATGCTCAGTGGCATGGATAGTGACAATTAAGGGAATTTTGAAGTGATGTTTTAGGGAAATGCCCGCATCTCCCACTAGCCAATCATGGGCATGAATGAGGTCAAATTTTCCCTTTTGAGCAATCAGACTTTGGCTCTGCTGATCCATACTGAGGTTCATATTAGCAACCCAGTGAAAAAAGTCATTGCCAGAGGGGACGACGACTCGATAAATATGAATCCCTTCCACCAACTCATAGCGAGGTGCGTTCTCAAATTCCACTGTCAACAAATGGACTTCATGGCCCAATTTGACAATTTCTGGATAGAGTTCTGCTACGTGTCGAGCAATTCCGCCTACAATTCGAGGTGGAAATTCCCAAGCTAACACCAGGATTCTCATCAATTTGCCCGTCCTTCGCTTATCCTCACGTTCACTCAATATAACTTCATACTGATTTTGATGGGATAGAAAACAATCCCCAAATTTCCAAAATTTTTACGAATTCTTCCATCATACTATTTTTGCTCACCTTGGACTTCATTCAGAATTTTCTAAATTTTACTCAACAAATAGTGCAATTCATAGGACGAGATAGGGTGGGTCGTTAACCTAATAAACGCTGAATCCATTTCAGTTTATGGAGATAGGGGGGAAAGCGCAGATTAAATTCTAACCATAGTCCACGTTTTAGTACGCTTTTGTGGTGAGAAAAGGTGTCAAAACTGGCTTTACCGTGATAGGAACCCATGCCACTGGAACCGATCCCCCCAAAGGGCAGACTGAGGGCTGAAAACTGTAGCAGGGTATCGTTAAAACAAATACCGCCGGAAGACGTTCTGGTTAAAACCTTTTCTTGTTGGTATTGATTCTGGGAAAAGAGGTAGAGAGCTAACGGTTTGGGACGTTCATTGATGAAAGCGATCGCGGAGTCTAGGATGTCATAGTCAAAAATGGGTAGGATCGGCCCAAAAATTTCGCTTTGCATGATGGGAGCCGTCGGGTCAACATTGATCAGCAGCGTGGGAGCCAAATAACGGCTTTGGGCATCCCATTCACCACCGCAAAGAATGTCACCATCTGCTAAAAACTGCCTTAAACGCTCTAAATGTTGAGCATTAATTAGACGACAATAATCGGGACTTTGGGCAGGATCTTGACCATAAAATTCTCGAATACAGGTAGTTAGAGCAGCCAAAAGCGGCTCTTGAATGGCTTGATGGACGAGCAAATAATCGGGGGCGATACAGGTTTGGCCGGCATTTAAGAATTTTCCCCAGATGATCCGTTTAGCCGTTTCTTGGATATCAATATCTGGTTCCACAATGCAGGGACTTTTACCGCCTAATTCTAAGGTAACGGGAATAAGCTGTTTAGCAGCCGCTTCCATGACTATTTTGCCGACATGGGTACTACCCGTAAAGAAGATATGGTCAAATTTCTGGGCTAATAGGGACTGACTGGTTTCCACTCCTCCCTGAATCACTCGGATGTGCTGAGGAGAAAAGTTTTCGTTAATTAAATGAGTTAACAATGCGGAAGTGGCTTCACTCATTTCCGACGGTTTAATGATTACACAGTTGCCGGCGGCGATCGCGCCAATGAGAGGGGTTAAAACCAAGGCAAAGGGATAATTCCAGGGACTTAGAATCAAAACCACACCGAGGGGTTCGGCATAGCGTTGCGCTTGAGCGGGAAAAAGAGCTAGATCGGTGCTAACGGTTTGAGGTTTCAGCCATTGCTTGAGGTGTTTCAGGGCGTGATCAATTTCTTGCAGGACGGGACGAATTTCACCAATATAGGCTTCTAGTTGGGGTTTATTGAGATCGGTTTTTAAGGCAAGTTCAATCTCGGCTCTATGCTCAAGAATAAGTGCTTTTAGTTTGCGTAATTGAGCCAGTCGAAAGGCTAAAGGTAAGGTTACACCCGATTGAAAATAGGCTCGCTGCTCGGCAATCAAAGTAGTAAAAGAGAGCGTAGAAGTGACGGATTGCATACAACTTAACCCCCAGATTTATCCAAAAAATTCATTCAAAAAAAGCCATGTCCAAAACTGAGATTAACCAATTAGTCCCGAACGAAGAGCATAAACCGCCGCCTGGGTACGATCATCAGCGCAAAGTTTATTTAAAATATTCCGAACATGGGTTTTAACGGTTCCCACTGTAATAAATAATTGCTTGGCAATTTCGGCATTACTACAACCATTAACAATCAGTTGTAAGACTTCTAGCTCCCTTTCCGTCAGGGGATAGGGCTGGGGACTATCCTTGAGAGTATCTGGTGTGGTTGCCGGGGGAGATTGGGGTTCCCGCCAATGGGAAAGAACAATACGAGCGATCGCCGGATCCAGCCAAGCATTTCCTGCCTGGGTTGCCTTCAGAGCTTCCGACAGCAAATCTAGACGAATATCCTTCATACAATAGGAATCGGCTCCGGCACTAAAGGCCGCTAATACGGACTCTTCTTGGTGATTGAGAGTTAAAATCAAGATCTTAATGTCACTACCATTGGGCAAATGCTTGATTTGCCGCGTTAACTCAATGCCATCCATATCGGGCAGTCCCAGATCGATAATAGCAATGTCCGGCTGAACAGACTGTAATAGGGCTAAACCAGCTTGTCCACTATGGGCCTCTCCTAACCAAATGATTTCTGCTTCCTGAGCCAAGTTTGTTCGCAATCCTAAACAAATTAAATCATCATCTTCAATCAAGACAATTTTTATTTTACTCATCCTTGGTGTTTTTCTCCATCAAAATAGAACTAAAAATAGAATCACAATTAAAGTAAATCTCAAGTTACATTCAGGTTAAATTTCCTTTAAAATCCACTCCGATGCGCGTTGTCCCAGATCCAGAGGGATACTCACGGCTTTACCCAATCGAGGTTGCTCTTTTGTCTTGGCCAAGAAAACTCTTACTTGTTCACTACTGCCCCAAGCCTCTAGATAGAAAGCGATCGCATTCAAATGTTCAAAATATTCCTGTTCAGAAAGCGGAAAGGAAACCTGTTCTAGATATTTCCACATGATCTGGACAAAAATTTTGCCTTTAACTTGACGCAACTGGATATCATAGGAACGGCCCCATTTAGCGAACAATAGTTGATGGAGTTCTTGTCCTGTCATGCTGTTTCGATCTGACGAGAGCCTAAAGCGTGTTTAGATTAGCAAAAAATTGCCTTTTCACCACAGGTAATTGTAACCCCTTCGCGAATAGAGGTTGGTCTCAACGATGAAAGAAACGCTTATTGCTCTAGAAAATGTTACCAAGTCCTATCTTCAGCCCAACGGACAAACTATCTCGATTTTGGATGCCATTAGTTTAGAGATCCCCACGGGAGAAATTGTGGCACTATTGGGGCCATCGGGTTCGGGCAAATCTACCTTGATGCGCATGATTGCCGGTCTGATCCCACCGAGTACAGGGCAAATTAAGTATCATCAACGTCCTTTAGTGGGCTTAAATCCAGGGGCGGCGATTATTTTTCAAAACTTTGCGCTTTATCCCTGGCTAACGGTGCTCGAAAATGTGGAATTGGGACTGAAGGCTAAGGGAGAACCCCTGGCCACTCGACAGAAAAAAGCCCTGCACATGATTGATGTAATTGGCCTAGATGGCTTTGAGAACGCTTATCCCAAGGAATTGTCAGGAGGAATGCGGCAACGGGTCGGGTTTGCTAGGGCTTTAGCGGTGGAGCCAGAATTGCTTTGTATGGATGAACCTTTTTCGGCTTTAGATGTACTTACGGCTGAAAACCTACGGATTGAATTATTGGATCTCTGGTTAGAAAAACGAATTCCGACTAAAACTATTTTGATTGTCACGCATGGGATTGAGGAAGCGGTGATGTTAGCCGATCGCATTCTCATTTTGGGTAGAAATCCTGGTCGAGTTAGGGCTGATTTTCCGATTAAATTGGCCCATTACCGTGATCGCAAAAGTCCAGCTTTTGAGGCTTTGGTGGATCAGGTTTATCGCATTATTACCAATCCCGACCAAGAAGATATTCAGCCCATTCTTAGCCCCAATCAAGCCAAACAGAAAACGGTGGAAAAATCCCAATCCTTACCCCTGGTGAGAATTGGTGCGGTAGCGGGTTTTATTGAACTGTTAGAAGATCGTCAAGGGGATTTATATCGTTTAGCCCAGGAATTACTGTTAGAATTAGATGATATTGTTCCCATTATCGAAGCCGCTAAAATGATGAAGTTGTTAACCCTCAAAGAAGGGGATATCTATCTAACGGCAATGGGTAAACAATTTATTGAAGGGGACATTGACGAACGCAAACATTTAATTCGGCAATCCATTTTAGATAATATCCGTCTTGTCCAACAAATTAAACGCTTATTAGATGCTAATCCGAGTCAACGCATTTCGGAAGATTTAATCCTAGAAATTCTTGAAGTTAATTTTAGTCCTGAAGAGTCTAAAAAACAATTAAAAATGGCGATCGATTGGGGACGTTATACCGAGTTGTTTGGTTATGATGAACCCGCAGGTGCAATCTATTTAGAACAAGCTCCCGAACCAGCCGCGATCGCCTAAGCTTATTTTTAGCGTATGCTTTCTTTAGCATTGTTTATATAATATCTGTCTGTCAATACTGTCAATTATCAATTATCCACTGTCAATTATCAATTATTCACTAAAAATGCCCCGTCCCCTTACGCCCGATAATCAAATCCCTGATCGCCGTCTTTGGAATTGGCAAGATGGTCTGATGATGATGCTCATTTTTGCCGTCATGATTCTGATTATTAAAACGGCTACTCAATTTAATACGAGTTATGATCCCCATGTGGTTATTAGCACGAGGCTTTCTGCTTTGCCTGGCTATACTCTGCAAACCCTACTCAGAAGGGTGTGACCTTTAGTTGATGAAGGAAAAGAAAAGTGTTAACATGGGATGAAAAGTGACAAAGAGGAAACAATGATGACAGCAAAACTAATTAATGTAGAGGGTTCAAAGATAAAAATAGAACTAACATTAGAACTCAGTCGTTCAATGTTGGATACAGAAATAAATATTCAAAAAGGCTTAAACGAAGTAGGTTGCATCGCCAGCAAAGAAGCCTTGAAATATTTAGATACAGATGGTTCACCCTTAAAAATCGGTGAAGAAATCTGGAAGAGTAAGGGAGAGCAACCGAAAGAATATCAAACACCTTATGGTGAGGTTATAGTGAATCGTCATGTATATCAGCGTTCACCTTTGAGGAAAAACGTATTGCCCCTTAGAAAGAGAAGCAAGGATAATCATAACATCAACGCCATTATTGGCAAAACAGGTATCCTCAAAAATGTCAGGGATGGCAGGCAAAGAGGTGAAAAATGATTTATTAGAAAATCATGGTAGAAAAGTAGCGCTATCCTATATCCAAAGATTGAGTGAAGCAGTAGGAAGTGTGGTACAGGCAAAAGAAGAAGCGTGGAGTTATGCCCCGCCCAAGGAGGATAGCCAAATTGCAACAGTGGGAATAGGATTAGATGGAACCTGTATGCTGATGTGTGAGGATGGCTACCGTGAAGCAATGGTGGGAACCGTTTCCCTATACGATAGTGAAGGCGAACGTCAACATACAATCTATCTAGGTGCGGCACCAGAGTATGGAAAAAAGAGTTTTCTAGAAAGATTAGAAAGAGAAATTGAGCGAGCGAAAAACCGTTATCCAGAGGCAACATTGGTCGGGATAGCAGACGGGGCAGAATCAAATTGGAAGTTTTTAGAAAAGCAAACGGAAGAACAGATATTAGATTTCTATCATGCCTCTGGTTACTTAGGTGCCTTGGCAGAAGCGTTGCATCCGAATACCGTGTCAAAACAAAAAGAATGGTTGACTGAAAATTGTCGAGAACTCAAGCATGAAAAAGGAAAAGCAGGAGAACTGCTAAATCTGATGAAAGAAGTCAAAGAAGAAAAAAGTCATTCTAAGAATCTTACCGAGAAACTACAAGCGGCGATTACTTATTACGAGAATCATCAGCATCAAATGGATTATGCTGAATACTTAGAGAAAAAGTATCCGATTGGTTCAGGTGTTACGGAAGCAGCTTGTAAGACGTTGGTCAAACAACGATTATGTTGTTCAGGGATGCGATGGAAGGAAAAAGGAGCAGGAATTATTTTGAGCCTACGAGCTTTGGTATTGACCAAGGAACGATGGAGTCAATTTTGGGCAAAACTTGATCAATATGGGTTCCCTGTAGAACCCTGATTACAACAGCTTTTATCAACTAAAGGTCGCACCCACTCAGAATGGCGATCGCCTATTTTATTTCCTTAACATTTACCCTGATTTATGCCTATACAGCCTACCGTTTTCGCTTTGCCGCTAGTGTTTTGATTCCTTTACTCGATATTTTACAATCAATTCCCGTCCTTTCTTTTTTACCTGGTGTGGTTTTAGCCCTCATTTCTCTTTTTCCTGGTCAAAGAATCGGCATTGAAATTGCTGCGGTCTTATTGATTTTTACTGGTATGACCTGGAATATGGTCTTTAGCTTTTATCAATCTCTGTGCAGTATTCCAACCGAATTAAAAGAAGCGGCAAAAGTATTTAGGCTGAATGCTTGGCAACGTTTTTGGACATTAGAATTACCCGCAGGGGCGATTGGCTTAGTTTGGAATAGTGCTATGTCGATGGCGGGAGGATGGTTTTTTTTGATGGCAATTGAATCCTTTAATTTAGGAGGAGAAAATTTCAAATTACCGGGTCTTGGTTCCTATCTTTCAACCGCAGCGAGTCACGGCAATTGGCGATCTATTTTTGCCGGTTTAGGAGTCTTGATCTCCATTATTATTGCTATCGACTTTTTTATCTGGCAACCTCTCATTGCCTGGGCAGAAAAGTTTAAATATCAAACCCAAAATACTCAAGATGCTCCTCAATCCCTCATTTTAGATTTTTTACAGGCTTCACCAACCCTCAGAGCCATTGGCCAACAGGTACAAGAAATTCAGTCCGTTGTTGATCAGGCGATCGCTGTCAAATTCTATCCCGTTAGTTTGCCGCAGCAAGTATCAGGAACATTCACAATTACACGTTGGTTAAATTGGCTATTTTTAAGTGGATGTACTGTTATCATCCTCTGGGGAATTTGGGAAGGAACGTTACTATTAAAAATGGTGGATTTTGCTGAGTGGAAAATCATTATTAAAGGCGCGATCTTAACGGCTCTTAGAGTCATCACCGCCTTGATTCTCTCTCTTCTCTGGACAGTTCCGGTTGGGGTGGCGATCGGGCGTAATCCTCGCATTGCTCAATTCTTACAGCCATTGGTACAAATTGCTGCTTCGGTTCCAGCGACGGCCTTATTTCCGGTTTTATTACTGGCTCTGATCAATTTTGGCGGTGGCCTACAGATCGGTTCTGTCGCTTTAATGATGTTAGGAACCATGTGGTATATTCTCTTTAATGTGATTGCCGGTGCCCAAGCGATTCCGTCAGAACTTTTTGAGGCTGCTAAGGTTTATAAATTATCCCTCATTCAACGCTGGCAGAATTTGATTTTACCAGGCATTTTTCCCTATTTAATGACCGGCATAATTACAGCCGTGGGTGGTGCTTGGAATGCTAGTATTGTCAGTGAATATGTGGAATTTAAGGGAAAACTATTAACCACATCCGGCCTAGGAGAAACGATTTCCCAATCAACTGCTAGTGCGAACTATCCGGTGTTATTAGCTGCAACGGCGGTAATGTCTTTTTTGGTGGTTTTAACCAATCGTTTAGTCTGGCATCCCCTTTATCGTTTAGCGCAGGAAAAATACCAACTTATGGTCTAATAAGATGAGTAGAACAATCTCAACCAACCAATTCTATATTCTTAGGACGGTGATGCTTGGCCCTTATCGAGCGATATTTCCAGATAAAACCACCCAACATCAAAGCGGCGGCGCTCATTCCCCCTATTTCTCTTGGCTCAGGAACTGCCTGGCTAATCACTGTATCTAAATTACTACTATCCCCATCACTGGTAGTATTTTTGCGAGGAGAGGATGGGGGGCTGTTTGAATCATTGTTTTCAGATGGCAGAGTAGCACTATTTTGCTCTAAAGTACTGAGAGCCTTTTGAAATAGAACTGAGACTGTTGGCGATCGCGTTAAACAAGTTCTCTCAATTACTATAATCCTGACACTTCCTTATTAAAGGAAGGATTAACCGTCGAAAGTTTGGCAATAATTTTAGGTTTAAGCTTTTCAAATTCCTGTTTCAGTAATCGTTTCGTAATTTGGGGTTTACCACCTTCAATGGTTTGGCTCGTCATTGCCCATTCCGTTAACAGCTTGTACTGATTAGGGGCGATCGTTGCCGGTAAAACTTCCTGACAACGTTGGGGATTTTCAAAGGAAAAAAAGAGCAACCAATAATTTCCTGATTGGCCCAAAAGATTGGCAAAACGCTGACCAGATGAGGTTTTTAAATCTAGATAGCAGGGAAGCCAACGGGGGCCATATTCTTTGTGGTATAACACCGTAATCCAGAGAATCATCGGATGAGGATTTGTCACCATCAGAAATTGGTTATAGCGAATACTCGTCATTCGGGTCAAAACATCTTCTTGATCCAACATCACCCAAAGGCTGGCAAATGTGCCTTCTGCCGCCCTTAAAACATGGGGAAAAACGATTTTTTGATGGGGCTTATCAGTTGGCCAGCCCATTTGTTTACAGAGTTCTTGAATGGGGAGTAGTTTCTTTTGGGCAGACGGTTGAGATGGGGCAATAATTGTCGGCTGGGAATCGGCGGGATCATCAAAGCTAATCCTACCAGGGGGAATGGCGGGTGTTACCAGAGAAGCCTCGATCGCTTCCAAAGCTCTTAGTACATCATCAACGGTTTGGGGACGATCTTTGGGTGCTTTAGCCAAACAGCCCATAATCAAAGCTTCCAAGCTAGGTGGTACGTGATGGCTAGGATGAATGGATTGAGGCTTCGTATGGTGATGCACCTCATACCAACTACCAAAGGAAGAACTGGTGGGAAAAAGAGGCATTTCTCCGGTGAGCATTTCGTACATCATAATGCCCAAACTATAGATATCAGAACGATTATCTAGTTCTTTTCCTTCCATTTGTTCGGGGGAACAGTAGGCTAACGTTCCCATAAAAGCTTGGGTTTGAGACTCTTCGGCTTGTACCAGTTTGGCGATACCAAAATCCAAAATTTTAACCAGTTCTCCCAAAGCGGCATCCTGTACCAACAGAATGTTACTGGGTTTAATATCCCGATGCACAATCGGACAGATTTCTCCCTGAAATAAAATTCCCTTATGGGCGCATTCCAATCCAAAGCAAATCTGACGACAAATTTTGATAAAACGCTCTACGGGTAGGGGACGATATTTGATAATGTCGCCAATACTGTCCCCTTGTAAAAATTCCATGACATAAAAGGGGATTTCCTTTTCATCCAGACCATAATCCCGTACTCGAACAATATGAATACTTCTTTCCCCCAATAAGGCGGAGATGGTGGCTTCCCGTTCAAAACGTTCCTTCATGCGATGGTTGAGCAGGGCTTGGGAAAGAAATTTGACCGCAACGGTTACACCCCCTAATAGCTTATCCTCGGCCCGATAAACCTGGCCCATCGCACCACTACCAACCAGGTCAATTAGTTGATAGCGATTGGCAAGTAAACGGCGGTGTCTAGACTCTGGTGGCATAATTCAAGAGGCCTGGGTTCAAAAAAAGGAAACAAAAAGGCAGAGTTTAAATTGTGAGGTAATTTTAGGCTTGCCGTTCTAAAATAGCTTCCATTGTACTTGTTAAGTAATGACCAGCTAAAATACCACTGGCTAGATGATAGCGATTATCGCTAAGACGGTGAAAAGTCTCAAAGCCACTTCGACGTTGGCGATCGCCGAGAACCCAATAGCGTTGAATAATTGAATCGGGTGCAATCCAACCTTCCCCTTCAACTCGGCCTAGCACACTTTGCTGGAGAACGTAGCTATATTGACGTTCTTCTCCATTGAGACGACCTCGATACTGAAAGGAGATCTCCGGTAACTCACTTTCTGGGAAAACGAGCTTCGTTACCATCGTAAACCAATCTTCCTGATTCCAGGCAACAATCGTACGTCCTTTAACTGGAATCGGCATTTGATTGCGTTCGAGCCAAGAACCTTCAATATTCCAGCGTCCTGCTGCCATCAAAAAGGTGTGTGTCAAAGCACCACTCCTTAAAACTGTATTATAGAAATCAATTTACACTTCTTCTAATTTAGTATTCCCTGAGCATTCTAGAAAGTAGCATTTTGTTTTTCTCAAGGTTATCAGACTTTACAAAAAAGATGGATTTAGGGCTTTAACCACTGCCTTAGCCCCATGGCAAGTGAATATCCCCCAGTAATTGAGGCTGTTTTGCTCCTGTCACCTGGGGCAGATTACCTGGAAAATGATCCTGAAACCGCCAGTAAGCCAACACCGCAAAAGCGATCGCCTCTTTAAAATCGCTATTGAGTCCTTGGTCATCGGTGGTTATCAGAGTTGTTTGGGGGCCGAGATGAGTCTTTAATCGTTCCCGCAGATAGAAATTATGACTGCCGCCGCCACAAAGGAGAACCGTATCTGGTAAGCGAGGCAAAAAGTGTCGATAATTTTCCACCACTGATAGGGCTGTTAATTCCGTTAAAGTGGCCAGAAAATCGGACTCGCTGAGGGGATAGGATTGAGCTTCTGTCCAGCAATGGGTCAGATAAAGTTCGCCAAACAATTCGCGGCCAGTGGATTTAGGAGGGGGCTGTTTAAAAAAATCCTGTTGTAACCATTGATGAACGAGAGTATCACAGGGTTGGCCCTGGGCAGCCCATTCTCCCCCCCCATCGTAGGTTTGCTGGCCCTGGGTAAATTTTTGTACCGCTAGATCGATCAGCACATTGCCTGGCCCCGTATCCCAGCCTGTAATGCCCTCTTGCCAATGGGTCTGGGATCTGGCCGGTAGATAGGTGACGTTACCAATACCGCCCAAATTCTGAACGCAACGGTGTTCCGTGGGATGGCTCAACAGACAAGCATCAATTTTAGAAACCAGGGGCGCACCTTGTCCTTCTGCCGCAATATCCGCTTCCCGAAAGTTGCTAATGGTAGGCAATCCCGTCAAATGGGCAATCACTTCTCCCCGTCCCAATTGCCAGCTATAACCCAGGGTCTGGAAAGTCGAAGGGTTAGGCGGACGATGAAACACGGTTTGGCCATGGGAACCGATCAAAACGGCTGGCGGCATCTCGGCTTGAATGGTTTGGGCGGCTAGGGCAAATTGAACGGCGATCGCATCATCTAGAGAAGCCAGATTTTCTAGGCTCACTAAAGCTCCATCGCAGAGTTCCAAAATTTCCGTGCGTAAATGGGGAGGATAGGGATAGGTGGCTCCCTTGAGCAAACTAACGGTCAGATCTAACCCTGATCCCTGAATTTCCACTAGACAAGCATCAATACCATCAACGGACGTACCACTCATTAAGCCAATGCAATACACAGTCTGGATTCTCCCTAGGGCTTATTCAAAATCATGGTGCTTAAGGTGTTGCCTGAAAAGATAGACCGAGGGTTAGAATCCCCTGTTGTCCGATCAAAATTTCCCGCAATAGGGTAAAAATGCCGACCCAAATGATCGGGGCAATATCCACACCACCCAAGGGCGGAATAAGCTTACGAACCGGAATTAATAGGGGTTCCGTTGGCAGGGCAACCAATCGCCAGGGCATTTTGGTTAACTCGATCTGGGGATACCAGGTTAGAATGATCCGAAAAATGAACAAAACCGTCATCAAGGCCAAGAAAATACCAAGACCATTAACAGCAAGCTGGGCAGGATTCATTGTCAATTTTTGCCATTGTGAAATGAATAGAGTTTTAGTTTACCAAAAAGCCTGGGTTTTACAATCCAGTCCTGATTTCAGAATGCTCCTTCGAGGTTGAAAACGTGCTTTATCAGATCCACCATCATACCCAGTATCATTATCATCAGGCAGTATTATTAAAGCCTCAAATCCTCCGCTTGCGCCCCCGTTCTGATGGCTGGCAATCCCTACAAAATTTTGCCTTAACCGTCAATCCTGAACCAGGGGGAATCAGTGTGGTTAATGATTTAGATGGTAATTGTCTTCAACGTCTTTGGTTTTCTGAGCCGACAGAACAGTTCAGTTTAACGGTTGATTCTTTGGTAGAAACCCATATTCAGAATCCTTTTAATTTTTTGCTGGAAGCCTGGGCTTTGCAGCTACCCTTTGATTATCCCACCTCGCTCTATCGACAGTTACAACCCTATTGGCAATCCTATGGTATTCACCCCGATCCCTCCGCGATCGCCTTGGGCCAGGAAATTGCCCAGGACAGCCAGCGTAACCCTTTATTATTCCTCTCTACCTTGACTCAACGACTGCATGAAAACTGTAACTATACGGTGCGAGAACAAGGTCAACCCTGGGAAGCTGGTGTGACCTGGCAAAATAAATTAGGTTCCTGCCGAGATCTGACCGTACTGTTTATGGAAGTGTGTCGCTCCGTTGGTTTAGCAGCCCGTTTTGTCAGTGGTTATCAAGAGGGAGATCAGGATATTGCCGACTGGGAATTACACGCCTGGGCAGAGGTTTATTTGCCTGGGGGAGGATGGCGCGGTTACGATCCTACTCATGGTTTAGCCGTCAGCGATCGCCATATTGCCTTGGTAGCCAGTGCGATTCCGGCCTATTGTGCTCCGGTTTCAGGAGATATTACCCCGCTTCATCCGGCTTTAAAAAAGCAAAAATTACCCCCTGCCCAGATGACGAACAGAGTGAAAGTGACGGTTCTAAACCCCAGTGAAGGGCAACAGTGGCAAAGTCAAAGTTATTAAAGTTTTGTCCCAGATCCAAAGCTACTTTAAAACCTCTTGCAATTCCAAATGGGCTAAAATTTCTTCTCGTTGTCGCCATACAGGACGCAATTGATTTTTGCCGTAGAGGGATAGCTGATCGCCGAGGTGGGGAGATTGGGGTTGGCTGGCATTGCCATAGACCAGCAGGGTTTGGGCCTGAATGGGTTCGGAGAAGGCGATCGCCGCAATATAGCTATCCCCAAAATTGACCTCATACTTTTGTTCTGAATTGGTTTTAAAGTTGAGCACCCGTAAACTGCCCAGTTCACCAGGCGCACCGATCGCCGGTTGATGATATTTTCCTTGCTGCATTGTCACCACTTCTCCCCAGGTGACATCGAGTTTGCCATAGAGTAACTGGGTTTGGGCTGCCACCCCCTCTAACACCGCCAGGGCAATATTGATATTGGCCAAGCCGGAAGGCGTTTGTAGGGGATTATCGGCTTGCCAGGGTTTGGAAAAAATTTGCTGGGGACTTAAGGTCATAGCCCAGAGCATAAATAGGACGGCTCCCTTGCTGTCAGCATTGGCCTGATGATCCCATTTTTTTAAAACCGCCGCCGCTTCGATGCCGATGGGATTGGCCAACATATTGGCCGCTGGAATGAGGAGGTGCAAAATTCGATCCGCCATTTCTAAACGGGTTGAAAATTTCTCTTTAATCAGGTCGGCTAAACTGGATTTTCCTGATTTTGAGAGTATTTTGAGCGATCGCTGTGTCCGAAAAATTTCTGGGGCAGCTTCTAGGGTGGGGGGAGCGAGATCGGGCGGATAATCCTGGGGATCTAATAACGAGGGCAAGGTGCTTGTCCAGGGCGGATCATTGGTATTTTGTAACCAACCGCTTTTCGGGTTGAGCAGTTTGGGTAAAGCTTCATAGGGAAGGTATTCTGTCCAAAGGGTTTTGTCCGTATCGCCTGCTTGAATTTTGTGCCAGCTTTGCCAAGTGCCACCGGCTCGTTTGGGCGCGATCGCATTGTAGAGATAAAAAATATTGCCCAGGCGATCGCTGTAAAGCACATTAAAGAGGGGAATCTGTAACTTTTGCCAAGCTGTTTCAAAACTGGCCAGATTCTGCGCCTGGGCCATCTGCCAAAATTGTTCAATACCGTAGGGACGATCTAAACCGGCCACCCGTAACGCATAGGCGTGATCCTTCTGTTGAGCAATTACAACTCCTTGAACACTGTGACGCACTTCCCATTCCAACTCCTGATAACCGCCATTGCTTTGACGAATTTTGAGATGCTCGGTCTGACTCTCGAAGGGACGCACTTCGCCATTCCACAGATAACCGTCTCCCTGAAGCGTTAATTCATAAATATTGGTATTGTGGGGATCATTGAGGGTTAAACTCCAGCCTAAGTCGTCATTAAAGGCGATCGCTGGCACTGGCATTCCCACTAACGTCGCGCCATAGACATTGATCCCAGGGGCTATTAATTGGGCTTCGTACCAACGATAAACCCCTGACCAGGGTAAGTGAGGATTGGCTAACAGCAGAGCTTTATTAGATTGGGATTTTGATGGAGCGATCGCCCAGGCATTAGAGCCATTTTTGGGTGAGGCGGCCAAGGTTTGAGCTTTAATGGCCTCTAGCTGTTCAGCATTGGTTAAAAACTCAAAATAGAGTACCCGTTGTCCGTGAGCAACCACATCAACTCCGGTAATCGGTAACACGGCTTGCAATTCGGCAGGAATTTCCTGGGGATGCTGGGCCACATAACGATTAATCCCCTAAGCAAAGGACTCTAAATTGTCCTGCATGGTTTGGCTTTGGAGTTGATACCATTGCTTGGCCCGCTCTGGAATGCCCATCATACGGATATATTGATCATTGGCTAAATAGTTAATACCCCAATATTCAGAAGCTTTGCCCCGCGATTCTCCGTAAAGTTTGAGCAGTAAATTACCGTGACTATGGGTTTGCGCCCAACCAAAGGCTTCAAAGAGCGATCGCTGATTTTGACCATAGATATGGGGAACTCCCCAACTATCCCAAAGGATTTCGGTTTTGGTTGTCCCCAGGGCCGGCATTGACCGCCAGACAGAGATTATAAAAATTAAACTGAGAATGGTTAAAATAACGCTTTTTAACACCCAATCTCCTTGGCCTTGAGTTTCTTGTTTGGCTCTCTTCAGGTTACGTTAGTTATGAGGTCTTAAGAACGAAGCGGTAAGGGGTTGGCTTGAGCAAGATAGCGTTGTACTTCTTCATCCTCTACCTGTTGAAAATTTTCGTACCAAAGACTAATGGAATGGAGGGGGTCAGGTTGAATTGGGTACATCCCGGATAAAGTAGTACATAGAATCTGGGGTAAAATGGAAAAAAACTGATGAGCGAAAAAAGTATGTTACCGATTCCCCCAGAAGAAAAAGCACTGTTAAAACAGCATCTCACCGAATCAGCCCGTATCTTGCGCAAATATACGGAACCAGAGAAACAGAAGGACTTTGGAAGCATCGAAGTAGAAGTCAGAACCCAGATGTTAGAAATTGTGGGGCCAACAATGGGGGAGTTTTTTTTTCAGAAGGGGGAAAAAAACGGTCTGGAAACAAGCGAAAAATCAAAACCCTAGTCGGAGAAGTGGAAATAAGCCAAAAACAAGCCAGAAAACTAAAGGTGTCGCCAAAAATCGTCTTAAGTCCAGGTTTAGAGAAATGCTGTCTAAGAGCCAGTGCGAAAACATCCTACCAACAAGCAGAAGAAGATATAGAGGAGTTGATGGGGATAAAAGTAGGACATAGCAGTTTACATCGCTTGGTAGAACGGACAGAACTGCCCTTAGCTCAAGCTCAGTCAGAGAGTGCGGGGGTCAGTATAGATGGGGGAAAGATTTGTCTGCGGGGCGAGGAGAAGGAAGGGGGACAGTGGCGAGATTATAAACTGGTGAGTCTTCATGGCAATGTCTGTGAAGCCTTTTTCCAAGACCCAGAGGGCTTAAAGAATTGGAGCAATGTTCAACCTTTGTCCCCAATAGTGACCTTTTTGGGAGATGGTCATCCCGGAATCTGGAATGCGGTAGAGAGTTTCGCCACTCAATCGTGGCTGATACGACGAGAGGTGTTGGATTGGTATCATCTCAAGGAGAATCTGTTCAAAGTGGGTGGCTCTCTCAAACGGCTAGAAGCAGTGGAGCATTTACTGTGGCGGGGTTTTGTGAACAAGGCAATAGATGCGTTTGATGGAGTCAAAAGCAAGAGGGCAAAGAATTTTCAAGCCTATTTGACGAAGCATTATCAGCGTATCCCTGATTACCAATACTATCAACAGCTTGGTATTGTGATTGGTTCTGGTGATGTGGAGTCTAAGATTAAACAGGTGGGAGCTAGGGTTAAATTGTCGGGAGCACGTTGGCATCTTCATAATGTTTCTCGTATTCTTCGGCTACGATGTGCTTATCTCAATCACTCTCCTCTTTTGAGTGTCAATGTATTATCTTAAGTCTCCTCTTTTGAGTGTCAATGTATTATCTTAAGTGGGATGCACCCGGTTGAATTAAACAAACAACTTCATCCACTAGGGTTTGCAACAAGTGATAAATAGCAGGAGCAACAACGGGAACGGCAACAATTAAAGTGCGGGGATTTTGGGATTGAATGGCCGCGATCGCCGCTTGCATGGTAGCTCCGGTGGCAATGCCATCATCGACCAAAATAATAATGCGATCTGAGAGATTCGGAAAAGGTTTCTGGCCTCGATAACAATGGGCACGGCGTTCCAGTTCTTGCTGTTCTTGCTCTACAATAGAGGCAATTTGAGCCGCAGTAATCCCTAACCAATTAACAATATCGGGGTTCATGACTTGAATGTTACCGCCAGCGATCGCGCCCATTGCTAATTCTGGACGTTCCGGTGCGCCTAGTTTGCGGACTAAACAGAGATCTAAGGGAAAATCCAAAGATTGGGCGATGGGAAAGGCAACAGGAACACCACCTCTGGGCAAGGCGAGAACTAAGCCATTAGAGCAATTTTGATAGGTTTGTAGTTTTTGGGCCAAATTTTGACCGGCAATAACCCGATTGGGAAATCGTTGATAGTTTGACATGATTCCCTCCTTTTGGCAGTCTCATAATCTCTTGATAGCTAATTTAAATCAGTCATAAACTCTTGTGGAATAGGCTTCTAGCCTGTTACGGGTAAATTGTGCGAAAAAAGCTAAAATTTTATCAAAACTGGGAGTTTACCTTGCTCCATTTTTAAGCTAAGGAAGCCAGACCCTAGAGACAGTCTTTGTTTTTAGAATAACAATTTTTCCTGAAATTCGTTAAACTGATAAGACTAAGATACTAAAAGCCCCTAGCGGTTCTGACCTGATAATATTTTCTATCTATGCAATTTTTGTGTCCCGAACCCTTTAATCCTAATTTACCGGCCTTAATTTATTTACCTGGCATGGATGGGACAGGTCAGCTTTTCCATCGTCAATCTTCAACCTTGGCCAGATTTTTTAATATTTATTGTCTGTCCTTGCCAACTAAAGATAAAAGTACCTGGCAATCCTTAAGCCAAAATATTTGGGATCTGTCTCATAAAGTTATCGGCGATCGCCCTATTCATCTTTGTGGAGAATCCTTTGGCGGTTGTCTGGCTCTCCAGTTAGCTCTCAATGCGAGTAAAAGTGTTGAACAATTAATTTTAATTAATCCGGCTTCTTCTTTTTCTCGCTATCCCTGGTTAAGTTGGGGGGTTAGTTTAACGCGATCGCTGCCTATGGCTTGGCATTCCACCACTACCCTAGGTTTTTTACCCTTTTTAGCCGCTTTGGATCGTATTGAATCCGGCGATCGTCGTCAATTGTTGCAGTCTATGCGATCGGTTTCCCCTGATGTGATCAGTTGGCGTTTAGGGTTATTACAAAATTTTGCCCTAGCCCCTCAAGCTATACAAAACTTCGAGTCACCGACCCTAATTTTAGCCAGTCGTAATGATCGTTTATTACCCTCAGTCACAGAAGGTCAACGCCTACAGTCTCTCTTTCCCCATGCCAAGTTTCAAGTCCTACCCTATAGTGGTCATGCTTGTTTGTTGGAAAAAGATCTAAGTTTAACGGAAATTTTTGATCAACAAGGTTTTTTACCTTTATCCTAATAAATATGGCGTTTGAATGGGATGAGAAAAAAGCTGCTGCTAATCTTAAGAAGCATGGCGTTGACTTCGAGGAAGCGAAAACCGTTTTCGACAATCCTCTAGCCGTTATCTTTTCCGATCAGTTACATTCTACGGATGAGCCACGAGAAATCATTATCGGTCACTCTCGGCGTAATCGATTACTTGTCATTGTCTTCACGGAACGATATCCTAAAATCCGTATTATTACTGCCCGTCTAGCTACTTACCAAGAGCGTAACAATTATGAACGAAATATCATTTGATACTACTAAACCAACGGATAATCTGGATGATATTCTTCCTGAATACAATTTTGATTATCGTCAGGCAAAACCTAATCGCTTTGTTCCCCAAAATGAAGAACAACAATTAAAGGTTATTGTTTTGGATGAAGACGTTGCTAAGATATTCAAAACACCTGAATCTGTCAATAAAGTTCTCAGAGCCTTAATTGAAGTGATGCCATCATGATCATAGTTCCAAAATTACCATTAAAGCAAGTTCGTTAGACAACGATTTTACCAAAGCAAGGGAAATTTTTGATCAACAAGGTTTTTTGCCTTTATCCTAATAGCAGATATTCGCTGATGGACTATGAAAGCAGCCGAAGTTATTGAACAGTATAAAAATGGGCGGAGAGATTTTCAAGGGGAATCTTTGCGGGGTTGTAATTTTAAAAAGCAGGATTTGAGCGGGGCTGATTTTAGTGGCTGTGATCTTCGTGGGGCAAATTTTAGTCGGGCCAATTTGACGGAGGCGAAGTTTGAAGGGGCAAAGGCTGGATTACAAAAGCGATCGGTGATAATTTTGCTATTGGCGGCGTTGGTATTAATGATAATTTCGAGTTTTTTCTCTACCATAAATTCAATTCTTATTAGCTACCTTTTTGATGAATCAAGAACAGACATTCAGATAGCAAGTTGGGTCAGCTTAATTTTTCTTTTGTTCTTTTGCGTTTTCACCTGGCGAAAAAATATTTTAGCAGGAGCAATGGCAGGAGCAGTAGCAGTAGCAATAGTAGGAGCATTATCAAGTTTACTAGTAGCAGAAGCAGGAGGAGGAATACTAGTGGCAGGAGGAGTAGCAATAACACTAGCATTAGTAGCAGGAGTTTCAGTAGCGATAATGGCAACAGTACTGGCACTAGTAGGAGTGGAAAGAGCAGTAGTAGGAATAGCAGGAACGGTGATAGTAACAGTAGCAGGAGGAGTAGGAGTAGCATCATTAAGAGTAGGAGTAAGAGAAGTAGCAACGGCAGTAGTAGTAACCTTGACGCTTTTCTTCTGTTACACTGGTTGGTTAACTCTTAAAAAAGAACACCGCGATCCCTGGTTACGCAGAATTGTCATTGCCTTTGCTGGCCTTGGCGGAACCTCATTTTTTCATGCCAACTTAACCGCCACTGACTTTACGGGAGCAACTTTAAAAAGTACCAATTTTAATCAAGCAATCCTGAATAAAACGATCTTTAAACAAGCGATTAAATTAGAATTAGCCCGCCCTGGCAAAACTTTATTAGTTAATCCTCAAGTCAGAGAATTATTGATTAATCCCAGTACAGGCGCAGGACAGGATTTAAGCAAAGCCGATTTACGCGGGGCCAATCTCGACGGAGCCAACCTACAAAAAACCAATTTACAGTTAGCTGATCTCAGTCAAGCCAGTTTTAAATATGCCAATTTACGAGAAGCCAATCTCACCGAAGTTAACGCCGTTAATGCTGATTTAAGCCATGCCACTTTAACAGGAGCCTGTGTAGAAAACTGGAATATTGATGCCACTACTCAACTCGAAAATATAGATTGCCAATACGTTTATCTTCTCAATAACCAAAAAGAACGTCGTCCCAGTAGCGGCGAATTTGAGCCAGGGGAATTTACCCAACTGTTTGAAGAAGTTTTCGACACCGTTGATCTCATTTTTCGGGATGGCATGGACTGGAAAGCTTTAATGAATACCTTCAAAGAAGTGCAAGTTCAAAACGAAGATACGCCTCTCCAGGTGCAAGCCATTGAAAATAAAGGTAATGGAGTCTTTATCGTCAAAGTTCATGTTCCTCCCGATGCCAACAAAGAAAAAATCCATCAAGAATTGACTGAAATTTATCAAATTAAAGCCCAATTAACAGCCCAAGACGAACAGTTAAAATTTTTACGAGAACAGAACACCGACCTGATGCAGATTATTAAAATTCAAGCCAATAACTAGACCAAAGTTGAGATTAGTTATAATAAACAAGATCAAAGCCAAGCCATTAACGTCGGCCAAGACCTCACCATCGAGGCCAAAGACTCCACCGTTAACCTCCGCGACATCCATTAAAACTCAAGCAATCCCCCTTACCGAGGCTACTGTGTACACGCATCTCCTTGCATCCCTAGAAGTTTGATCCCACTGCCTGCGGCATCCCCCTTAAAAAGCTACTGTGTACACACATCTTGAAAAAGACACGCTTTGAGGTTTGATCCCCCTAAATCCCCCTTAAAAAGGGGGACTTAAAACCGTTAATTTGTCTTCCCCCTTTCAACACTGTTCGTTACGCAAATCTCCTAATAAAAAAACTCAAAGCCATACACAGCAAGCTTGTCATATTCTCCCCCCTTTTTAAGGGGGGTTGGGGGGGATCGAGATTCGGCAAGGGTTTCAGAGACTTTTGTGTAATGGATAGCTCACCCAGGGAAATATAGGGGGATAAAAACCCAGTCTATTCTTTCCTCTAAAACTTTCAGGAGAAAACCATGAAAACTAATAATGCTATCCTTGACCCCCTTAATAACTTACTCAATCCAGAGGAACTAACCCCCGAAAAAATTCGAGAAATCATTTACATTCTCAAAGCTCAATATACCGATTTACTTAAGAGTAAAGACGAGGAACTCAGACTCAAAGATGAACTTATTGAACAATATCATCAAGAAGTGGTTTATTTACGAGAAATGGTCACTCAACTTTCCCAACGTCCCAGTATTGGTGAACTCGTTGAAACGGCTCAAGAATATAGAGATTTGCTGAAAAAATACTCAGAATTGAATCCCGTTTAAGCAATCAATAATACTCTCAGTGAATGGACAACAACGAAGAAAACCAAAGGCTTGTAAACGTACTGCTGCTTTTGCTTCTAGAAAATCAAACCCTAACAGTAGAAGATTTAACTCGCCAGGTTGAAACCTTACAACAAAGCATACAATTTTTACAAGAGGAGATAGAATTTTTAAGGGAACAAAATCGGATTCTGACCAAAAAAATTAGCCAAGATGAAAATCTGTTAATGTTTACCAAGACCATTCTCAATCAACAAGAAAATTTACTCAATAAACTTATGAATGAATCTACTGATAAAAGTCAAAAAATTAATGTTGGCGGTAATTTCAATATTAATGCCACTCAATCCGTTGTCAATCTTCGAGATATTATTGGCGATGTTAACCATACTATTAACCAAATTCCAGCCGATACTTCACCTCAAAACCAAGAACTTAAAACTCTACTGCAAGAGTTAACAGAAGCGATTCAAATTGAAGCGACTCTCGATGATGAAGAAAAAGCTGAAGCCGCTAATCAGGTGAAAAAGATCGCCCAAGCCAGTCAAAATCCCGATGATTCTGCTTTGCAAACTAAAGCCAAAAAAGCCGTTAATCTGCTAGAAACGATCGCCAAAGGATTAGAACCCGCCAGTAAACTATTTAAAGCTTGTCAAAAGATCTTGCCTCTGATTATGGGATTCTTAGGACTTTAAGAATTGTTCTTCTTTGATAAAGTTCAACGTCTTATCTTTTCTGAAACCCGTGATATTAATACTTAATCCCATGAGTGAGATGTTCTTTGGTAAAGCTTGCATTCTAGGACGACATATCACCGTTGCAGATATTGCGATCGCGCTTTTGTGTTTCTGGATTTAAAATAGCGATCGCGCTTTTCTTCCCTAGTTAAAAAACTATAATAATAAAATGACCCTTCTCTTGCTATCTATAAATGGAAATCCAACTTAATCGCTATATCGAAATCACTCCTAACATCAGAAGCGGTAAACCTTGCATTGCCGGTCGGCGTATTACTGTTGCAGATATTGCGATCGCCTATTTGCGATTAGGACAATCATTAGAAGAAATTGCCGGCGAATATGATCTTTCCCTAGCAGAAGTCTATACCGCGATCGCTTTTTATTACGATAATAAAACCGCCATAGATGAAAGCATTCGAGCCTCAGAAGTCTTTGCTGAATCTCTACGTCCTCAATATCCCTCATTTATGAAATTGCACTACCCGATGAGATGAAAGACAGAATAGAATATCTATAATGCGATCGCGCTTTTGTGTTTCTAAATTTAAAACAGCGATCGCAGTTGTTATTATAATATGATCATTTATTAACAAAAATCAAGGCTCAATATGGCTAAGATATTTACTATTACCCTCCCTGATGACTTAGAGCAAGCCTTAATAACCCAAGCAAACTCTCTAAATCAATCCTTAGAAGATACTCTGCTACAAGTATTATCGGAACAGTTAACAAACTCCTCTTCATTAGGCCAAGAAAAACCGATAGAAACTGATCCTCTAATTAAATTAATTGGTTCGCTAAATATTGATATTTCTGATTTAGCTGAAAATCACGATCGCTATATTGGACAAACTCTTTATCCTGACTTTTCCCGTTAAGTGCGGATTGCAAGCTGCCAGCCTTGGCAAAGGTCATGCAACTTCAACCAACCGCGCCAAAGGACTTGGATACCGAGAGGAGTTTTACGACGATGTTCAAGATAACCACCAAGAAAAGCAACAGACTCGACAGCCCAAGCAACAGTCAAAATAGGGGGAAGTTTTTGAGAGGCGGCTGCTTTTAACACCTGAAGTTGAAGAGGATTAAGAATTTCAATCGCGAGAGCATCGGGCTGGGTACGATGAAGATAAGTAACGTGTAAAAGTTCAACAGCAATGACACTTAAAAAACCCAAAAGAGTTTTCATTCCATCAGAGGCAAGTCGATAACGCTCACTCTGACAACCAGACTTAAGGACTTTATGAAATTCTTCAACCCGCCATCGGTAGGTGTACCAACGAAGAATAGTGACAGCCATCTCAATAGTCTCAACAACTTCTGTAGTCAGAAGCATCCAAGATAAAGGAGTTTCGCCTTCGGGACAATCGATTTCTGTCGCATAAACAGCATAGACATTCAACGGGTCACGATTATCAAAACGATAGGGAGTTCGTAGATTAACTGAGCAAAATCGGACGGCAAGCTTAACCTTCCGTGCTTTTCTTTTTCCTGTACTCGGAATCTCGATTTCTTGATGAAAACGAATCGGTTCTGATTCCAAATGTTGCCAAAGTCGTTCACTATTTTTGTCTAAACTACGATTATGAGACGCTCTGACCAGCACTCCTGTATGCTTGAGTTGACGCACTGAGTCAAAGACTTCTGAAACATCTCCTTCTCTGTCAAATACATGAATTACCCTCGTTGAACTTTCTACCTGTTTCTCACAGGTGTTTAGAGCCTCTACCCATTTGTAGGATTCTTTTTCCTCAAATGGTCTTTGACGAGCTGCTTTTCTTTGTTCTTTCTGTCTTTCTTTTTTCTGCTTCGCCGTTTCATCTGTTGGGGGCTTTTCTTTTACCTCCCTATTCCACAGTTTTTGCCATAATAAACCTAATACTTGTCCTTTTTCTGGCTCAATTGCTAAAGCACTATGCAGTATTAATCCATTCCCTCCTTTTCCAGTCGGCCCATACCCTTCCCTTTTTTCCTTGATATTGCGATAATCTAAGAAGGTCGTATCTCCGACTGATAGCATTATCTTATATTCTTCTACGGCGGCAGTTGTCATTTCACAGTGCGGCTCTATTATCTTGACAAAGTCTGTTTTCGGATTCCCAAAAATTCATAGGCCCTCTTTAACTCGTTTCCTCCCTTAAACACTTCTGATAAGGCTTTTCCAAACCCCTCACTTAACTTTTTCCCAATCGAGAAGGCACGATTGTTTAGCCTCTCGTCTCCCAATTCACAACTGGCAAAGTTTTTTGTCCACCATTCCAACATTTTTTGACCTGCCCTTTAAGATTTTCTCCATTTTACAGTCTCATACTCCCTTCATCCTTTGTTTTTGAAATTTGAACGATAAGCGGGATGATGGCTTCAGAATATTTTTTTCCTGTCAAGAGAATCATTACTCAAACCCTTGCCAGATAAAGCCTCTAGAAGTTTGCATTGCTGGATTTTGGACTTAACGGGAAAAGTCAGACTCTTTATCAGGAGCTAAAAGACAATGAATAGTTTGTTTATTGATACTTCGGGTTGGGCAAGTCTTTTTATTTCAACTCAGCCTTACTATCATCAGGCAGAACAATATTTTCGTTTGTCCCTTAAACAACAAAAAAAACTCTATACGACCAATTATATTCTGGCTGAATTAGTCGCTTTATTAAATAGTCCACTTCGGGTTTCCCGTTCTCGTCTCTTTGAAATTATTGATGCCATTAAAATGGTAGATTATGTTGAGATTCTCTATATTGATAAAGCAACTGATAATTTAGCCTGGCAACTTTGCAAAAGTAGATTAGATAAAGCCTGGTCATTAGTTGACTGTACTTCCTTTATTGTAATGCAGCAACTTGAAATTCTGGAAACATTAACAACCGATCATCATTTTGAGCAGGCAGGTTTTATTCGTTTACTCAAATGATACTTTCCATAATTGCTGTAAATCGCTCTATGACTGGATTATAAAAAATAAAAAATATTCAAAATAGCCTGCTGAATGTGGGTTATGATCTTTGTTGTCCTCACTCCTAATCGTTATAGCCATGACTATTAATCCATTTTCGCCAATTCTCGATACGGCTGTTGGCAATGTTATTCAGGTTTTAAGTAATTCTACCGTTGCTCCTCCGTCGGCGGGAACCATCGCCTTTAGTAATTCCCAATTTAGCGTTAACGAAAACGGCATTCCCATCACTCAAGTAATCCTCACTCGCACAGGGGGAAGCGATGGAGAAGTTAGCGCAACCCTTAACTTAACTGATGGCACCGCATTGTCATCAGGAACGCCAAATGATTACAATAACGCTCCTATTACAGTTAATTTTGCCGATGGTGAAACCAGTAAAACGGTTATTATTCCTATTACGGATGATAACCTAATAGAAACCTCCGAAACGATTAATCTAACGTTAGCAGATCCGACTAATGGAGCAACAATTGGAACACAAAATAACGCAATACTCACTATTGTTGATAATGAAACTTCTACGGGATCATTAATTTCTCAGAATTTACCCGTTGCCAACTATACCGCTAGTAGCATTTATATTGGATCCCCTTGGAACGGGGGGCCTGAAGCCGCCTTTGATAACGACTTCTCACAAGTCTGGAGTTCCAGCGACTTTCCAGCACAATGGATTGAAGTCGATCTTGGTAAGGAATATGCCCTTAATACCATTCAGCTTTTGACGACACAATTACCAGATGGTAATACAACTCATGAAATTTGGGTTTCTAACCAACCGATTGCTTGGTCTGGTAATGGCGTTTTGGCCGACGCAATTCAAGGTTACACAAGGAGTGGACAATGGCTAAGGGATGATTTTAGTAACATAACCATTGGCCGCTATGTTCAAATCAAAACTGTTGCATCGCCATCCTGGGTAGGTTGGCAGAAAATCGAAGTTTATGGTTCTAATGCGATTGTTGGTACGTCGAACAATGATAACCTTATCGGAACCGCCGCTAACGACACCATACTTGGCCTAGAAGGCAACGACCAACTCGACGGCAAAGCAGGTAGCGACATCCTGCAAGGTGGCCTAGGTAACGACACTTATACCATTGATAACCTTGGCGATCAAATCACCGAAAACCTCAACGAAGGAACCGATACCGTTAAAAGCTATATCACCTATACCCTCGGTAATAATCTCGAAAACCTTACCCTACTAGGCGGCAGTAACCTTAGCGGTACAGGCAACGAACTCAACAACACCCTGTTAGGGAACAATGGCAACAATACCCTCATGGGCGGTAATGGCAACGATATTCTCGATGGCCAAGCCGGAAACGATACCATGCAAGGTGGTCTAGGCAACGACACCTATACCTTAAGCAGCGCAGGAGATGTGGTTACTGAAAATGCCAACGAAGGAACCGATACCGTCAAAACCTATCTAACTTATACCCTTGGCAATAATCTCGAAAATCTCACCCTATTAGGCAATGCCGATATTGATGGTACAGGTAATAGTCTTAACAACAGCTTGACTGGCAATAATTTTAATAACACCCTCAGTGGCGGCGATGGTAATGATACGCTCAATGGCACAATTGGCAATGACACCTTAATTGGTGGCAATGGCAACGATTCTGCCTACTATTACAATGCGACCGACTCCGTAATCGTTAATTTGGCCACAGGAATCGCTAACGACGGTCAGGATGGCATAGATACTCTCTCCCAAATTGAGAATGTCCAAGGCTCCAATACCGCAGGCGATAATCTGACGGGCAATACGGGGGTTAACGTTCTCTATGGCTACGGCGGTGCAGATATCCTCAACGGTGGAGGCGGCAATGATCTGCTCTATCTGGGCAGTGATACCGTTAAAGATACCGTTAACTATACCAGTGGTGATGGTGTTGATACGGTTTACAACTTTGTGCGTGGAGCAAGTGGAGATCTGCTCAAATTCACCGGCATAACCGCTATTGACGTACAAGTTTCTGGCACAAGTACCCTGTTTAAAGTGGGTGATGGAATTTCAAGTAATACTGGCTTTGGTTCAGGAACTTTACTGTTAACCACCAGTGCTACCACAGGTTTTGTCGCTGCCGATGTTAATGTCAATCTCTTAGGAGCAACCTTCGCTTTTAGTTAACCAAAAATAAGGAGGCGATCGCGTTTTTAATGGATAATGGATAATTAGGGCTTGCTGAAAAAGTCAAAAAACGAAAGAAATGTGGGTTAGGGAAGTATGGACTGAAAAAGCATAGATAACTTATCCTTATGGAAACAAATCAAAATACAGATTTTGTTTAATCTATTGTTCCTTTCTGTCTAAAAAGGTCAACACAAATCACTCCTCACAAAAGAGAGGAAAATTAACACCATTTTTCACAAGAAAAACGACTCTACAACTTTTTACTTTTTGTCTTCTGAAGTAGAGTAGAAAGATTCATTACCAAAAAGTTCATCGCAATTACCGTTTCCGAGGTCTCAGGTAGTTTGCCCATCACTCGACCAAGACTAAATTTCCTCTTTCCCTGTCCGAATTTACCCTCAATGGCATTACGCACTCTTTCATCTGAGCGTGCCTCTTTCTTTTTTTCTTTGCTCACCTCTTTCGGCGGTCTTCCCAATCGGGGACCACTCATTCTTATATCCCTTTCTTTACAATAAGCTCGATTCGCTTTTGTTCGATAGATTTTATCCACATGAACCGATTCCGGATCATCCGTGTCAACTTAAAGGAATGGGTTCCCAAATTTGTTGATTGAGAGCGGCCTTTTCTCGATGTCGCTTTCTCTCAGCTTTGACCAAACCAAATAACTTAGCACGTTCAGCCAGATAGGTTACTGTATCAGGCTTTTCTCCTCTAGCAATAGCCTTCGCTACATAGTATAGACTCCGAAACACCATCTCTACTGAGATTTTTTCTTTCGGTTGATTTAGAGCAATCGCCACTTCCCCTACCAATTGATTTAAGACCGTATAGAAAATCAAAGTGCAAATAATCTGGATTTGGACACCATTCTTATTCCCTACCCATAAATAGGCTAGTCCTAAAAGTCTTTTCGTTAATAAAAAGGCTTCTTCGATTGTCCATCGTCTTCGATATAAATCACAGACCTCTTCGGCGGACAGTTGTTCGGGAGACAACACATTTGTTAAATACTGATACCAGATTGTTCCCCATAATACTGAGACTAATCTCACCGGATGCTTGCAAGGATTAGAACGGTAATTTCCCATAATGATAATCTCATCTCTGTAATGACTACCTTGAGACAATACTTGTTTGGTTTTGTAAGATGTACCCGCTCTAAATCTGGTTAGAAAAAACTTTTTAGCTTCTGTTAACAAATCAAACCACACAAAGCTAAAAAATCCCATATCTACGAGAATTAAACCATTTTCTGGTAATTTAGCTGCCAATTCTTCACACCATATTTTATCATTTGATTTATCATTTTCTGTGTACCATAAAGTAACGGGTCTTTGGGTAAAGGCTTCCACTACCATCATTATTTTACCCCCCAATTTACTCTTTTCTTCTTTACTTATTTTCATATTTTTCCTTATCTGCTCTAGCGTTTAGCCATCTGCTATCCACACTGCACTAAACTTTTCTCTTATTTTTTCCCATTTTTCTCCTACTTGGAGCTTCTTCCCTTTTTCGGCTGCTTTTTCTAACACTCCTTTTAGTAATATTGCAAATATTTCGGCTGGCACATTCATCATTCTTTTTGATACTGCCTGTTTGCTTACTTTTAATGATGCTACCCATAGCAATCCCTCTTCCTCTAACAGTCTTACCGCTTCACTTATACCCGCTATTTGACGATACACTATACTTAACACTAATGCCACCATTACTGGTAAATTTAGCACCCTATCTCTCATCATTTTCTCATGAGTTCCCTGTAAATATTTTAATGGTGTAAACATTGTGGGTTCTAGTAATTCAAACAACTCTTTTGTTATTTCAGGGATTTCTACCCCTGGCTGATTTGTCTTACGACGTAAGTCTGGGTTTCCTTTTCTCCGAGGATGTTGTCTTGCCATTTGTTTTTTGCTCACTTTTTTATATACTAACCTTTTTTTCAGCCTACTCTTACTTCCGCCTGCTTTTAGGCTAATCTTTTGTGAGTAGGCATTTTGGCTTAAGTTGACACCAATGATTCCGGATAACATCCTGTTTCCCTTTTATATTCTTCTATTCGCGCTTGTAAATCTCCCGATTCGTTGTAATTATCCCAACTTAATTTGTCTAAGAAGACAAAGCCATTCACATTACTTGCCGATATTTTAGCTCCAAACTCTACTGCTTTTCCCGCTTTTCCACGCACTATTGGACGCACGTGAGGTTGGCTTACACTCACAATTCTGTTTTCTACTTTATTTGTCTTTTTTTCATACATTTCTAACTGTTGCTCATACACTTTTCCTATCGTTACAAGCTCTTCTTGCTCTTTTTTCGTTAGTTTTTCTAACTTTGCTCCCTCTTCTATCATTTTTTCTATATCAGACAAGTTTCTTTTTATATATCCTAGTTGTTTTTTTGTTCCTTTTCTTCTTTCTTTTTTTGACACACGACGTTTTTTTGCTATGGCTAAGTACTCTTTTCTTGCCACTTCCCTATAAGTCCTCGGCTTTTCTTTCCTTTTCTCTTTTATTTCTTCATACAGCTTATCTATTATTTTTTCTGTTTTTTCTCTGGCATCATTCAATATTCCTATATCCGTTGGATATTTTATATCTGCTGGTGTACAAGTCGCATCTAACAATAACTTTCCTTCATTTTCTTTTTTTTCTGACGCTACACCCGTCGCTTTTTTTCTATTTCTTTATTAATTTTATTGGTTCTCCTGAACAAAGAGTGATAATTAAAGCTTATCATGAAAAGCAAGCTAAAAAACGATTTCGCATATTATCAAAGTTCATAAATCCATAAGCTTGACGCTTGATTAGTTTAAGACGATTATTGATGCCTTCCATTGCCCCATTCGTCGTTCGACTCAAAAAGTAGTTACAAATAGAGTCCAAATTCCTACGAATTGTGCTAATTACATCTGTATAAATGCTCTTTGCATTCTCTAACCATTCTGTAAATTTTAATCTTCCTTCTTCCTTATCATTTACTTTTTCATATATCTCTCTAAATGACTCTTTATATTCATACGCTTTACGCAAACGAGCAGATTGCTTTAACACCAATTCTAGTTTTTCTAACTCTTCCTCTTTTAGGTCTTCTTTATTTTTTAATAATAGCCACTTTTCTCCCTTGATTTTTACATTCAATTTTGTCTGTTTACGGATTTTATTCAATTCTTCATTCAACGCCTTCATTACATGAAATCTATCTGTTACAATTACTGCATTCGGAAATACTTTTTCTATTACTTTAGGAAATCCTCCCCACATATCTACACTCACTTGTTCTACTCCTTCCCTCACCTCTAATTCTTTCTCCATCAGCACTTCGATGATTTTATCTTGTTGATGACTATCTATCACTTCTATTAATTCTCCTTTCTCTATATCTCCTAACACTGTTACAAAATTCTGATGACCTTTTCGTTTCGCTATTTCATCCATCCCGAGGTGTTTTACTCCTTGCCAATCTTTTTTTTTAGCTTCACATTGACGTTGGTAAATTCCATTCACTTGATCCCATGATAGAGATTCCTCTCTACCTACTTGTTCCACACTGCTCACATTTACTCGTCCATAAATATATTCTTCATACCTCACTGTGTATTTCCTACGGGCTTCCATAAATTCTAGATTTTCTGTAAAAAACCTTTGACAATCTTTACAGTAAAATTTACGACGAGGGACTTTCAGATATACCATTTGACCAGAGATAGACAAGTCCCTTACTAATACACTGTTCGTCTGATGTAATTCATCCGTTAAGCTACCACAATAATTACATTTGACTTCTTCCTCTTGACAACTCAGTATTAAAAACGCTTGTTTTCCCTCTTGAATCACATTTCTTATGTTTACCTTTGGCAAATCTACCAGATTTTCTAGAAAAAATAACATTGATGCCATCCTCATATAGTGTATCTTATTATACATCTTCTACCGCAAAGCCAGAAGAACCATTTTATTTATTAATTCCATTCCTATTTTTTTACGAAAATGAACCATCATTGACGCATTAAATGCTTCTTTGCTACTATAGCTTTCCATTCCTATAAAGTACTGTAAATAAGGGTTCTCTTTTATTTGTTCTACTGTTTCTCTGTCACTTTTTCCTGAAATTTCTTTGATAATTAATGCTCCTAATGCCATTCTAAATGATTTGGCTGGGGCTCCTTTTTTTTCTGTGAAGTTTTTTGCATATTCTTCCTCATATTCTTCCCAGGGAATCATTTTTGACATTTCTATCCAACGATTTTCTTCGTCTAACTGCCCGCCGAACAGATTTTTCAAGTTTTCTGGTGTTTCAATTGAGTACTTTTGCTTTCGGTACATCTGCTTTCTCTCTTCTTAATGCAATGGTTTTGAGGCATTCTACCCTATTTTCGTGCATTCTAGCGGTTCTTAATTCGCCTACTATTTTTCTCCGTAAAGGTTTCAGCTTTTTTCAGCAAGCCCTAATTAACAATTAATAATTATCAACTATTCACTAAACGGCGATCGCTGAAAATGTTAAAATTTATCCATGTTTGACAATGCTTGCAAATTCCTAGCCGAAAACTTTTCTGAAGATTACGCCACTTGGTTGCTTGGTCGTCCCGTTCAATTGACCAAACTGAGTCCAACGGAATTATCTTTAGAGCCGATTCGCGCTGATTCTCTCATATTGGAACAATCGGAAGATCTCGTATTACACCTAGAATTTCAGACCGAACCCGATGAAACAATGGGCTTTCGGATGTTAGATTATCGAGTCAGGGTTTATCGTCGTTTTCCGCTTAAAACCATGCACCAAGTGGTTATTTATCTGAAACCAACTAAATCAGCCTTGGTTTATCAAGATAGCTTTCAACTAGGAGAAACAACTCATCATTATCGAACCATTCGTCTTTGGGAACAGTCTTCTGATTTATTTCTAACAAATCCGGGATTATTACCGTTGGCGATATTAACCCAAAGTAAGGAGCCAACAACACGATTACGGGAAGTTGCGAAGGGATTGGATACAATAGAAAACCAACGGGTGAGGGCTAATCTCATGGCTGCGACGGCAGTATTCGCAGGATTGGTGATGACACCTGAAATGATAAAAACAATTTTAAGGAACGACATTATGAAAGAATCAGCTTTCTATCAGGACATTTTACAAGAGGGTCGCCAAGAGGGTCGCCAAGAGGGTCGCCAAGAGGGTCGCCAAGAGGGTCGCCAAGAGGGTCGCCAAGAGGGTCGCCAAGAGGGTCGCCAAGAGGGAGAGGTTGCCCTGCTAATGCGATTATTGGTCAAACGTTTTGGAAATGTATCGGGGTCTATTGAATCTCGTTTAACTCAAGCTTCGATCGCCGACTTAGAATTATGGAGTGATCGCTTTTTAGAAGCAAAGACTTTAACGGATATATTTGATTAATCTATAGATTTATAACATTGAGGTGATCGCTTTTTTTGAATGGATAATTATCACCTATTCACTATCAACTATTCACTAATCGGCGATCGCCTGCATAATCCCTCTATCTTCGTTGTTTTTCCTGCCATTTTGTTTTCGCTTCATACCACCAACGTTTTAAGCGTAAGTCGAGGGAAAATCCCCGTTTAGCACGAATAACAACCGTTCCAGCGACGCGATCATGGAAAGCTTGATTATACATTTCATCACTCAGAGCCAAACCGCCATTCATCAACAAAGGCGCGATTAATAACAACATAGAAATGGCGTTAAGAAAATTAATATTTAAGCCCACCATTGCCAATAAAGAAGTGCCGCCTAAAATGCCTTCCCGTTTAGTCAACTCGAAGATGCCCGGAATCCGCCGCGATCGCAGATCAATCACTTTCATATCGAAGGCCCAACTCCCCAAACTTTGGCCCTGATTGGTTTCTACTAAAATTACCCGCAAGCCAAACCAAGCTCCCAGAAAGATCATCCCCTGCAACCATCCCGTCGCAAAGGAACTGAGCAGCCAAACGGCAATAAAATCCATCAAATAGGCATAGGAACGGCGTTCGAGGGGAACTCTAGGAAAGGGTCGGGGAGACGGTGGCGCATCATCGTACATTTTAATACCAATTTTATGACCAACATTAGGCAACTAAACGAATGAACTTTTTCTTGCCTACCTGTAGAATTTTTCCCTCCAAGTCAGTTTCACTCTCAAAGGTAACATCAACCTCGGTAACGCGATCGCCGTCTAAACGCACCGAACCGCCTTGGAGTTGACGACGACCTTCCCCACTACTGGTACAAAGCCCCGTTGCACTGAGCAGATAGAAGAGTTTAACTGGAAACTGGGTATGAGCGAGGGAAAATTCTGGCACGCTTTCTGCTGCTGCCGTATTGCCCTGGGTGACGATCGCCTGGGCTGTTTGTTGAGCCGTTAAGGCTGCTTCCCGACCATGAAACTGAGCGACAACTTCCACCGCTAATCTTTTTTGGCATTCCCTGGGATTTTCGGGTAAAGAATCTAGGGGTAAATTGGTCAGTAATTCAAAATAATCCTTGAGTAAACTATCCGGTACTTTTTCCAACTTCGAGTACATGGAAAGGGCATCTTCTCGCAGTCCCACATAATTATTGAGCGACTTAGACATTTTTTGACTGCCATCCGTCCCAATCAAAATCGGTAGCAATAGACCAAATTGAGGCGGTTTCCCAAAATGACGTTGTAAATCTCGACCGATGGCAATATTAAATTTTTGATCCGTTCCTCCCAATTCCACATCCGCATCCACCATCACCGAATCATAACCCTGCATCAAAGGATAGAGAAATTCATGGAGAAAGATTGGCGTTTCCTGGGTAAATCGTTCCGAAAAACCCTCTTTGGCTAACATTTGACCCACCGTCATAGTGGCTAATAATTCTTGAATTTTCGCTAAATTTAACTGACTCAGCCAATCGCTGTTATAGCAAATTTCCAGTCTGCCAGGGGTTTCAAAATCCAAAATCGGTCGCAATTGTTCTAAATAGCTCCTCGCATTACTACGGACTTGATCTGCCGTTAATTGTTTGCGAACTTCCGATTTGCCGGTGGGATCGCCAATCTGGGCCGTAAAGTCACCAATAATCACCACCGCCGTATGGCCAGCATCTTGAAAGGCTCGTAATTTGCGAAAGGGAATACTATGGCCTAAATGAATATCGCTGCCGGTGGGGTCAATCCCCAATTTTATTCTTAGGGGGCGATCGCTCTGGGCCAGCAATTGAGCAAGATTTTCACTGGGATTATCGGAGTCCGGTTGATGGGGAAAGATTTCGTGGGTTCCGCGATCTAACCAAGCCAATGCAGTTTGAGAGGTGGCAACAGTCATAAAAACATTTCAAATTAGCCCAGAGAAACTATTATAGGGCGTGGGAGCGATCGCCATTGCAATCAAGATTTTTAGCTTTTTCAAGGCTCTTGTCAAAAGAATGACATTGGTTAACATTGATAGGAAAATCAGTGGTTGAATTTTCAGGAGAGACAGGATGATCGACGGTATTAGCTTGGCCATGTTTGGCTTTTTAGCTCAACTGTGGGGGGGCAATCCCCAATCTCTTCCCTTGGGAGCAGTGGTTTCCTGGCAGCAGGCTAAGATTTTTGACATACCCACCCAGGAAGATCCCGTCGTCACCAGTTTGATTCAAGATTATCTCCAGGCGTTAGCGGCCAAAGGTTATGATCCCAATCGTCAAGGCATTTGGATGCGAACTGAATGGGCCTATCTCGCCCAGCAAAGAGAAGATCTGCCGGTTTCAGCCGCCTCCCTAACCAAAGTGGCAACGAGTTTAGCGGCCATGGATAAATGGGGTTTAGATCATCGTTTTGAAACTCGTTTTTATACCTTAGGAACGCTACAAAATGGGGTATTGACAGGAGACTTAGTGATTGAAGGGGGTTATGATCCCTTGTTTGTTTGGGAGGAAGCGATCGCGGTTGGCAATGCTTTAAATCAGTTAGGCCTGCAAAAAATCACGGGTAATATCATCGTTACTGGCCCCTTTGCCATGAATTTTAAAACTGAGCCAGCGATCGCCGGACACCTCTTGAAACAGGCTCTAGATTCTTCCCAATGGTCGCCTTTTGTCGAAAAGCAATATCAAGCTTTACCTGTCAATACACCCCGTCCCCAAGTCATCATTACCGGAACTGTACAGCCTCAATCCACCCTTCCTCCTGATGCCCAATTGCTCCTGCGCCATCAATCACTCCCTGTCGCCCAATTGCTGAAACAGATGAATATTTACAGCAATAATGACATGGCCGAAATGTTTGCTCAGTCGGTGGGGGGAGCTACGGTGGTTGCTCAAACAGCTTCTCGTTTAGCCCATATTTCCGCCTCTGAAATCCAACTCAAAAATGGTTCCGGTTTAGCCATTGAAAATCGACTTTCTCCCCGTGCAGTCACCCAACTGTTTATGACGTTAGAGGATAAATTAAAAGCGGTGAATCTCTCTCTGTCTGATTTATTTCCCGTCATGGGCCGCGATCGCCAAGGAACGCTGCAATGGCGTAATATGCCCCAGGGATTAACGGTAAAAACAGGAACCCTCAATCAAGTGAGTGCCTTAACCGGCATGATTCCGACCCAAGAAAGAGGCATTGTCTGGTTCACGATTATCAATAGCGGCTCTAATTTTGATCGTTTACGGGCTGAACAGGATAAATTATTGCAACGCTTGGCCCAACATTGGCAGATTTTACCCACCAACCTCAATCCAGGGCCAACGGATAAAATCAATCTCGGTGATCCAACCCGCAATGTAGCGGAAAATAGCAACCCCAAAGGGGTGTAGTGATAAGGATGATAATCTGCCCCTGCCTAGCGGTTAGGTAAAGAATTGTTTACAATGAAGCCTCAAAACCTTTTCAATCAGCCTTCCCCTAGTCTATGGCCCGTAAACCCCCTCGCTATACGCCCCCCCGTTCCTACCCCAGGGAGAGGGAATACGAAACGCCAGTCTCCAAATCAAAAATAAACTACGGCACGATCGCTCTTTTTGGCGGTATTTTTGTGCTGGGAGTAGGGGTCGGAATTGGTTTTAGCTCAACGGCCAGTTTTAACCCAGAGAATGTCGCTTCACGGGAAGTCATTGATCGAAGTGCGCCTAATGCTGAACTTTGTATCCAGTTCGGATCTAGTGCGATTGTTACGGATATGCGGGTATTTGTCACCCTTAACCCCTTTAATGTTTTCGTCACCCAACCGATCATGCAACCAGGCTGCGTTCTGCGTCGTAATAACTGGACGATTCTAGAACAGCAAAAATTGGTGGATTCTCAGCAGGTCAATGCTTGTAAAAATCGCATGAATACATTTGGCTTTACCGGCCCCTTAGAAGGCAAACCCAAAATTGACTGCATTTATCAAAACGAGGCAGCTGGTAATCTCTTTGTCAATCAACCTGGAGCCGTTGGCCCCCGTCCCGAAACCGATAAGTTTTAATAAAGTTAGGACAGAATCGTCACTCTTATGCGTTTCTCTGTCAGTGGATGCTTGCAGAATTGACTGAAACTACTACACTAAATAAAAACCTAACTTAGTCCTTTTTACCCTTCTGGATCATTCTCATGTGTGGAATTGTTGGTTACATCGGCACTCAGACTGCAATTAATGTTTTAATCGATGGTTTAGAACGGTTAGAGTATCGTGGTTATGATTCAGCCGGAATTGCAACCATTAGTGAAGGTGAAGTGGATTGTATTCGTGCCAAAGGCAAACTGGTCAATCTCAAGGAAAAATTAGAACGGGAAGTCAATACCGCCCGCATTGGCATTGGCCATACCCGTTGGGCAACTCATGGGAAACCCGAAGAACGGAATGCCCATCCCCATCGAGATAATAGTGGGCGCATGGCGGTTGTCCAGAATGGCATTATCGAGAATTATCAGGATTTACGCGAAGAACTCAAAGAGAAGGGTTATACTTTTCACTCTGAAACCGATACAGAAGTAATCCCGATCCTGCTGGAAGATATTTATAAAAATATTGATAAAACCAATGCTGATGCTTTTCTCCATGCTATCCAACAGACCATTGCCCGCTTAGAAGGGGCCTTTGCGATCGCCGTTTTATGTGCAGATTATCCAGATGAATTGATTGTGGCCCGTCAACAGGCCCCGTTAATTTTGGGATTCGGACAAGGGGAATTTTTCTGTGCCTCCGATGTCACCGCTTTAGTGGCCCATACCCGCACCGTACTGTCTTTGGAAAATGGGGAAATTGCCCGTTTAACACCATTAGGGGTTGAGGTTTATGACTTTGCCTTGAATCGTCTGCGGAAATTACCCCGTACTCTCGATTGGAGTTCGACCACCGTTGAAAAACAAGGTTTTCGGCACTTTATGCTCAAGGAAATCTATGAGCAACCGGCGGTAGTGCGTACTTGTTTGGAAACTTACTTAGATGCCCATTGGCAGAGCGATCAACCTACTTCTCCTATTCAACTGGGCTTAGCTCCCGAATTAATCGATAATTTGCAGCATATTCAAGTTCTCGCCTGTGGAACCAGTTGGCACTCGGCTTTGGTGGGCAAGTATCTATTAGAACAAGTGGCGGGCATTCCCACGACAGTACATTATGCCTCTGAGTTTCGCTATTCTCCCACCCCCCTTACGCCCAATACGCTAACCATTGGGGTGACGCAATCGGGGGAAACGGCGGATACATTGGCTGCATTGGAAATGGAAAAACAGCGTCGTTTAACCTTGGCTTCTCCCTACGAACCCCGCATTATGGGGATTACCAATCGTCCCGAAAGTACCCTAGCCAATATGGTTGGCCAGATTATTAATACCCAAGCAGGGATTGAAATCGGGGTGGCGGCCACCAAAACCTTTACGGCTCAGTTAATGGGTTTTTATTTCCTTGCCTTAGATTTGGCCTATCGTCATCAATCTTTACCCTTGGATCAATTAGCCGCAATTATTAATGGTTTGCGTCAGTTGCCTGCCCAAATTGAAAGTATTTTAGAAAAACAAGAAAAGGCGATCGAAACCCTGGCCCACGATTTTGCTGATACGCAAGATTTTATTTTTATTGGTCGCGGGATCAATTTCCCGATCGCCTTAGAAGGTGCGTTAAAACTGAAGGAAATTAGCTATATTCATGCCGAAGGTTATCCCGCCGGAGAAATGAAACATGGCCCCATTGCCTTATTAGATTCAAAGGTTCCTGTCGTGGCGATCGCCATGCCTGGGTTAGTCCATGACAAGGTTTTATCCAATGCCCAGGAAGCCAAAGCACGGGATGCGCGGTTAATTGGTGTAACTCCCAATGATGATCTCGAAGCGCGATCAATTTTTGATGATTTGTTATTGGTTCCTCCAGTGGAAGAATTATTGTCGCCGATTGTGGCAGTCATTCCTTTGCAATTATTGGCCTATCATATTGCGGCCCGCCGAGGTTTAGACGTGGATCAACCGCGTAATTTAGCGAAGTCCGTTACGGTGGAATAGGGGTAAGAAATGATGGCGCAAACTTTATCTAAATCTAAATTTAGATAACGAGAAATAAGGGGAAGATCTCTTTTTAAATGGACAATCATCAACTATTCCCTATCAACTATTCTCTCAGCAATTCTAAATTTGCCCTGTAGCAAGGGTTTCAGGTTTTAGTTCGCATAATACGGGGTAAAATTCAACGGGATTAACAAGTTTATTTTACGAGTCTTCAGGCTTTTAGACATAGTAGTACGCCTAGAATTGCCCCAAAACCCTCCTTTAACCCATATTCCGTACCAATTAGAAGAAAATAAATAATTTAAAATTTACACGCTATATGCAGGCATCATTAGCCATCACAAAACTAGATATAGACGGAGAAGGAAAGACTATAGTAGTGCGTTTATCAGTGCTTTTGTTCTGCATAAAGAGGCGTACTTTTGTTGATCAGCAGATTGTGATTCCTGAAACCGTTGTGGGGAAGCACTTCTGCTAATCTAGACTTGTTCGTATTAATTAAAATTCTTGTTGCCAAGTACGGAATGTGGGGTAAATAATTCGTTGATAGCTTTTCCTGTCAAAAGGGATGATAAGACTTCCGTGATAACATCAGACATAATCAACGAAAAATTTACAGCAAGAAAAAATTCAAAAATCAGAACTTACTTAAATTAAAATGAGTCTGACTAATGGCACTAAAAATGGCCCAACCCGCGATCGCCGATAAAGTCAAAGAAACCATCGGTGCTAAGATGCCGAGAAAAATCATGAACCACATTAAATCGGGATCGGTATTCATATCTTGACCGGGCCCATTCATAATGACAGTGGCCGTAATAATGGCCATAATATTAAAAGACATTTTGGCAATTCCCAAGGCAAAAAAGCCAATAATCCAGGCAAAAATCGGTTTACCGGCAATGGGTAAAAGAGAACTGCCAACCGCGATCGGCCCTAAAACCGCGATTAATAACATCGTGGCTTCAATTAAATTTTGAAAAGCATATTGGAGAGAAATTAGAAAATTTTTAATGCTGGTTTGTAGGGTTGATCCTAATAGGGCATTGAAACTAGTATCAGAGACACTACCGGTGTTATAGGTAATCTGATTGGCTTTAATTTCTAAACGACTAATCCAAGGTTGATTGCCGTATAAGTTACGGTATTGCTGCCATAGGCCTTGCATTTTTTCGTTGGCCTTAATAAAACATTGTTGTTGTTGTTCTCCCACTAAAGCACTACAGGGACGAAATAAAGAACCGGCAAATTCCTCAGCCACACTCATATTTAAAACTTGCTGATAGGTTTGGTTGCCATTCGCGGTCGTAACAATCTGCTGATTGATCGTATTTAAAAAATTTCGGACTCCGAGGGTTAAATTGGATAGCATACTGCCACTACCCATATTGGTTAATAAAAGAACAACGATAAAGGGCCAAATTAAAGCCGATAAAGGGCGGGAAAACTCGCTATAAATGGCATCCCGTAGCCATTGGATCATAAAAAATAGTAAGGTTCCCACTGCAAAGAAAATTCCCAAAGTTGTGAGGGAACGATAGATGTTATCACTGGCATTGCTTTGCAACAAATTGATCCATTGGTTGTCCCAACTTTGGCTAATACTTTGGGCAGTGGTCACACCACTATTAAAAACATCGTTAATACCGGTTTCTGACAGTAAAAATAATAACTTGTCTTTCATAATAACCTATTTTCTATTTTCTACTTTTCTAGTTTCCGAATTTTACATTTTCTATTTTTACAAAATCACTAAAAGCTAATTTAAGAGAAATGATTACTGACTTCTGCCCAATAAATCCATTTGAGAGGTGGCTCGTAATAGTCGGGCAGCTTCGGCCGCCGTTTCCACTCGTTGGCTACGATTGGCGATCGCCATTTGTTGGGAAATATTAGCCAGATTAAGATTTTGATATTGTAAAGATTGATTATTCTGTAGGCCTTGAGCCAGGGTTTCCGCCGCCATTTTAGCCTGCTCAGTTTGAATTTTAATGGACTGCAATTGTAAATTAGCTTGATTAGCCGTTAACTGAGCCATTAAAGCAGGGGGAATCGCGGTTGCGTTACCTAATCCCACCACCGACTGTTGCAATTGAATAAAAAGATCATCAAACTGTTTCGCAAAATTGGTGATCACTTTCAGGGAATTTTCGGTATTTTTTAATTTATCTTTAACCCTTAATTGACCCTTAACGCCCAAGTTTGCTGTCACCGAACCCAACGTCATAAGCCGATCAATTTCATCCCCAGTCATACTAGAAAAAACTGCCGAATTATTTTCAAAGCGATCGCTGCGGGAATAGAGAGTCAGGGCATTATAAACATTTTCATTCAGGGAAATAGGATTGGGAACCACAATATCTCCCTGGGCATTAACAAAATTAATTTGTACGGGAGTACTGAGTGGGTTAAAGGTCTTATTAAAATTATTTCTGAGGTAATTTTGGAGATCCCCAGAATAGGACTGAAAATCCGTCCAGACCTGGCCTAAATCAGCCAAAGCCGGCAAGGCCATTAACAAGGTCAAAGAAATCGTTAAAAAACAAAGTTTTCGCATAGCTTTATCTAAATTTATCCTCCCCTTAAAGAAGCCACTAACTGACGGGCAAAGACAGAAATCGCCTCATATTTATCATTATAATGCTGCATTGCTTTTTGACGAGCCGTTTGTTCCTGGGGATTATTGGCCACCACCGCTAATTGTTCATAGCCAGGATAATAGCGACAGAAAGTATAGACCCCTTGATCATCCAGTAGCCATTGACTATAAATACCCTCTTTGCGAGGAAAAAAGCTCTCGGAAGCATTACGAGCAATAATTTCGCGAGGATATTTTAAAATTTGTACAAAGCTATCAATAGCTACGGGTTGGATTCTTCCAATTAAGCGAGTTGTTAAGTTTTGTAAGATTTTAGAAGCAGCTTTAGATTGGGCAATGGTATCCGGATCTTGAGCCGATAAAATCACGCGAATCCCTGCTTTCGCACCGTTAGCACACATTCGACCCACTAAATCAGCAATTTGATCAAATTCAAATAAAATCGGGGCTTCATCAATAAAAAATATCGAGGCCGGATTACTTAAGGCACGACGCAAAGCCGCAGAATAGGCACTCAGGGAAAGAATCGCAGCATCTTCATTATCCGAAAGATTTCTCAGGGCAAAGACTAATAAAGGGGCATCGCTAGAAAAACTAGAGGGCGCAGAAATAGCCTTTCCCACTCGACTGGACAACCAAAATCTGAGTCTTAATTGAATATAATTTAATGCCTCTTCTACGCGATCGCCGACGGATTCTAAGAGTAAATGTTCATGGGAACAAAACCGTAAAAAATCTTTTAAAGTCGGAGTATGTTGCCAAGCCATACTTCCCAATCCCTCTTGCCTCGCTTCTTGATAACGTTTTTGAATAGTTTGATCAGCAAAAAAAGCAGTGAGAGCTAAATTTAAGAGCGAACGAATCGTTTGAGCTAATAATTTATTATCCGTTGAGGAACCTAACACCATTGTCATCAAAGCGGATTCGAGAAAAGCACTATAATCTAAAAGACGATCTTGCTGTTGTTCAGGGGTTAATAAATGCAGATCAGGCTGTTCAAAGAGATTATTAGATTGTTTGGAAATATCGAAATAGGCTCCCTCTTTACCCATAAACTCCGTATAGTCAGTAAAGGTTGAAGTCCCATCAGGCTTCGGAAAATCTAGGGCGACAATGGGAATATTATGGGCTAAGGCTTGGGTTAAAATGCCTGATACTAGAACCGATTTCCCCGCACGAGTAGTGGCAAAAAGAGCCAGATTTTTATGTTGATTGAATAAATCTAAGTGAATTGGGGTTCCGCCTTCCTCGGTAATTAATTCAAAGCCTTCCTGATCTCCTTTTTTGGGTAAGACTAAAGGCATTAATCCAGGCACTTCACTGGTTAAATATAATTGCCGACGATTGAAGGGTTTAGCCAATAATCCTTCCCAAACAATAGGTAGCGTTTGTAACCAAATTTTCCAAGCATATTCAGTTTCACGGATCACCTGGGCTGGACGCTGAAAACAGGTTTCAATGTAGCGAGTAGCCTGATCTAATTGTTCTAACTGGGGACGATGGACTAAAATGGCAATGCCATTATAAATCGGTACGGCTCCTTCATAAAGTTCTTCCTGGGCGGCAACAGATTTACGCAATTTGAGTTGGGCATTAACATCAATTGTTTGATTCTTATCTTGAGCTAACCTGGCAGACATATTAGATTGTTTTAAAACTCGCTGTAAGGTGTTTTTTACCAAGGTTGGATTGGCGGCGGTTAGCTGACAAAATATCTCCGTATCAACAACAGTTTCTCTAGCGATTAAATCCCAAAGATAGCGCAGTTGGGCCATTTTATTGGGCCAGCCCCCTGGCTTTTCTAAAAAAGTCATCACCCCGATATAATGATTATTCAAATGCACCCAACGGCGATCGGCACAGGGGACTCCTGACTCCATCAACAAACTAGTACTATGTAGGTTTTCTAAAAGTAATTTACTGCTACTTAACTCCGAATAGGATTGCTCAGATAAACCCTTTTCATCTAAGACCATCAGTTGAGGGATATCAATGGCAGGCGTTGAATTAAAGCGTCGCCAGAGATCCGCCCAAAGTTCCTTGGCTGTCAGAGCTTGCACGTCTAATCCCATCTGATTGCCTAGAATTTGTTCCCAGCGACAAAATCCCTGTTTATAGGCATTGCTCACTAAAGTTTCTAGGTGTTGATTTTCAACTTCTGTCAGTTTTCCTTTAAATTGTAGCCAGGATAATTCTAACTTCGCTAGTAATTTTTCAATCCAGTCCTCCGTCTGATCAGCACTTGGCTCAATTGTATAGGTGACATAAATTCTCAAAAATTTAACTTTACGAATCCCCGCTTTTTTTAATTCTTTAGTTCTGGCTTTTTCTGACATTAACAAATATTTAATATCCCTGGAACTGGCTTTTTGAATTAGCTGATTGAGTTCTTGTTGGCGGAGATGGTCAGAACCAAAGGAACCTAAGTGAAAGGTGATCTTCTCATTCAGGGGAATATCTTTTAAGCCAACTTCCAAATTATTGAAAATGGTATCAATTTGGGCAGTGGTTAAGGTCGTATGAATGCCGCGACAATCAAAGCCAAAGACAAAGCAAAATCGATCTTTTTGATAATTTTTATTTAAAAGATAGGCTCCGATATCCCGTTCATAGAGTGAGATCCTTAGCATGGTAGCTAAATGTAACGCATCTTCAAAAGGGGTGAGACGAGTTTCATTGCTGGCGAGTTTGACGCTTTGTTTGCCGATTTTGTCTTTCATAATTTATTTCTAACCAGCTTTGATACCGAGCAAATCCCCTTGTCCAGGTGGGCACTGCTATTAATTTGCTGAGAAAACGCCAACTTTTTCCCCCTGTTAAAATCCACCAGGTAGCCATTCCCCAGCCGGTCATCAGCACGATCCAGAGCCATCTTTGAAAGTCATCTTCAAATAAACCGCCAAAAACACCGTTAATAATAAAGTAAACGCTCAAGGCAATCACTGCCCAGGGAATAATTTGATCGGCGGGAATGGGGCCAAGGGAGGGTTGTGATCCTAAGATTTGATTAACGGGGCGAAATTCTGGATCTTTTTCCTGGGGCATAGTTGTTTTTGAGTTACTTTTTAGGCGTAAGCCTTGCCCCTCTAACTTCTCTGTCGATTTTGTTTTGGCAGAGGCATATTTCGATCATATTGATTTGTCACCTTAGTTTTAAGCTTTAAGTTTTAAGAAATAATTCTCGTGTTATTGATGCCATCACGGATCACATTACTTATTGGGTTCACCGACAATAAAGGAGGTCAAGACATCAGCAATGGTAACAGCAATGATCACTAATAGGGGAATTCTGGCTACGCTTTGCCAATCTTCGTCTTTCCGAACAGCGTTAATGATGCCAATGAGAGAGCCAGCAATATAAAGTAGATAAATTGCTCTGAGAACATTAAAGACTAAACTAATGGCCGTGCGGGTATTGTCGGTGGTGGTGGAACCTTGGGTTAGAGTATTTTGAAAGAAATCTTCGGCTTTTTTGAAAAATTGAGCATTAGCCGGTTCAGCCAGAAAATTGAGCCACAAGGTACTGGTGACTAGCGCGATCGCCAAAAACTGGAAAAATAGTAACCACTGTTTGGAAATCCCCAGCCGACGACCCCAGTAAGCGATCGCCACTGTCATTCCCCCACTGACGAGCAGACAAAATAAGAGGCTAGAACCTTTAACAACGATTACGCAAACGAATAGCGTCACCAAGAGCAATAGGGGGATAAAGTAAGCCAAATCTCTAAACCAAGGGAGTTGTGCTCTCTGTTTGTATCTCGACATTGGGTTCTCGCTATCGGTAGAATGTCCTGTCACAGTTTATCAAAATTTATAGGCGTTATCGGCGGTGTTATAAGTTAGGCCAGCAGAAAAGCTTAGGAAAAGCCATCGTTTCCCCCACGACTCCAGTCCCTCGCCTATGATCAGTTATTAAGCCTACCCTTACCCTGTCTATGCGATCGCGTCTATCCGAGAGTCAGCAGAAAAATACTTTACTGTTGTTTGGCTTTGGTACTTTAGGACTAAATGCAATAATGTTATTGCTATTGTTTTTTAACCAATCCCTGCTACAAAGTCTTAGCCGACAATTAACGCCTCAAAGTTTGATCGAGTTAGAGAATGGAACGGCGATTACGGCTGATCCAGAAGAAAATTTAGAGCGACAACCAGCAACCCTTTCCCGTTTTGTGGGGGAGAGTATGACCTTGATGTTAACCTCTTCTGCCAGATTGCCGCCCCGTCTGGTTTTGAATATTACCTCTGGCCTGTTCTCGAAATCCTTTCAAACCCGATTTGCCAATGAAATTTTAGAACAACAGCGATCGCTGCGATCGGGACGAGAAGACGCTAATCTGGAAACAGTACTGGTCATCGAAAAAATTTCTGCACCGCTTAAAATAGAAGCAGGGCAATGGAAACTCGAAATCGTCGCTCATCAACTGTTGTTTAGCTCTTCTGACCTATTGGGAAAATCCTTACCTTTTCATAAACAGATCTGGGTTCGGGCGATTCCCCAAAATCCCATTACTTTGCCCAATAAACCGTTGCCTCTTGATTTAGCCACCTATCGTCTGGGTGAGGCTCGGCTCGAAATTTATCAGATCTGTGATTTTCAGCAAAAAACCTGTCCCCAAAACCCCAAACCTTAAGCAATGAATCCTGCTTCTCCCAGTCCCGCCCCCAATCTATTGTTTGACAGGACTTCCGATCCCGCCAATTCCCATGATGCAGATCCCCCAACTGATATGGCTGCTTGGGAACAGCGCATGGCAAAACTGGTGGGACTGAGTGCGGAGGAGGAGCTTCCTCTGTCTTTGGTCAATACTTCTCCCGACGAGGAAGAGACAGATTTTGCGGATCTCAATCTTTTAAGCCCGGATAGTCCCCAATCCTCTCGCACGGCTGAACCCCTTTCGGCTAATCCTTTGGCAAAACTGGGATTGGTGGGATCGGCAACCCTGGCGATCGTGCTGCTGGCAGGCATTTTTTTATCTCAAATCATGGGAGGCGGCCATCGTACGGCCTCTAAAAGCGTTCCCGTCACGACCCCCACGGCAACACCCAAAAATGAAACCCAGTTATTGAGCGGTGAGGTAGAAACCCTCAAAACCAAGTTAGCTTTAGCAGAACAGGCTGAGGCCGTCAGAAGAGCCCAGGAAACCCTCAGAAGAGAACCGCTTAGTCCCAGTGCGGTAGTTAGAATGCCCGTTCCCAGTCAGACGATGGGGGTCAGAACCGTTTATGTACCTCGCATCATCACGGTGGAAAAAATTGTCAAAGTGCCTCAGACTGTTTCAGCTGCACCCAAGTTGGCCCCGAATCCCCCAACTTCGCGCCCCAGTTCATCTCAGCGTATCGTCAAGACCAGTCCACCGCGCTCATCTTCCCCTTTAGTCCAAACTCCAGTTCCCCTTCAATCTACTCCTACAACTTCCCTACCTACACCTCAAGTCACTCCCCTGCAACCCTTGCCCTCTCCGCCTGAAACGAAGAATTCGACTTCTGTGGCCGCCGGAGTCACAGCCAAAGCGGTATTAGCTACCGCCGTTTTTGGGGAAACCATGCAGTCTGCCAATAATCAGAATGATAATGAAAAGAATGTCTTTGTTGTCCGTCTTCAAGAACCTTTAAAATCCGTTGATGGCGCGATCGCCTTACCGGAAAATACAGAACTTTTAACCGAAATTAAGTCGCTTTCTGAACAAGGATTAATTCAACTCAGAGTGATCAAAGGCGTTATCCAGGAGAATGGCAAACTCACAGAAATTGATTTACCGCCTAATGCCATGATTGTCCGTGCGCTCGAAGGACAACCTCTGATTGCCAACCAATATCCTAACCAGGAATCCTCCATTACGGGCATGGATATGGGACTGTTTCTTCTCGGCGGTTTAGGGAAAGTGGCGGAACTCATAAATCGCACTGAGTCGCAGGTCATTACCACCAGTGCCTCTGGCAGTATTATTTCTAATGCCAATCCCAAAAGTAATGTGCTAGCAGGTGTTTTAGAAGGGGGGGCCAATACCGTAGTTCCTCAAATTGCTCAACGCAACCAACAGTCCATCAGTCAAATGATGCAACGGACGAATATCTGGTTTATCGCAGCCGGAACGGAGGTGGAAGTTTATGTTAATCAATTACTACAACTTTAGTTATTTGCTTTCGTTGTTGCCTTGAACATGCGACTTTTTTCAAGTAGCGATCGCAGTCTTAAGAGTTGATATTTAGTAAACCCACTCTGTCACATTTTGCTATTATTCTTGCTTCGATCATTCGGCATTTTGATCAATTATTCCTGATGATTGAATTACGTCAACGTTTACAAAAGGAGCGATCGCCATTTTTCCTCTTGACCATAAAATGATAATTTAGACGTTAACTAGTTTTACAAAAGTAAACCTGAAAAATAAATAAAACTATGACTAAAACCCTTACTCCTCCAAAATTATTATATGATCACGATTTTTTACAATGGACAGAAGAGACGATCGCCCATTTACAAAACCGTGACTTTAATCAACTTGATATTACCAATTTAATTGAGGAAATTGATAGCTTGGGGAAATCACAGAAAAATGCCTTTAAAGGTCAAATCCGTACCTTAATCGAGCATATTATAAAACGCTGTTATGTTGATATGCCCCTTGAATATAATGGTTGGGAAAGAACAATTCGCAATATTCGCCCCGAAATTGAAGATTTAATCGAAACTTCTCCTAGCCTGGAAAATGATTATCCTCAATTGCTTGATCGTGTTTATCAACAATGTCTAAAAAAATTGCGACCCGAATATCAAAATACCGATTTTCCTGATACCTGGCAATTTACGCGATCGCTGGATGATCTTCTCAATTTAGACCTCTGGGAATAGGCGATCGCAGTCCTCAGCCTTAAGATAAATTAATTGAGTTTGTTTGATTATGAATGACTACCCTTTAGTGTGGATAATTATGGGTGTAAGTGGCTCAGGAAAGACTGTAATAGGTCGTCTTCTATCTGAGCGATTAGAGTGTGACTTTCTGGAAGGCGATCGCCGACATCCTCCGTCAAACATTATCAAGATGCTTTCACAGAATCCCCTGCAAGATGAAGATCGCCGCCAGTGGCTTCTAGAAATAGAGGATGATATTGGACGAGCAATAGATCGAAGCCGAGAAACTGTCATAACCTGCTCTGCGCTAAAAGCGTCCTATAGAAAACAACTTACATCTCTAAAGCGAGTTCAGTTAGTGTGGCTAAATGTACCTAAATTAGAACTGGAGCAGAGACTGATCAAACGCTTAAATCACTATATGAAACTTGAAATGCTTCACAGTCAGATCGCTACATTTGAGCCAATTAGTCCAGAAGAGAATACAATCACTATGGATGGATTGTTGCCACCAATTGAGATTGTCAATGAATTGCTTCGTCGGACAACTCTATTGTTTCCAAGCATGAATAAGGCATGGTGGCAGAGATGTAGAAGATGAACTTTTTGACACTCTCAGGTCTGTGGTCACTGAGCTTCCAAACTCCCATCTTTACTTTATGAAAATGAACAAATTACAAATTCTACGGAGCTATTGAAATATGGCAAAGAAGCATTCTTACGGTGTTGACAATCAAGCTTTCCGTTCAACTATTCTTAGTTGGATGGCTCTTTCTACCTTTGTAACAGTTGTATTAGTTGATTTACTGAAGAAAGTATTAGTGGATTCACTCAAGAGCTCTGATTTTTCATCTTTCAGTAGCTTTGATTTTTCATCTTTGGAGACATCCTTGTCGCTGCTGTCCGTACTACTGTCTGCGGGGCTTGTTCCAGTAACGTTCTCGATTATCAGTTCCATTTATGGCCAATTTATATGGAAAATAAATCGGTTTGACAAAGTACCAAATTTGTCTGGTACATGGATAGGGATGGCACAGAATCATCTAGGTGTTGAACGTCTTCGCTTAGAGTTAATGAAAATTGAGCAGGACTGGCACGAAATTCTCATAACCGTAGAGGTTTATCCAGGAAATAACGCGGAGCCAACGGAGGTATCAAGTTGGTTGGACGACACAGAGAATAAAACTGATAAGCATAAGCTTAAAGTAGCTCCCATGGGTACTGAGTATTCAAAAATTGCTCTCATCACAGAATGTAATGTCGGATCTGGTGATTTGATTTTCAATTATGAACATTATCCTGAGACTGAAAGACAAGTTCGATTTCAAGGAGCAATGTTTCTCAAATATAAGAAAAAAGGAAAATTTCATGAATTGGGAGGTGACTACATTAACGACAAGAGAGGAAAAGATTTTAGGGGGTTAGTTGGTAAAATTCTATTTCGCAGGGTTTCCCATCAACTGATTGAAACTGAGGAAGCACTACAGAAAGCTAAAGACGAAAATGTTTTAGCTTATCTTCACGGAGTGGTTACGGCTGAGATTTAATGAAGCTCAAAAGCCTAATCTCTAAATAGGTTTGATGTGACTCAAAAGTGTTTGTAGTGCGATCGCCTTTCCCATAGAGTGGTAGGTTAGTTTGACAATTGAAAAAATACTTATGACAAAGTGATCGCTAGTTGGATTTAATTTTTCTGTTTCCTCATTCACAGAAACATTAACCCGATAAAAAGTACAGCTAGTTTTCGGAGCAAAAGGGTAAACTAAAACGCTTATGAAAATCCTGTTGCACTTTATCGGTTAAACAGGGTGAAACCTGACGAATAATTTCTGCCAAGAGGCGATCGCAGTCTTAAGGGTTAATATTTTAGTTAACCCACTCTGTCACATTTGGCTATGACTCTTGCTTCAATCATTCGGCACCTCGATAAATTACCCCTAACGCTCGAATTGCGTCAAAAACTAGAAAAAACGCGATCGCTGTTTCATTCCATTGAGGATCAAAATTAGGCCAACATTTTAAAGTTTTCAGTTCCGATGTCAACACACCTGATCATGGAATAACGAAGTATAACGGGGTTAATCGGAGCAAAAAGAATCTTGTCGATAAGAGAATTCCCCCCTTTTTTTGCTACAATCGTCATTAAGTTTCAAATCGCGTAGGTTGCGCGATTGTTGGAATTGACAAGTGTTGATACGTCACAACTCGATTCTCAGTTCGAGACTCTTAAAGAGGCTCGCGCTGGGGAGCAGTTTACCAGAGATAATGGGGTCGTATTGCACTCAAATACCAATGTTGCCGAAGGTATCCTGCAAGAAGGGAGGATTTTGAACTCCCCGCCTCCTTGTTTTTTAAAAAACAAAGGAAATATTGCTAGAACGGACTCGGAAGTTTCCAGTAATTGATACCACAAGGAAGTTGATTATTGGAGGCGAAAACGGACAAAGGCAAGTCCCAGACCCTAGAACCAAGGAAGCGTAAGCCTCCATCGGTCAATCGGGGAGCGAATATAAAGCAGTTGACGCTGTTTAACTGCGGTTAACCCCGTTTTCTGTGTGCCTCCAAAGTAACTGCTGGCCTTGTATCGTCCAATAAAGGGTTCTCAAACCTCGGCGATCGCTGATCAGATAAACTTTTTGTTCCTGGGCATCATAAAAAACCGCCGAAAAAATGCCATCAATCTTTTGTAAAAAGCTAAAATCTTGATACTTTTGATAAAGGAGACAAAAAATTTCAGGATCACTTTTTTGTGAAAAACCGAGAGCTTTTTGATTATAAAATTCACCATCCAACCAAAAATAATAATGGTTTTGACGATAGGGTTGCATCTCTTTTTGTAAAACCTGATTATGACAACGCCCTGCTGCTATCTCTTGATTGCTAAAGATGTCATCACGACTATAAAAATCATAATGGCGCGTCATCGTTAGCATTTTATCTAACAGTGATTTTGTTTTATTTGTTTCCCAATAAGGGTGAGTAAAACCGATTAATCCAGGCATAGAACAATAGGCTGATTAATTAAACTTAATGGGCATGGGCTAACACCACTTTTTCATTCAAAACCTGCATAGCAGTTTGATATTGAATATCTTCAGGGGAAGTTACCTGGGGAAAACTTAAGGCGGATTGGGCCACCACCTGATCGGGGACAATTCCTAATTTGTGAATATCCTTATGACTGGGAGTTTCGTACTTAGCGACAGTGACCGCTAAACCGGCTCCATCACTTAACTCAAATAACGATTGGATTAGACCCTTACCAAAGGTTTTTTCCCCCACTAAGATAGCTCGTCCGTTATCCTGTAAGGCTCCGGCTAAAATTTCACTGGCACTGGCCGTTCCCTGATTTACCAAGACGACTAAGGGGGCATTGCTAAGGGCTTCTCCTTCGGCTGTAAAACTGTCCTGAATACCTTGACGATTAACGGTATAGACAATCGTTCCTTCGGGGAGCCAGAGTCGAGCAATGTCAATACCCGCTTGCAGTAACCCGCCTGGATTGTTCCGAAGGTCGAGGATATAAGCCTTTGCTCCCTGGGTTTGCAGCGTTTTAATGGCCTGGGCAACCTTCTGGGAAGCGTTAGCACTAAATTGACTCAGACGGATATAACCGACGGGATTTTGGCGATCTGAACGATCTAAATTGGCAAAAACAGGACTGAGAGAAATGCGATCGCGGATCAGGGTAATGGGTCGAGCCTGTTGCTGACCATCGGAGAGAATTGACAGCGAAACGCTTGTTCCCTTGGGGCCTCGCATCCGGGCCGCTGCTTCATCTAAACTCAGGGTATCCGTGTCCACATCATCAATGGCTAAAATGCGATCATGGGCCGTAATACCAGCCGCTTCTGCCGGAGAACCCGCTAAAGGCGCAATGACTTCTAATTTACCGCTATCGGGATTGATATTAATTTGCAGCCCCACTCCCGATAAGGCTCCCGAAGTACTAACTTGTAAATTGTGATATTGATCGGGACGGAGAAGACGGGTAAACGGCTCATCTAAAGTGGCCAACATCTCTTCAATCGCCTTGTAGGTTTCCTTGCGATCGCGGAGAGGACGTTTAATATATTGCTGACGCAGATTCCACCAATTTTGATGATTAAAGGTATCGTCTAAGTAGGACTGATTAACTAAACGCCAGGATTGCAAAACTAACTTTTGTTCTTCCGTAAAGGCCAGTGCGTCGGGTGTCCAGCCCAAATAGGTGGTTATTAAAACCAAACTGATGAGTAGAGTTACCCAAAACTTGCGATATTTCATGCTAACGACACTGGCAATCCCAATAATTTTTAACGATTAAGGCTAGGCCTCCCATTGTAAAGTATTCCTGTTGATCCTTTAACCTTCCCCATCCTCCCCATCTCCCAGTCTCCCCCTCCCCTAAGTCTCCCCCTCCCCTCTATGACCCCATCCCCCCATCCCGAACTCACTGCTCCTGAAAAAAGCCTTTGGCGATCGCTGCGAGAAAATGGCCTATTGCTACTTATTGCATTGATTTTCGCGCTACTCATTCGGACATTTGTGGCAGAACCCCGTTTTATTCCCTCCGATTCCATGATTCCCACCCTCGAAAAAGGCGATCGCTTAGTGGTTGAAAAATTGTCCTATCACTTTCAGGAACCCCAAGCTGGCGACATTGTGGTGTTTAGTCCTCCCGATCTGCTGCAAGCCCAGGGTTATGCCGCCAATCAAGCCTTTATTAAACGGGTCATTGCCACTGGGGGAGATACGGTTGCAGTACGAGAGGGTAAAGTCTATCGCAATGATCAACCCCTAGAGGAAGATTACATAATGGAAAGTCCACGCTACGCATTACCTAGAGTCAAAGTCCCAGAAGGTTATCTATTTGTGATGGGAGATAATCGCAACAATAGTAATGACTCCCATATTTGGGGCTTTTTACCGAAAGATCATCTCATCGGTCAGGCCGTTTTTCGCTTCTTTCCTTTTGATCGTCTAGGGACTGTCTGATTTTTACATCTCTCTTCTTAAACACAGTCTGTTACATCAGTTAGAAACCAAAGACGGGTTTACCCAATTTTGAGTATTTGGGTGCAGCATTGTGTCCTCTCTATTGATACAATGAAAAGTTATACAAGAAGTGTCTAACGGAGTAGCTAGGGGCAAGAAGCTTTCCCCACTATCGTTAGGTTTAATCCTGACAGGACAACTCGTTCTCTGAGTCAGACAGTTTTCGGTCGGAAGATCGTTTGCCCACATCCTTGCCAACGGCTGCTCTCTCTTCATCATCCCACTAGATTGTTAGCGACATCCTCATCGTCTGCGGAGGAAGTCCTGGTCTGCGGAGGAAATTTTTCCGTTGGCTTTGTTAACGGCATTTCTCAAGCCTGGCTTGCCAGACCCCTCATTTTTGGTTTGTACTCCTCACCTTCATTCAGGACTGTAATTCATGGAATTTTCGATCGCCACATTGCTTTCCCTCTTCAGTGATGACAAGTTAGTTGCTGGCAAAGTGCTGGAAAAGAAGCTTGGCTGCGAGGATGAAAGGTCTATGGAAACCCTACAAATTATCCTCGATACCCTAGAAAGACTAGGGATTTTAGAAAAGGAACGGGGGAAATATCGACGGTTAGTGACTGAGAATCTCGTCGAAGCAAAATTACGCTGTTCGAGTAAGGGCTTTTGTTTTGCCATTCAGGATGAAGAGGATGCGGATGATATTTATGTCCGAGAAACCCATCTGAGTAATGCCTGGAACGGCGATCGCGTTTTAGTCAAAATCATTAAAGACGCTACCCGACGACGCTCTCCTGAAGGTGAAGTCGCTTTAATTCTGGAACGAGCCAATCCTTCTCTGCTGGCCCAAGTTAAAAAGGTCGAACAGAACTTTCGGGCTATTCCTCTCGATGATCGCCTTTTGTTTCAATTAAATCTCCAGGAAAATGGTCTGGATCTGGAACAAGCCGTTGATCATTTGGTTCATGTTGCCGTACTTCGTTATGCGATCGGAGAACAGCCACCTCTGGGTAAAGTCACCAAAGTCCTGGGCAGTGATGCCGAAGCGGCTGCCGACACTGATATTGTCTGTTGCAAACATGATCTACCGAGTTATTGGAGCGAAGAAGCCTTCAAGGAAGCCGATAACTTACCAATGGGTCTAGAACAGAATGAATTAAAAACCCGTCAGGATCTACGTTCTCTCAAAACCTTTACTCTCATTGATGAGATCGAGCGGGATCATCTTCCCTTTATCGAAACGGCTTTCAGTCTGGAAAAAACACAACGGCACTGGCGATTGGGCGTTCATATTAGTGATGTCGATCACTACATTCAACCAGAGAGTCTGCTCGATAAATTGGCCAAAAAACGTGGCACTGCTGTTTACCTGGGTGATAAGGTCTGTCCCCTTTTCCCGGAAGCCGTTACCCGTCGTTGTTCTTTACTGATGGGTGAAGAACGTCTGGCTCTTTCAGTCTTTTTAACCCTGGATACGATGGGACAGGTTTTAGCGTTTGAATATCAAGCCAGTGTCATTCAAGTGGATCAACAATTCACCTTTTCCCAGGTACAAGCTCTGCTGGCGGAACCGGAAAATATGCCTTCCGACCTGGCCGATTTTGCCGAGCCGTTAAATCAACTCTTTTTTACCCTTAGTCCTTTAGTCCAAGCTCAACGGTTACAACGCGGTAGTTTTTCTTTGCAGTCCGATACCCCGATCGCCTTTTTAGATGAAGGACGTATGGGCGCGGTGTTGATCTCTAATGCCTTACCAATCCGTGCTTTTTTGACGGAACTGTTAATTTTAGTGGGGAAAGCGGTGGCGGATCACCTAGCGGCCTTGGATTTGCCAGCCTTGTATTGTACTCAGTCCCAACCCGATTGGGAGGAATTAACCGATCTCTTAAAACTAGCCACTAATCTAGGCTTGGAAGTTCCCATTAATTTGGAAGCAGATGTCACTCCCCAGGATTTCCAACGCTTAAGTCAGTCCTTTTCTAAAACTGCCTGCATCCGTATTTTAAATCATTTGCTGGAAGGGTCTTTAGCCTCGGCAAAATATAGCAGTCATCCCACTGCCCATTTTGGTTTGGCCTATGGGGATGGTTATGCCCACTGCGTTTCTCCTGGTCAACGATATGCTGATTTACTAATACAACGGGTCTTAAAATTAGTGCTTACGGAAGGCCGCGATCGCCGCACCAAACAAATGAAAACCGGCATCAATTTAGCCAGTAGCGACTGTTATGGCCAAATTAGCTGGAATATCTTACCTCCCCCTCTTCAAGAAAGCCTCACCGAAGAATTTCACCACCTGGTTCCCCATCTCAATGAACGAGAAAAAACCGCAGAGGATGCGGAAAAAGATTTAATTGGCTTGAAAAAAGCCGAAAAAATGAAAGAACGAACCGGCCAAGTGTTCCGAGGCTTAATTACGGGAGTGCAGTCCTACGGCTTTTTTGTGGAAATCGAAGATCTCTTAGTGGAAGGTTTGGTTCACGTTAGTTCCCTCAAGGATGATTGGTACGAGTATCGGGCCCGTCATAGTTGTCTGGTCGGTCGCAAAAATCGCACTGCCTACCGATTAGGCAATGAAGTCGATGTTCAAGTTAAGAGCGTGGACTACTATCGTCAACAAATTGATCTGGTCACTGTTGGCGGCGGGGCTGCTATTAGTGGTGAAGATTGGGAAGAGGAATAAACAACAAAGTCTCAATTCTAATCAACGACCGAACCTTAGCCTTACTTAATTTGTCCTCTATCTCTTTTTTTCTTGTCATGATGCACCTTAAAAAGCGTCTCTTTGCCTGGTTTATGCCGCTCTTGCTTCTCTTATCCCTTGGCTTAGGGGGTTGTGTTCGCTACGATCTGGGGATTAACTTTACCGAACAGCATTATGGTGAAATTATCCAACATATTCAACTGAGTCAGCAGTTAACTACACTGAGCCAATCTGAAGCAGATAAATGGTTAGCTAGTTTGGAAAGTCGCGCTAAAGCCTTACGGGGTTATAGCCAACGGGTCTCTGATCAGGAATTGGTCGTTACGATTCCTTTTGGTAGTGGTCAAGAATTAGTTGATAAGTTTAATACTTTTTTTAATCCTAAACCACCCCAAGGGGCCGGTAAAATCAAAGATGATCAGCTAGACCTATTGCAACTGAAAGCTGAGATGGCGATTCAACAGAGTAATTGGTTTTTTGTGGATCAAAATCGGCTACGGTTATCGGTAGATCTCCGCGCTCTGGGGGTTCTTTCTAATCAGGGCAATATTATTGTGAGTCCAGGGTCATTGATTGACCTTGATTTCTCTTTAAACACACCTTTTTTAGTGCGAAATGGGGTTAATGAGGATGCTCTCAGTCCTGAAGCAACTTCTACCCATTCTCAATTGCTTTGGAAACTCAAACCAGGTCAGGTTAATGTCTTAGAAGCTGTTTTTTGGGTTCCCAGTTATCTAGCGATCGCGGGTGTGGGAGTTATTGCCCTTTCCCTTGCTGGTTTTTATCTTAAATACAAACGTTGGCCCGGTGTCTTGCCCCAGGCGATCGCCGAGTAAAAATTGCCTAACAATAGTTTTTAGGATTTCTGTCAACCCAATTCCAAACAGGCCAGCCCATAAATATCTTTGAGGGAGAGAGTGGGCGGATCTCCCTTGTACATACGCAGGTTAAATAACTGGAGTTCAAAACCCCGTTCTTCTAATAAAGAGGTCGCGGCTCGATTAATCTCTGGTACATCAATTAAGACTGGCCCCTGGCGATCGCTCAACAGTAAATCCAACAACGCACCGGCTAATTCAGGCTGATCCGCCAATAATGGCCCCAGTCGCCAACCGTTTGGAGTGGTATCGTTAGGGAGTAAACAAGGTCGAATGCGTCCATAGCCTCGGCAGGAACCCGTTTCATCCAGTACCACTTTTACCGTTCCTTCAGGATGCTGTAACCATTCGTGCAAAAACAAGGGACGGGGGGTGACTTCGTGACGCGCATCATAGATCTGCACAATCTCCTCTGGTACCTCAGCCCCTGACAAAATTTGAAAACCCAAGGGCAAATCTAACGCGGTTGTCGGTCTGAGGCAAGCATGACGGTAGGCCGATGGTAAGCCATAGCGACGAGTATAGTAAGCGGGTTTAAAGCCCCAACTGGCATAGTTCTCTACCCGTTCTAGAGCGGCTTCTAGTCCCACACAGGCAACTTCTTGTAAATATTCCATCGCTTTTTGCCATAGAGCCACACCATAGCCCCGTCCTCGAAAAGCAGGATCAACAATAAACATCCCCACGAAGCCATAACTTTGATCGTAACGAATACCGGCAATACAACCAATTGGTTGATGATCGAGAACGCCGACCCAAACCCCTGTGCGATCAGTATTATAGTAAATTCCCGTATCTCCTACGCCTGGACAGAACCCTTCTTGTTGGGCCCAATGATTGACCAGGGGTAAGTCAGCATCCGTGATCAGACGAATTGTGTAAACCATGATTACAAGGATTAAAAGAAGCTAACAGGCAGTATGTCATAAAAACCTAAATTTAGAACTGCTGAATCGATAAGCATTATTGTTATACTTCAAACGGCTATAATTTAGGATTTTTATTAAAGTGGTCTGATCCCCCTTGTATCTTAAAGGAAGAGTGGTAGACCGATTCCCCCTTGGTTATAAAAGCCGAGATTTAGTCTAGGTCGCCACTCATCAATCCTTCAAAAACTCGAAAAATCGAGAGGGTCTCGAACCCGTAGTGAACAAGGTCGAGTAATGAAGATAAAAACTCAAAGTAAAGGGGTAAAAGCATGGAAACTCAAGTAGCAAGCCAATGGGTTGGTATAGACGTCAGCAAAGCCAAGTTGGACATAGCTTTACGTCCAGCGAATAAGGTTTTGCAAGTAACCAATCAAGAGTCAGGCTGGCAGGAATTAAGCGAACAACTCAAAAAATACAAAATTGAGTTAATCATCATCGAATCAACAGGAGGAATGGAAAGAGGAGTGGCTCACAAGCTGCAAAAAGAGGAATTCAAGGTAGCAGTGATTAATCCCAAAAGAGCCAGAGATTTTGCCAAGGCATCAGGTCGTCTAGCGAAAACGGACAAAATAGATGCCGAGGTATTAGCCCATTTTGGAGAAGCCTTGCAACCAAGCCCAAAACCGTTAGCATCAGAATCTCAAGTAGCTTTATCCGATTTGGTCAATCGTCGTAGTCAGTTAGTGGAAATGCTAAACAGTGAACAAAAACGAGCGCACAGTGTTCGTAGTAGCACGGCGAAAGCTGACATTGAGACTAATATTCAATGGCTCAAACAAAGGATAAAAGGAATGGATGAGCAGATAGACCAACTGCGGCAAGACAACGAAGAGAGTAAAAAGCAGTATGAGCTATTAACCAGTGTACCTGGAGTGGGCAGAGTAACGGCCGTGACCTTGCTATCAATGTTGCCAGAATTAGGAGAGCTACCATTGAAGAAACTGTCGAGTCTAGTGGGAATTGCTCCCATGAACTGTGACAGTGGGCAAATGCGAGGAAAACGACGTATTATCGGTGGACGAGCAAGGGTGCGTGCCGTGCTGTATATGTCAGCCCTAGTGGCAATACAACACAATCCGGTAATTAAGGCGTTTTATCAAAAATTGCTCCAGGCAGGTAAGGCCAAAAAAGTAGCTTTAATTGCCTGTGCTCATAAGCTATTGGGATTTCTTCATGCTATAGTCAAGAGTCAAAAACCTTGGCGATGTCCTGAAAATATAGAGACAAAGGAGGAAAAACTGCAAGCGTGCTAATTCTCTGATATTGGTTGAAAGAGTTAACATAACTCATTCTCTGACGAGTTGTATGAGGATGAGTTGTTTGTTTTGACTAATTTTATTTGATAGCGATCCTATCAAGGCCTTGACAAACAAGATAATCGCTAAATCCCCCTTAAAAAGGGGGACTTGACCCTGAACTTTAAGGGTTCGATAAATTCAAACTATGACCGTTTAAAGTATATCTTCATCGTTTCAGGCTCGACTGCAAAGAAGTTGTTTCTTTTCTTTCCCCTACCGTCTGGCAAGAAATTGAAGACCGAATGCTCTGTGTCCCCTAATTTGTACTTTTAGCTCTCAAATCTTGTCTTTACAATGGCATGAGATTACCTCATGTTAACTCTACTTTTATTAATCTTAATAAACTACGAAACTATAGCCTCAACCCAGAACGCGATCGCGGGAAACACCTTATAATTAAAATAACATCATCAACTATTCTTAAACTTTATGGTGATAGCAACAACAAAATCGGGAAATATTCCTCTCCTTGAAAATGGCGATCGTCTAAGCCGTAGTGAATTTGAACGCCGTTACCAGGCCATGCCAAACCATCAAAAAGCGGAATTAATAGCAGGAATTGTTTATGTAGCTTCTCCTCTGCGAATTACCCAACATGGTAATCCCCACGCTCGGATAATGACCTGGCTAGGCAGTTATTGGGCGGCTACGCCAGGCGTTGAATTAGGAGATAATTCCACTGTTCAACTCGATCAATATAACGAACCTCAACCCGACGCATTATTAAGAATTCAAACGGGAGGACAATCAACGGTTAATAATGATGGCTATGTTGAAGGTGCGCCCGAATTAATTGTGGAAATTGCAGCCAGCACGGTTTCTTTGGATTTACATCAGAAATTAGAGGTTTATCAACTTCATCAAGTGCAAGAATATTTGGTCTGGCGAGTTGAAGATGAGCAGTTAGATTGGTTTCAATTAAAACAAGGAAAATATCTTAAATTGCAACCTGATACAGAGGGAATTTTGTATTCTCAGATGTTTCCTGGTTTATGGTTAGATCAAAATGCGTTATTAACAGGGAATTTAGCAAAAGTTCTTCGGGTTTTACAGAAAGGTTTAGCATCAGGGGAACATCAAAGCTTTGTAGAGAAGCTCAATTCCTCCAAATTATAAGCTTAAACAAGAATAGGCTATTTTCGGCGATCGCAGCTTGCTCATTCAAAAAAAGCGATCGCACGATACTTCCTTAAGTAAACAATACGATCGCCGATAACCTTCTGGAAATTCACAACGAAGCCAACCTTTTTTACTTGTCTAATAACGGTCTAGTTAGGTGGCGACTAACCTGGGGCAACGTTTTGCCATAACTCGGCTGCAATAAATCTCGATAGATGCCCTACATTCGTTGTCGCAATTACAATATCTGGAACTCCAAGAGTTATAGCTTGTGCCACCAAAATCATGTCACCGTCAATTGTTTTATCACCTGCTGTTGGTTGCCCTTGTTGACGAGCTTCTGCCCAAAGTTTTGCAGCTTGGCGCATGGCAGCCGTTGTAATTGGGAAATACTCGATCAACTTGCCTAACTCATCTAGACGAGCTATACCTTTTGTCTTGTTTGCTCGCAATAATTCGCGGCGAACCTCATAATCAGCAATTTCTGGAATTATAGTACGACTACCTGATGTGATGTGAGTTTGGAGCCAATGGGCGCAAGCTTCACTTTCAGTAGATAACTTTGGATTGGTGATTAGACCAAGTGGCCCTGAATCCAACATTATGATTCTGCTCACCAAGTTACTCCCTTCATCTCAATTGGGAACAATTTACGCTCAGAAAAACGATCTTCATCCAAGGCATGGATCAAGTATTGACCTGTTTCTTGTTGTTCATTATTGTCTTCTTCATCTATCCAAGACTGAATTAGGTTAACTGCCTTAGTTTGTTTTTGCTTTAAAAGAATAAAGCTCGTTAAAAGCTGTAATGTCACAGATTCAATTGAAATCCCTTTTTGATTGGCTTCCTGTAAGAGATATTGCTCAACTTCTGACGGTAGGTTAAGGGTTAGAGTCATGGATTCTCTTGAGCTTGGGTTGGGTATGTTTTCCAATATTCTAACATTCGGATTTTGCTCACGATTATTTAAACAAAAATAAGGTGCGTTGGAGTAACGCACCCTAGGCGATGGCGATCGCACTACACACCAACTCCAAGAGAGCCGAGCAGCTTAATAAAATAGCAATTTTGCTAGTCGTATCCTCGAGTACTTGACCAATCGGTATCGCGACTAGAACCTTGGTAATTTTGGAAAAACTGTTTAGAAGAATTAATAAGAACAACATCTGAGCTAGAATCATCTGAATCAGAAGTATTGGCGAAGAGCGATGACATAGAACGCAAGATAGAAGTTAATGAATTTTGGATATCTTTTTTCATTTTACATTTACTCCAGTGAATTGGGGAAAACAAGAAAATCTACTTGAGATAGAGCCTCAGAGTACATAACGCTTGTTCTATCATACCAAATAAGGATAGCCAACGTCAAGCAAAATTTATCAATTAAATCCATGGAAACTGTTTTTCCATGATAAATATTGTCTAAATATTGTACCATCTTGGATGGGCTAATAAAATTATGACTATCACTATCGAGTATAATGGTTTTTATTAATTCATAATTCTCATTGATTCCTCGAAGTACTAATTCTAGAAAGCTACCTCTTGTTCGTCTATTAATAATCTTCTTTGGCAAAATATCTTTAAATGCTGCTGCTAGAATTGGTTTTTCTTGTCCTCTATTAACTCTAAAGTAATCTGGTATTGTCATTGAATAACGAATCAAGTTCAGATCTAAAAAGGGAAAAGTGACATGGGTACTGCCAGACTGAGCGAACTTCCAACGTAAGACATGACCTGCTTGGCCAACGAAAGTATTTAATATACGGTACTGTTGATTTGAATCGCTTGACCAATAATTTACTTTAAGCATACGATAGCATCTCAAACTAATTGAATAGGTTTCAGCAAATTCTTTGTTCAGCCACGGAATAGGAGTTAATAATAATTGATGCCAAAGTCTAGAGCGACTACTTAAAAATAAAGATAATGATTCTAAAAAAATCAATAATCCCGTTCTAGCTTTTAATAACCCAAATTTTTTAGCTTCTGCCCAAGCAAAAGATATCTTTTTTTCGGCTAGTAGTGATTCGATATAAGAAGTTGACATAACATTAAAAAGTTCATCCCCTCCAATTCCCATAAATAAAGTATTAATATTATTGCTTTGCAAAAGTTTTAGGGTTACTTCCCTGATTTTCCATGAAGTTATACATGGACTTGGTTCTTCCAGTATTGGTGTAGAGTCTAGATTTGAAAAGTCTTTAAACTTATCCGCTAAAAGGTAACAATAAGAAAATATATCTTGATATTCTTCAAAAACTGAGTTAATGAACTCAATTTCCCTTTTTAGTCCTTGAAAAAAAGGATAAACTTGTGAAATAGTCAAGATATTTGTTTTAAGGATTTTTCTAGATAATAAACTTATTCCTGTGGAATCGTAGCCTCCCGATAAATGAGAAGCCGTTATTCCAAATGCTCGTAGTTTTATCGAATTGGTGAGGATTTCTGTTACTTCTTCACCTAATTTATAAATATAAGAACCACTTTCTAATGCTCCTTTTGAAGGGATATCTTGCATAACAAAATCAGAAAATGGTGACGGTTTTTTGATAATTTCAATATTCTTTTTGTGACTACGAAATATCTGATTAGGAAGTATTCTATTCACATTTTCAAAAATTGTTTTGTCTGTTGGAACTTCAGCAAAACCGCAATGAGGTAGGCTTAGAAAGTCTGCAATATACTCATTATTAACCCTTTGCTTGCCAAATTTGCGAAGAATCACAGAAAGATTGGTGGTGAGAATTATTTGTTCTCCATTGGTATACCAATATAAGGGATAACCACCAATTATATCTCTCATAGCAGTAATTGAAATGGATTGCTGATTAATCAAGGCAAATGCAAAGTCACCCTGAATTTTTATCAAGCCATCAATTCCAGATTTTTCGTAAACAATATATATATATTTTGATGCATTAATCTGACTAATTTTATTATCTTCCACATATAATCGACCTATGGTGCAAATTACTATATTATTATTTTTAAAGAAGGAAATATTAGTATCTTGTAAAACTTTATCTTTTCCATGTATAAAAATATCTACATTTTTTTCTGTTGAAATAACATGAAATCCATTGTACATAGATCATACAACTCCATTTTCATAATAAAAATTTATTTTACTATTATCATAGGATCTAACAGGCATAAAAGATTTACATCGTTCTGGTTCATCGCTTAAAATAATGTCATCATGCTGTACCCAACAATGACCAGAAAATGGAAATAATTGTACTCCAAGAAATAATGATACATTATATCCATATTGTTGACAAAGAGCAAATGTGACTAATGCACGTTCTTTACAGGCTAAAGGAAATATAAAATTACTGACACAATTTATAACCAGATTACTTAACTCAATAACTGTATAACATTTATTTATTTTTGATTTTGATTCAATAAATTTTCCAAAATATTTTTGCCAAGCTTCGATTGTTATAGAAATACCAAATACTTGATAAAACATAAATGAAAACATTAAAAGTATTTTTATTTTAAAATTAATGCTAGTAATAAAATTACATAATCCTATTATGTAAACAACACAATAAATAAATTGTATTTTAAAATATTTAATTATTTTGTTTAAGGTAAAAAATCTTTTAGAATTAATATCTAGCATTCTGTAAGAAGCTAATTTTTTTACAATATTAACTGACGAGTTTTTATTGCTATTGCTTTTCTTGATAATACAATTTTCTAAATCTGAAGTAGCAGATGGACTTAAATAAAGACAATCTCCCTGAAGATGAATCATTCGGGAAGATCCATCTTCAAGTCTAATCCATATAGCATCCGAGGATAATGATAAATTTTCCTTTTTTTTTGTGGTTAATTTTATTTCCATAATTATAGAATTTTATTCGTTTAAATAAAAGTTAAAAAATATATAGTGGTATATTCTTAAGTTAGATACAGATAAAGCCTTTTCTAGACTCGATTACAGCCTATTATCAGGAGTTCTCATATGACTGCACACCTCTATAGCCATCTTCCATTATTCTAGGGGTTACACAACGATTCGTACATTTTAGAGAACTCCATGAAATGATTGAGTGCCTAATCTCAGCTAAAAATAGACAAATACAACCTTGTCGAGCGTATCGGTTTAGTCTAACCATTGATTATACCGACATTTTCCGTATAGTCAATCTCTAGAGAGCAAAAAAGAGAAAATTTCTGTATTATCCCCTTGTAGAGAAGAATATCCAGAAAAATTCCGTATATTCTTCAATGATAGATAGAAACTTTCTGGATAACAAGACAGATAGTCATACCAGAAATAGTCTTGATGTCAATCAAGGGTGTTGTCGTTAAGGAACACAACTGACAGATCGCCTCTCAATTTTAAAGGCGATCGTACCATACTTCCTTAAGTAAACAATACGATCGCCACTAATTCAAGCTCCCGTGAACAATACAGAAAAAGAGTCAAATCAGGAATACGCGATCGCCCTCGCCAACGTCAACACCAACGCCAACCACATCGCCAACCACATTGCTAACGACATCGGCATCGCCATCGTCAACGCCTTCGCCTTCGCCTACATCAACCACATCGTCAAGGTTAGAAAAATTTTTATTGAATTAGCCAACTTATTTGCTCAGGATCAAATTTTTTCTAGGGTTAATATTGCCCAATTGATCGCTGATTTAGAAGATTTAGAACAACTTATTCCTAAGAATCACATAGACATAAATAGAAAAGAACACCAAAAATTTGTCGATAAATTATTTAAAATTTGGAATATAGCCTTTGCTTTAACCCCTGAATTACTCAATTTATCTAACGCAGAATTTGAAGAAATAGACAATCATTATTTTCATATTAATCGTCTTATTCTTGACTGCAAAAAAGTTGCTGTTAATATTTCCCCTTCCGTCTGGCAAGAAATCGAAGACCGAATGCTCCGCGTCCCCTAATTTGTACTTTTAGCCCTCAAATCTTGCTGTTACAATTGCATGAGATTACCTAATATTAACTCTGCCTTTATTAATCTTAATAAACTACAAAACTATAGTCTCAACCCAGAACACGATCGCGGCAAATATAAATCTCGACATTGACCCCTGCGATCGCCGTTGAAAATCTCAAATTGTTCATAAAAATTTCCGAAATGTTTCAATATTTATCCCTTGTAACCGATCCTGTAAAGCAATTAAATATTCTTGGATTGCATCTTGAATCATTAAGGGATAACGTTGATCGAATTCTTCGCTAGAATCCTTATCCGAAAAAGATAAACCTTGGGACAAGCATCGGAAGAACGCTGACATCGTAAGCGACTATTACAAACAAGGGGGAATGGACTCTCACGCTGAGAGGGTTTCGCTTTGTTCTCAGTTACTAGAATTCAAACTGGTTCCTGATAAGAAGACGGGTCAACAGAGGTTAAAGTTGGCTTCTGCTAAGTTCTGTCGGGTTCGGCATTGCCCTATCTGTCAGTGACGACGATCGCTCCGTTGGAAGGCAAAAGCCTATGAGAATTTGCCTAAAGTGGTTGCCGATTACCCTGATGGACGTTGGATTTTTCTGAGCTGTATAAGCATTCTTATGATTTCATCCTTGCTTAAAACCCACATTCCGTACTTGGCAACAAGAATTTTAATTAATACGAACAAGTCTAGATTAGCAGAAGTGCTTCCCCACAAAGGTTTCAGGAATCACAATCTACTGATCAACAAAAGTACGCCTCTTTATGCAGCACAAAAGCACTGATAAACGCACTACGATAGTCTTTCCTTCTCCGTCTATATCTAGTGTTGTGATGGCTAATGATGCCTGCATATAGCGTGTAAATTTTAAATTATTTATTTTCTTCTAATTGGTACGGAATATGGGGAAAAAGCGATTAATGAATCAAATTATCTGTCCCAAGAGAACAATCGTAATCTTAGGATTCATCAAATTAAGTGGAATTTGGCTGTTCAAATTGATTTGATGATACTCAAAAAAACTTGTCCCCAGGGTTACGGAACCTTTACCCAGGAATTGATCGCGATCGCCCAACAGTTTAGCCGAAAGGAAATTAGCTTTTGTGGGGATTAGGGCCAAATGGTTTTGAGTGTGGAATCTACAGTCTTGCTCTGCCACAATAAAATGGCTTGAGTGCGATCGCGGACTCCTAATTTATTGACAATGGCATGAACATGAACCCGAACTGTTCCTGGGGCAATATAAAGGCGATCGGCAATGTCTTGATTGCTATTTCCAGCGGCCATTAGGGTTAAAATTTCTTGTTCTCGTTCTGTTAAAAGAGAATGCTTGATCTGGGAGGATGAATCGGCGATCCCAGGAGTAAAAGCGGTACGGATTTCCTTAGTTGCTTGGGAATCCCACCAAGAAGCACCGGCCACAACCGAACGAATCGCCAAGATTAGGGTTTGGGCATCAATTCCTTTTAAACAAAAACCCTGGATTCCGGTTTCAATAAGACGACTAATCAAGGTTGAGTCTGAGCGGGAAGTAAGAGCTAAAATAGGAAGATTGGGTTGCTGAAGTTTGATCTGGCGACAGGCTTCTAAGCCACTCATACGAGGTAAGCCCACATCTAATAGCACTAAATCTAAGGGATGACGATTAGCCAAATCAACAGCCGTTTCTCCATCCTCAGCTTCAGCCACAATTTTAAGGGTTGGTTCCTGTTGGAGACGCACCACTAATCCTAAACGAAAAAGTTCATCATCTTCTACTAAAAGCAGGCGGATGGAATTTGGCATTATTCAATTCTACTTTTATGCTCAGATTTTATGTCCAGATCAAGTTATCTCAAAAAAAGCTCTTCAATTACCTACCAAGACAAAGTTTTTGTATTATCTTGAAAAAGAGCTTCTCCTGTTAGTTCTGGCGTTCCGACCTTAATGCCATCCAGAAGATCTGATGAGGTAACACCATATTTTTTCATACAAGAAGGACAAGCGATTACCAATCCTCCTTTTTTAATAATTGTCAGCAAAATAGCTTGCTGTTCCTTGAACTGATCTGCATTGTTTTTGGAAGCAACTAGAACCCCCTTATCATTGAGAAAAATGGTAACAGGATGCCCTCGCTCAAATTGAGCCTTAGAGAAACCGAGAGCCATTGTACTGCGATGGTCTTGATCCGTTGTCATATTGACAAATAGCGGATCATTATTTCCCGCTAAAACGGGGACTCCTAAACAAGTTGTTGTAAGAACAAATAAAAATGCAATCAAATGAGATCGTTTCATCAGAGTATATTCAAGCTACCATGAGTTAATGAATTGGCATTTTACTCTGAAATCTTATTCTGTTTCTAGTATGACATACTGTCATAATTATTAATTTTTATGTAGAGACTGAATGGATTAATCACTGACAGTTTACTTCAGGTAGAGCAGTTTAGGGATAGACAGTATGATCTGCGTTAGGATAAACAGGTAATTTAAAGGCAAAAATAGCTCCAGTGGGATGACGATTCTCTGCCCAAATTTTACCGTGATGGGCGGCAATGATCTGACGACACAGGTAAAGTCCTAAACCCGTTCCTTTTGCCTGGCGATCGCTACTGCCCTGATAAAATCGTTCAAATAGATAGGGTAATTCATTGGGGTGAATACCAGAACCACTGTCTAAAATTTTGACCAGTTGATAGGCGGATTGGGAAGCCAGTTGAATTTCAATGCGATCGCCGCGTCGGGAATGATTAATGGCATTGATCAATAAATTATTGACTACACGCTGGAGTTGCAGCATATCCCCTTTAACCCAAAGAGATTGACGAAAATCTGAATCGCCATAATTCACATTAAGATAAACCTGATGGGCAGCAGCAAGCACCGCTAAATTATTCGTCACTTCTTCTGTTAAAGCCGTTAAATCCACTGGAGCCAGGTTTAACCTTAATCCTTCTGTATCATTACGATAGACATCTAACAGCGTTTCCAGTAATTGCAGACTGGATTGATGACTGCGCCCCATTGTAGCTAATACTTTCTGTTGGGTAGCTGTTACCTCGCCAAATTGACCCGATTGAAAGGCTTTCAGGGTTTCCATTGCCCCCAGTAAAGGGGTTTTAAGATCGTGGGTGAGGGTAGAAGCAAAATCTTCTCGAAGGCTGACTAATTGTTCCTGGGATTGAAGTTGCGTTTGTTTCTGGACTAACACTTCCTGATAGTGGCGATTTTGTTCACTGAGCCAACCCGTTACGATTAGTGATAAAACAGCAATTAAGCGATCAGCGATCGTTGAAGGTTCGACCATTGATCGCATGGGTAGCCATAAATTTAAGAGGGTTAAAAAGACAGCGATCGCCGTAGCTTTTAAGGTAGCTAACCGACCTAAACGGGCATTCACCCACAAAATTGGCCCGATATAAAGATACCCAAAAACATAATCGGGCGGTGTGGAAAATTCTAGGGCTAAAACCAGGCAAAACAAGCCCACAATCAAACTGGTATCAGAGAGCGGCGATCGCCAAGTAAAAGAACAAGATTTTACCATCAGTCTCAAATTAACGGGTGATGACGAATAACTAAACAGCACAAATGCTGATAATCAACCAGTTTAACCCTTGAGTTTAGCTGTAGGCGTTTAGAGTCTGTTTAGATTAGCGTTTATTGTCTAAACATGATTCCTATTACCCACCAAACAAAAATTTATATCCGGTTAATCGCGTCAATCTTGAGCTAATCCCTTAGAATAAGCACAGTCATTCCATCCTTTGTGTCAATCTATGTGGCAAGGATTCTTACAAATTGCTTTAACCCTAACGATTATCGTGGCAATTACGCCTTTTTTCGGTCGTTATATGGCTAGGGTATTTTTAGAAGAAAAAACCTTTCTTGATGCCTGGCTTGGGCCAATTGAAAAACAACTATATCACTGGATTCAAGTTCGGCCTCAACAAGCAATGACGGGTTGGCAATATGGAAGAGCAATTCTCTATAGTAATTTAGTTATGGGAATTGGAGTTTTAGGAATTCTCCTTTTACAAAACTATCTTCCCTTTAACGGCACGCAATTATCGGCTCCTAGTTGGGATCTGGCCCTACATACTACCATTTCTTTCCTAACCAATACTGATCAACAACATTACTCTGGAGAAACAGCTTTAACCTACTCAAGCCAAGTTTTTGCCTTAGGATTTTTAATGTTTACTTCGGCGGCAACGGGTTTAGCGGTTGGCATTGCCTTTATTCGTGGTTTAACAGGCAGACCTTTGGGAAATTTTTATCAAGATTTGCTTCAGTCTATTACCCGAATTTTGCTTCCGTTATCCATTCTAGGTGCATTATTATTGATTTTTTCTGGAGTCCCTGAAACCTGGTCAAATCCTGTTAATATCACCACCTTAGAAGGAGCTAATCAAGTTATTGCCTTAGGGCCAGTCGCTCATTTTGAAATCATTAAGCAATTGGGAGAAAATGGGGGAGGATTTTTTGGCAGTAATTCGGCCCATCCTTTTGAAAACCCTACTCCTTTTTCTAATTTGTTAGCAACGATCGCCATGATCAGTATTCCCACCTCTCTCATCTATACCTATGGAATTTTTGCTAACAATAAGCGTCAAGCCTGGTTAATCTTTTGGATGGTCTTCGGTATTTTCATTGTCTTAATTGGGATCACTGCGGTAGGAGAATATCAAGGTAATCCATTGGTTAATAATCTGCTAAATTCATCTCAAGCTAATTTAGAAGGAAAAGAAGTTCGTTTTGGCTGGGCACAGACGGCTTTGTTTGCTATAACTACAACAGGGACGATGTGCGGGGCTGTTAACGGTTTTCTCGACTCCTTTATGCCCACAGGCGGATTTAGCACCCTATTTAATCTCTTTTTACAGATTGTTTGGGGCGGTCAAGGCACAGGAACAGCTTATCTATTTATCTACTTGATTTTAGCTGTATTTTTAACCGGATTAATGGTGGGCAGAACCCCAGAATTTTTAGGTCGCAAGATTGAAAAAGCAGAAATCGTTTTAGCTAGTGTGGTCTTATTAATCCACCCCATTGCTATCCTAATTCCCTCTGCGATCGCCCTAGCCTTTCCTGAACAATTAGCGGGGATTAGTAATCCAGGCTTTCATGGTCTTTCCCAAGTTGTTTATGAATATGCGTCGGCTTCGGCTAACAACGGCTCAGGTTTTGAGGGCTTGGGAGACAATACCCTCTGGTGGAATCTCAGTACCTGTTTCAGTTTACTTTTAGGGCGATATGTTCCCCTTCTGGCCTTATTACTTCTAGCCGACAATTTATCTCGTAAACAGCCTGTGCCTGTAACCAAAGGAACCTTACGAACCGACACCATTTTATTTACCAGTATTACCGCCGGCGTGATTTTAATTTTAGGAGCTTTAACTTTTTTTCCCGTCTTAGTTTTAGGCCCGATCGCTGAAGCATTCTCCTTGAAATAAAATTTTCCATTGGAAGGGGCGCATTGCGTGCGCCCAATAAATTAAATGACATTACTGAATATAATTTTGACTAACCATGAAAAAACTACTGCGATCGCAACGAAAACATACTCCCAAAGCCAAAACAAAAGGTCTATATCTCCGCGCCATTAAACAATCTTTTGTTAAACTTGATCCTCGTATTGCCATTAAAAATCCCGTCATGTTTCTCGTCTGGATTGGCACTATTATTACCCTATTAGTAACTATTAACCCAGAACTTTTTGGGGATGTCCCCACTCCTAATCAACGATTATTTAATGGAACGATTACCCTGATTTTGTTTTTTACCGTTCTCTTTGCCAACTTTGCTGAAGCGGTCGCCGAAGGTCGTGGAAAAGCCCAGGCAGATGCTCTCAGAGCCACCAAAACCGACACGATCGCCCGTAAGATTTTACCCGATGCTTCCACTGAAGAAATTAACTCCACTAACTTAAAAAGAGGCGATCAAATTAAAGTGATTGCAGGGGATATGATTCCAGCCGATGGGGAAGTGATCGGTGGGATGGCCTCCGTCGATGAATCGGCTATTACCGGAGAATCTGCCCCTGTTTTAAAACAACCTGGAACCGATATTGCCAGTTCGGTAACGGGAGGAACACGGATTCTTTCTGATGAATTATTGATTCGTGTTACGGCTGATCCAGGCAAAGGTTTTATTGATCGCATGATTGCTTTAGTTGAAGGAGCAGAACGGAGTAAAACCCCCAATGAAATTGCTTTAACGGTTTTATTAGCCGTTTTAAGTGAAGTCTTTTTAATTGTGATTGCCACTTTGCCGGCGATCGCCAACTATGTGAAAAGTCCCGTTAGCATTGCGGTGTTAATTGCCCTCCTCGTCGCGCTTATTCCGACAACTATTGGGGGATTATTAAGTGCGATCGGGATTGCCGGTATGGATCGAGTTGCCCAATTTAACGTTATTGCGACATCAGGAAGAGCAGTAGAAGCCTGTGGTGATGTTAACACTTTAGTCTTAGATAAAACGGGAACCATTACCTTAGGAAATCGCCTAGCAGAAGAGTTTATTCCCATTAATGATTATAGTGTCGAACAGGTTGCCAAAGTAGCTTTAATGTCTAGTATTTTTGACGAAACACCAGAGGGGCGTTCTATTATTAGTCTGGCGGAAAAATGGGGTTCAAATCTAGATTTTGATCCTCAAACGGCTACTGGCATTGAGTTTTCAGCACGAACGCGGATGAGTGGGACAGACTTAGCCAATGGTCTAGAGATTCGCAAGGGAGCCGTTGATGCCATTAAAGGTTTTGTCCGTTCTAGAGGTGGCCAAATCGCCACAGATTTAGATGTTGCCTATGAGCGAGTTTCTCGATTAGGTGGAACTCCCTTAGCCGTTTGTCAAGGAGCAGAAATTTATGGCGTAATTTATCTCAAAGATATTATTAAACCCAATATTAAGGAACGTTTTAATCAATTACGACGCATGGGCATTCGGACAATTATGCTCACAGGAGATAATCAAATTACGGCTTCTGTGATTGCTCAAGAAGCAGGCGTTGATGACTTTATTGCTGAGGCGACTCCAGAGGATAAAATTGAAGTAATTCGGGCTGAACAGGCAAAAGGTAAATTAGTGGCAATGACGGGGGATGGAACTAATGATGCACCGGCGCTTGCTCAAGCCAATGTAGGCGTTGCCATGAATTCAGGAACTCAAGCGGCCAAGGAAGCAGCCAATATGGTGGACTTAGATTCTGATCCCACAAAATTAATCGATATTGTCACGATTGGTAAACAACTATTGATTACTCGTGGCGCGTTAACCACTTTTTCAATCGCCAATGATATTGCTAAATATTTTGCCATTATTCCCGCGATGTTCTCAAGCGTAGGCATTGGCAGTTTGAATATTATGGGATTAGCCAGTTCTCAATCGGCAATTCTCTCTGCTCTCATCTACAATGCTTTAATTATTCCGGCTCTAATTCCTTTAGCACTAAAAGGGATTAAGTTCAGACCTTTAACGGCTGATCAACTATTACAACGCAATATTTTAATCTATGGTTTAGGTGGTGTCATTGCCCCCTTTGTTGCGATTAAGATTATTGATCTGTTAGTAACGTCTGTGGGTTTAGTTTAGCTTTTGAGAGCAAATCTCTTGTTTTTTTGGAGTAAATCTCTTCGTTTAACTTTCTTGATCGCAAGCCTTGCACCTCTAGCATTATTAATTTTGACAACGATGAAAACGACTTTTTCTCAACCAACCACTAAGTTACTTTTTAAAAAGATTCCTCTCTATTTTTTAGGGATTCTGGGAATTAACTTAATCATTTCTCCCTTAGTTCAAGCTTCAACTGGGGGAATATTATCACGCGGTCAATCCTATGCCTTGGGATTATTGGGCTTAGTAACCCTGAGTTTATTTGTTTACCTTTTCGTGGTTATTTTTCAGCCGGAGAAATTTTAAGATGAGTCAAGTACGAGAAGTTTCCAAAGCTATTCGAGCTACCATTTTATTATGGGTCATTACAGCCGTTTTTTATCCATTGCTCATCTGGATTACAGGTCAACTCATTTTTCCCTTTCAAGCGAACGGCAGCATTCTTAAAAACACGGAAGGAAAAGCGATCGCCTCGGCCTTAATCGGTCAACCCTTTAACAGCGATCGCTACTTTTGGAGTCGTCCCAGCGTAGTAGATTACAGTACCGGCAAAGCGGCTGGAATTACAGGTATTTCAGGAGCCAGTAATTTAGCACCCAGTAACGCAGATTTAACCAAGCTGATTCAAAGTCGTATTCAAACCTTGAAACAAGCGAACATTGAACCCACTGCCGATTTAGTTTATAGCTCTGGCTCTGGTTTAGATCCCCATATCACGGTGCAAGCTGCCAAAAATCAAATTAATCGGATCGCTAAAGTTCGTCAATTAGACACTAATCAGGTCGAATTATTGATTAATCAAGCCATAGAAGATCGTTTTTTAGGAATTTTTGGAGAGCCAGGCGTTAATGTTGTAAAACTCAATTTAGCACTTGATCAAATCAATTAAAAGCTTCTAAACCTTAATCATCATGATAGCAGAACGACGAGGCCGACATAAAATCTTCATTGGCATGGCTCCTGGTGTTGGCAAAACCTACAAAATGTTGGAGGAGGGAAAACGGTTAAAAAGACAAGGAATTGATGTGGTCATTGGGCTATTAGAAACCCATAATCGTCAAGACACAATCAATCAGTCAAAGGGATTAGAACTCATTCCTCGACAAATGATTTCTCAGAAAGAATCACAACTCTGGGAAATGGATACGGAAGCTATTATTAATCGTTTTCCAAAACTGGTGTTGGTTGATGAGTTGGCTCATACGAATGTGCCTGGCTCTTTGCGACAAAAACGTTATCAAGATGTAGAAGCGATTCTCCAGCAAGGTATTGATGTCTATTCCACTGTTAATATTCAACATTTAGAAAGTTTAAATGATTTAGTGGCGAGGATTACAGGGGTTGTGGTTCGAGAACGTATTCCCGATCGCCTTCTCGAAGAAGCGGATGAAGTGATTCTCGTTGATGTTACGGCTGAAACCCTTGAAGAAAGATTACGAGATGGTAAAATTTATGCACCCGAAAAAATTCAACAATCCCTAGAAAATTTCTTTCAACGCCGCAATCTAATTGCCCTCAGAGAACTGGCGTTAAGAGAAGTGGCTAACACCGTAGAAGAAGAAGGGGAAGAGTCCTCCTTTATCGGCCAAACCTGTCCTATTCAAGAGCGAGTTTTAGTCTGTATTTCAACCTATCCCAATTCTCTGCGACTCTTGCGTCGAGGTGCAAGATTGGCAAATTACATGAATGCCCCTTTATTTGTTCTATTCGTAGAAGATCCAGATCGTTTTTTAAATAAAATGGAAACGCTCCATTTAGAAACCTGTGAGCAACTTTGTCGAGAATTTAGTGGTCATTTTATTCGAGTGATGAGTCCCAGGGTTCCTGAAGTCATTGCCGAGATAGCTGAAGAACATAAAATTACGCAAATTGTGATTGGAGAAAGTCGTCAATCTCGTTGGAAGAGATGGCTTAAAGGATCATTTACCCAAAAAGTTATTCGTTTAATTTGGCAAAAACAAATTGATTTACATATTATTGCTACTGAAAAATAAAGACTTAATTGGAAATAACGACAGCTATAGCCATAGCCAGAAAGGTTAGGACGCAGCAGAGCGAAGAACAAACTCCATAGCATCCCGCAAATTACCAGAGTCACGTAAGCGTTTGCAAATGAGACTTTTGAGCCAAGCCCAACACTCCTCAATGCGATTAAGGTCAGGAGAATAAGGGAGCAAGTAAATAATGCTACAATCAGTGCAGCAATACGACCCCCATAATGAAAGGTCGCATTATCGATATCGATAACGATGCGCTGTCCTTTCTCAAGTAAGGGAATAAGGCAAGTTTCTAGGCAAAGTTCAAAAACAGTACAACTAGAGACTCCTTCTACCGTAAACGGAAAACAATTGATTCAACATTTTTTGTAAAGTTTTGTTATGGTAGATCTTAATAGTCCGTAAATTAATCGGTTGGGATGGGATTCACGACAATGGTTGCTTCTCTACTTACTCAGCCAATAGAGCAAACAACGCTTGAGCTGCGGGAAGTCTGGTCAACTCTTACCTCCACTAGTTGCCCTTATGACTACAATTTTCATCTCCATACCATTTATTCCGATGGTAAGCTGACCCCTGAAGCTCTGATTGAGCAGGCAGTTACTTTAGGTTTGAAGGGTTTGGCTATTACGGATCACCATTCTGTGGGTGGTTATTACCTTGCTCAACAGTGGTTAGCAGATTTTCAATCCCGTCATCACCAGACTGCCATACCAAGGCTCTGGACAGGCATCGAAATTACGGCTGATTTAGCCAACACGGAAGTTCATATTCTCGGCTATGGCTTTAATCCAACTCATCCGGCCCTAATTCCCTATCTTCAGGGAAATCGACCCACCAATGGTCATGAATCGGCGGCTTTAGTGATCCAATTGCTTCATGAAGCGGGAGGATTAGTGGTGCTTGCTCATCCGGCTCGTTACCGCCAACCCGCCAGTCGTCTGATTCCCCTAGCAGTGCAATTGGGGATTGATGGGTTAGAAACGTTTTATGCCTACGGTAATCCGAAGCCTTGGCAAAGTAGTCTGCCCCAGGAATCGGAGATTAAGGATTTTAGTGATCTCTATGGCTTATTCCAAACCTGTGGTACTGATAGTCATGGAGAAAGTATTCTTTATCGTCTGTGATCCATTGGAGGCGGCGATCGCTGTTATTCCCATCAACAGGTTAAAAACGAAATAAATATTTTTGATTGAACTGATAATTCCTCGCCTACAATAGAAAACGCTGAAAACTCCTAGCGAGTCACCACCCTTGGGTCGCAATCAGATTACAAAGGGGGATCATTTTGGGCGATTAAAACACAATGGCAACATTACACGGTAGTTGGTTGGTTAAAGGCGATCGCCATTATTGGTTTCTCTGGGCAGAAGCTTGGCGTGAGGAAAAAGAAACTTCATCCCCTGAGATCGCCATTCCCATCCATCCCTTTAACCTAGATTTAGATGAACTGAAAGATTGTCTTCAGACTAGTCAACTATGGTTTCCCCAGGAGTTTGCCAGTCTCGCTAGTCGAGAAATATTAAAACTACCCAGTTATACAAGCAAGAAACTAACCTTGCCTCTATTAGCTGGCCAGAAAATTGACGATTTAAAACCGAGTGGTTTAGGTTGGCAGGCTTGGCAAGTTCAGGGATTGGCCCTCAAAGCCGAGGAAGCCGTACCGTTTTTCCAGTCGTTACCTTTGGGAATAGAAGCCTACCTATTAGGCAGTGACCTACAGTTTTTTGCCCATCTCTATCGCTGGACTTTAGATCTACTGGTTAGACAAAAGTTTGTACCGAGTCTAGAAGAGGATGAATTCGGTCATTATGGCCAGTGGTATCCCTTGCTAGATAGTACTCAAGATCAAACCCGTCTGGCTAAATTAACTCAACTTTTGCCCCCTGTTTGTTTAGCCTATCAAGGAACGCTGTTAGATGACTGGGAACCATCCCATCGCGCCTCTGGCCTGATTCTCAGTTACCTACAAAACTTGATGCAGGCTCAAATCCGACATTTTAGTCCCAATTTGCCTTTTACCAAGGATTCTCTTGGCCAACTTTGGCTACAATCTTTAACCAACAAGACTTTTGTTCTTAAATCAGAACCCTATGCTGTCCAAAAATTAGCAACGGCCATTCGCAATTGGCAATTTCCTATTCAGGCTTTTATCGGTGATTATCGTAATCAGAGTTTAAGTAATCAGTCTTTACAGGTTTCCCTCGTCCTGGAACCTCCCACTTCAGCAGCAAGCGAGGGGGGCAAGGCTCTTTGGCAGTTAAATTATCGTTTGCAAGCTTTAGATGATCCCGATTGGTATATAGCGGCGGACACCATTTGGCAAACCAATCAGGAACGTTACGTCTGGAATGAGCGTGTGCTTGAACAACCCCAGGAAATTTTATTGAAAGGTTTGGGGTTAGCTTCTCGTCTTTATGCACCGATCGCTGAGAGTTTGGAAAAGCCCCGTCCGATCGGTTGTCCACTGGATGCCATCCAGGTGTTTGAATTTATCAAAGCTTCGGCTTGGCAACTGCAAGATCAGGGTTTAGGGGTGGTTGTGCCTCCGAGCTTGACAGGAGGAGTGGCCGAGAAACGTTTAGGCTTAAAAATTCAAGGGCAATTGACTCCCCAAAAAGGTGAACGGCTTACCCTTAAATCCCTGTTGCAATATCAACTGAAATTGGTGATTGGGGATCAGGAAATTTCTCAAAAGGATTTTCAAGCTTTATTAGATCAGCGATCGCCGTTAGTGGAAATGAATGGTCAGTGGATTACCTTACAACCGGCCGATGTGCGGGCCGCTCAAGCCATTTTAAATCAATCCCAAGCTCCCTTAAACCTCTCAGTGGAGGATGCTCTCCGCATTAGTATGGGAGATAGTCAAACCATTGCCAAATTACCCGTTGTCAAATTTGAAGCTTCAGGAGTTTTACAGGAATTAATTACCAATCTTAATGATAACCAGGGCATTAAAGCGATTCATAATCCGCCTAATTTCCAAGGAGAGTTAAGACCCTATCAAGCCAAAGGTGTGGGTTGGTTAGCTTTTTTAGAAAAATGGGGTTTGGGTTCCTGTTTAGCGGATGATATGGGTTTGGGAAAAACGCCTCAACTCTTGGCTTTTTTGCTCAATTTAAAGGCAGAGGCCATGTTAACTAAGCCTGTTTTAATTGTTTGCCCTACTTCGGTGATCAATAATTGGAGCCACGAAATCAAAAAGTTTGCCCCTAGTTTGGCGTTCCATATTCATCATGGCGATAAACGCAGTAAAGGCAGTGATTTTGCTAAAACTATTGAGCAGAAGCAAATTATTTTAACCAGTTATTCCCTGTTATTTAGAGATATTAAGAGTCTGGGTAATATTGTCTGGCAAGGGGTGGTTTTAGACGAAGCGCAAAATATTAAAAATCCCCAGTCCAAACAATCCCAAGCAGTCCGCAAACTTCAAGCTGGCTTTCGCATTGCTTTAACGGGAACACCCGTGGAAAACCGTTTGGCAGAACTCTGGGCGATTCTGGATTTTCTCAATCCTGATTTTCTGGGAACTCAAGCTTTTTTCCAACGCCGTTTTGCCACTCCCATTGAGAAATTTGGCGATCGCCAATCGTTGCAAATTTTACGATCATTGGTGCGCCCCTTTATCCTGCGTCGTTTAAAGACGGATAGAACCATCATTCAAGATCTACCCGAAAAACAGGAAATGACCGTTTTTTGTGGTCTCTCTTCCGAGCAGGCAAATTTATATCAGCAGCTTGTGGAAAAATCCTTACAGGATATTGAGGAATCAACGGGAATTCAGCGACGGGGGTTAATTTTAAGTTTATTAGTCAAACTTAAGCAAATTTGTAATCATCCTGCCCAATTTCTCAAAGAATCTACTTTAACCTCGGCTCAGGTTTCCGGTAAATTGCTCCGTTTAGAAGAAATGTTAGAAGAGGTGATTACCGAAGGCGATCGCGCTTTGATTTTTACGCAATTTGCAGAATGGGGCAAACTTTTACAACCCTATCTCAAGGCAAAATTTAAGCAAGAAGTTCTCTTTTTATATGGAGCTACTCCCCGTCTGAGTCGGCAAGCGATGATTGATCGGTTTCAAAATGATCCCGATGCACCGTCCATTTTTATTCTTTCCTTAAAAGCGGGGGGAACCGGACTCAATTTAACCAGAGCCAACCATGTTTTTCACTGTGATCGCTGGTGGAATCCGGCGGTTGAAAATCAAGCAACGGATCGGGCTTTTCGGATTGGGCAAAAGCGCAATGTACAGGTACATAAATTTGTCTGTACAGGAACCTTAGAAGAACGAATTGACGAAATGATCACCAGCAAAAAGCAATTAGCCGAGCAAACCGTCGATGCGGGGGAAAATTGGCTGACGGAATTAGATACGGATCAACTCCGTAACTTATTACTCCTAGATCGCAATGCCATTATCGATGAGAGTTAAACCTAAGAAAATTGAACATCGCCTGTTTATAATAATGCAGGCAATCAGTCATCACAGTTAACAATGGTAAAAATCAACGATCATTACCTCAAGCTCAAAGCGGGCTATCTTTTTCCAGAAATTGCTCGTCGGGTTAATACCTTTGCCGAAGCGCACCCGGATGCTCAAATTATTCGTCTTGGCATTGGCGATGTCACCGAACCGTTACCCCAAGCCTGTCGTGATGCCATGATTCAAGCCGTTCAGGAGATGGGCGATCGCGACAAGTTTAAAGGATACGGGCCAGAACAGGGCTATGGTTGGCTAAGGGAAAAAATCGCCCAGCAAGATTTTCAGGCTAGAGGTTGTGATCTGGATGCCTCAGAAATTTTTATCTCCGATGGCTCCAAGTGTGACACCGGCAATATTCTCGACATTTTTGGCAAAGACAATATCATTGCGGTTACGGATCCGGTCTATCCGGTCTATGTCGATACCAATGTTATGGCCGGCCATACGGGTGAAGCCAATGAACAGGGCGAGTATGAAGGTCTAATCTATTTGCCTGTCACCGCCGAAAATAACTTCACTGCCACCCTTCCTACTCAAAAAGTTGATCTGATCTATCTTTGTTTTCCCAATAATCCCACTGGGGCAACGGCAACCAAGGCTCATCTACAGGATTGGGTCAACTATGCCAAAGCGAATGGCTCAATTATCTTTTTTGATGCGGCCTATGAAGCCTTTATTACCGATCCCAGCCTGCCCCACTCTATCTATGAAATTGAAGGGGCTAAAGACTGTGCGATCGAATTTCGCTCTTTTTCTAAAAATGCTGGTTTTACGGGAACCCGTTGTGCCTTAACCGTTGTCCCCAAAACTTTAACCGCTAAAGCGGCGGATGGTTCTACGGTAGAACTCTGGAAACTCTGGAATCGTCGTCAATCGACCAAATTTAATGGCGTTTCCTATATTGTGCAACGGGGAGCCGAGGCCGTTTATTCACCCCAGGGTCAAGCCGAAGTTCAGGCTTTAGTGAGTTTTTATTTGGAAAATGCTCAAATTATTCGAGAACAGCTTACCTCGGCGGGTCTAGCAGTTTATGGTGGTATTAACGCCCCCTATGTTTGGGTAAAAACGCCCCAGGGACTATCCAGTTGGCAATTCTTCGATCAATTACTGGAGACAGTCAACGTGGTCGGAACACCCGGATCGGGATTTGGGGCTGCGGGAGAGGGCTATTTCCGTATTTCGGCCTTTAATAGTCGGGCTAATGTGGAAGAAGCCATGCAACGGATTACTGGCAAATTCAAGGTCTAAATGCCTTAACAAGCCGTTGACTCCCCCTCAATTTTTCTGAAACAAGCTATGGGTACAGTTGGCACACCAGCACAATAGCGACAGAAAAACAGCAAATCATAAATTTGGGCAGCAATTCTAAATTTGTGCTGTAGCAAGGGTTTCAGGTTTTAGTTCGCGTAATATGGGGTAAAATTCAACGGGATTAACAAGTTCTTTAATATAATATCTTCGCTATTTTCGTGATCGAGGTATCCATTGACTTTTTCTCCTTCTTTTTCTCTCAACCAGCCGGTTCCACTCCTTTCGCCACGCCGCATTATCATCGGCGATGTTCACGGCCACTACGATACGCTTTTACGACTCTGTGAGGCTTTCTCTCCTGGGCAAGGGGATGCTGTGTATTTTATTGGGGATTTAATTGATCGGGGTCCCAATAGTGCCGAGGTGGTTGATTTCGTAATCAAGAATAAATATCATTGTCTGCTGGGCAACCATGAGCAAATGTTACTGGATGCGATCGGAGGAGGAGAAGGGGAGATCTCACCCCAACTATTGCAATCCTGGTTATATAGTGGCGGCCATCCAACCCTTGTTAGCTATCAACATCAAATTCCCCAGGAACACGTTGATTGGATGAAACAGTTACCCCTTTATTTGGACTTAGGCGATATTTGGTTAGTTCATGCTGGTCTCGATCCTCGATTACCCTTAGATCAGCAAAGTGCCGAACAGTTTTGTTGGATTCGCGATCGCTTCCATTGTCATCCTGTGCCCTATTTTGTTGATAAATTAATTATTACGGGTCACACTATTACCTTTACCTTTCCAGGGGTAGAGCCAGGCCAATTGGCCTGTGGTGCTGGTTGGCTAGACATTGATACAGGGGCCTACCATCCCCAGAGTGGTTGGTTAACCGCTTTAGATATCACCAACCGTTGGGTCTATCAAGTTCATGCTAGTACCAATTGTGTCCGTACTCTACCATTAGATGAAGCGGTTACTTTTATGGAACCAAGCAATTTACTGAGCAAACGAGGAAAAAGTAAACGGAAAGGTTGGTTTGGGTAAACCCATAAAAGTGAGGTTGAAAAAAGCTTAAAACTGAACTTCATCAGCAAAATTTTGCCAGCGCACAAAATGAAAAGCTCCGGCCACCGATCCCCAGACTAACTCATCGGTGACGGGATCATAACCCCGATCTAAACTCATTAATTTTTCACTATCGACTTCAAAACTATTGTCAAGATAGGTTTGCTTGCCATCTCGTACTACCAGACAGTTTTTCCCTGGTTTAACAATGCCTTTAAAACTTTTTCCTGTCCAACTAACCGTCATATCACAACCCTCCATTTTCTCTAAATTAGCCAGTGTGAGGGTTTTTAATTTGTCTAAATTGCGAGCGGCTCCATAAAAATTTTCTTCTGGTTTAACTTTATAATTTTCCAGTTCAATTTGATCATTGACAATATTTAGTTTTAAAACTCGTAAACGGTAAGGTTGATTAAGGAGAAAATCATAGGCCTGTTCTAGAAATAACATCGGTTCGGGAAACTGGGACAGGGGCAGGGGACGGATGGCAACCCGAATATGAGCGTAAAAAGGCGGATTTTCAAAGGCTTGGGCTTGGTTGCTAAAGTCGGCAGACATCCAACGAGCGAGGGTATGAATATCGGTTGAGTGAGTCATTTTTTGATCGAGATTTTGCTAAAACACTTGCAGATTACCAAAAATACCATAGCATCAATGGGATTGCCCCTAAAGCATCTTCAGTTCGTTGCGACTGACCGCACTGGCTAATTCAGGATAACCAGCATCGATCAGGGCGCGATCGCGGAGACGACAGGAATCACAATGGCCACAGGGTTCCTGACCACCTTGGTAACAAGACCAGGTTTGAGCAATGGGGTGTGACCTTTAGTTGATGAAGGAAAAGAAAAGTGTTAACATGGGATGAAAAGTGACAAAGAGGAAACAATGATGACAGCAAAACTAATTAATGTAGAGGGTTCAAAGATAAAAATAGAACTAACATTAGAACTCAGTCGTTCAATGTTGGATACAGAAATAAATATTCAAAAAGGCTTAAACGAAGTAGGTTGCATCGCCAGCAAAGAAGCCTTGAAATATTTAGATACAGATGGTTCACCCTTAAAAATCGGTGAAGAAATCTGGAAGAGTAAGGGAGAGCAACCGAAAGAATATCAAACACCTTATGGTGAGGTTATAGTGAATCGTCATGTATATCAGCGTTCACCTTTGAGGAAAAACGTATTGCCCCTTAGAAAGAGAAGCAAGGATAATCATAACATCAACGCCATTATTGGCAAAACAGGTATCCTCAAAAATGTCAGGGATGGCAGGCAAAGAGGTGAAAAATGATTTATTAGAAAATCATGGTAGAAAAGTAGCGCTATCCTATATCCAAAGATTGAGTGAAGCAGTAGGAAGTGTGGTACAGGCAAAAGAAGAAGCGTGGAGTTATGCCCCGCCCAAGGAGGATAGCCAAATTGCAACAGTGGGAATAGGATTAGATGGAACCTGTATGCTGATGTGTGAGGATGGCTACCGTGAAGCAATGGTGGGAACCGTTTCCCTATACGATAGTGAAGGCGAACGTCAACATACAATCTATCTAGGTGCGGCACCAGAGTATGGAAAAAAGAGTTTTCTAGAAAGATTAGAAAGAGAAATTGAGCGAGCGAAAAACCGTTATCCAGAGGCAACATTGGTCGGGATAGCAGACGGGGCAGAATCAAATTGGAAGTTTTTAGAAAAGCAAACGGAAGAACAGATATTAGATTTCTATCATGCCTCTGGTTACTTAGGTGCCTTGGCAGAAGCGTTGCATCCGAATACCGTGTCAAAACAAAAAGAATGGTTGACTGAAAATTGTCGAGAACTCAAGCATGAAAAAGGAAAAGCAGGAGAACTGCTAAATCTGATGAAAGAAGTCAAAGAAGAAAAAAGTCATTCTAAGAATCTTACCGAGAAACTACAAGCGGCGATTACTTATTACGAGAATCATCAGCATCAAATGGATTATGCTGAATACATAGAGAAAAAGTATCCGATTGGTTCAGGTGTTACGGAAGCAGCTTGTAAGACGTTGGTCAAACAACGATTATGTTGTTCAGGGATGCGATGGAAGGAAAAAGGAGCAGGAATTATTTTGAGCCTACGAGCTTTGGTATTGACCAAGGAACGATGGAGTCAATTTTGGGCAAAACTTGATCAATATGGGTTCCCTGTAGAACCCTGATTACAACAGCTTTTATCAACTAAAGGTCGCACCCGAGCAATGGGAACCCCTAGAGCAATAGCCCGTTGTACAATATCGAGTTTACTATCTTCAACCAGGGGAGCGATCAACTGAATGGCTTTACCTTCTACTCCCACTTTCGAGGAGAGGCTGGCCAAGGTTTGATAGGCTGCTAAATATTCGGGACGACAGTCAGGATAACCGGAATAGTCAACAGCATTAATGCCGAGAAAAATGGCCTCTGCTCCCTTAGCTTCGGCTAGGGATAAACCCAGGGCGATAAAAACTGTGTTTCTACCTGGCACATAGGTGTTGGGAATGATGGTGCTATCTAAGCCACTGGTGGGTAAGGCGATCGCGGGATCGGTAAGAGAGGATCCCCCCCATTGTGCGAGATTAATATCAACAACGAAATGTTCAGTAATACCTAAAACGGCGGCAATTTTCTGGGCGGCGATAATTTCCTGTTCATGGCGTTGGCCGTAGCGAAAAGAGAGCGCGATTAATTCATACCCCTCTGCCAGGGAGATCGCGGCACTAGTGGCAGAATCTAACCCTCCAGAGAGGAGAACAACAGCTTTTTTGGGCATAAAGACACAGCAAATAGAAGGGTAGAGAGAGAAGGATTAAGCAAAAACCGCTCAACTTCCATGATAATGGAGAGGAAAAGCTTTACAGTAAACAACTTTTGTTATTGCGGTGAGGGGTTTCCCCAGCCTCGGAGTTAATGTTAGACCAGATTCTCGATTCATCTTTGGCCCTTAGTCTTAAAACCCCGTTGGTATTGATCATTCTGATTGTCCTAGAAGCGGTGTTGTCGGCGGATAATGCCATTGCTTTAGCGGCGATCGCCCAGGGTTTAAAAAGTAAACAGCAACAGCAATACGCGCTTAATGTCGGGTTAGTGGTTGCCTATGGTTTTCGAGTGTTATTAATTTTGACGGCGACCTGGGTGGTGAAATATTGGCAATTTGAACTTCTAGGTGCTTTATATTTGCTCTGGCTAGTCCTTAACTATTTCTTTTCTGCCCAGGATCAAAATAGTCAGCATCACAGTATCGAGTTTGCCTCTTTTTGGCAAGCCATTCCCATTATTGCCATCACCGATCTCGCTTTTTCTTTAGATAGTGTGACAACAGCGATCGCGGTGGCCGATGACCTTTGGTTAATTTTAGTAGGTGGGGCGATCGGAGTCATTACCCTACGGTTTTTAGCAGAACTCTTTATCCGATGGCTTGATGAATTTACCCACCTCAAAGATGCTGGTTTTGTCACCGTCGGCTTGGTGGGTTTACGGCTATTGTTGAGAGTGATCAATCCAGAGATAGTTCCTCCCGAATGGATGATGATTCTAGCTATTGCCGGATTATTTATTTGGGGTTTTTCCCAACGCAACGATATCAATCCGACAAAAGAAGAAGAAAGTCCCTCAACCCCTTCTTCCTAATCAGGAAACTATTGCGGTGTTGCCTAATAGAGTTATGAATTGAGGAAATTCTCCATGCCATGTACCAGAGAGTAAATCACAACCCATATCCGTATTTTATTGTCGGCTTAGTTTAAGTTGCACATTGCAATCAAAATTTCCCCGCCGCAAGCGGACGGGGTATGGAAGATGTTTTGCTCGCAAACCGACGGTTTCCATTGCAATTTTAGTGTTTTCGCTGCAAGCAGCGGGGAATTAAACCCAAGAGAGATTAAATGCCTACAGCCAATTGCCAACCAGGACAAAAGAAGACCAATAAAAAGGATGCTGATATTGGGGGGAATGCAACAAAGAGAGTTGGGCTTGACGTAAAGCATTAGCCTTGGAAATCTGTGGCTGATTCAGGGCTTGATAAAATTGAGTCATTAGATCAGCCGTTGATTCATCTTGTACCGACCATAAGGTGGCGATCGTACTTCTTGCACCGGATCGTACTGCCACGCCAGCTAACCCTAAAGCTGCCCGTTTATCACCCACTGCTGTCTGACAGGCACTTAAAATTAACAGTTCAATTGGACTTTTAATCACTAGCGGTTGTTCACGCAATAATTGGTCTAAATTTTTAACATTAATTTTTTCATCCCAGGTTAATAGGAAGGTGTCTTCTGCCTGGGAAGAAAATTGGCCGTGAGTTGCTAAATGGACAATAGGAAATTGATTAAACTTCAATGCTTGTTCTAATTGAGAACTGGTAAAGTTACTATTCAATAAAATATTACTGGCAGCAATTTTAGCGATTTCATTTATTTCTCTTGTGACACTAGGAAGAGCAGAAAATCCTTGACTTGGTTCGGTTAAACCACCGATTAAAACGCTTAGTTTTTCTGGGGCAAAACGATTCCCTCCAAATAACTGTAACCCTGGTGTTAGGGCAAGATTATATTTCTCAATCAAATATTGTTTACCGTCATGTAAGGCTGAGACAGGTACATTGCGTAAGACTCCATCCAATACAAATACTAAGGTTTTAATATGATTTTGGGTCAATGCTGTTTCTGCGGGACGAATTAACCAATTGTATAATTTTTGGTTCGGAACAAGGGGATTCGGATTAGTGATAAAAGGATTTAAGTTTGCAAATAAATCATCAAATGTACGTTCTATTTCCTCCTGATTGACGCTAGAATTGAGAGAGGTTGCATAGTAGCGAAGGGGTTGATCAGAAAGGGAGAGAATAATCGCTAGACGTTCGGGTAAAATAATCGAATAAAGGACGGCTGCTTGGGAGTCTATTTGTTCAATTTGTTTTGGTTTATCTTCTAAACAGGCTTCTTGAAAAAAGTTATTGATTTCTGCTAATTGAAGGGCTTCAATCACATTTCTTGCTTTCTTAAGGTTAGCCTGACTAATTTCCTCTCGATTAGGAGACGGCTGTAAAAGTAAATCAACTAATTCTCGATAGACGGGTTCAACCCCATCTCGAAAGGTAAATTGAATATCTGGATTAGTGGCAACTAAGTCTTGACGTAGGGATTGTAAATTTTGAAAAGCTAGGGTATAGGCCGCGATCGCCGCTTCCGTTTGGTTATTCAGTCGATATAAACGCCCCAACTGCCATTGCCACAGATAACTTAGCTCTGGACTATTAAAAGTAGCCAGTTTTTGTAAAGCTTGTTCCGTTAACTGTTGAGATTCTTTGAGATTTCTGGCTTGTTGGGCAAGAGCCGCTAAATAACCTAGAGCATTGGCTTCAGCCTTTTGATCTCCCAAACTTTGAGCCTGGGCAAAAGCGACCTTAACTTGTTTTTGAATCTCAGTTAAAGCAGGAATTTGATCAGCATTTAAAACGCTAAATTTATCGTTTTCACCACTGTAGTTTAGAGAAGGACAGGATTGAAAAATAGGAGATTGAAGAGAGCTATTGGGGCTGGATTTTTCTGATCTTTCTGGACTAAATTGGCTTTGAAGACAGAGCAAATTTTGAGCAAATTTGAGCCGAGCCGCAATGGCAACCCGACTGGTTGGTAAATTGTCAATACTGGTCGGTAGTGTTTTTAGTAAGGTAGCAATAGTATTTTCTTGCTGGCTTTGTAGAGATAGATTAAGTAAATTTAATTGAGCTTGAACAACAATTTTAGGAGAGTTTGCCAATTCAGCTAAATGATAACAATCGGCCGCCTGTTGGTAATATTCAAAGCTTGTATTGTCAGTGCTTAGTGAAAGACAATCAACTGGTTTACTATTGATTGGTTTATTCTTGACTGGTAAAGTGAGCGGGACTTCAGAAGCTAATTTTTTATTTCCTAAAGTCCTAATCGTATTCCCAAAACTCAGGTAAATTGCTCCAAAATCAGAATAATTGTCCAGTTTTGTAGCTAATTCTGCACTTTTTAATAGGACGATTTGAGATTGCCCCGTTTGTCCGATCACCCGTAGAACATTACCCAGACTACGTAACCCTAAAATTTGTAAAGGTAAATCCTGTTCTTTCAAGTGTTGTAATTCTGTTGCGGAGATTTCACAGTTTTGGGCAGGCAGTTTTAACGTTTTTAATAAAGTTTGACAAGCTCTCGGATACAATCCTAAATTTTGTAATGCCTGAGCCTGGTTGATTTCGCTCCTGAAAACACCTGGTTTATCTCCCAGTTCTCCATAGATATTGGTAGCGGATTGCCAAGTTTCAAGCGCATTTTCAGGTTGACCGATCGCAAGTTGTTGTTGACCTTGAATATCTAGGCTGGCCGCTAAAATCGCCTGTCGTTCAGGGTTATTAGGCAGACTTTGCAGCAAGTTTAAACTGGCCGCGATCGCTTTTTGAGCCTCATCCCATTTTCCCAATTGTTGATCAGTTAAGGCAAGATTACTTAAGGCGATGGACTGATTTAATTGATCACCGCGTTCTTTCGTAATGTCGATAATCTGTTGCCAAAAAACCGCCGCATCCTCAAATTGTCCCGCTTGATAGGTCTTTTCTGCCTGCTCTATCTGTTGGGGAATATTAAGAGGAGTTCTAGAAACTGGAGTGGAATAGGAAACAGAGGCCATTAACAGGGAAACGGTGATCGCCAACAAAAACAACAAAATGGCCAAAAACCGCGATCGTTTTTGGGATAGTATTTGAAGCAAATATGAGAATTTACGAATCAGTCTGGATTTTCTCTTAATCATAGGAAGTCAAATTCAGGCAGTGGTGTCGCCTAGCTGGATAGGAAAAGACTCTACCTGTAAATAATTAGTTTAGGAGTTACGCATTGTGGAATTGTCACTAATGTGCATGGCAGTCTTAACCAGTTTCTCAAGATACGCTTTCGCATCATCCCCATCTTTACCCCGCGATCGTGATTGGGAACTCTGGCAAAACTGGATGAACCCACCTTTGATGGCTTCTCTTAGTTTTAATAACCTGAAATCCTGCCTTTGAGAGCGCAGACCTTAACTCTCTAATTTTTTTGGCATAGGCTTATTATAAATTAGCCCGATCAAAACCCTATTATAAAACGAAGTTTGTGAAAAGCGATCGCCGTTCTTATTCTAGTTTTATAAAAAAGCGATCGCTCTTCTACAATCTTTAAAAAATAGTGATAAGATTAACTTATATGGCAATTGTCATTCAAATGAGGTACGAATAAGGGGCTTAAACCCTTTGCCAGCAAGGTTCGTTGATACCTCACCAAAATGAAAAACGCTATAGAATACCTGAGGAGGACAAACATGGTTATTGCTCAAGAGAAACTGATCATTACAACTAAAGCCAAAACCTTCGTCACGTTGAAAGAATATCGGGCGATCGCAGAAACTTCCGAGAAGCGTTATGAGTATTGCAACGGAGAAATGATTGTTATGCCTGGAGGAACCGCAAACCATAGCGCGATCGCGATCAACATTTTGGTTTATTTGGGATTTTTATTGAGAGATACGGATTTTCGTTTGTATAACAGCGATCTACGGGTGTGGATTCCTGAATATCATTGCGGAACCTATACCGATCTCATGGTCGTTAACCATGAACCAGAATTTAACGGCGATCGCACAGACGAAATTCTCAATCCTTTATTCATTGTAGAAGTGCTTTCTCCTTCAACAGAAGCCTATGATCGCGGTGATAAATTTAGAAAATATCGTTCCATACCGAGTTTTTGTGAATATTTGGTCGTTAGTCAAACCGAACCTTACGTTGAGCAATATTTTAGACTTGAACAGGGCGATCGCTGGCAATTACAAACCTACGATCAACTTAATCAAATAATCACTCTAGAAAGTTTAAAAGTCGAACTTCCGTTGCCAGAAATTTATCGTCGCGTTAATTTTGTGGCAGTGTCATAAATTTGTTTTCTAGTTTGATTATTCAACAATCCCTTCAATATTTTGTTTCCATTTAGTACAAATAAAATCCGACGAACCCTTGGCTAATTTTTTACCAACAAAGTCCCCACCACGATCGCTACTGATTGCGGCAAACTACCTCCTGCCAAAATAGGTTTTAATAAAGCCACCGCTTGAGTAGAAGCCTCCGTTGTCTTTTGAGCCATCAATTTTGTTAATTCTGTCGCCACATCCGCATCTTTTACCAAGTCTCCAACATCCGAACAAAGCACCCGATAGGCTTCTGCACTCGCAGGGCCAAAAACATTCTGACCCGCCTTTAACAAATCCTCAAACCCGCCTCTTGGTTCACGCAAATTTTCCACATAATCAATTGAAGTTGCTCCTCTTCATCTAACGCTAATAAATCCTGAGCTACGGTTTCAATGGCTGACATATTACTTCTTGATGAATTTACAAAAATTTTACAGCTTTTAGACAATAATCATCAATCTATCTAAAAACTGTTAAAGCAAAAACTAAGATATAGAGGCGATCGCTGTTTACCAAATTTTTGCCATGACCAACTCAAATTCTGGCAGTTCGGGATTGCCATCCACACGCTGGGGATCATGCAAAATAACGGGTTCCTGATGAGGACGATAGATATGAACTTGACGATTTTGGCGATCGATTAACCAACCCAAAATCGTACCATTAGCCAGATATTCTGCCATTTTCTTTTGCAAACTGGCTACCGTATCACTCTTAGAACGCAACTCAATCACAAAATCAGGACAAATTGGAGCAAAAGAGGCTTTTTGTTTTTCGGTTAATTGGTTCCAGCGTGCCAATTTGATCCAAGCCGCATCGGGGGAACGAGTTGCACCGTTGGGTAAGGTAAAACCCGTACTGGAGTCGAACCCAAGTCCCGTCCCCTCTCGTTCTGTCCAGTTCCAGAGTTGGGCCGCGATATTAAAATTCCGATTACCCGTATCCGAAAAAGCGGGAGGCATAACAATCACTTCTCCACTAGAATTGCGTTCAATGCGTAAATCTCGATTAGCTAAACAAAATTGATAAAATTGTTCCTCTGTCATCGGCACAATCCAAGGAAGATCAATCATCATCGGAGTCGAGGTGTTTTGTACCAGTAATGTTGTCATAGTTTGTCCCTATCTAAGGATTAATTAGTGAACTAAGCCATTATGAATTCATCATTCTTTTAATCTTAACTTGTTTTTAGTTATTGGTATTAATGATGATCAAAACGAGATTTCTCTCCTGGCAATTGTTAAACGGGATGGGAAGGCGACATGATGTGGATCATCCACCAACGTTAACCCGTGCTATGATCTTTAAGAATGATCCAGAGGCGAGTGGGTCACAGAGGAAATTGTGATTACGGTGCGAGCTTAGAAGGAGTGCCAAGTAATGAAAAAAATTCTAGTTTTAGCGGTTAAAGAAGGGCGATCGCTTTCTCATGGATAAGTTTATAGGCGATCGCTTCTAATGAGTAAAAAACAAAGAACAAGAATATTATAAAAATGCTAAAATCGTGGCGATCCCATAAGATTGTGTTCTTAATTTTCTTTCTTCTGATTTTGACCTTCTCTCTTCATTTTTCCACCCTTTCCTATCATGAACTTACAACTTGTCAATGCCATTGTGCAAATATCACAGACGCTTTCACTAGAAGAACAGCAATTGTTAATGACTCAACTCAATCAATCTCTCATCAGCCATGCTGTAACTACGGAACAGAAACAATCTCAATTGCATATCAGCGAAGAACAGGGATGGGAAATATGGCGATCGCTTAAAACCCTAGCTCGTCCAAGTGGCAAGACAGACATTGCCGAGGATCATGATCGTTACTTGTACGCAAAACCTTAATGCAACTTCTTTTTATTGATACCAGCGCATTTTATGCGATTGCTGATAGTAGCGATCAACGACATCAAGCCGCTTCTTTATTCTCTGATTATGCGGTCGGTAAGTATCGGTTTGTCACAACTAACTACATACTTGATGAACTATATACATTACTATTAGCTCACATTGGCTATCATATTGCCGTAACATACCAAAGAGAAATAGACAAACTGATTACCGCAGAAATCTTGCAGGTGATTTGGATTGATGAAGCGATCGCTTATCAAGCATGGCAAATATTTGAAAAGTTCAACCTTGACAAAGAATGGTCTTTCACAGACTGTACATCTTATGTTGTGATGAAACAAAGAGGTGTCACAGAAGCCTTTACCCTTGATCACCATTTCAGTCAAATGGGATTTATTCAATATCCCTAGTATTATTGGTATTTTTCGTTTCTATGATTATAGGTGGCTTACCACGCAAGAAGGGCGATCGCTTTCTCATGGTTAAGTTTATAGGCGATCGCTAACTAATTCTATAGTTCAATATCTAAATGTCCTATAAGCAAATCGCCTTTTGGTGCGATGCGATCGAGTAGCTGTAGGATTTGGTTTATATCCACTATTCAGGTCATGGGGGAACGGTTAAAACCATTTTTCCTGACTTGAAGGGAGAAGGACAGTTTGATGAGGGGTCAGTGCCGATGGATGTGGGCGATCGCGGTTCAGGAAAATATGATTTTCAATAGAAGCGGTGCTAGTATTATCAAATAATCGGTTTTTCCGAGGGGACGGAACTTCAATGAGCGATCGCCGAACTATCTTAATTTTGTCTGCTAATCCCAAGGGGACAGACTCGTTGCGTCTGGGTGAAGAGATAAGGGAAATCAAAGAGGGGCTTAAACGATCAAAATATCGTGATCTTTTTCAAATCGAAACCGCAGAGGCCGTTCGCGTTGGCGATATACAAAGGGCGATGTTGGACTATGAGCCAAATATTGTTCACTTTTCTGGACATGGTGCGGGGGAAGAGGGGTTAGTTTTTGAGGATGAAACGGGACAGGTAAAATTCGTTAGTGCAGAAGGTTTAGCAGGTCTTTTTTCGTTATTTGCTGATAAGTTGGATTGTGTTCTGCTTAATGCTTGTTATTCAGAGACACAGGCCCAGAAAATTTCTCAGCATATTAACCATGTAATCGGCATGAGTCAGGCGATTGGGGATAAGGCAGCGATCGCGTTTGCGGTAGGTTTTTATGATGCCCTGGGAGCGGATAGGGGCGTAGATTTTGCCTACAAGTTGGGTTGTAGTGCGATTAGTATGCAAGGAATTCCTGAACATCTCACTCCTAAATTATTAACTAAAGTGAGTAAATTACCGTCACCACCAACGATAACAACGAACCCCTATGTGGAGCGTCCTCCGATTGAAAAGAATTGTTATCAAAACATTCTTCAGCCAGGAATGCTGATTCGGATCAAAGCTCCTGAAAAAATGGGTAAAAGTTCGTTGCTTAATCAAATTTTGGCTTATGCAAAACAGCAAGATTATCAAACAGTCCGTTTAGACTTTCAATTATTAGACGATGAAATGATTAAGGATTCTTTACAATTTTTGCGTTGGTTCTGTAAGCAAATTAGTCTGGAACTTAAATTCTTAGATCAAGTAGATAAAAATTGGCAAGGTCTAACCCCGAATATTTTATGTACTCGCTACTTTCGAGGTTATGTGCTTCCTCATCTGGGTAGCTCTTTGGTTTTGGCTTTAGACAATCTGGATCGTTTTTTTGAAGAAAAATATCAATTTGTTGCAGCTAGCTTTTTTGGGATGCTTCGAGCTTGGCACGAAAATGCTAAACAGACAACCGATAACGATTGGCAAAAATTGCGATTAATTCTTGTTTATTCCACTGAAGATTTGCCGAATTTGAGTATTCATCACTCTCCTTTTAATGTAGGAAAAGAAGTTAAGTTGTCTGATTTTGACCGCTCTCAAATTGAAATCTTTGCTCAACAGTACGGATTAAATTTACTGTCACCACAAGTCGAAAAATTAACGGAGTTAGTGGGAGGTCATCCTTACTTGTTGAAGGTGGCATTTGAGCATCTTAAAACTGATCCGAATGTTACTCTAGATGAGTTATTATCAAAAGCGGCAACCGATGAGGGAATCTATCATAATCATTTGCAAAAATATTTATTAAAATTAGACAATGCTCCAGAATTAGCCGCTATTTTTAAAGTAGTTGTTACTTCTGATAGCTCAATTAAAATTAATAGCCCAAAACAAAAGCATAAGCTACAAAGTATGGGTTTAATTGTCTATGACAATAATAAAGTTAAGCCCCGTTGTCAATTATATCGTCTTTATTTTCGTGACCAATTAGGATAACTGTTATGAGCAACGAGTCAAGTTTAGGTTATCAGTATGAGGTCGGGGGAACTTTGCCTCCCGATGCACCTACTTATGTGAAAAGAGAAGCCGATGATCAGCTTTATGAGACTTTAACAGCGGGTAAGTTTTGCTATGTTGTTAACTCTCGGCAGATGGGCAAGTCTAGCCTTTGGGTACGGACAAAAAAGCGATTAGAAGCAGAAAATTTCGTCTGTGTTGCCATCGATTTAACTGGTATTGGTAAGGGAACAAGAGAAGAGTGGTATGCTTCTATTGCAGATTGTTTGCTCGAAAAATTTTCGCCTCAGAGTAAATCCAGTTGGTCGAGTGAAAAGAGTGTTCTTTCTCTTGTAAAGCAATTAGATGCATTGGTGGAAGAGGTGATTTTAACTGCGATTCCACCAGAAACAAAGGTCGTTATTTTTATTGATGAAATAGATTATGTTCGCAATTTAGGCAGTAAGGAAGATCGTTTTACAGATGAATTTTTTGTCTGGATTCGGGCCTGTTATAACAAACGTAGTTATAATCCTGATTATAATCGCCTAACGTTTTGTTTGTTGGGGGTGGCGACTCCTTCTGATTTGATTGAGGATAAAACGGTTACGCCTTTTAATATTGGTCAAGCGATCGCGCTTAAGGGTTTTACGGCTTCGGAAGTTGGGCCTTTAATGATTGGTTTAGCAGGAAAAGTTGATGATCCATCGGCAGTGATGACTCAAGTTCTTTATTGGACAGGGGGACAACCTTTTTTAACTCAGCGATTATGTTATTTGATCGTTAATAATTCTCAACGGATTACGACTGGCAAGGAGACGGAGTTAGTTGGTCAGGTTGTCCAATCTTTTATTATTGATAATTGGGAGGCACAGGATAATCAGGAGCATTTGAAAACGATTAGCGTTCGCCTCTTAAATAATGAGCAAATGGCTGTTGATTTGCTGGATTTATATCGTCAGATTTTACAACAATCAGAAGTCAAAGCAAGAGAAAATTTGGAACAAAGGGAGTTACAGTTATCGGGATTAGTCATCAAAGAAGGCGGTAAATTGCGAGTTTATAATCCCATTTATGCGGCAGTTTTTAATGAATTATGGATTGATGACCAGTTAGCAGAATTGCGTCCCTATGCTTTATTAATGAAAGCTTGGTTCGCTTCAAATTGTCAGGATGCCTCTAAGCTTCTTATTGGAACTAGCTTGAAAAAAGCCCTTGAATGGGCAAAAGATAAACACTTAAGTGCTAAAGATCATAAATATTTAAATGCAAGTCAGCAATCCTTAAATAACAGAAGACTTAAAACTGTTTTCTTTACGGCGGTGGGTCTTTTGAGCGGAATTATTGGATCATGGTTATGGTATGAGTATCGGTATGCTTTTTGTCCTATTGGAGAAAGAGTATGGGAAACTAATGACTGTGTTAGAAGTATTATAAGTAGTGGTGAAAAGCCTAGATTATTTCTAGGCCGTACTAATGTTGATCTTGAGGAGGGAACTAAAAATTTTCAGAAGGGGGAATACAAGGAGGCAAAAAAAAGATTTGAACAAGCAAAATATGTTGATCCAAGTGATCCAGTACCCTATATTTACTCTAATAATGCTGAAGCTCGATTGCAGAGTGAACAAAAAGAACAACCACCTTGGAAACTGGCTGTTGTCGTTGGCATTGATTCTTTTGAGGATACAGCTAGAGAAATATTGAGAGGGGTCGCTGATAGTCAAGAGCAATTTAATCGAACAGGCGGAAAAGATGGAAGGTTACTGGAAATCCTTATTATTAATGATGGTAATCAGCCTAAGTTTTCCCGAAAAATTGCGGAGAGACTAGTCAATCGTCAGGATATTTTAGGCATTATTGGACATGCTCCTAGTGAAAGTAGTAAAGAAGCACTTCCTGTCTATGAAAAAAGAAATTTGGCAATGCTTTCTCCGACAAGCTCTAGTAGTGAATTAAAAGGAGAAGTATTTTTTCGAGCAATTCAATCTACAACAGAATCAGCTGAAGTTTATGCTGATTATTTCAAAAATAATTTATCTTTAAACACCGATAAATTAAGAATTTTTTATAGTGAAGATAGACTTTATAGTGACAGTTTAGCAAAAAACTTTGTGGAAAATTTTACAGAAAAAAACAGTATACACTCATCCCAATCGGTTAAAGACCTTTGCCGATTAGCAAAGATAACTTGTGATGATTTTTCAGATTCTTTTATCAACATTAAAGATGTGCTAAATAAGGCAAAAAAAGATGAAATTATTTTCTTAATTCCTAGCCTAGATTTAACTTCTTTGGCCCTAGCTTTTTCTCGAATTAATCATAAAGAGTATAAAGATAAAAATATAAAAATTTTAGTTGCAATGTCATTGCCTGAAACATCTATTGCCAATTCTTCTTTTGATGGTCTGCTCTTTGCAATACCTTGTGTCGATAAACAATCTCCGTATGTAACAAAGGCAAAGAAAAAATGGCAACAGGATATTCCTTCTTGGCGTGCTACTGGTAGTTATGATGCCACCCAGGCATTTGTTCAAGCGATTCATTCAAGTTCACCTCAAAAAAGAGAAGATATGGTTCAAGCACTAAAATCCGTTACACTTTCAAAAGAAGAGTCTTCTGGTTTTGGGTTAAAGTGGTCACAAGATCAATCTAACGAAAAGAGACCATATTGTATGTACGAAGTTTATCAAGGTACACCTAGAGAAGTGAAAGAAAATAAGTGCGATCGCCATCCTTAATTCTGGCCTTATAAAATGCGATCATTTTAGATTAATGCGATCGCTGTTCCAAATTCTGGTTATACAAAAAAGCGATCATTTTGGATTAGTGCGATCGCGGCTCTAATTCTGTTTTTATAAAAAGTGCGATCGCGGTTCCAAATTCTGGTTTTATAAAATGCGATCGCTTTCCCACATTCCTTAAAAAATAATGATAAAATTAACTTATAGAATATCTGAGGAAGACAAACATGGTTATTGCTCAAGAAAAACCGACTATTGCGACAGTTACTAAAACCTTTGTCACCTTGGAAGAATATCGGGCGATCGCGGAAACAGCCGAGGAACGTTATGAATATTGCAATGGAGAAATGATTGTTATGTCTGGAGGAACCGTAACCCATAGCGCGATCACGATCAACATATTGGTTTATTTGGGATTTTTGTTGAGAGATACGGATTTTCGCTATTCAACGCGATTAATGAATAATCCAATAACAATAATGTCTCAAATCCCCGCTTTTTTAAATGAATGAGTAGAAGCTTTTACGCCCCTAAGTCAAGAAGATTACCATTTATTAAATCGAGTGAAAGCTAATTTTCTAGAATTGATAGAAGATCGGTCGATGTTAGAAAATACAGTGAAGATAATCGTGCTTGCACCATTGTTAAACCTCGCTGGTTTCTATCACAAACCATTTCGGATTGAGATCTAAGCTCAAAAATACAGCCCTTTGCGTATTCAAGACGTACAAGTATGGGTGATGGCTGAATGGTATTCAGCCCCTACAGTGACCCAGTTATTAGCGCAAAGTGCTGTATGTATATAAGCCTGGCGATTGCATTTTTTATGGTCAGTGATTGGGCGATCGCTCATTAACTTTCAAAAATAGACTAATTTATTCTTTATTAAGGGGCTTGGTTAATTTTCGTTTTGTCCAAACTCCTGCTGCAAAAAGAAGTGTGCTAGCAATAAGAGGAATCGCATCTGTCTCCCAGGGAACTGCTATTGCTGTTGCATAAGAAGCAGTAGAATCTGAGTAAGGTGCGTAATAAACAAGCTGCCCAATTGGATATCCTGAATTGACTGAATTTATAGAAACAGAAGAGGTTAATGCCAATACGAAGGATAAGCTCTCGGATGAAAATGTTTCAGAAGCTCTTGCAAATAATGGGCCAACGCCCAAGTTATTATTATCAGCTAATCCGCCGTTAGTTGGTGTTAAGTTATAAACAGCTAGGGCAAATTGCTCGGTTAAAGTTTGATTTCCATACCAAGGCATCAGTCCCCCATTGGCGGGTGTGGCAAATTTACTGGCATTGTCATTGTAATTCCCGTTAAAGGTTGTTACGTCATACTGAGTGGAATTAACCGTAACTAGTATCGCTTGGGCAGGTTGGGAGAGCAGGGTTAGACACATAATTGTTGCCCCCCCGATTGTCGAATAGTTTATAAAATTGGCTAATAAGTTTGTCATTGTACTTTTTAAAGATATTGATATGGAATAAAATACCGATGAATTAAACGTCTAGAAATCAAGATAATGCTTTTGATCTGCATCCTAATCAATTTATTGCCAAGGATCTTAAATTTTAACCCTGATACAACCATATCACTTCTGTGATCGATAAACGCGATCGCACTCCCAGACTCAAACTAGAAAAATGACCGCGATCGCAATGCTCTGCCGCCGCACACGCAATCATGGCCGCATTATCGGTACAAAATTTAAGAGGGGGAAAACAAACCTGAAGATTATGTTCTGTTGCTGCCTGTTGTAAATGATCGCGTTGAACTTCCTGAATCAGCTTAATGATTTTTAAAGCCTGCTTACGGTCATACTCAACCCACCAAGCCAAGTCTTCAAAAGCCAACCGATCAAATTCCAAGTTTTTCACAGACTTCCTCCAACTTCATCCCCCCCTGACGACTTTTCGCTGCCAAGAGTCTTTCCTTCATTACGTCACTACTTAACAAATAAGCCGTTTCTCGTTCAGACTCGATCTCGCGCCACAGGTCAATAGGGACAACAGCAGCGATCGTTTCGCTATTTTCATCAGATAAATATTGAATATTGACTTGACTCATTTTTCCTTAACTCTGTTGTTTTATTAACTTATTATAACAAGGCGATCGCGGCTCCCATTCTAGTTTTATAAAAAGTGATCGCCCCACGATCCAAGTCTAAGATTGCGATCGTATCCATTCATGTAAATCGTCGGGTTTCGTAAAATCCAACAACGCCTCACCCAAAGCCTCCAGTTGAGGAAGGGATAAAGCTTGAATCTGCGATCGCCTTTCTGGGGATACTTCACCAATCCGTCGTACTAAGAGGCGGAGAATCAGCGATTGACCCTGTTTGAGTGCCCCCGTCTGCTCGCCTTCCTGGAGAATATCTTGATAAATTACAGACTGTTGCATAATGTCTCTCCGTAAAATCTGATTGATGAAGTCCCTCTTCAATAATAGCCCTGCCAGAATCCCCGTGGACGCAGCCACATTACTCTGCACCCTTAATTCTGGAATCGCCTCAATTCTTGCTGCCACCTGACGCAACGTTTTAGCAGCATCAGAGGTTTGTGTCAGTACAGCCAAAGGCAATAACCCCCTCGCTTCCAAAAACGATTGAGTGGGCTGCTCCCATAGCCGAATGACCTCAAACTCATGACGAGTACCAGGAATCTCAAACAGGTTTTGATAAACTAATTCCGAGTTTGAACGGGTCAAATAAATGACCACTTGACGCATTTGTTTTGTTGGAAAACGCCGAAAAACTCTCAGACGGTAATCTGCCATTCTGAAGCCCATTGTGGGGTCTGGTTCGGTCTGAAACTCAAGATGAAGGACAAAATTATCAGAATTCAGCAAAATCAAAGCATCCGCTCGAATCGGCTCAAGGGACAGTTCAGATGGGCTGAGTCGGGTCATGGTGACGGGTGTACCCAGCAACCAGGAAGCAAAATCTTCAGAAAAGCTCTCAGCGAGGAATTTACAAGTGTTATCGAACATAAAAAAACTGTATCATTAGTAACCCAGCTTTGCTACCAAATGGGGCTTAACAGAAATCATCCGTGTCAACTTAAAGGAATGGGTTCCCAAATTTGTTGATTGAGAGGGGTGCGACCTTTAGTTGATAAAAGCTGTTGTAATCAGGGTTCTACAGGGAACCCATATTGATCAAGTTTTGCCCAAAATTGACTCCATCGTTCCTTGGTCAATACCAAAGCTCGTAGGCTCAAAATAATTCCTGCTCCTTTTTCCTTCCATCGCATCCCTGAACAACATAATCGTTGTTTGACCAACGTCTTACAAGCTGCTTCCGTAACACCTGAACCAATCGGATACTTTTTCTCTAAGTATTCAGCATAATCCATTTGATGCTGATGATTCTCGTAATAAGTAATCGCCGCTTGTAGTTTCTCGGTAAGATTCTTAGAATGACTTTTTTCTTCTTTGACTTCTTTCATCAGATTTAGCAGTTCTCCTGCTTTTCCTTTTTCATGCTTGAGTTCTCGACAATTTTCAGTCAACCATTCTTTTTGTTTTGACACGGTATTCGGATGCAACGCTTCTGCCAAGGCACCTAAGTAACCAGAGGCATGATAGAAATCTAATATCTGTTCTTCCGTTTGCTTTTCTAAAAACTTCCAATTTGATTCTGCCCCGTCTGCTATCCCGACCAATGTTGCCTCTGGATAACGGTTTTTCGCTCGCTCAATTTCTCTTTCTAATCTTTCTAGAAAACTCTTTTTTCCATACTCTGGTGCCGCACCTAGATAGATTGTAGGTTGACGTTCGCCTTCACTATCGTATAGGGAAACGGTTCCCACCATTGCTTCACGGTAGCCATCCTCACACATCAGCATACAGGTTCCATCTAATCCTATTCCCACTGTTGCAATTTGGCTATCCTCCTTGGGCGGGGCATAACTCCACGCTTCTTCTTTTGCCTGTACCACACTTCCTACTGCTTCACTCAATCTTTGGATATAGGATAGCGCTACTTTTCTACCATGATTTTCTAATAAATCATTTTTCACCTCTTTGCCTGCCATCCCTGACATTTTTGAGGATACCTGTTTTGCCAATAATGGCGTTGATGTTATGATTATCCTTGCTTCTCTTTCTAAGGGGCAATACGTTTTTCCTCAAAGGTGAACGCTGATATACATGACGATTCACTATAACCTCACCATAAGGTGTTTGATATTCTTTCGGTTGCTCTCCCTTACTCTTCCAGATTTCTTCACCGATTTTTAAGGGTGAACCATCTGTATCTAAATATTTCAAGGCTTCTTTGCTGGCGATGCAACCTACTTCGTTTAAGCCTTTTTGAATATTTATTTCTGTATCCAACATTGAACGACTGAGTTCTAATGTTAGTTCTATTTTTATCTTTGAACCCTCTACATTAATTAGTTTTGCTGTCATCATTGTTTCCTCTTTGTCACTTTTCATCCCATGTTAACACTTTTCTTTTCCTTCATCAACTAAAGGTCACACCCATTGAGAGCGGCCTTTTCTCGATGTCGCTTTCTCTCAGCTTTGACCAAACCAAATAACTTAGCACGTTCAGCCAGATAGGTTACTGTATCAGGCTTTTCTCCTCTAGCAATAGCCTTCGCTACATAGTATAGACTCCGAAACACCATCTCTACTGAGATTTTTTCTTTCGGTTGATTTAGAGCAATCGCCACTTCCCCTACCAATTGATTTAAGACCGTATAGAAAATCAAAGTGCAAATAATCTGGATTTGGACACCATTCTTATTCCCTACCCATAAATAGGCTAGTCCTAAAAGTCTTTTCGTTAATAAAAAGGCTTCTTCGATTGTCCATCGTCTTCGATATAAATCACAGACCTCTTCGGCGGACAGTTGTTCGGGAGCTAAGTACAGGACAAAAGGCTTGAAAAGTATACGAGAAAGGGGTTTCATGGAAGATGAACGTAATGTAAGAAAACCCATGAACCAATATAACGCATTGAAACAAGCCCTAAAACCCCATTTGGGATGGCATGGTGCCAGACTCTCCTTCCTAGCCTTGTTCTTACTCGCCCTCCTCAAAGTGAAAACGGTTAACCTTAAAGAATTGGCTCTGGGTTTTGAAGGTCGGGCATTGGTGGATTCTCATTACAAACGCTTACAACGCTTTTTCTCAGGATTTGAGCTGGATTACCATCACATTGCCCGTATTGTAGTCAGTTGGCTGGATATCCCTCAACCTTGGGTATTAAGTATTGACCGCACAACCTGGGAGTTTGGCAGTCATGGTTATAATATCCTCACTGTCGGCATTGTCCATGAAGGAGTAGCCATTCCCATCTTGTGGTGGATGCTTAGCAAGAAAAAGGGCAATTCTAACAGTGATGAACGAATGCGTTTTATCGAGGAGATGCTCAAGATTTTTCCCACCGCCCTGATTCGTTGTTTATGTGGCGACCGTGAGTTTATTGGTCAGGCTTGGCTTCGCTATCTTCTGCTCGAACCGCTACTGGCTTTCTGTCTGAGAATTCGGGCTACGGACAAGATTGAGCACAATGGCAAGCTTTTGGCCGCCAAAGTCATTTTTGCCCATCTTGCAAAAGAGTGAATCTCAACGTCTTCAAGGGAGTTGTCGGGTTTGGGGATATCCTGTTTCTGTAGAGGCTCTTCGCTTGCCTGATAATTCTCTACTCATCGTCATTGGACATCCCGATTCCCAAGGTCTTATTCACGATTATGCCCTGCGTTGGGGCATTGAAACCCTTTTTGGCATCTTTAAGACTCGTGGCTTTTGCTTGGAATCTACTCACTTTACTGACCCCAAGCGTCTTCGTAAGCTTTTGGCTTTACTGACTTTAGCTTTGGCTTGGTCTCTCAAAACTGGTCTAGCAATTCATCATCTTCATCCCATTCCCCTCAAGAAACATGGTCGCCTAGCGCAGAGTCTTTTTCGTCTTGGTTTTGACCATCTTCGTCATCTTGTTCTTAATCCTTCTCTACCCAATTTTTCTCTTTTTCTCGACTCCCTACATTTTTTGTCCTGTACTTAGGTTCGGGAGACAACACATTTGTTAAATACTGATACCAGATTGTTCCCCATAATACTGAGACTAATCTCACCGGATGCTTGCAAGGATTAGAACGGTAATTTCCCATAATGATAATCTCATCTCTGTAATGACTACCTTGAGACAATACTTGTTTGGTTTTGTAAGATGTACCCGCTCTAAATCTGGTTAGAAAAAACTTTTTAGCTTCTGTTAACAAATCAAACCACACAAAGCTAAAAAATCCCATATCTACGAGAATTAAACCATTTTCTGGTAATTTAGCTGCCAATTCTTCACACCATATTTTATCATTTGATTTATCATTTTCTGTGTACCATAAAGTAACGGGTCTTTGGGTAAAGGCTTCCACTACCATCATTATTTTACCCCCCAATTTACTCTTTTCTTCTTTACTTATTTTCATATTTTTCCTTATCTGCTCTAGCGTTGAGCCATCTGCTATCCACACTGCACTAAACTTTTCTCTTATTTTTTCCCATTTTTCTCCTACTTGGAGCTTCTTCCCTTTTTCGGCTGCTTTTTCTAACACTTCTTTTAGTAATATTGCAAATATTTCGGCTGGCACATTCATCATTCTTTTTGATACTGCCTGTTTGCTTACTTTTAATGATGCTACCCATAGCAATCCCTCTTCCTCTAACAGTCTTACCGCTTCACTTATACCCGCTATTTGACGATACACTATACTTAACACTAATGCCACCATTACTGGTAAATTTAATACCCTATCTCTCATCATTTTCTCATGAGTTCCCTGTAAATATTTTAATGGTGTAAACATTGTGGGTTCTAGTAATTCAAACAACTCTTTTGTTATTTCAGGGATTTCTACCCCTGGCTGATTTGTCTTACGACGTAAGTCTGGGTTTCCTTTTCTCCGAGGATGTTGTCTTGCCATTTGTTTTTTGCTCACTTTTTTATATACTAACCTTTTTTTCAGCCTACTCTTACTTCCGCCTGCTTTTAGGCTAATCTTTTGTGAGTAGGCATTTTGGCTTAAGTTGACACCAATGAACAGAAATGCGATCGCCGTTCTAATTTTGTTTTTCTCAAAAGCGATCGCCGTTCCTATTTTGGTTTGATAAAACGCTATCAGCCCACGATCTAAGCCTAAGAGTGCGATCGTATCCATTCATGCAAATCTTCGGGTTTCGTAAAATCCAACAATGCCTCACCCAAAGCCTCCAGTTGAGGGAGAGATAAGGCTTGAATCTGCGATCGCATTTCTGGGGACACTTCACCAATCCGTCGTGTAAGTTGGCGCAGGACAAGCGATTGGCCCTGTTTGAGTGCTCCCGTCTGCTCGCCTTCTTGGAGAATATCCTGATAAATTACAGACTGTTGCATAATGGGTACTGGTATCGTGTGATCAAAGCTAGAAAAAGTTATGGTGTAAGAGTTTGAGAAAATAGAAAATAACTTACGACTGGACATATTCCCGTTTTTGTTATACTATTATTATTGTCATTATATTAAAGAAAGGGAAAACAGAAAGCAATGTCAACATTAAATAAAAGCTCAATTGACCTCCTAAGTGATATTGGCTTGTGCCAAGAGAAAGAGGAAGCCTTATTTCAGAAAAACTGCCCTCATTGCTATAGTGAAAACGTAAAAATACATTCTCATTATCAAACGAAAGGTAACGGGGAACGTAAAATGTTCATTTGTCAAGAATGTAGTTCTTGTTTTGCTGAGACTTATGGTAGCGTAATCGCTGGCTTAGAAACCCCATTAAGTGAAATTGTAAAAGTATTAAAAGCCATAATGGAAGGAATAGGATTAAATGCAGCAGCCCGAGTATTCGGCTACGCGAAAACAACAATATTGAATTGGGAAAAGAAATTATCAGGATTACAAGAGACATTATTTTTATACGCCTTAGTGAATGAATTTGTTAAATTAGTAATAGAAGGGGATGAACTATACACAAAAGTTGGAAAAAATAAAGAAGCAAGTGCCTCTGAGGGGTGGACAATCGTCCTCATGGACAGGGCTAGCCGCTTTATTTGGCATTTAAAATGTGGTCGAAAAGAGCAGAAATTATTTCTAGAAGCAATGATGACGGTAACGGAATTATTTGAAAGGAGTGCAGAATCTCTCCAGTTATTTACAGATGGAGAAAAGCGATATAGTCAACTGCTATTTAATATTTGTCACGAAGTATTAAGGACTGGAAAGCGAGGTCGTCCCACCAAAGTATTACCGAAGGGTCTTGTGGTAAGACTAAAAAATAAGAGTAGTAAACGTCGAGATTCTGAGGGTAAACTAAAGAAAGTAGAAACTCCGAAACCAGAACATCCAGAGACAACAGAAAAACCAGAAGAAAAGGACATCCATGCCAACCACGTTGAGGCATTTAATAGTGCTATCCGACGCTATTTAGCCGCCTTTCGTCGTCGTACAAATACTTATGCTAAATCTGTTGTGGGATTACAGCGAGTCCTAGATATTTTCTGGATGGTTCATAACTTTGTTCGCAGCCATTTTACGACTAGAGAAGTTCCTGCTGTAGCTCTCGGTATAATTGAAAAAGGGTTTACTTGGGAGGACTTACTCCAAATTCGCCTGATTTCTTGAACCTCTCGTATTGCAACGTTTGTAGCTTCTAGCTAGACGATACCAGTGCCGCATAATGTCTCTCCGTAAAATCTGATTGATGAAGTCCCTCTTCAATAATAGCCCTGCCAGAATCCCCGTGGACGCAGCCACATTACTCTGCACCCTTAATTCTGGAATCGCCTCAATTCTTGCGGCCACCTGACGCAACGTTTGAGCAGCATCCGAAGTTTGTGTCAGTACCGCCAAAGGCAATAATCCCCTCGCTTCCAGAAACGATTGAGTGGGTTGCTCCCATAACCGAATGACCTCAAATTCATGACGAGTGCCAGGAATCTCAAACACATTTTGATAAACTAATTCCGAGTTTGAACGGGTCAAATAAATGACCACTTGACGCATTTGTTTTGTCGGAAAACGCCGAAAAACTCTCAGACGGTAATCTGCCATTCTGAAGCCCATTGTGGGGTCTGGTTCGGTCTGAAACTCAATATGAAGGACAAAATTATCAGAATTCAGCAAAATCAAAGCATCCGCTCGAATCGGCTCAAGGGACAGTTCAGACGGGCTGAGTCGGGTCATGGTGACAGGTGTACCCAGTAACCAGGACGCAAAATCTTCAGAAAAGCTCTCAGCGAGGAATTTACAAGTGTTATCGAACATTAAAAAACTGTATCATTAATGACCGAGCTTTGCTACCAAATGGGGCCTAACAGAAATCATTGGTGTCAACTTAAGCCAAAATGCCTACTCACAAAAGATTAGCCTAAAAGCAGGCGGAAGTAAGAGTAGGCTGAAAAAAAGGTTAGTATATAAAAAAGTGAGCAAAAAACAAATGGCAAGACAACATCCTCGGAGAAAAGGAAACCCAGACTTACGTCGTAAGACAAATCAGCCAGGGGTAGAAATCCCTGAAATAACAAAAGAGTTGTTTGAATTACTAGAACCCACAATGTTTACACCATTAAAATATTTACAGGGAACTCATGAGAAAATGATGAGAGATAGGGTGTTAAATTTACCAGTAATGGTGGCATTAGTGTTAAGTATAGTGTATCGTCAAATAGCGGGTATAAGTGAAGCGGTAAGACTGTTAGAGGAAGAGGGATTGCTATGGGTAGCATCATTAAAAGTAAGCAAACAGGCAGTATCAAAAAGAATGATGAATGTGCCAGCCGAAATATTTGCAATATTACTAAAAGGAGTGTTAGAAAAAGCAGCCGAAAAAGGGAAGAAGCTCCAAGTAGGAGAAAAATGGGAAAAAATAAGAGAAAAGTTTAGTGCAGTGTGGATAGCAGATGGCTCAACGCTAGAGCAGATAAGGAAAAATATGAAAATAAGTAAAGAAGAAAAGAGTAAATTGGGGGGTAAAATAATGATGGTAGTGGAAGCCTTTACCCAAAGACCCGTTACTTTATGGTACACAGAAAATGATAAATCAAATGATAAAATATGGTGTGAAGAATTGGCAGCTAAATTACCAGAAAATGGTTTAATTCTCGTAGATATGGGATTTTTTAGCTTTGTGTGGTTTGATTTGTTAACAGAAGCTAAAAAGTTTTTTCTAACCAGATTTAGAGCGGGTACATCTTACAAAACCAAACAAGTATTGTCTCAAGGTAGTCATTACAGAGATGAGATTATCATTATGGGAAATTACCGTTCTAATCCTTGCAAGCATCCGGTGAGATTAGTCTCAGTATTATGGGGAACAATCTGGTATCAGTATTTAGGGCTTGCTGAAAAAGTCAAAAAACGAAAGAAATGTGGGTTAGGGAAGTATGGACTGAAAAAGCATAGATAACTTATCCTTATGGAAACAAATCAAAATACAGATTTTGTTTAATCTATTGTTCCTTTCTGTCTAAAAAGGTCAACACAAATCACTCCTCACAAAAGAGAGGAAAATTAACACCATTTTTCACAAGAAAAACGACTCTACAACTTTTTACTTTTTGTCTTCTGAAGTAGAGTAGAAAGATTCATTACCAAAAAGTTCATCGCAATTACCGTTTCCGAGGTCTCAGGTAGTTTGGCCATCACTCGACCAAGACTAAATTTCCTCTTTCCCTGTCCGAATTTACCCTCAATGGCATTACGCACTCTTTCATCTGAGCGTGCCTCTTTCTTTTTTTCTTTGCTCACCTCTTTCGGCGGTCTTCCCAATCGGGGACCACTCATTCTTATATCCCTTTCTTTACAATAAGCTCGATTCGCTTTTGTTCGATAGATTTTATCCACATGAACCGATTCCGGATAACATCCTGTTTCCCTTTTATATTCTTCTATTCGCGCTTGTAAATCTCCCGATTCGTTGTAATTATCCCAACTTAATTTGTCTAAGAAGACAAAGCCATTCACATTACTTGCCGATATTTTAGCTCCAAACTCTACTGCTTTTCCCGCTTTTCCACGCACTATTGGACGCACGTGAGGTTGGCTTACACTCACAATTCTGTTTTCTACTTTATTTGTCTTTTTTTCATACATTTCTAACTGTTGCTCATACACTTTTCCTATCGTTACAAGCTCTTCTTGCTCTTTTTTCGTTAGTTTTTCTAACTTTGCTCCCTCTTCTATCATTTTTTCTATATGAGACAAGTTTCTTTTTATATATCCTAGTTGTTTTTTTGTTCCTTTTCTTCTTTCTTTTTTTGACACACGACGTTTTTTTGCTATGGCTAAGTACTCTTTTCTTGCCACTTCCCTATAAGTCCTCGGCTTTTCTTTCCTTTTCTCTTTTATTTCTTCATACAGCTTATCTATTATTTTTTCTGTTTTTTCTCTGGCATCATTCAATATTCCTATATCCGTTGGATATTTTATATCTGCTGGTGTACAAGTCGCATCTAACAATAACTTTCCTTCATTTTCTTTTTTTTCTGACGCTACACCCGTCGCTTTTTTTTCTATTTCTTTATTAATTTTATTTATTAATTCCATTCCTATTTTTTTACGAAAATGAACCATCATTGACGCATTAAATGCTTCTTTGCTACTATAGCTTTCCATTCCTATAAAGTACTGTAAATAAGGGTTCTCTTTTATTTGTTCTACTGTTTCTCTGTCACTTTTTCCTGAAATTTCTTTGATAATTAGGGCTTGCTGAAAAAGTCCACAAAACGAACCTAGATGCCACAGGGCGCGAAAAATGGTGACTTCAGAGATCAGTTTCCAGTTTTACCTCATATTTTTCCAGCAAAGTGCATGGATTTTGAGCCTCCAAATGCCATAACCTTGCATCTGATCGTTTGTAAAATGCCTGAAAGTATTGTCTAGCAAGGATTTTATCCTTATTCAGCAAGCCCTAATTAATGCTCCTAATGCCATTCTAAATGATTTGGCTGGGGCTCCTTTTTTTTCTGTGAAGTTTTTTGCATATTCTTCCTCATATTCTTCCCAGGGAATCATTTTTGACATTTCTATCCAACGATTTTCTTCGTCTAACTGCCCGCCGAACAGATTTTTCAAGTTTTCTGGTGTTTCAATTGAGTACTGTTGCTTTCGGTACATCTGCTTTCTCTCTTCTTAATGCAATGGTTTTGAGGCATTCTACCCTATTTTCGTGCATTCTAGCGGTTCTTAATTCGCCTACTATTTTTCTCCGTAAAGGTTTCAGCTTTTTTCAGCAAGCCCTATTTAACAAATGTGTTGTCTCCCGAACAACTGTCCGCCGAAGAGGTCTGTGATTTATATCGAAGACGATGGACAATCGAAGAAGCCTTTTTATTAACGAAAAGACTTTTAGGACTAGCCTATTTATGGGTAGGGAATAAGAATGGTGTCCAAATCCAGATTATTTGCACTTTGATTTTCTATACGGTCTTAAATCAATTGGTAGGGGAAGTGGCGATTGCTCTAAATCAACCGAAAGAAAAAATCTCAGTAGAGATGGTGTTTCGGAGTCTATACTATGTAGCGAAGGCTATTGCTAGAGGAGAAAAGCCTGATACAGTAACCTATCTGGCTGAACGTGCTAAGTTATTTGGTTTGGTCAAAGCTGAGAGAAAGCGACATCGAGAAAAGGCCGCTCTCAATCAACAAATTTGGGAACCCATTCCTTTAAGTTGACACGGATGAACAGAAATGCGATCGCCGTTCTAATTTTGTTTTTCTCAAAAGCGATCACTGTTTCTATTATTTTTTTATAAAATGCGATCGCCCCACGATCCAAGTCTAAGAGTGCGATCGTATCCATTCATGCAAATCTTCGGGTTTCGTAAAATCCAACAATGCCTCACCCAAAGCCTCCAGTTGAGGGAGAGATAAGGCTTGAATCTGCGATCGCCTTTCTGGGGACACTTCACCAATCCGTCGTGTAAGTTGGCGCAGGACGAGCGATCGTTCACCTCTTTCTTCCCCTTCTTGGAGAATATCTTGATAAATTACAGACTGTTGCATAATGTCTCTCCGTAAAATCTGATTGATGAAGTCCCTCTTCAATAATAGCCCTGCCAGAATCCCTGTGGACGCAGCCACATTACTCTGCACCCTTAATTCTGGAATCGCCTCAATTCTTGCGGCCACCTGACGCAACGTTTGAGCAGCATCCGAAGTTTGTGTCAGTACAGCTAAAGGTAACAATCCTGTCGCTTTCAGAAATGGTTGAGTGGATTGTTCCCACAACCGAATGACCTCAAATTCATGACGAGTGCCAGGAATCTCAAACAGGTTTTGATAAACTAATTCCGATTTTGAACGGGTCAGATAAATGACCACTTGGCGCATTTGTTTTGTTGGAAAACGCCGAAAAACTCTCAGACGGTAATCTGCCATTCTGAAGCCCATTGTGGGGTCTGGTTCGGTCTGAAACTCAAGATGAAGGACAAAATTATCAGAATTCAGCAAAATCAAAGCATCCGCTCGAATCGGCTCAAGGGACAGTTCAGACGGGCTGAGTCGGGTCATGGCTACAGGTGTACCCAGTAACCAGGAAGCAAAATCTTCAGAAAAGCTCTCAGCGAGGAATTTACAAGTGTTATCGAACATTAAAAAAACTGTATCATTAATGACCGAGCTTTGCTACCAAATGGGGCCTAACAGAAATGCGATCGCCGTTCTAATTGTAATTTTATAAAAAAGCGATCGCCATTCCAATTTTGTATTTTATAAAAAGCGATCGCCCCACGATCCAAGTCTAAGAGTGCGATCGTATCCATTCATGTAAATCGTCGGGTTTCGTAAAATCTAACAATGCCTCACCTAAAGCCTCCAGTTGAGGGAGAGATAAAGCTTGAATCTGCGATCGCATTTCCGTGATGACTTCTCACCTCTAACTAAAATAACTAATAAAGGTTAAAATATTAACAACTAGCGATGAGGAAAGCCAAGACTATGTTACAGTCAGTAAAAGGGATTTATAAACAGGGACAAATTGAACTCTTAGAAAGTCCTAATCGGATCAAAGAAAGTCCTGTCATTGTCACATTTTTGACAACTGAACCCGACCTTAAAACTCAACAGTTGATGTATTTTGGAATGTTCGGAGGTGCGAATCAATCTACCGAGAATGATTTATTTAGTTCAGAATTTCACGGCGATTCAGATGACAATTTAGATTGGTCATAGCCTGATGAAATATGTTGTTGATACCCACGCCTTAATCTGGTTTTTGGAAGGTAATTCTCGCTTAGGAGAAAATGCCAAAAATGTTCTTTCTGACCCGACCAGTCAATTAATTTTGCCAGCCATAGCCTTAGCAGAAGCGGCTTGGATTGTTGAGCGAGGTAGAACGTCGATTCCTTCAGTTGTAGCATTACTAAATGCAGTAAATGCTGATCTTCGATTATTCATATATCCTCTAGATAAAGCTATCATTCAAGAGAGTCTCAGTCTATCTGCCATTACTGAAATGCACGACCGACAAATTGTTTCAACTGTGCTAATCTTGGCACATCAAGGAGAAATCGTAACTTTATTAACTTGCGATCAAAATATTACTACGTCTGGATTAGTTCCCATTTTCTGGTAGGTTTGATGGCTAAAATGACTTCAAAATCGTCCGACAAAAACTTTTAGGATAGAAGTGCGATCTCTTACTCAAAATTCTTGGGATAAAAGTGCGATCGCCATTTCCATTCTATTGTTATAGAAAGCGATCACCGTTCTAAATTCTATTTGCATAAAAAGCGATCATTTTAGATTAGTGCGATCGCCATCCCTATTCTCTTTTTATAAAATCTGATCGCCATTCTAATTCTAATTCTATTTTTATAATATGCGATCACTCCTTTCATTTAAAAGAGGTTAAATACTCTTTTTAAATTTAGAAAATAAAGTTCAATTATCCACAATATGACATCTGCCAACCCAATAACTGCTACAATTTAGGCGTAAAACTACCCTAAGTAGCTAAAACAATGACCAAAGCAACTTTTGCAGAAATATTAGACGCAACAGAACAACTTCCCCTAGAAGATCAAGAAAACCTTATTCACATTTTGAAAAATCGCCTGCGAGACCAAAAAAGAACAGAATTAGTTAAAGACGTTTACGAAGCCCAACAAGAATATGCCCAGGGTCAATGTCAACCCGCTACCCCTCAACAAATTATGGAGGAAATTCTTGCGTGAGTTTTGTTTTATTGCGTTCAAATATTTTTATTAGAAACGCTCGTAAAATCGTCAAAAAACAACCTTTTTTAGCTCAAAATATTCAAGACACCTTAGAATTATTACAACTTAATCCTTTTCACCCTAGACTAAGAAGCCATAAATTAAAAGGAGAACTGAAAGAATCCTATGCTTGCAGTGCAGGTTACGATCTTAGGATTATCTTTAAATTTGTTGAGCATGAAAACAAACAAGCAATTCTTTTAGAATCTGTTGGCACACACGATGAAGTTTATTAAAGCGATCGCCGTTCCTCTTGTGTTTTTATAAAAAGCGATCACGGTTCCTATTTGGGTTTTATAAAATGCGATCGCCCCACAATCTAAACCTAAAAGTGCGATCATACCCATTCATGCAAATCGTTGAGGAAGGCAAAAGTCAAAAATGATTGTTTTTGTAAGCGATCGCCATAGAAAAATCATAATTATTTAGCTCCAAACGCTCAAAAACTCAAGTCTATTCTCCATTTCTTCAGCAGACAAAGCACCAATCAATCTTAAAATTCGCCGCATTTGCTCACCAATACTATATTTTTGTTGTTGGGTTAAAATAATTCCCTGATGAAATTTATTTTCCTGTAAATACTGACGATGAAGAGCAAGATAATCACCGACATTGTAAGAATATAAAACCCTACCCTGACTTATCGCATAATCAAGATGCTCCCGATCATCCCGTTCAATCATCCCCTCCAAATTAGCTGTTGTTAAATCAACCCCACGACTCAGTAACGCCCTGACCAAATCTTCAGCCATTGCATCCTCATCTAAATAAAGACGAATTTTCATAATGGAACTTTCTGAGTTTGTAAATATTCTGCTTCAAGGCGTTTCTCTTGTTGCTCATCAGCCGCAATTTCAGCATCAATAATAGATTGGTGCGAGTGATAATAGGCTAACGCCGCATAAACTTGAGCTAAATTGAGATGGGAATATTGATCGACAATTTCCTCCGCACTGTATCCCAACTTATACCAAATCGCAATACGATGAACCGTTATACTAGTTCCAGCAATGCGGGGTTTGCCCTGTCGAATATCAGAAGAACTGATAATTAATCTGGTGCTATCGATAGCCATTGGCTTTGAGTATAATTTGAATTCTTATTCTTTATTTTAGCGCGATCTCCGATCTGTAGGTTAGGTTGACAAAGAGAAACCCCACATTCTACTAGAATTGTTTCGCACGAACGATGAAGTTTATAAACGCGATCACCGTTACAAATTCTGTATTTATAAAATGCGATCACCATTTCCGTAAGAACATTGAATTAGTAATGAAATCGACAAGAAAGAATCCTAATTTTATCCTCTAAAACCTCATAAACTAAACGATGTTCCTTATCAATTCTTCTCGACCAACAACCCGATAAATCATGCTTTAACTTTTCAGGCTTACCAATTCCTTGAAAAGGATCGCGTTGAACTTCCTGAATCAGCTTAATAATTTTTAAAGCCTGCTTGCGGTCATACTCAACCCACCAAGCCAAGTCGGCGTTGCTTAATCAGGGTATGAAATAGAATTTTGCATACATCTAGAAACCAGTGTGAGTCAATGTTTTAAAAATTGCATCTTTAGAGATTCATACCTCAAGTCAGCAACGCCGCCAAGTCTTCAAAAGCCAACCGATCAAATTCCAAGTTTTTCACAGACTTCCTCCAACTTCATCCCCCCCTGACGACTTTTCGCTGACAAAAGTCTTTCCCTCATTACGTCACTGCTTAACAAATAAGCCGTTTCTCGTTCAGACTCAATCTCGCGCCACAGGCCAATAGGAACAACAGCAGCGATCGTTTCGCCACTTTCATCAGATAAATATTGAATACTGACTTGACTCATTTTCCTTAACTTTCTTGTCTTATTAGCCGATTATAATAGGGGATCGCCTCTCTTCTCTCTTGATTTAAGAAACGCAACTATTTACACTCTATCATAACTCGATTTTTAACCAAGGCCATCATTTTTGATTAGGCGATCGCAGTTCCAATTCTGTTTTTATACAATGCGATCATTTTGAGTTAATATGATCGCCTCCCCCTCAACCCTCTCTAGAAAACTGCTAATCAGAAAATAAAATGCAAAGTATTCATGAAAATCACGATACAGTCTGAACTGTTTGGGGAACAGGCAAAAGCTTACCCGTCGCCTCATAATCCTCAATCAGTAATTCCAATACCTCCTGAGCATTTGCGATCGCTTCTTCATAGGTGTCGCCATGGGTAAAATATTGCTGTAGTGGGTGGCTAAATTCAGGTAACTCCACCAAATAGCAATCATCTTCATCAGACCAGACAACATTAACGCGGTATTTATAATTCATCATTCTCTCTCCTTTAGCGTATTTAACGCAGTCTTTACCAGTTTCTCAAGATACGCTTTCGCATCATCCCCATCTTGCCCCGCGATCGTGATCGGGAACTCTGGTAAAAGTGGATGAACTCACCTTTGATGGCTTCCCTTAGTTCTAATAACCTGAAATCCCGCTTTTGAGAGCGCGGATCTTAACTCTCTAATTTTCCTTGGCATAGGCTTATTATAAATTAGCCAGATCAAAACACTATTATAAATGGCTTTTAGCGATTCCAGAAGGAAAAAGCGTAGGTTACTACAACTAACGAGTGGCTAAATCAAGCGATCACCCCTTTAACCCATTCACAGTGCGATCGCCTCCCACTCCCCAAAAAAGGTATCTATAATTTGCTACGCTAAAAACAAAAAGAGGAAACCAACAAAATGGAAAAACTAACCGTTACTGCCGCCCAAGAAGATTTAATGAACCTAGTTAAATTAGTCACAGAAGAAAATAAATCCTATCAAATAGAGATTGCTGATAGTTCGGCTGTTTTGATCTCACAAAAAAACTATGAGAGCTTACAAGAAACCTTAGAATTACTTTCAATTCCTGGATTTAGAGAAAGTCTAGAAAGATCCCTACAACAAATAATTAATAATGAAACCTACTCTTTAGATGAAGTGTTGGGAGACATTGATTGATGATTTATGACGTTCGCTTTACCAAAGAGGTCAAAAAAGATATTTCAAAACTTACACCTAAACTAAAGCAAAAACTCAAAAAAATCATCCAAGATACGCTTATCACAAATCCTTATATTGGTAAAAAATTGACTGGAGACCTTGCTGGCTTCTTCTCTATCCGTTTATAAAGATCGTATTGTTTACACAGTTGATGATGAACAAAAATTGATCTATATTCACCGTGCAAAAACGCATTATGGAGAATAAAATAACGGAAAAAATTAACTGTTAATTTATTGTAAAAATGAGAGCTTTTCCCCTCATCTCCCCATTAACCCTCCCCACCTCAATCAAAAATTCCCTTCTTCCTCAACTTTTCCGCAATCAACCAACAACAATCTTCCTCGGAAAACCGTCCTTCACTTCTAGTTTGATCGCCGATCTGTTGGTTTGGTTGACAAAGGGAAACCTAAAATCTCACTAGAATTGGTTAGCACAGACGATGAGGTTTATGAAAGTGATCGCCCCTTAATGTCAAGAAAAAAGCGATCACCCCTTACTGTGAAGATAAACAGCGATTGCTCCTCCCCTGATTAAGAAAAAAGCGATCGTCCCTTACCGTGAAGATAAACGATTTTGTACTATTTTCCTAAAACCAGATCTTGACATCCTTATCCCCTCCATCTTCCTGACTTTTCCCGTTAAGTGCGGATTGCAAGCTGCCAGCCTTGGCAAAGGTCATGCAACTTCAACCAACCGCGCCAAAGGACTTGGATACCGAGAGGAGTTTTACGACGATGTTCAAGATAACCACCAAGAAAAGCAACAGACTCGACAGCCCAAGCAACAGTCAAAATAGGGGGAAGTTTTTGAGAGGCGGCTGCTTTTAACACCTGAAGTTGAAGAGGATTAAGAATTTCAATCGCGAGAGCATCGGGCTGGGTACGATGAAGATAAGTAACGTGTAAAAGTTCAACAGCAATGACACTTAAAAAACCCAAAAGAGTTTTCATTCCATCAGAGGCAAGTCGATAACGCTCACTCTGACAACCAGACTTAAGGACTTTATGAAATTCTTCAACCCGCCATCGGTAGGTGTACCAACGAAGAATAGTGACAGCCATCTCAATAGTCTCAACAACTTCTGTAGTCAGAAGCATCCAAGATAAAGGAGTTTCGCCTTCGGGACAATCGATTTCTGTCGCATAAACAGCATAGACATTCAACGGGTCACGATTATCAAAACGATAGGGAGTTCGTAGATTAACTGAGCAAAATCGGACGGCAAGCTTAACCTTCCGTGCTTTTCTTTTTCCTGTACTCGGAATCTCGATTTCTTGATGAAAACGAATCGGTTCTGATTCCAAATGTTGCCAAAGTCGTTCACTATTTTTGTCTAAACTACGATTATGAGACGCTCTGACCAGCACTCCTGTATGCTTGAGTTGACGCACTGAGTCAAAGACTTCTGAAACATCTCCTTCTCTGTCAAATACATGAATTACCCTCGTTGAACTTTCTACCTGTTTCTCACAGGTGTTTAGAGCCTCTACCCATTTGTAGGATTCTTTTTCCTCAAATGGTCTTTGACGAGCTGCTTTTCTTTGTTCTTTCTGTCTTTCTTTTTTCTGCTTCGCCGTTTCATCTGTTGGGGGCTTTTCTTTTACCTCCCTATTCCACAGTTTTTGCCATAATAAACCTAATACTTGTCCTTTTTCTGGCTCAATTGCTAAAGCACTATGCAGTATTAATCCATTCCCTCCTTTTCCAGTCGGCCCATACCCTTCCCTTTTTTCCTTGATATTGCGATAATCTAAGAAGGTCGTATCTCCGACTGATAGCATTATCTTATATTCTTCTACGGCGGCAGTTGTCATTTCACAGTGCGGCTCTATTATCTTGACAAAGTCTGTTTTCGGATTCCCAAAAATTCATAGGCCCTCTTTAACTCGTTTCCTCCCTTAAACACTTCTGATAAGGCTTTTCCAAACCCCTCACTTAACTTTTTCCCAATCGAGAAGGCACGATTGTTTAGCCTCTCGTCTCCCAATTCACAACTGGCAAAGTTTTTTGTCCACCATTCCAACATTTTTTGACCTGCCCTTTAAGATTTTCTCCATTTTACAGTCTCATACTCCCTTCATCCTTTGTTTTTGAAATTTGAACGATAAGCGGGATGATGGCTTCAGAATATTTTTTTCCTGTCAAGAGAATCATTACTCAAACCCTTGCCAGATAAAGCCTCTAGAAGTTTGCATTGCTGGATTTTGGACTTAACGGGAAAAGTCAGCTCCATCTTCCCCATCTCCCCATCTCCCTAGTCCCCCTACCTCCCCAGCCTCCGTTGATCCAACCATTGTTGCAAAATAATCTGAGCAGCCTGTTGATCAATTAAGCCCTTGTTCCAAGTCGAAAATCGTTTTTGTGCCTTTAATTTGGGCTTGCTGAAAAAGTCAAAAAACGAAAGAAATGTGGGTTAGGGAAGTATGGACTGAAAAAGCATAGATAACTTATCCTTATGGAAACAAATCAAAATACAGATTTTGTTTAATCTATTGTTCCTTTCTGTCTAAAAAGGTCAACACAAATCACTCCTCACAAAAGAGAGGAAAATTAACACCATTTTTCACAAGAAAAACGACTCTACAACTTTTTACTTTTTGTCTTCTGAAGTAGAGTAGAAAGATTCATTACCAAAAAGTTCATCGCAATTACCGTTTCCGAGGTCTCAGGTAGTTTGGCCATCACTCGACCAAGACTAAATTTCCTCTTTCCCTGTCCGAATTTACCCTCAATGGCATTACGCACTCTTTCATCTGAGCGTGCCTCTTTCTTTTTTTCTTTGCTCACCTCTTTCGGCGGTCTTCCCAATCGGGGACCACTCATTCTTATATCCCTTTCTTTACAATAAGCTCGATTCGCTTTTGTTCGATAGATTTTATCCACATGAACCGATTCCGGATAACATCCTGTTTCCCTTTTATATTCTTCTATTCGCGCTTGTAAATCTCCCGATTCGTTGTAATTATCCCAACTTAATTTGTCTAAGAAGACAAAGCCATTCACATTACTTGCCGATATTTTAGCTCCAAACTCTACTGCTTTTCCCGCTTTTCCACGCACTATTGGACGCACGTGAGGTTGGCTTACACTCACAATTCTGTTTTCTACTTTATTTGTCTTTTTTTCATACATTTCTAACTGTTGCTCATACACTTTTCCTATCGTTACAAGCTCTTCTTGCTCTTTTTTCGTTAGTTTTTCTAACTTTGCTCCCTCTTCTATCATTTTTTCTATATGAGACAAGTTTCTTTTTATATATCCTAGTTGTTTTTTTGTTCCTTTTCTTCTTTCTTTTTTTGACACACGACGTTTTTTTGCTATGGCTAAGTACTCTTTTCTTGCCACTTCCCTATAAGTCCTCGGCTTTTCTTTCCTTTTCTCTTTTATTTCTTCATACAGCTTATCTATTATTTTTTCTGTTTTTTCTCTTGCATCATTCAATATTCCTATATCCGTTGGATATTTTATATCTGCTGGTGTACAAGTCGCATCTAACAATAACTTTCCTTCATTTTCTTTTTTTTCTGACGCTACACCCGTCGCTTTTTTTTCTATTTCTTTATTAATTTTATTTATTAATTCCATTCCTATTTTTTTACGAAAATGAACCATCATTGACGCATTAAATGCTTCTTTGCTACTATAGCTTTCCATTCCTATAAAGTACTGTAAATAAGGGTTCTCTTTTATTTGTTCTACTGTTTCTCTGTCACTTTTTCCTGAAATTTCTTTGATAATTAATGCTCCTAATGCCATTCTAAATGATTTGGCTGGGGCTCCTTTTTTTTCTGTGAAGTTTTTTGCATATTCTTCCTCATATTCTTCCCAAAGAATCATTTTTGACATTTCTATCCAACGATTTTCTTCGTCTAACTGCCCGCCGAACAGATTTTTCAAGTTTTCTGGTGTTTCAATTGAGTACTGTTGCTTTCGGTACATCTGCTTTCTCTCTTCTTAATGCAATGGTTTTGAGGCATTCTACCCTATTTTCGTGCATTCTAGCGGTTCTTAATTCGCCTACTATTTTTCTCCGTAAAGGTTTCAGCTTTTTTCAGCAAGCCCTAATTTGTTTTCTGCCTCCACAGAAGTTAATCTTTCATCCACATATTCAACGGGCAAGGACAACATCTTGCTAAGACGGTGGACAAATTTTCTACCTGTAAATATACTCTGAACGGGTTGGAGCTTAACTTTTTGAAAATGCCTAAAATCTTTATCAGATGAGGATTTCAGCCCTTTTTGCGGGAAGTCCATTTCTTAGCCGTTTAGAGTATAATTCGTTGATAGATTATCCTGTGAAAACGGTACGATAGGGCTTTCGAGCTCGCGTCAGATGTAATCAACGAAAATTTTACAGCAAGAGAAATTTAACGAGATGCTCTAAGGTCTGCCAGGCTGCGCCACTAGCTAAAATATCCTTGGCGATCGCAATTCCCTGTGGATGATCTCCCCAGGTCACAGCTTTGCCCACCTGTAAAGCCAGGGACGCATTCAAGGCCACCGCCTCAGTTTGAGCTAAGGTTCCTTTGCCCTGTAAAACCTGGGTTAAAATCCTGACATTTTCTGCCACTTCTCCCCCTTTTAAGGATTCTAGCGATGCCGGTGTTAAACCCAATTGTTGAGGATCAAGGGTGGCAACCGACCGACTTTCTCCATTCAATAAAGCCATATCAGTGCGATCGCCTAAACCGGCCTCATCAAGGCGTTCCCGTCCATGCACAATGATGGCCTGTTCAATGCCCAATCGTTGTAGAGCGTCGGCCATTACCGTTAAAAATCGATCACTATAAACCCCAATTACCTGGCCGGTGGGTCGTAAAGGATTTACTAACGGCCCCAATAAATTAAAAATAGTTCTAATTTTTAAAGTTTTTCGCAGAGTGGCCACACTTTTCAGGGCCGGATGCCAACCTGGAGCAAAGAGAAAGGTAATGCCCACCGTTTCCACGGCTGCCGCAACTTTAGCGGGATCAGCACTCAAATTAATGCCCAAAGACTCCAACACATCGGCTGAACCCACCTTACTGGAGGCGGAACGATTGCCATGTTTAGCCACTTTTACACCGGCGGCGGCGGTCACAAAGGCCACTGCGGTGGAAATATTAAAGGTAGAACTGCCATCCCCTCCTGTACCACAGGTATCCACTAATGGCATGGTTCGCGTTTCTATACTAAAAGGTAGAGATTGAGCTTGCAATATTTGGGCCATCCCCGCTAATTCACTGGCTGAAACTCCTTTTGCCTGAAGAGCCGCCAAAATTGCACCGGATAGAACAGGGGCGATCGCCTCGTCTAACCAACCGAGCATCAATTGAGCCGCCTGGGACTGGTCAAGGGATTGGCGATCCAGTAATTGTTGAAGGAGGTCAGACCAAAAAGCAGAATCCTGATTCACCATAGGGCGTTAAGCGAAGGGTTTGTAGGCTTTATTTTAAGGGTTAATTAACCGTTTCTGTTACCAAGCATCTCAAGATTGTTGATTTTCTCGAAACATAAGTCTAAAAGTCACAGTCAAAGCAATTGCGTTATTTCCCCTAGCAAATCCATGAAAAAAGCCCTAGTCGCCTTATCTGTTCTAATCGCCCTCTCAATTCCGACACCGAGTTGGGCGGGAACGGTGCTAGATCGGATTAAACAGACAGGCACGATCAATGCTGGCACTCGTAAGGATGCGGTTCCTTTTGGCTATCTGGACAAGAAGGGTCAGTGGGTCGGTTATTCAGTGGACATTTTAGAACTGATTCGCAAACAGGCAGAAAAACAACTCGGCAAGCCCATTAAACTGAATCTCATTGAAGCAACAGCCGGCGATCGCTTTAATAAAATCAAAAATGGCACTATTGACGTTGAGTGTGCTTCTACTACCTTTACCTGGAAACGAACCCAAGAAGTGGATTTTTCGGTCAGTTATTTTGCCGATGGCACGAAGATTTTAACCAATCCCAAGTCCGGCATGGAATCCCTAGAATCTTTAGCCGGTAGAAAAGTAGGTGTCATTCCCAATACAACTAATGAACGGGCGATCAAACTTCAACAACCGGCTGCCCAATTAGTAGCAGTACAGGATCAAAGTGATGGACTGGCTAAATTAGAAAAGGGCGAAATTGAAGCCTTTGCTGGGGATGGCATTGTTCTAGAAGGCTTAAAAAAAGGAGCTAAAAATCCTAAAAGTTTAGTCGTCGTTCCTACCCTGCCCTATCAGTATGAGTCCTATGCCTGTTCTTTGCCGAAAGATGATTCGGACTGGCGTAATTTGGTGAATTATGCCCTAGTGCAGTATATGGAAGGCATTGTCAGCGATCAGACGGCAGCCGTTCAGGTTTTTGATAAATGGTTTGGAGAAGATGGCGTAGCACCCTATCCGAGAGACACCATTAATGAGTATTTTCAAGGCATTATTAATGGTTATGAATGGATTCCCATTATTGATTACTAACTTTAAGAACACAAAAGTAATTGTCAGCATAAGCGATCGTGCATTTAAATTAGATGATGATTTTACTAAAAAATCTGTAACAAGGGGCTTAAGCCCCTTGCCTAATATGTATTTGAAGTGATTAACCACTTAGTACCTAATAAAAGCAAATTAGTTAATCGTAAATTTTGCTCTGATCCGTTCATAAAATTCTTCCATGATGCTAAGAAAAGAAGAGTCCTGAGTCCAAAAAGCGGGAAAATCGCCTCCTTTTTTCACTAAAAGGGCTGGCACGATCGCCGGTGTAATCGGTTCTAAGGATTGAGGAACGCGCTTTTCTCCTAACCAAAAATCCTTCAATTCGCCCACCGCCGGAGTCGCCCCTGTTTTCGGCTGAGTAAAATAGGACGGTACAGCCTGGGCAACAAATTCCGACTCATCAAAGGAAGCAGACAGTAATTTTCCTAGGGGAGACTTAGCCAATTCCTGCTGTAAAGTGGTGCGGCTGATGCCTCGCAGTTCAAATAATAAAAAAGGATCGCGGTCTAATTCCGACGCAACCAAATAATAAACACCTGCAATATGTTTACAGGGATTACTCGAATCGGGACAGGAACAAGTGGTCTTAAAATCACGGCGATCGCGGGGCAGAAGTTGTAAGTTGAGTTCCGAAAAAGCTTCATCAATATTATCAGGAACCTCATTCATTAATAACTTCGCAATTAAACTAGCTTTAGAGCCAAGATAGGCGATCGCCTTTGACCAATCCTGACGCGAAATAGCTTTAATTTCAATTTTAGTGTTATAGGTCGGCTCTTTATAAACCCCAAAATAGGGATTCACTGACCCCCGCACCTTGGCTGTAATTACACCATCCTTAATTTCGTAGCTTTTAATTTTGCCATTACGAGCATAGGAGCGTCCTCGTCCCAGACGGGCAGAATCAGTAAAGGATTCCAGCGCATCAATAAAACGTTTGCCCCACCAGGTTTTGCTGAATTGTGCCATAATTTTTATGATTGCTAATGGTAAAAATAATTAATTTTTGAGCATAAATTTTGTGTGAGTGAATCACTGTCATCAACAAACTATTTTATATTACCCAAAACCCTTTATGCCTTCGGAAATCGTCAGTCTCCCCGTTTACCCCGTCCTGATATTGATATTGTCGTAGTAGATGAACTGGTTTATCCCACCGAACCCATTACAGGAGCCTCCAGTTTTGGCGACGTACAATTTGCACCATTATCGGGTCATTACCATAAAATAGAAGCAGGAACCCGATTGCCTTCTGGAATAGCCATCATTGCTGATGGTCGAGATGTCGGGGAAATCGTGCTCCCACTCACCATACAATTTATCCCAATCGCCCCATGCCGTTTACCGAATTTCAAGCCAAGTTTCTTAATTGCGGCTGGGTATATGGGGGCAAAAAAGCAATTTAGGGATTAAAACAGATTAATTATAGGAATTAATTACAGGAATTAATTATGTCATTAGTTTCTCAAGATCTAACGCTTTGGCAAGAGTTAGTTGATCAAGCTCACGCTTATCAGCAAGCCAATCAAGCTTTTTTTCAAAATTGTCAGGATCGCCTTGCTGTCATTAAAAAGGCTCTTCATCATCCTACACAAAGAAAAACGGCCCTAGATTTCTGTCGTTATTTGACCCTAGAAGAACGTCAAAGTTTATTAGATGATTTAGTTGCATTGGCAAGTGTAGGACATTCGGATATTGAACAGGTTCGACAAATTATACTATCGTTGCCCCAAGACTGGCTCTTGAATAACATTGAAAATAGTGCTAATCAGGTTTTGGAAAAGGCAACAGACGAGGAATATAGACGTTTACTAGAATTATATGTAAAAATTCATATTTCTATTACCCGAAAATTAATTAAGCAAGCTTTAAACAGTGATGATCTTGATATTTGCGAAGTAGGACAAGATTTTGACGATTATCTGAAAAAGACTCTTAACGATGAGCATCGTTCAATTAAGATAAAACCTACAACCATAGAAGATTATCGTCTGCTAGAGAACAAATAATTGTTGTCGTTAGAAAAGAAAGAACCTTTGTCGTCAGCGATTAGCCACAATCGAAAAAGAGCCGCGATCGCCGACAACCAGGAAAAAGCATTAGGACTAAGTTTACCAATTTATGTTTGCAATCAGTTAGACAATAGTTTGCTTATTTAAAGCAATCAGTTCCTTAAAACTGTCGTTGTCCAATTCCGTTAGCCAGGATTCATCGTTGCCAACAATTAAACCAGCCATTTTTTTCTTTTCCTCAATCATTTGATCGATTTTTTCCTCCAAGGTTCCTAGGGTGACAAATTTATGAACAAAGACATTTTTTTGTTGTCCAATCCGAAAAGCCCGATCCGTTGCCTGATCTTCTACCGCCGGATTCCACCAACGATCAAAGTGGAAAACATGATTCGCTTTGGTGAGGGTAATACCAACCCCGCCCGCCTTGAGGGAAAGGACAAAGGCCGAAGGATCGGTTTCAGGATCTTGAAATTCGGTAATCATTTTTTCCCGCTTTTGACGACTCGTACCACCATGCAAATAGAAGGTATTACAGTGAAATCGATGTTTGATAAAAGAATTTAAGGCGTCTCCAATCTCGGTAAATTGGGTAAAAATCAACAGACTTTCCCCTTCCGCCAAGACCTCCTCCAGCATTTCCCCTAAACGCTCCAATTTATGCGATCGCTCACTGGTAAAATCGCTATTATCCTGAAGAAATTGACGAGGATGATTACAAATTTGCTTCAGTTTCATCAAGGTGGAGAGCATTAAACCCTTGCGTTGAATCCCTTCTACCTCTTCTAATTGTTTGCTAACATCTTTTACCACTACTTCATACAAAGAGGCCTGTTCCTTGGTGAGGTTACAGTATTGTTTATGTTCCACTTTATCCGGTAAATCCTTGATAATTTGCTTGTCGGTTTTGACCCGTCGCAGAATAAATGGCTCCACTAATTTTTTCAAAGTAGCCGATTGGACGCGATCGCCTTGACGTTGGATCGGAATTTCAAAGATTTTCCGAAACTGAGGCTCTTTGCCAAGATAACCCGGATTGAGAAAATTAAAAATTGACCAGAGATCCAGTAAGCGATTTTCAACGGGGGTTCCCGTTAAGGCGAGACGATAATTAGCCTCAAGTTTTAAGATTGCCTTCGTTTGAGCCGCTTGAGGATTTTTAATATTTTGAGCTTCATCTAAAACAATCCGTTGCCAGGTCAGACTATTAAATAATTTGGCATCTTTCCGAACTAGAGTAAAAGACGTAATAATCACATCTTGCTCTAAACAAGCGGCTTTAAATTCAGCTTCATTCTGATAACGTTTACTGCCATGATGAATTAAACTTTTGAGATGGGGAGCAAATTTTTCCAGTTCCTTTTGCCAGTTACCCACCACTGAAGTCGGGGCAACTAAAAGGGTTGGAGCAATACTATTCGCTAGATCAGCCTGCTCACGTTCTTGAATCAATCGGGCAATGACTTGAATCGATTTACCTAAACCCATATCATCAGCTAAACAACCATTTAAACCCAAATTCTCTAAAAATTGGATCCAAGCCACACCCCGTTTTTGATATTCTCTTAAATTCCCCTGCAATTGTTCGGGGTTTTCTATGGGTTCCATCTGACTAGGATTTTGCAATTTTGCCATCATTTCTGCCAAGGTTGCATCGGTTTCCACTTCTAGCGTATCTGGATTTTCCGAGGCTTTTTGGAGTAATTCCAACAAGGTCATTTCAGGATTTTCCTGCTGTTGACTTTGCCAGAAAGTCAGCATTTTAGCCATTTGTTCTTGGTCTAATTCCACCCATTGCCCGCGAAATTTGATTAATGGGCTTTTGGCTTTGACCAATTGTTGCCATTCTTTTTCAGAAATGACTTGATCTCCTAGAGACAATTCATAGTGATATTCAATAATATTTTCCAGGCTAAAAATCCCTTTACCCGCAGATTTAGGAGCCGATTTTTTCCCTGAAGCTTTGAGACGCAGTTTTGCCCGTTGTCGTCCAGTGGGAGTCCACCAGGCGGGGACAATAACCTTATAACCTGAGTCTTCTAAAATCCAAGCTGTTTCTTTTAGAAAAGTAAAAGACTCTTCTAGCGTTAATTTGAAACCAGTGGGCTTATCGGTTTCTAATCCTTTCCAAATCGCCGGATAGATACGGGCTGCATAACCTAATTGTAAAATGAGTTCCTTTTCAAATTCACTGCCAAATTGTTGTTGAATTTCTTTTTTCCTTTTGTCCCCTCGATACCAATAATCATTAAGGGCAAGTTTGAGAGAGGGGTCGGTTTTCAGGGCAACTAAAAATTCTATTTGCCAATCATTAGGCGATGTCTCTGAACCTTCTTTTAATTTAAAACAGAGGTAAAAACTGGATTCAGCCTGTACGCCAATAAGTTTTGTCTTCCAATCTTGCCATTGTTGATACTGTTTATAAGTACCGACATCGGTGGCCGGTGACTGATCGGTATCACTGGCCAAACATCGTGAGATCAGGGAATCTTCTCCTAATTTTTTCTCAAAGGTAGCGGGTAGAGCAATATGCTTGAGCGTGCTATGTAGTAAAACTTCGGAGAAATGACGTAATAGGGTTTCGCGATCATAAAAGATTAGTTCAGAAGGTTTGTAATCTAAGCCTGCGACACAAGCCAAAGGCATAAAACTAACAGCCTGTTGCAAATTGTCTGCGTAGGATTCACCTAAAATTTCCCAGCCAGGATAGATCTCAAAGGCGGCTGTTTTAGCTTGGGTTTTACTTTGTTTTTTAGCGCGGTCACGAAGTGTGCCTTCGGCATCGCCTTTCCCTAAACTCGATTCCCGATACTTTAGAGCCGGAATATATTGATCTTTTAAAATAATGCCTGAGAATAGGTGTAAATAGTAATGCCAAAATAATAAGTCTGAACCTAGTTGAAAATCCCCCAAATTGTAGCGGGTTAAAAAATATAAATCATTTAAAAACTTAATTAAGGTACTGACTTTAGGATAGTTTGACGACCAGGGTTCGAGAGCGAGAGGCACTAGGTAACAATCAATTTCCCAGGCTTGCCAGGTTTGGGCTTCAAGCTCATTGGCATCTTCCAAATAACGGCTTAATTCTGGGGAGGGAAGGGGCTGGCCATCGGCGGTCGGTAGAATAAAATATTTGGGGGAGAGATAATTCGTTAATTTAAAATAGGGTGATGTCTTAATGCCTAATTCATTGATTAAAAAATCAGCTAATTCGGCTGCGGGGAGATGGGTGGGGGCGTGGTCTCCGCTAAGATTTTTATTCTTTTTACCGTTCGTATCCGTCTCTATCCAAAGCGCAAACGCACCAGACTGAACAAAACTATCGTCATGGTGCGGAATCCAAGTTCCGTGAAGGATTTTCATTGTCACCTCCTAGCTCTACTGACTACTTAACTGAATTTTAATCTATAAGCGAAATTTAACACTGTTTAATTATTACTTAATCGCATTAACAGGGCTTGGTATATTAGGTTTAACCGTCTGCCAATGACTATGAATTACAGAACTTTGATTTTGTTCATGCTCGGTTTTAGCGGCATTCTGGGCAGGGACGAGGGGCTTTTGGGCTGCTTTCCTTAACCATTGCTCATAGCTGGCTGTCGATTCCACATAAACTGGGGCATTCATGGTCGCGAAATAAGTGCCACTGAATTGAGAGTCCTGAAGTTGATACTGGCCAATCCGATTTGGTGTAAATTTAAACTCGATGGTACGGTTAGGAACAATATCCTGTTTAATGCGAAAGTTCGGGACATAGAAACCATGCAGAACATCGGCGGAAGTTAGGGACAACTGTACAGGATGATTGACCGGTAAATGTAACTCTGAACTGGTAACCTGGCGATCGCGATAATGAAAAGACCAAGCCCATTGTTTAGCCAAAACGTCTATTTTTTCGACGGGTTGAGGGACGGCAGAATCGGTTTGAGCATAGGCAGGCGTTTCCATAAAATGATCAACCATCGGTAAGGGGCCTAACACATTCATGCGTTGATAGATGTGATAGCTATAAACCGCAATCCAGGTGACCAGTAATAGGGGAATGACTGTCCAAATCACTTCTAATTGATTGTTCCCTTTAAGGGCTGGGCCATCACTAACATCATTTTTTGCTGCTCGATAAAAAAGTAAAGAATAACTCAAAACCCCCGTTACTCCGAAAAAAATAATAGATCCTAGCGTGACCAGAAAACTAAATAAATCGCCAATCGGTTCTGCTTCGATCGCGGCCGAAGAGGGGAGCCATTGATAGGCTTGTTGTCCTAGCCAATGACTGATCAAAATAATGGCTAATACTGAGAGAGTTAAGATAATAATATTAAACGTTTTCATTCAATCTTCCTATCATCAAAAAACAGCAATTATCGTAAAATTTGATTGGGATTTTTCCCTAAACGTAATAAATGAGCGGCGGTATTATGGACACCGAATTCTGCTCCTAACTGCGCCCCTAAAGTCCCATGTAATGCCATATAAATTAATATTAGAAAACCTGCGATCAAATAACTCCACTGCACCTGTCGAGCCTGGTTTTTTCGCCAAACAAAGCGTTGATAACCCCGCCAAATGGTCATGGCCACCATCATAATTAAGAGTAAGACTCCACCCACTCCATGTAAAAATAAGGTTGTTCCGGCTCCCAATCCCCAATCACTCCCCATTGTGGCTGGCGCGTCGGCCAAGAGGATTTCAAAAAAGCCCGCCGCAACGGTAAAAAAACTAATCAAGGAAGCTGCCAACGCATTGTACCAACCCACATCAAAGAAATTATGACGATTGGCGGGTATTCCTAGGAATTTAAGCATTGGTTTTTCTAACGGGAAAAAAGTGCCAGCAAAGTCAAAAATAATGGCAATAATAAACAGTCCCAGGGTTAAATGCACTAAATTAGGATGCAGGGGAAAACGGTAAGGTAGTCCATTAACCCCCATTTCCAGATTTAATTGTTTGAGTTGTTCAATCAGATCCGGATTCATTTCAATCGACCCTCTCTAATCGCTTGGACAACCGGGACAGTGTGTAAACCAAAAACCCAATCCACCAGACAACCTAAATAGATTTGTAGGGCAATCAGAAAAATTAATAGGGTGGCGGCTCCCAAATAGGCAGCAGGAACTTTTAAGGGATTGCGAACCCGAATCACGCCTCGCCAAGCGGTTAAAGCCACTAAGAGGGCAGACAATGACCAACCATTGATGGTATGCCAATCGAGAACGGGTTGGGCCGCAGGGTAAGCTTGAGCCAAGGCCGCTTCAAATTCCCCAAAAATGACAGCAAAAAAAATAGCAACGGAGGCAACCACTAAATTCCACCAACTCACTTCCAATAGCCGATAGTTACGGGTAAAATAACCCACCAGATCACAGACATAGGCAAAAAGTACCATTGCAATCACAAAATGGACGATGATCGGATGCAAGGTGTCGGGATAGGGCAGGTTTTGATCGTTCAGGGGCAACATGGTAAAGAGCTTTACTTAGCGGGGGGCTGGATTTGCTGGTTTTGCTGGGGAATGGGGAATCGCTCATTAGGTGGGGTTTGGAGACTCACATAGGCCGCGATCGCCAAAATAAGGGGTGTCACCACTGCCAAAACCTTAACCCAAAGCCGTTCTTTCTGTTCTGCTGGTGTCAGCTTGAGGGTTTGAAGCTGTTCAGGGGAAAGGGGCAAGGGGTGATGATAACGATTAAAGGTTTCTTCCTCTAGCCAGATTGCCGTTGCTTTAAAGTTATGGAGAGGCGTAGGTAGCATTTCCAGATAGGTCGCATTGCGTATCAGATCTCCGACCTTGCCATGAATTTGTACCTTGTCAAAGAGATTGGCGACCCCATTGCCTAACCCTAATTTCATCGGGTGCGACCTTTAGTTGATAAAAGCTGTTGTAATCAGGGTTCTACAGGGAACCCATATTGATCAAGTTTTGCCCAAAATTGACTCCATCGTTCCTTGGTCAATACCAAAGCTCGTAGGCTCAAAATAATTCCTGCTCCTTTTTCCTTCCATCGCATTCCTGAACAACATAATCGTTGTTTGACCAACGTCTTACAAGCTGCTTCCGTAACACCTGAACCAATCGGATACTTTTTCTCTAAGTATTCAGCATAATCCATTTGATGCTGATGATTCTCGTAATAAGTAATCGCCGCTTGTAGTTTCTCGGTAAGATTCTTAGAATGACTTTTTTCTTCTTTGACTTCTTTCATCAGATTTAGCAGTTCTCCTGCTTTTCCTTTTTCATGCTTGAGTTCTCGACAATTTTCAGTCAACCATTCTTTTTGTTTTGACACGGTATTCGGATGCAACGCTTCTGCCAAGGCACCTAAGTAACCAGAGGCATGATAGAAATCTAATATCTGTTCTTCCGTTTGCTTTTCTAAAAACTTCCAATTTGATTCTGCCCCGTCTGCTATCCCGACCAATGTTGCCTCTGGATAACGGTTTTTCGCTCGCTCAATTTCTCTTTCCAATCTTTCTAGAAAACTCTTTTTTCCATACTCTGGTGCCGCACCTAGATAGATTGTAGGTTGACGTTCTCCCTCACTATCGTATAGGGAAACGGTTCCCACCATTGCTTCACGGTAGCCATCCTCACACATCAGCATACAGGTTCCATCTAATCCTATTCCCACTGTTGCAATTTGGCTATCCTCCTTGGGCGGGGCATAACTCCACGCTTCTTCTTTTGCCTGTACCACACTTCCTACTGCTTCACTCAATCTTTGGATATAGGATAGCGCTACTTTTCTACCATGATTTTCTAATAAATCATTTTTCACCTCTTTGCCTGCCATCCCTGACATTTTTGAGGATACCTGTTTTGCCAATAATGGCGTTGATGTTATGATTATCCTTGCTTCTCTTTCTAAGGGGCAATACGTTTTTCCTCAAAGGTGAACGCTGATATACATGACGATTCACTATAACCTCACCATAAGGTGTTTGATATTCTTTCGGTTGCTCTCCCTTACTCTTCCAGATTTCTTCACCGATTTTTAAGGGTGAACCATCTGTATCTAAATATTTCAAGGCTTCTTTGCTGGCGATGCAACCTACTTCGTTTAAGCCTTTTTGAATATTTATTTCTGTATCCAACATTGAACGACTGAGTTCTAATGTTAGTTCTATTTTTATCTTTGAACCCTCTACATTAATTAGTTTTGCTGTCATCATTGTTTCCTCTTTGTCACTTTTCATCCCATGTTAACACTTTTCTTTTCCTTCATCAACTAAAGGTCACACCCATTTCATCAGAGTCCCACGCAGTTGGGCGTTAGAGATCTGAAGGGGATGATTTTGACTTAGGGCCATCAAATTATGGGCGATCGCTGCTCCCTGTTGATAGGCCACCTGGGCCAAGGCGGGTTGGTTTTGGTCTTGAACCTGGACACAATCTCCGGCGGCAAAAACCTCTGGAAAATCCAGTAATTGCAAGGTCTGACTGACGATAGGTTGCCCATGTCGATTCAGGTGTTCGCTCGGAATTTGGGCACTAATACTTTCTAGGAGGGGATTATTGGCTGTTCCGGCTGTCCAAATCGTCGTTTGGGTCGGTAAACTCAGCACTTCTTCCCTGTCTTTGTTTTGGTAAGTTAAGCGATCGCTGCTGACGGATTTAACAGAGACTCCTAGCCGTAGCTCAACGGGAATCGTACGTTTTTGTAGAGCCTGTAAAGCTTCCTGTTGCAGATGAGCATTAGCATCCCCCGCCAAAATGCGATCGGCATGATTAATCAAAATAAGCTTGATTTCATGAATATTTCCCCCCAAGCGATCATACCAATAGGGTAATAAGTCCGCTAAGGTGGCTGCCATTTCCACTCCCGATGGCCCCGCGCCCACAATCACAAAGGTTAACAGCGATTTTTTGCTCTCCCCATCCCCATCCTCCCTATCCTCAAGCTCCCTGGCCCGTTGTAAACAAGTCTGTAAATGCTGTCTTAGGGTAAGAGCCTCTTGCCGCGATCGAAAAGCAAAAGCATTTTCCCTAGCTCCCTCTGTCCCCAAATAGCCCTGACTTGAACCAATAGCTAACACTAAATAACGATAGGAATAGGAGTGACCTGTGGCTAATTCCAGTTGTTTTTGCTGGAGATCTAACTTGACGACCCGATCTTCGACAAAGTTAATATCACTGCCTTGGAGAAGTTCTGCGTAATCTGGACAAACCACCTTTTCCGGTAATTCCTCGGTGAGCAGTTCATAGAGCATGGGCTTAAAAACAAACTGCTTTTGGGGATCGATCAAAATCAGATCGCAAAGATAATTTTGATTACGGAGATGCAATGCGGTGAATAGCCCCGTAAAGCCCGCACCAATGATAACTGTTGGCAGTGTAGTAAAAAAGTTCTTGCTTGGCTGTCGATCCATACTTTTTGCAGACAACGTCGGGTTTTAATCGCGGTAGTCATCGAAAAACTGGGCAGAAACCCAGTCCTTTAGCGATATAGCGGAGGACGGCTTTATATGGGTTAGTGAGAAACAATTAAGCCGTTGGAACGAGGCACACAGAAAACGGAGTTAACCGAAGTTAAATAGAGTTAGCTGCTTTATATTCGCTCCCTGATTGACCGATGGAGGCTTGCGCTTCCTTGGTTCTAGGGTCTGGGACTTGCCTTTGTCCGTTTTCGCCTCGAATAGTTGACCCTGCATAGGAGTCAAGCTATCCAGAAACTTCCGAGTCCGTTCTAGCAATATTTCCTTAATTATTACCTAAAAGTCTAGCACCATCGTTAGAAGAAGTGGCATAAACTTCCGTATAACCCCTATCGCAACCGATGGTTAAACCTTCTGTTTTAAGTTCGGACTTTTGAATATTAGTTGTGTAATGAATTTCCCATCTATCAGCCCTTTTAATCAAGCGTAACTGACAGGTAACTTCGTGAGGTAATGTAGTCGGAACTTTTATGGCTTTTCCCTTTTCAAGTCCACCAAAACGAAGCCAGACCACTCCATTTTCATCGAATTGTGTATCAAAAGCTCTGAGGATAATTTGATTGTTAACCCTTGTATGTCCACGATGCCAATATTTACGAACAAGAGAGCATAACTTAGGGTGGTTAAGCCAATCACGACTTTCTAGGGTTAATTGTAATACTCCTTTCTTGGAGTGAAACGTTTGATAGGATTGCCCCAGAGCCTTCATTACTTTTTCAATACAGGAAGCCTGCACTAGATGAATATCGTCTATTACATCGTAAAGAGTTGAATCCCATAACTTCGCTGGTAGATCGTATTTTTCTTGAAAGGGGCGTAGTTGCTTGTCAATCTCAAATTTAGAGATTCCCCAAGCAGCAATTCCAAATTCAGAATGTAGCCCAAGATACAAAAGTCTTGAAGTGCTTACGGTCAAGGGGTTTTGTATCAATATGTGGAATCAGCGTAATGCTCTATTTAGTGATTGATCAAGTTTGTTTGCAGGTTACTGACTCTCTAAGAGACCGAGATTCGAGGAGGGAATGCAAAAAAACTCAGAGATTAGGTTAACATCTCTTATATCCATAAAAACAAGATCATGTCTGTATCCTATGTTACCGTTTGAATTTGGAATTGCTGTTCTGATGGGATTACGCTAGTCAAAAAGGAGCCTCTAGTTGATAATAGAGGCTCTAATCACCATTAACCCAAACTGTGATGAGGAATGGCTGTGAAAACTAAAATTGTTTATAAACTATATTCTCTGTATCACTCTTTAGAACGAACCTATAAACGGAAAATATTATTGCTTATTGACGGTGGACTATGTTTTTTATCCATTCTTTGTGCCTTTATTCTGAGAGATTCCCTATCTCTTCTTGTTGTCAGTATAGATGATTACTTCTGGCCGATACTGTTCCTCCTTGCCGTTAAACTCTTAATTTTCAAGCTAAAAGGAATGTATAACCCCGTCCTACGCTACACAGGCATGGAGTTTATTTCAATGGCGGCTCAAGCAGTAATTTTAAGTTCGGGTATTTTAGTTTTTTTGGGTTATCTACAAGGGAACTGGCCACTTCCTCGTTCTGTCCTTGCCATTGATGCTCTCTTGACCCTAGTATTGATTGTCTTTTCCCGTATTTTGATTGGACGTTTATTTCGAGAACTCAAGGATCGCGTTGGTAATCATCAAGAAAGACAAAAACTGGTGATCTATGGAGCAGGAGATGCGGGTTCTCAATTAGCTCGTGCATTGCTCTACGAATCCCAATATGAAATTGTGGGTTTTGTCGATGATAATCCCGATCTTCGTCGTCAGGTTATCCAAGGGTTTAAGGTTTTTTCGCCCAATGACTTAAATAAGCTTTACCAAAAATATGCTTTTGACCTAGTGGTCTTGGCCATGACCGATTTAAGCAAAACTCGTCGTCGAGAAATTGTGGAAAGTCTGGAGCAATTACCCATAGTGGTAAAAACAGTACCACCGATGGCGAAATTAGTGTCTGGTGATGTTTCCATCAGTCATCTTCGCAATATTGACGTGACTGAATTATTGGGGCGAGAAGAGGTTCTGCCCTACCCAGAACTGCTTCACATTAATATTACGGGCAAAAGTGTGCTGGTCACGGGGGCTGGTGGCTCGATCGGTTCTGAGTTATGTCGGCAAATTGCTCAACTTGAACCCAAGTGCCTAATCCTCTACGAAATGAGTGAATTCGCACTTTATAGTATTGACACTGAATTAACGGAAACCTATCCCCAACTCTCCTGTGTGGCCTACCTCGGCAATATTAATGATGAGTTTCATCTGCAAACCGTTTTACGAAAACATAGTGTTGATACGATCTATCATGCAGCGGCCTATAAGCACGTTCCTATTGTGGAAGCCAATCCAGCTTTAGGGATTCACAACAATGTTCGTGGCAGTTTAACGGTGGCTCGCTCCGCGATCGCCTGTCAAGTGTCCAATATGGTCTTAATTTCCACCGATAAGGCCGTCAGACCGACCAATATTATGGGAGCCAGCAAACGCATTGCCGAATTAGTGGTTCAATCCTTAGCGGATTTAGGCGATCATGGAACCTGTTTTACCTGTGTTCGATTTGGTAATGTTTTGGATAGTAGTGGTTCAGTAGTTCCCCGCTTTCGGAAACAATTAGCGGAAGGTCATGCCTTAACGGTGACTCATCCCGATGTAACGCGCTATTTCATGTCTATCCCCGAAGCCGTCCGTTTAGTCATTCAAGCTGGAGCAATGGCTGTTGGGGGTGAGGTCTTTTTGTTAGATATGGGAGAACCGATTCGTATTTATGATTTAGCCGTACAGATGATCCGCCTGAGTGGATTAGAACTGGGAAAAGATATGGACATTCAGATCACCGGTTTACGACCAGGCGAAAAACTCTATGAAGAGTTATTAATCGACAAAACAAAAGCAACAGCTACCCATCATCCTCGCATTTTCTGTGCCCAGGAATATCGTTGGCCGTGGAATGATCTTGAACCGCAGTTAGAACGGTTATTGATGGCAACTCAAACCTATAATCTTTCAGACTTAATGGTGATCCTCAAAAAGTTAGTGCCGGAATATCAACCACCTTGTCTTTCAGAGGAGATCATGCAGTCTCAAAAGAACCCCAATTAGGGGTGATCGCTCTCACAGTCGGACAAAAAACCTAAGCTACAATCAGGGGGTTTACTCTCAACTTTTTAGGAAAAGACCATTATGATTCGTGCCTATGCTGCGACTGAACCGAGCGGCCCCTTCCAGCCTTTTGAATATGACCCAGGCCCCCTAGGGGACGATGAGGTTGAACTTCAGGTGAAGTATTGCGGTATTTGCCACAGCGATCTTCATATGCTAGACAATGAATGGGGCTTGACCCAATATCCTTTTGTGGCTGGTCATGAAGTGGTGGGAACGGTTGCTGCCGTCGGCGATCGCGTTAAAACCCTGAAAGTTGGACAACAGGTGGGAGCGGGTTGGTTTTCCCATTCCTGTTTGACCTGTGAATGGTGTATGTCGGGCAATCAAAATCTTTGTCCCCGTGCCGAGGGCATCATTGTTGGTCGTCATGGAGGCTTTGCCGATAAAGTGCGGGTAAACCATGAATGGGCCATTCCGTTACCAGAGGGGATGAAGCTTGAAACGGCTGGGCCACTGTTTTGTGGAGGAATTACCGTTTTTAATCCCATTCTGCAATGCGGGGTTAAACCAACGGAAAAGGTTGGAGTCATCGGTATTGGAGGACTGGGACACATGGCCATTTATTTCCTGAAAGCCTGGGGTTGTGAAGTGACTGCTTTTTCCCATAGCCCAGAGAAGGAAGCGGAAGCCAAGGCCATGGGAGCCACCCATTTTGTTAATTCTCGTAATCCAGAAGCCCTGGCCGCCGTTGCTAATTCTTTAGATTTTATTCTTTCTACCGTGACGGCTGATCTCGATTGGAGTAGCTATATTCTGGCTTTGCGCCCTAAGGGTCGTTTTCATATCGTCGGCATTGCCCCCAATCCCCTGTCCATTCCCATTTTTCCCCTGGCTTTGGGACAAAAATCTGTTTCTGCTAGTCCCCTCGGTAGCCCCACGACCACTCAATCCATGCTGGAATTTTCGCTACGTCATGACTTAGAACCGATCGCGGAAGTTTATCCTCTGGAGCAAATTAATGAAGCCTTTGAGAAACTCCGGCACGGTAAACCCAAGTATCGTCTAGTGCTTAAGGTTTGATATTCTCTGAACTAGCCAGGCGGGTTAAGGCGCGATCGCCGGTTCTTGAACTTGACGCAAAATTGTCGTAGGAGAAGGAGTCTGGGGTGAAAAAATAGCCTCTAAGGCTCCTTCTAAGGTTTTAGCCATAGCAATTTGATTTTCGTAAACGACGACGACTCTCGCTAAAGTAGGCAAACTATTTTGTTCCGCTTCTAAATACAAAGGCTCAACGTAGAGCAGGGATTCATTGATCGGGATCACTAGTAAATTACCTTGAATGACACGCGATCCTTCCCGATTCCAAAGGGTAATACGTTCGGAAATAACTGGATCTTGATTAATTAAGGCTTCGATTTGTTCCGGCCCATAAACTAATTTTTCCTTGGGCAAAGTATAAAGTAATAACTTGCCGTAATTCTGTTGATCGGAGCGGGCAAAGAGGAGGGCGATTAAATTACTGCGACTAATGGGAGTATAGACATGGGAAAGCACAAATTCCGATCTCTGGGTTGCTAATCCGGCTAACTTCATAATCAGATAATAGGGCGCGATCGCTAACTGGGTTTTTCCATAAATTTCCTTGGGAATTTGCCACTGATCTTCCCGATTATAAAAAACAGCTAAATCGGTCATGTGATAAGTTAATAAACGCTCCGATTGGGTACTAAACAAATCAACTGGATAGCGAATATGTTCTTTGAGAGCAGCCGGCATGGCCGCAAAAGGTTTAAAGAGGTGGGGAAAAATCGCTTGCCAACTTTGAATGAGGGGATCTTGAGCCGCCATAACATAAAAATTGACCTTGCCATTGTAAGCATCCACCACAATCTTGACCGAATTGCGAATGTAATTAAAAGGACGTTCGCCTGGATCGGAATAGGGATAATAATTGGAAGTGGTATAGGCATCAATCATCCAATACAAAGTATTTTTTTGCCCTTTTTCGGTTTTAGCTGTGACTAAATAGGGATCACGATCAAAGCGTAAAAAAGGAGCCAATTCCCGCACCCGTTGGTTAATATTACGACGAAATAAAATTTTGGTATCGGGATTAAAATTACGAGTGAACAGCATTTGCCAATCTCGCAGATAGATCGCAAATAATAAACGCCGTCCCAGATTACCTAGCTTAATTCCCCCCATGCCATCATAAACGTTATAAACATTATCTTCTCCCCTGGGAAAATCGAATTCCTTGACCTTGGTATTGGTCATAATATAGGTATCCGTTAATTCGCCAAAATAAATACGGGGTTTACCAATGGGAATACTGGCTCGAATCACTTCACTAGAGGTACGCAGCGCGTCTTCCTGGGTATCGGTGCCAATATCTTTTACGAAATAGAAAGGTAAACCCCCCTGATCGACTAAATTGACAGGAGATAGGGTAAAACCATAGCCGTGAGTATAAACTAAATGTTCATTAACCCAGGTTTTCGCTTTATCAGGAACGGCATTATAATCTAATTCTCTAGGGGAAATTAATACCTGATTTAAGGTTTCTTTGACAAGAGGTAGCTCGTTTTTTTTATCCTTATCATTGATCCGCTTTTGATTAGTAAGAGGTGAAGGGCTTTCGGTAATGTGATATCGATCCAGATCGGCATCAGAAAAACGATAATAGAGACGAATTTGCTGTAATTGTCGATTAGTTTGTAGAAGCGGTAAGGGATCCCACAATCTGACATTGTTTAGGGTGGGTTGATTATTTTCTAAATCCTGCTGAGTCAGTTTTCCTTTGCCTGAAAGGGTTTGGGATTGAATGGTGTCAAGATTAAAAGCCTGACGGGTAGCTGTAATACTGCGATCAATATAGGAACTTTCGCGACTCAGTTGATTAGGTTGAACGACGAATAATTCTACCATCTGTCCCCCGATCAATTGGATGAAAATTAGGGCCAGATAGCCATAAACAAGATAGAAGAAAACAGGCGAAATTAAATGATTAGAATGCTTCTGATTCGGCATTGACCACCATCCTTGCCAAGCCAATCCCAGGGCGATCGCCGTTGTTAAGACAATTAACACACTATCTAGGGGCAAACGCAAATGAATATCGGTATAATTTGCACCATATAAAACCGCATGATTGACGTACAAACGCTGAAAACGATTCAGCCAATGACCCAAGCTGAGAATAAAGCAAAAAATGGCTCCTAAACGACAGAGATGGGCGAGTTGCGGTTTGGTAAAGCCTGGAAATTTTCCCTCAGATAAACTTTGCTCAGAGCAAAGATAAATTAACAAAACGGCCAATAAAGTTAATAAACTTAAACCCCTTAACCAAAGTTCTAAAACTTGGAAAACAGGAACTTGAAAAACGTAAAAACTGATATCCTTGCCAAATTGGGGATCGGTTTGCTCAAAAAAAATGGGATGAAAAAATTTAACAATTCTTGTCCAATTGCCGGCAATAAAAGCTCCCCAGAGTAAACTTAAAATTAAGATCAGCCCTTTAACGGTACGCTGGGTTTGCCAGAGGGTTAAAGCGGCGAGAAAGCCTCCTCCGGTGAGAAGCAATATGTCAAAAGGAAGGGATTTATTGGGGATATCTGCTTGAGGGATGGCTACGGCTGAGGTGAGATTGGGTAGATTAAAATCTGGAGTCCAAACCGCGATCGCCCCTTGAATGGCCTGCATAATGACCCAGGCAATGAGCAAATTAATCCCTAAAATTAGAAAGAGTAAAACAGGTAATCCTAAGACCGGCGCACGCCCCAATGGTGACTCAGCTTTTAGGGGTGGTAAGGGCAAATAACGGGAAGGAACCAGGGTTGGCAGAGGACTTTTGGTAAATTCTGGTTTCCCGAACAATTCGTTTGCCCCAGTTAAACTTTGGGCTTGACGATAATGATGGGCTAAAAAGAATCCAGATAGGAAGGTTGTTCCCAAGGCTAAACCCAATTGCCAGCCCAATCTAGTTAAGAAAATATCTAGATAGCCTAGTTCTTGAAACCAAAGTGTTTCTATAGCTAAATGGGCAATTAATTCTGCCCCCAGAAGAAAGATAAATAGGAGGATAATAATCTTGCCGTAGCCTAATTTCATGCTTAACACCGAATTTTATCCCAGGCTTTTATAAACTTAGCCAGATCAAACCATCGATTCCCATGAGTCCCAACAGAATCAAACCAGTTTGTTGCAATCTTTTCAGAATGGGCTTAATCTCATAACTCACAATTAACCGATCGCGGGCCAGCACTTCGGGGGGTTTTTCCCAACGTTGGCCATCATACCAACCGGATTCTTCATAAATGACTTGTTCATCTTGAAGGCGATCGCTGACGTAGTACCAACCGAGCAGAATTCTCAGCAAGAGCAACCCTAAAACCCCAATCGCGCCCAAAGTACTAGCTAAAACAAATAATATCGGCCTTTTCATCGGGGTAAAACTAGCAGCAGCGATCGGACTGCTCAACAACCAACCCAAACCGGCAACAATAATTAAGTTTCGCCAATAAAGTCCTTGCCTCAGGGTTCCCCAACGAAATAACCAGGCCTCTTTTAACGCTTCGTATTCCATGACGGGCTGTTGTTCCCTCGGCACCGGACAATAAGTAGAAGAAGATTCTGGCATCATGGGCATTTTTCCTACTTTTCGGCAATATTTTCGGCAATTCCTAGGGTCGTCGCTAATTCGGGTAGAAAGATCTGTTGAGCATGGCCCCAAAAGGCTTCTAGGTTATAAAACTCCCGTTCTTCCGGCAGGAAAATATGCACAATAACTTCGCCATAATCCTGCAAAACCCAATTACCTTCCCGCTTGCCTTCCGTTTGTAATGGTAGTCTTTGATAGTTTTCCTCTAGGACTTTTTCAATACTGTCGGCGATCGCCCTGACTTGAGCACGGGAAAAACCAGACACAATCACAAAATAATCCGCTAAATAGGACACATCCACCACCTTCAGTACCACCATGTCCGCCGCCTTGCGATCATCTGCCGCTTGAGTAATTGTCCATACCAACTGTTCCGTAGAAAGGAGAGGAGGCTGGGCGGTTAAAACGGAGGAGGTAACTAGGTGCTGATAGGTCATATAGGCTAGACTATTATCCAAAAATGAAGACAATACTTTTAGGGTAACTCGAAAATTGGGATTCCCCAATCTTTATTGAAGACTTCAAATCCAACACCTCTCGTCGTATCAGCCACGATTGAGCGACAAAACTCTCCTACCTGTAAATAATTCGTTGATAGATTATCCTGTGAAACGGTACGATAGGGCTTTCGAGCTCGCGTCAGATGTAATCAACGAAAATTTTACATCAGGAGAAGTTTTAAAGTTGAGGTTCAATCCCCAGCGATCGCAATTGAGCAACCAGTTGCTCAACTCTTTGTTTTTCTAGATCAGCCCTTTGTTTTTCCAGATCAGCCCGTTCTTGCTCTTGAAGAGCCGCTTCTTTGGGTGTAGGAACAAGCATTTCATCGGGGGTAAAATAACGTAATTGCTGGTCATGAATGCCTAAATAGAGTTCCAATTCTTCGCTCCAACATTTACCAGAAGACGTGAAGGGAATTTCTACATATTGATGTCCTGCGAGCCGATAACCCTTAAACTCCAAATCATCGGGAGAAAACCAAAAATATTCGGGAGTTCTAAAACGATCTTGATAAAGTTGTTTTTTAATCCCTCGATCAGCTTTAGCGGTGCTATCAGAAAGTAATTCAATGATTAAGTTCGGATATTGGCCATCTTCTTCCCAAACGACCCAGGAGGGGCGAGGATGATTGCTCACATTGTTCACGAGGAAAAAGTCTGGCCCACGAAAGTCATGATCTTTGAGTTGTTGACGGCTAAAATAAATGGTGAGATTAGCCCCAACAAAGTAATCGTTTTTCTCTCGCCAGTACCAGTCTAAACAGGTGACGAGCAGTAATAGTTGAAGATAGTGGAGAGAGCTTTCCATTTCAGGTTCATCACTCATTAAGACCCTAGCATCAGGCATGGTAAGAGCAAATTGTTCGGCGGTTTGATGCATAGTCAAAATTCCTCATTCAATCTCTACAAAGTCACCCAAACTCCTGTTAATACATGATAGCATTTAAAAGTTGCTAATGTTCAATGAATCCTGCGAAGACGGCGATCGTCTTATGATGTAGGGCAATTCCTGAATGAAGTTTCCCGTCTCTTACTTTTAAATATCCCTTTTATGTCCATTGCTTTCTCGCCCCTGACTCAAAGTTATCCCCGTTTAATTTTTGCCTGTACCCTGATTGCTCTACTTTTTTGCCAAATTCCGGCGATCGCTCAAGCCGATGCCCTGGCTAAACCGTCTCAAGTAAGTACCAACAACAATCCTAATACGTCGATTCAACCCTACCTCAATCAGGCGATCGGTCGGATTACGGAATTTAAGCTAGATAATGGCATGAAGTTTTTGGTCATGGAAAATCATGATGCGCCGGTGGTTTCCTTCTTTACCTATGCCGATGTGGGAGGAGCTAATGAACCCGATGGCAAAACGGGGGTTGCCCACTTTTTAGAGCATTTGGCCTTTAAGGGAACCACTGAGATTGGAACCAGTAATTTTCAGGCGGAAAAACCTTTACTGAATCAATTGGATAATTTAGCCGAACAACTTCACCAGGCTAGAGCGAAGAATGATACCTTGGCAACCCAAAAATTAGAAAAGGAATTTGAGAAAGTTCAGACAGAAGCAGGACAATACGTTAAACGCAATGAATTTGGCAAAATTGTTCAAGAATCGGGCGGTGTTGGCATTAACGCAGCCACTTCCACAGATTCCACCGTCTATTTCTATAGCTTTCCCGCCAACAAGTTAGAACTCTGGATGTCTTTGGAGTCGGAACGTTTTCTGCAACCTGTTTTCCGTGAATTTTATAAAGAACAAGAAGTTATTCTCGAAGAACGACGGATGCGAACTGAAAATAGTCCCATCGGGCAAATGGTGGAGGCTTTTCTCGGAACGGCTTTTACGACTCATCCCTATAAACGCCCTGTGATTGGCTATGACCGCGATATTCGCAATCTGAATCGGCAGGATGTGGCTAAGTTCTTTCAGACCTACTATGGCCCTAGTAATTTGACGGTGGCGATCGTGGGGGATGTGGATCCCAAGGAAGTTAAACGATTGGCAGAAATTTATTTTGGTCGTTTTCCCCAAAAGCCCACTCCTCCTCCCTTGGCGATCGTGGAACCGAAACAAACCCAAACCAAAGAAGTGACTTTAACCTTACCCTCTCAACCTTGGTATTTGGAAGGCTATCATCGTCCAGCTTTAGATAGTGCTGATAATGCCACCTTTGAGGTTATTTCTACCATTATGAGTAGTGGTCGTACTTCTCGTTTATATAAAACCTTAGTGGAAGATAAGCAGGTTGCTTTGGTTGCTGAGGGAGATAATGGCTTTCCAGGAGATAAGTATCCGAATTTGATGCTGTTTTATGCTCAAACAGCCCCGAATGTGACGGTAGAACAGGCTGGTCAGGCTCTGCGTCAAGAAATTGAACGTCTGAAAACCGAACCTGTTTCCGAAGAGGAGTTAGAACGGGCAAAAAATCAATTACAAGCCGGTTTACTTCGTTCCCTCGATTCTAATCAGGGTATGGCCCGCCTCTTAACTGAATATGAGGTGAAAACAGGGGATTGGCGTAATTTATTTAATCAGTTGACGGCGATCGCGGCTGTTACGCCAGCAGATATTCAACGGGTAGCCCAACAGACTTTTACACCAGAAAATCGTACTATTGGCCGCATTTTATCGGATGCTTCCCAAGGTGCTGGAACTTCTACTCATTCTAAAGAGTAAAGGTTCTGCATTTCCTCTTCCTCTTTACTTACAAAACTAATTTTCCACAAGTGTTTATACTCATTGCAGAGCTGAGATGCTCCTGATCGGACTTAACATGGGTGAGCGATCTTCATTAAATCAGCAAATCCGCTTTTGTTATGAAACCCTGTATATCGACTATTGTTTTCAAGAGATCAATAGACTACTATAACTTCTTGATCTTAAACACGAATGATCGTTATATGTTAGTCCTTAGTAAACAAAAGGATAAATTTTCATTGCCAGTCGGCGAAGCTACTAAGGTTTTACCAGAAAAATGGGTAAAAGCCTTGCCCTTCTAGGGCGACTTCCAGAGCAACTCAATGTTTTATCTGCAATCTTTTGTGATAAACTAGGGGAATGATAGTCAGAGAAGCCAAACTACTGAACGGAGCAAAAGAGCAATACCAATCTCTTGATGAAGCTATCCGTACCGCGCAATTTATCAGGAATAAAGCGGTCAGGTATTGGATGGATAATCAAGGGGTAGGTAAAGCGGATTTGTATGTGCTATGCAAAAATTTAGCCAAGGAATTTCCTTTTGCGAAAAAGTTGAATTCGGCGGCTAGACAAGCTAGTGCGGAACGTGCTTGGGCTTCTATATCCAGTTTCTACAGTCGTTGCAGAAAAGGAGAAAAGAAGAAAGGCTATCCCCAGTTTAAAAAACATTGTCGCTCTGTAGAATATAAAGTCTCAGGATGGAAACTATCTGATGATTGCATGAAAATTGTTTTCACTGATGGTTTTAATGCTGGTTCCTTGCGGCGATATACATTTCTTGACATTTCCCTTTGTTCCCTGTTAGGGAACAAGATTCCGCTCCTCCAGCCATTTTGAGTACAAAATTCTCAGGTTGGGAAAGATTCCCCCAGAAAAGGTAAAGAAAGACAAATAACCCGATAAAATGAGGTTATCCGATAAAATCACTGCGCTCAGCGCGACCAAGAAGTAGTAGAGAAGACCTATGCCCCTAGCCGTTGGTGTTATTCAAACCCTGGGATTTCCGCCAGTTCTGGCTGCGGCCGATGCAATGGTCAAAGGGGGAAGAGTTACCCTGGTTTATTATGATTTGGCAGAGCGGGGCGAGTTTTTAGTCGCTATTCGTGGCCCCATTTCAGAGGTCAAAATGGCCGTTGATCAAGGTTTACAAGCTGCCGCCGAAACGCCAGGTGGTGAGGTAATTAGTTACTATATTGTGCCCAATCCCCCAGAAAATGTCTTGGCAGTTCTACCTATCGAATTTACAGATAAGGTCGCTCGTTTCCGAACCTAAGCAACCATAGCGGTCTGTCCCCCCAGTACCGTATAGTGAGTGACTGGGATCAATCTTTTTCCCAGGGAACGCTCTATCTGGTGCGGCGTTAATCGTGGATTTAGTTTTTTAAGGAGTCTTGTTATTATGGCGGCTCAATCTGCTGTCGGTTCAATTGAAACGAAAGGTTTTCCAGGTATCTTAGCTGCGGCTGATGCGATGGTTAAAGCAGGAAGAATTACCATTGTGGGTTATATTCGGGCCGGTAGTGCTCGTTTTACCCTCAATATTCGGGGAGATGTACAGGAAGTAAAAACCGCAATGGCAGCCGGTATTGAAGCAGTCGGGAAAACGGAGGGTGCGGTAGTGGAAACCTGGGTGATTATTGCCCGCCCCCATGAGAATGTGGTTGCCGTGTTGCCAATTGATTTCAGTGATGAAGTGGAACCTTTCCGGGAAGCCGCCGAAGGTTTAGTACGTCGTTAGGATTGGCTTTTGTCTGAAAATTAGGTTAAAGAATCAGAGTACACATCTATTAATTAACATTGTTTTGCCCCCCAGCCTACCAACCTTGGGGGGGGGAATAGTATGGGGATTAAGATGGCTCAAAAAGTTAACTCTGATGACTAGAACATAATGCAGAAGTAAGGGTCTTTCCGTCTCCTAATTTATTATGCTAAAAGTCTGTGTCGATGCGACGGCGGTGAGAGGAAAATTAAGTGGTGTGGGCTTTTATAATCTCAGTTTGATTCAGGCATTACAGGATTTACAGCGTCAAGAAGATTTTCAATTAAGTGTATATTTTCAACCGGCCCTTAAAGCCTGGCTTCAGGGGAATTTATCGCCTTCTCCTCTTTTAGCAAATGTTTCCCAACACTATTGTTTACCGCTTCCCGTCACGATCGCCGATTTGTTGATGCGATTTCCTAACTCACGATTGGAAGGACTAGAGAGAAGACTGGAGCAGCCCGATATTGTCCAAGGAACAGATCATTTTGTGTTTCCCTGTCGTCATAGTCGCAATATTCTGACCATTCATGATCTCACTTTTATTAAATATCCCCAATACGTTTCTAAAATTGTCACCACCTACCGAGATCGCCTTCAGCGCAGTTTAAAATGGACAGATGCGGTTATTACTTTTGCGGAAAATACTAAACAGGATTTAATTGAGTATTTTAAGATCCAACCAGAGCGAATTTATGTTACGCCCCAAGCCAGTCGTTATCAGATTAATGATCTTGCCTCTGAACAAATTCAGAGCTTAAAAAGCCAAAGTCATTATGATTTTAAACGGCCCTATCTGTTGTTTGTTGGTACTCTGGAACCACGCAAAAATATTATTAGTTTAATTAAAGCTTTTAACTATCTTAAATCGACCCATAAAATTGAACATCAACTGCTTTTAATTGGGCAACTAGGTTGGAAATATGAAAGTATTTTAGCCGCCATGCAAAATTCTCCCTATGCGGCCGAAATTCATCACCTCAGTTATTTGAGCAATGAGCAGGTGGCTCTCTTCTATTCCCAGGCTGAAGTTTTTGTCTATCCTTCTTTTTATGAAGGTTTTGGACTACCGATTTTAGAAGCCATGACTTTAGGAACACCGGTTATCACTTCTAACAGTTCTTCTTTGCCTGAAGTGACAGGAGATGCTGCCCGACTAATTAATGCCAATGATTTTTTGGAACTGGCGGAAACCATTTTTCAAGTAATCAGCGATCGCACTCTTCGCGCCCAATTAATTGGTAAAGGGCAAGAACGGGCCAGACAATTTTCCTGGACAAAAACAGCCCAAACAACTCTGCAAGTCTATCGTTCTGTTTTGGAGTTTTAACTTTGGGATACTAATCCTTGAATATAGGCATTAAATCCGGCTCCATCTAGATAGGAAACGGTATGCTCTCCATTTTGTACCCAATAGTCATTACCTAGACGAACAAATTGTCGTTTATTGCCCTGTCCGACGATCGCCACCACTGGAACCTTGGCCTTACTGCGATCACCGGATTGCTCCTGTAGAATGCCCTTGAGTTGAACCTGGGTAGCCGGATTCAGAGCCTGTTGAGGACTGAGATTCACCATTACCATCTGCACTTTTTCAATTAATTCCAAATCTTCCACAATTAATTGAACGCGATCGTCTCGTTTATCAATTTTACCCCAAAGCATTACCTGACTTTGTTCGAGCAATATCTCTTGCAACCGTTCATATTCATCGGCAAAAACCACCGCTTCCGCCTGACCCGAAACATCTTCCAAGGTTAAAAAGGCCATCGGTTTCCCTGTTTTCGTGACAATCTTTTTAACTGCAATTAAAATAGTGACAGCACTCACCTTTTGACGAATCTTATAGGCATCGAGATCACTTAAATTAATAGGAGATAAAAATTTGGCTGCCTGTTGCACAGATTTTAATGGATGTTCAGACACATAAAAACCTAAATGTTCTTTTTCTAATCGTAGCTTTTCCTGAAGCGAAAAATCAGCAACTGGGGGTGCGCTAGGAATTTGTGCAAAGGTTTTCTGTTTGGAAGTCTCTGCTAAGGCGGATCCGACTAAATCAAATAAATTGGTCTGGCCACTTTCTTTTTCTTTGGCCCGCTTTTGAGACCAGGCAATGACCAGATCCACATCCTGTAATAGCTGATTCCGATTGCTTTGAATCCCATCAAACGCACCACAGAGAATCAAGGTTTCTAAAGCTCGACGATTTACCACCCGCAGATCTACCTGAGAACAAAAGTCTGCCAAGGAAGTAAATTTTCCACCTGTCACTTCCCTCGCACGCAAAATATTGTCGATCGCCCCTTCTCCCAAGTTCCGAACCGCCGAAAAGCCAAAGAGAATGCTCTGACCATGAGGGGTAAAATGTTTTTGAGAACGGTTAATATCTGGCGGTTCAACCGTGATGCCCAGTTTTTGGCAATTTTCCCGATATTTTTCAATTTTTTCCTGACTATCACTACTGGCCGTTAACAGAGCCGTCATGTATTCGACAGGATAGTTGGCCTTAAGATAGGCTGTCTGATAGGTAATATAGGCGTAGGCAGTGGAGTGGGATTTGTTAAAACAATTGGCGGCAACTAAACCATTGTCTAACAGAAAATTATGATCCTGAACCACGCCAATATCATAGACAGGTTGAATACCAAGGGATTTTCGGCTGATAATTTTAACCATCGTTTTCGGAGACAGGCATCGGTTTAAGCATTTCTCCTACTTTAACTTGAAAATCAGGAAAGAAGAGCGGCGCAATACTCTGCCGTTCCGATAGGATTTGTTCCTGTTGATAACCCTCCTCTGTCGGTTGTCGATAAACATAAAGTTGCCGTTTTGCCAGATCCAATACCCAATAGTCTGGAATTTTTGCCTCGGCATAAACTTGTTTTTTGAGGGTTAAATCAGTTTTTAAAGTGCTATCAGCAATTTCAATAATCAAATAAACGTCTTCTGCTTTAGGGTGGCGATCGTCGTAATCTAAGGGATCGCTTTTGACCAGCGCAAGATCAGGTTCAGGTTCAGAACGGTTATCTAGTTGAATGGGTAATTGCGATCGCACCAGAAACCGAGGTTGAACAGGTTGATTGAGAAGGCGATTAGTTCGAGTGATGGCGGCGGCGTGAAAACTTCCTTGGGGAGTCATATTTCTAATAATTTGTCCTGCAATTAATTCAACTTTTTCGTCAGGTTGCAATATCCCTGTTTTAGCCATTTGATAATATTCATCGACTGTCCAGGGACGCAGTAAAAATGAGGAAGAATCCATTACCTGAACTAGCAAGTCTTTTGTGTTTAACTGACCCATAATCTTTCAGAATAAGCCCTCGAATGATGTAAACAAATGTTGACGGTTAGCGTACTTGCTTTTTCTAGCCTAACTAATTTGGTGAATTTTTGTCGCTCAATGTTAAGCAACTAATTTAATGCAACGGATTTTACTATTGACAAAATCAAAAATATTTAATAAAAAAAACTTGACTTTTGAGAGGAAACTGAGGTAGAGTGATTAGAGTTTTTTCGTCAACAGAAGAGGAAATCCATGAACACATTAACTAAACTTATCGTAAAGAGCGCGATCGGGGGAGGGTACGCTTATCGGTCTAGGTTTGCTATCTGTACCCGCCCAGGCACTCAATATTACCTATACCTTTGATAGTAGTTTTGATGGTCAGTCATCAGTGAGTCAGACTGTGGGGGGTGTGACTGGAACTTTCTTTGGTATTAATCGTAACAGTGGTAGTGACAGTGGTAAATTTAGTGCTACTGCTAATGGCATTTTCCTGGATTCTCCTGAGTTTGCTGGGAATCAGTTTAATATCTCCTTTAATCAAGCGGTTAAATTCCTGTCTTACGGAGTGACTAAGTCATTTATCGCTTCTGGTCGAACTGCAACCTTTGATCTATCCAATCCCAACGGAACAGGTTCTACGGGCAACAACCTCGCCAGTGTGGGAACTTTTAACTTGAACAATCAGTTCACCCTCAGTGCAGGTCAGACTTCGACTTTAACTGCTTCCTTATCTAACCCTATCTTGGATACTGCTCAAATCCAAAGTATCACCGTTGACTACACTCCTACTGCTGTTCCTTGGGAAACGGATGCGCTGCCGGTTGTGGGTAGCACCATTCTTTTTGGGTTAGGAGTTTGGGGTAAGCGTAAGTTTGCCAAGCCCCTCCAAAAATAGGGTTTCTGGCAATGGATAGTTGATAATTGATAATTGACACAGCACCTATCAGGATCTTAACGTATCGTTTTTTCTGTATGCCACGGGTGTGACCTTTAGTTGATGAAGGAAAAGAAAAGTGTTAACATGGGATGAAAAGTGACAAAGAGGAAACAATGATGACAGCAAAACTAATTAATGTAGAGGGTTCAAAGATAAAAATAGAACTAACATTAGAACTCAGTCGTTCAATGTTGGATACAGAAATAAATATTCAAAAAGGCTTAAACGAAGTAGGTTGCATCGCCAGCAAAGAAGCCTTGAAATATTTAGATACAGATGGTTCACCCTTAAAAATCGGTGAAGAAATCTGGAAGAGTAAGGGAGAGCAACCGAAAGAATATCAAACACCTTATGGTGAGGTTATAGTGAATCGTCATGTATATCAGCGTTCACCTTTGAGGAAAAACGTATTGCCCCTTAGAAAGAGAAGCAAGGATAATCATAACATCAACGCCATTATTGGCAAAACAGGTATCCTCAAAAATGTCAGGGATGGCAGGCAAAGAGGTGAAAAATGATTTATTAGAAAATCATGGTAGAAAAGTAGCGCTATCCTATATCCAAAGATTGAGTGAAGCAGTAGGAAGTGTGGTACAGGCAAAAGAAGAAGCGTGGAGTTATGCCCCGCCCAAGGAGGATAGCCAAATTGCAACAGTGGGAATAGGATTAGATGGAACCTGTATGCTGATGTGTGAGGATGGCTACCGTGAAGCAATGGTGGGAACCGTTTCCCTATACGATAGTGAAGGCGAACGTCAACATACAATCTATCTAGGTGCGGCACCAGAGTATGGAAAAAAGAGTTTTCTAGAAAGATTAGAAAGAGAAATTGAGCGAGCGAAAAACCGTTATCCAGAGGCAACATTGGTCGGGATAGCAGACGGGGCAGAATCAAATTGGAAGTTTTTAGAAAAGCAAACGGAAGAACAGATATTAGATTTCTATCATGCCTCTGGTTACTTAGGTGCCTTGGCAGAAGCGTTGCATCCGAATACCGTGTCAAAACAAAAAGAATGGTTGACTGAAAATTGTCGAGAACTCAAGCATGAAAAAGGAAAAGCAGGAGAACTGCTAAATCTGATGAAAGAAGTCAAAGAAGAAAAAAGTCATTCTAAGAATCTTACCGAGAAACTACAAGCGGCGATTACTTATTACGAGAATCATCAGCATCAAATGGATTATGCTGAATACTTAGAGAAAAAGTATCCGATTGGTTCAGGTGTTACGGAAGCAGCTTGTAAGACGTTGGTCAAACAACGATTATGTTGTTCAGGGATGCGATGGAAGGAAAAAGGAGCAGGAATTATTTTGAGCCTACGAGCTTTGGTATTGACCAAGGAACGATGGAGTCAATTTTGGGCAAAACTTGATCAATATGGGTTCCCTGTAGAACCCTGATTACAACAGCTTTTATCAACTAAAGGTCGCACCCTATGCCACGATCAACCAAAGTGCTGTAATTATCAATTTTCCATTGTCAATTTTCCATTCATCTGTTGTAATTCCTGTTCCGATAATCCTGTCAAGCTGACGACCTCCGCTAACAGGGTAATCGCATCTTATTTGTTACAAAAAATACAGACAAAAAGAGAGAAATATAGTGTAAAAAAGAAGCAGTCATCTAAGAGAAGAAAAGGCTATTATTTAAAAAAAGTAAGGGGTGCATCCCACTTAAGATAATACATTGACACTCAAAAGAGGAGAGTGATTGAGATAAGCACATCGTAGCCGAAGAATACGAGAAACATTATGAAGATGCCAACGTGCTCCCGACAATTTAACCCTAGCTCCCACCTGTTTAATCTTAGACTCCACATCACCAGAACCAATCACAATACCAAGCTGTTGATAGTACTGACTTTTCCCGTTAAGTCCAAAATCCAGCAATGCAAACTTCTAGAGGCTTTATCTGGCAAGGGTTTGAGTAATGATTCTCTTGACAGGAAAAAAATATTCTGAAGCCATCATCCCGCTTATCGTTCAAATTTCAAAAACAAAGGATGAAGGGAGTATGAGACTGTAAAATGGAGAAAATCTTAAAGGGCAGGTCAAAAAATGTTGGAATGGTGGACAAAAAACTTTGCCAGTTGTGAATTGGGAGACGAGAGGCTAAACAATCGTGCCTTCTCGATTGGGAAAAAGTTAAGTGAGGGGTTTGGAAAAGCCTTATCAGAAGTGTTTAAGGGAGGAAACGAGTTAAAGAGGGCCTATGAATTTTTGGGAATCCGAAAACAGACTTTGTCAAGATAATAGAGCCGCACTGTGAAATGACAACTGCCGCCGTAGAAGAATATAAGATAATGCTATCAGTCGGAGATACGACCTTCTTAGATTATCGCAATATCAAGGAAAAAAGGGAAGGGTATGGGCCGACTGGAAAAGGAGGGAATGGATTAATACTGCATAGTGCTTTAGCAATTGAGCCAGAAAAAGGACAAGTATTAGGTTTATTATGGCAAAAACTGTGGAATAGGGAGGTAAAAGAAAAGCCCCCAACAGATGAAACGGCGAAGCAGAAAAAAGAAAGACAGAAAGAACAAAGAAAAGCAGCTCGTCAAAGACCATTTGAGGAAAAAGAATCCTACAAATGGGTAGAGGCTCTAAACACCTGTGAGAAACAGGTAGAAAGTTCAACGAGGGTAATTCATGTATTTGACAGAGAAGGAGATGTTTCAGAAGTCTTTGACTCAGTGCGTCAACTCAAGCATACAGGAGTGCTGGTCAGAGCGTCTCATAATCGTAGTTTAGACAAAAATAGTGAACGACTTTGGCAACATTTGGAATCAGAACCGATTCGTTTTCATCAAGAAATCGAGATTCCGAGTACAGGAAAAAGAAAAGCACGGAAGGTTAAGCTTGCCGTCCGATTTTGCTCAGTTAATCTACGAACTCCCTATCGTTTTGATAATCGTGACCCGTTGAATGTCTATGCTGTTTATGCGACAGAAATCGATTGTCCCGAAGGCGAAACTCCTTTATCTTGGATGCTTCTGACTACAGAAGTTGTTGAGACTATTGAGATGGCTGTCACTATTCTTCGTTGGTACACCTACCGATGGCGGGTTGAAGAATTTCATAAAGTCCTTAAGTCTGGTTGTCAGAGTGAGCGTTATCGACTTGCCTCTGATGGAATGAAAACTCTTTTGGGTTTTTTAAGTGTCATTGCTGTTGAACTTTTACACGTTACTTATCTTCATCGTACCCAGCCCGATGCTCTCGCGATTGAAATTCTTAATCCTCTTCAACTTCAGGTGTTAAAAGCAGCCGCCTCTCAAAAACTTCCCCCTATTTTGACTGTTGCTTGGGCTGTCGAGTCTGTTGCTTTTCTTGGTGGTTATCTTGAACATCGTCGTAAAACTCCTCTCGGTATCCAAGTCCTTTGGCGCGGTTGGTTGAAGTTGCATGACCTTTGCCAAGGCTGGCAGCTTGCAATCCGCACTTAACGGGAAAAGTCAGGTTGATAGTATTGGTAATCAGGGATACGCTGATAATGCTTCGTCAAATAGGCTTGAAAATTCTTTGCCCTCTTGCTTTTGACTCCATCAAACGCATCTATTGCCTTGTTCACAAAACCCCGCCACAGTAAATGCTCCACTGCTTCTAGCCGTTTGAGAGAGCCACCCACTTTGAACAGATTCTCCTTGAGATGATACCAATCCAACACCTCTCGTCGTATCAGCCACGATTGAGTGGCGAAACTCTCTACCGCATTCCAGATTCCGGGATGACCATCTCCCAAAAAGGTCACTATTGGGGACAAAGGTTGAACATTGCTCCAATTCTTTAAGCCCTCTGGGTCTTGGAAAAAGGCTTCACAGACATTGCCATGAAGACTCACCAGTTTATAATCTCGCCACTGTCCCCCTTCCTTCTCCTCGCCCCGCAGACAAATCTTTCCCCCATCTATACTGACCCCCGCACTCTCTGACTGAGCTTGAGCTAAGGGCAGTTCTGTCCGTTCTACCAAGCGATGTAAACTGCTATGTCCTACTTTTATCCCCATCAACTCCTCTATATCTTCTTCTGCTTGTTGGTAGGATGTTTTCGCACTGGCTCTTAGACAGCATTTCTCTAAACCTGGACTTAAGACGATTTTTGGCGACACCTTTAGTTTTCTGGCTTGTTTTTGGCTTATTTCCACTTCTCCGACTAGGGTTTTGATTTTTCGCTTGTTTCCAGACCGTTTTTTTCCCCCTTCTGAAAAAAAAACTCCCCCATTGTTGGCCCCACAATTTCTAACATCTGGGTTCTGACTTCTACTTCGATGCTTCCAAAGTCCTTCTGTTTCTCTGGTTCCGTATATTTGCGCAGGATACGGGCTGATTCGGTGAGATGCTGTTTTAACAGTGCTTTTTCTTCTGGGGGAATCGGTAACATACTTTTTTCGCTCATCAGTTTTTTTCCATTTTACCCCAGATTCTATGTACTACTTTATCCGGGATGTACCCAAAGTAAGTGAGTGAGGTCAAAGATGGCAAAAGGCTTCGGCGCAAGAGTTCTAACCCCACAACAAGAAAAAGAAGTCAAAATTATCAAAAGAAGCATACTGAAACATTTTCAGTGCCTAAAAGAACCGAGAACAGGGAGAAGGCAAGACCATAACTTAACAGCAATTGTCACCATAGGAATATTGGCAGTATTGTCAGGGGCAGATGGCTTCGTAGCAATTGAAGCCTATGGCAAAGCCAAACGAGAATGGCTAGAAATGTTTCTAGAGTTACCAAAGGGAATTCCCTCTCACGATACCTTTGGAAGAGTATTTGGAATGTTGGAAACAGAAGAACTAGAAAAAAGTTTTCTGAGCTGGATAAGCAGTCTAACGGAGAAAATGGACATAGAGCTGATACAGATAGATGGAAAAACGAAAAGAGGTTCTTATGATAGGGAAAAAGGACTAAATGCGTTACACAGCATAAGTGCGTGGAGTAGTGAGCGGGGACTGATGTTAGCGCAAAAGAAAGTAGATAGTAAATCTAATGAAATAAAAGCAGTCCCCTTGTTACTGAAGTTACTTAACATCAAGGGGGCAGTAGTAACCCTAGATGCAATGGGAACGCAGACAGAAATCGCAAAACAAATAAAGCAAGGTGAAGGTGACTATGTATTGGCTCTCAAAGGAAATCAGGGCAAACTTAATAAACAAGTTAGGGATTGGTTTAAACAAGCGGTCGCTCAGAACTGGCAAGGAATTGAATACAGTTATCATGAGAAGACAGAAAAAGGACATTACCGTTTAGAAACTCGTCAAGTCTGGACAGTGTCAATCAATCAGCTTTCCGCATTGCATCGCCAAAATCAGTGGGTCGGTTTAGCAACTGTTGTGATGGTTAAAAGTAAAACTCAATTCGGTCATAAAACAACAGAGACGTTTCGCTATTATATTAGCAGTCTTCCTACGGATGCCGAACGTCATAGCCATGTGATTCCAGGGCGAACGCATCTAAAAATGATACAGATACAAGAACATTATAGAGGGATGGATAAGGGAAAATAAGGGAAAGTGCATAGAAAACAAAAGCGATGAAACTCCGACCCAAATATAGACTGGTAGAACACTTTGCCGAAATAGATGACCCTCGCATCGAACGAACAAAACGGCATAAACTCATTGATATTCTAACGATTGCCATCTTAGCCGTCATTTGTGGAGCAGAAGGTTGGGTAGCCATGGAAAGTTTCGGCAAGGCTAAACATCAATGGCTAAAAAAAATTTTGGAATTGCCGAATGGCATCCCCTCCGACGATACGTTTGCGCGTGTATTTGCTAGTCTGAATCCAGAGCAATTTCAAGACTGTTTTCTGCATTGGGTCAAAAGTATAGCGGAGGTAAGTGAAGGAGAAGTGATAGCGATTGACGGCAAAACCCTTCGCCACTCCTATGACAATGCCAACGGAAAGGGCGCAATTCAGATGGTAAGTGCATGGGCAACAGCAAATCGTCTAGTACTAGGACAGTGCAAGGTGGAAAGCAAATCGAATGAAATCACGGCGATTCCTAAACTCCTGAAAATGCTAGAGGTCAAAGGTTGTATCGTAACGATTGATGCCATGGGAACTCAGACAAAGATTGCCCAACAGATAGTAGGGCGAGGGGGAGATTATGTTTTGGCATTGAAAGGCAATCAAGGTAATTTATGTGAGGATGTTGAACAATTATTTGCTCATGCTCAATCGGTTAATTTTGTGGGAATTAAGCATGATTTTCATCAAACAATAGACAAGGGACATGGACGGATTGAAATTCGCCGTTGCTGGACGATGGAACAAACAGAATTTTTGCTGGGTGCGGAGAAATGGGCAAAGTTGACGAGCATCTGTATGATTAAAGCGGAGAGACGATTGAAAGACAAAACAGAGTATGAGACTCGCTACTATATCAGTAGCCTGCCGAGTAATGCTCAAAAATTATCCCAATCTGTTCGTAGTCATTGGTTGATAGAAAACTCTTTACATTGGGTTCTAGACTTGGCCTTCAACGAGGATGCTTGTCGCATTCGTAAGGATTTTGCTCCTGAGAATTTAGCCGTCTTACGCCATATCGCTCTTAACTTGCTCACAAAGGAAAATACTCTGAAACTTGGTATCAAGAATAAACGGCTACGCGCTGGTTGGGACGAGGACTATCTCCTTAAGGTTTTACTCGGATAAGATGCGTTTGCCCTGCCTCCGCTAAGGTCATGCCTCGCTGTAAAAGTTGTCGAACAATCTCCAGCTTGCCTTCCAGTTTGACATCTTTATAAAATTGGGTTTGTTTCCAGTCTGTTAAATTAAACATATGCTCTAACTCCTGACGACTTTTTTGTGGAAATTTATAAATAATAATTTTCTCTACTAATTCTATAATATTAGCTTGGATAGCGACATCCCTAATGTCTTGACGCACTTGCTTAAGTAGAAACTGAACTTGTTGGGGAGCTTGGCTTTCTGGGACAGACACCAATCGGATAATACCTAAACCCAAGGAAGAAGAGGGCTGATCCAGTTGATCGAGATAAATCCTTTGTAGGTAGGGATCAAACATTTGATAGGCAAGGGGTAATTCACCGTCCAAGCTCTGCTTGCCCCAAAGTACAACTGCTTGCCATTGACGCACGGGTTGATGTTGATGGAGATATACTTCAAACGTTCATAATCTGAGATTTATCAAAGCGTTGAAATCGTAAGGTGAGCAAAGAATCAAGCTCCTCCTTATATTTTACGTTAGCATCTTCAAGACATCCTGAAATTGCTGCAGAAAACTGCGTAAAATCTTCATAATATTTTGCGTATAAACACTTCTTCTTCACAAACTTCCACAGTCTTTCAATTAAATTCAAGTTAGGAGAATAAGGAGGTAAGTACAGTAACTCTATTCCTAATGATTCTGCCAACTCCTGCACAATTCGGCATTTTTGATAACGAGCATTGTCTAATACCAACGTAATTGGTATTAATAGTCCTAATTCTGCTATCTTTTCTAGGAGTTCACAAACCTGAGTTCCCGTAATATAAGAACTGTTCGTTACCATAATTACTTCATGGGTAATTGCATTTAATGCTCCTAACACATTAAAACGTTTTCTCCCTGATGGTGACTTAATAAAAATCCTCTTGAAGCACCATATAAAATTTACAAATGCTCCCATTACAAAATGAGAGGCATCTACAAAGAAAACTGCCCTTTTTCCTGCTTTTGCCTCTTCTAGCCTTGGTTCTAGCTCTTTTTCTCTATAGCTATCCTGAGCTTCTACATCTGCTTTTGATGGAATTGTTCCCACCTTTAGACACCTCATTCCTATTGACTTTAAAAATTTTCTGACTTGCGTTGGACTTCTTTTTATTCCCGTTAATTCTTCTATTCTTTTTACTGCTTCATTTATTTTTGCTGGTGGATTTGACTCAAAATATGCCTCAATTTTCCCTTGATGCTCTGTTAACTCGCTTTTCGGGCGATTAAATTTTATTTCTTTTAGTTTTTCTATCCCGCCCTCTTGATAATCACGGATATAGCTTGTCACCGTATTTACTGAAACTCCTGCGAATTGAGCAATTTTTTGATGAGATAATCCCTGACTTTTTAACCATAAAACTTCCATCTTTAGCTGTACTCTAGGATGCGGGTGATTAAACCGACCGTAAGACAACAGTCTTTTGTCTTCTTCCGTAAATTCTAACTTAATCATTTCTCAGCCTCTTGACTACTTTTTCTATTTTTACTATATTATCTCTTATTTTTAAAATTCGCAACTTGTGACCGTGTTCAGTATAGAGGATAATTTCGGTAAAAAATCGCCAATAAAAATCGGGGTCTAATTGAAATTGAACTTCGACAAAATAGAGGGGATATTCAGGATAGTTTTCATCGGGTAAAAATACACCATCAAGCCGAAAAGAAAGTTCTTTAACTTCTATGGATTTAAATTGATAATTGTGGGCAAAGTTGGAATCTGAACCAATCAATTCAAAGAGAAGTTCAGGAAAGACTTGAAAGAGAGTATAGAAAATTTTATCGGTTTTCATTAGTTATTTTCCCCTACAGCATAACTAGCCAATTAATAAATCGCTTTAAGCATTTCTCCTACTTTAACTCGAAAATCAGAAAAGGAGAGCGGCGCAAAGCTACATTTCTTGTTGAGAATTTACCAAATAGGGGTTAAATCTAAAACAAAATCAACTAAAACGGATTCTCCCGATAAAGATATCGGCGATTCTAAGATTTCTGTGGCTTGCTGGGGTCGATAAATCTTAACTTGACGAGTTTTAGGAATGATTAACCATCCTAAACCTAAGCCATTATCCACATATTCCTGCATCTTCTCTTCAATCTCTTTAAGGTCATCGGATTCAGAAACTAATTCTACCACAAAATCAGGACACATAGGCAAAAACTTACGGCGTTGGGCAGGGGTTAAAGCATCCCACTTTTCCAGGGTAATCCAACTTAAATCCGGCGATCGCTTGGCTCCATTCGGTAACTGAAAACCCGTCGAAGAATCAAAAGCTTTGCCTAGCCCTTTTTCTCGATTCCATAACCAAAATTGGCCACCTAATTCAAAATTACGATTGCCTGTTTCACCGCCCGTTGGTGACATAATTAATAATTCCCCTGTTGCAGTTAATTCAAATTTACTGTCTCGATTGGCCGAGATCAGGTCTTCAAATTGATCATCACTTAATTTGAGATTTATAGGAAGATTAACGGTAAGAGTCGTCATTATCAATTTTCCTTAAATTAGTTTAAATAGCTTAAAAGAGCGATCGCAAAGCGGCACTGAGCGATCGCGGAATTCCTCTTTCTATAATGTAAAATAAAAACAAGTTTTTGGGTGAGTAGTTTCTTTGTGATTAGTTTCTTTACCAGAAATGTCCTAGTCCTAAGATGAAATAAGAAAATCGTAGCCATCATTAAATTGAGTAATTAATCTACAGTTTAAGCTTTTGAGTTCATCAATAATATCCGGAGTCTTAAAATCTTTAGAGTTTCGGTTTAAAAAACAAGCTTGATCTGGTTTATTATTTTGTAAATGCTTAAGCACTGAAACATAAACTAAGGCATCTTGTGGACTTAGATCATAATTTTCTTCGGCAGATACGGCTTTAAGTAAAATATTAGCATTGAGTGGAATGATTTCTGCAATCTTCAAAATATATTCTCTATATTTAACAAATTTTTCGCTTGCATCTTGACTACTTTGAACAATTAAACTTTTAATATTTTCTATGCTGTATAGGCGGTTTTTATAGGATTTAGTGCGCGAAAGTTCTCGCAATTCTTGATCAAGTGACTGTTGCAATTTTCGACGCTCCTTTGCTTGTCGAATTAATTTTTTATGGGGTTCTGCTAGACTATAAGCGGGAATGATAAGGTTAGCTTTTTGGGCTTCACAAAATCCTAAAATCTTCTCACAAATAGCACATTGTTCTTGTTCAAAAATAAGTTCTAAAATAAAATTGGTTTCAACGTAAATATTCATTCAGTTGCTCCATACTTTAAATTTTCTCCTGATATCGCCATATATAATTCTGAGTCAATTAACCAACGCTGAGATTCATTGAATTCTTCAGGTAACTTTTCAGTGTTAATCAGATCAGAAAGCCAAGACGCAACCAATAATTCAAAACTGTCCCCTCGAATTTTTTCAGGTATTATCCCTGCTCTTTCAAAATAGGGCTTTAGGACAGGAATAGCATCAATAATATAGGTAGGTTCGGTTTGACTTGAATAAACTTCAGGTTCAGTCCATAGGTAAAAACGATCTGGAAAAGCCATTAAAAAGAAAGGAATTCTTTGTACAGGACTATCCATTAAGATATTATGGCGAAATTTCACAGCCCAATCCGAGCAGGTATTCATTTTAGTTTTGAGTTGAACTCCAAGAATCAGTTCTCCTTGATAGTTATTAATCAATAAATCCCAACCTAGATATTTATACCGAGACTGAGATCCAATAATTTTTTCTGAAACATCTGAAATCTGATTTTGCAATGAATTTTCAATTAAATAAGATTTATCAATAGATTGTTCTATTCTTAATATAATAAGGCTGCTATAAGCTCTGAGTTGGGTTGCTAATTTTGAAAGTTCTAATTCCTCTCCAAGATATTCAGTTATACTACGAGCTGTAGAAACTAATATTTTCTTAGCACGAAGATAAATTTGCTTAAGTTCAGCCATAGAAAAATATGTAAAAAATACATCTATACTTTCTGAAACAAACAGAAAACCTGATGCTATTCTTTCAAGATCTTCTCGCTCATTTCCCGTTCTTCTTTCATTAATCAAAGAAAGTTCAAGAAACATCTTGTAATGGGCAATAAAGAAATTTGTTAAATCACTAATCGATTTAATAAATCAATTGCTTCAGGACGACCTTTATAATGTTGCCATTGATTTAATCAAAGAGTATCTAATTGAATAAAAATTTCATATTTTTCCCGATATGTTTTTGAATTATCTTGGGTTTGTTTCAGTAAAATTTCCGTTTCTTTTATCAGATTTTCAGCTAAGGTTTGTTCAGAAATTTCAAGAATTTCATTGAAGTGTTGTTTTAAATACTCAATATTTTCTAGATAGATTTTTTGATCGGAAATATTGTTAAATTCTTGTATTTGGATAGTTTGCATACCAAGAACTCCTTAATCAGATATAATCCAATATACAGCAAATTGCGTTGTAATGACGGACAAATTTTTGCAGGAACAAATACATTAGTTGCCCTAAGCACATGTGTCACCACTTGCACTCGGCTTCAGAACGTAGCATGAGACTTTCACCTCACTACGCTCCTGACTTCTAATCCCTTTCGGTTTGCCAGATGGTTTACCGTTGAACTTTGTTTTCCCTACAGGTTTCTTCCTTCATATCAATCCTTGTTTTCTTGTCATGGCAATCCAGATGGAGTAGCTGGAGATTATTATAATAATCCTTGCCGCCTTTATAAGTGGGGACAATGTGGTCTATCTCCCATTTGTCGTCAATCCTGAATGGATTGTGACAGTATGGACACACTCCTTTTTGTCTGCTCATTAGTTTCAGTACTCTTGGGCGTATGGTTGGATGGTGTTTCACCCTGTTTGCCCAATATGCCTCGTTTCCATCATAGATACTTGCGTGACCTTTTACCCTTATGTGCCTTTCGATTTTGGTGTCCGAATGAGCGTGTAGGGTGGTATTGTTGTCAGAAAATTCCCATTTTCTGTCCTTATTAGTATCCATTGTGTGGAAATACTTATTATCCACCCATCCTCTTGGTTTTTGAGGATGTCTTCTTCTAGCCCATTTTCTGAGTTTCCAGAATAGTAGATGGTCTAATTTCCCAAATGTTTCTTTGGAATTGGCGAATCGGTAATAGTTCGCCCATCCTTTGATGATTGGGTTTAGTCTTTTGATAAGGACTTCTTGTGGGGCTGACTTGCAATGGTCGATGATCTCCGCTAGTCTTCCATAGTGTTCCTTGATTGCCTTACGAGAAGGTTTGATGAGCGTTGTGTATCCTGTTGGCTTGCCATTGGATAGCTTGTTGCTTCTGTATAATCCAGTTTTGTATTGCTTGAAGTTGAATCCGAGAAAGTCGAATCCTTCTCTGCTGCTTTTGATACTGGTTTTGTCTTCTCTGAGTGTAAGACCAATGGGGGTCAGAAATTTCTGGATAACCTCTTGACATTCTTCTATGATGTCCTTGTCTTCGTGTATTACCACGAAATCATCAGCGTATCTTACTACTGTTAGTGTAGCTTTGGTTTGTTGCTGACTTAGACTGTGCATAGAGTTTGTGCAGATGTTGTAATATTTCTTCCTGTATTTCTTTTCGCTCCATAGCCATTCCTTGAGGTCTGTTTCCAGTCCGTGTAAGGCTATGTTTGCTAACAGGGGTGATATTATTCCACCTTGCGGTGTGCCTTTGGATGTAGGGGAGAATCCTTTATTGTCCTTTATCCCATAAAAATCTATTGCTCCAGATTTTAGCCATGCTTTTATCTGTCTTCTGATTTTTGGGGTGGCGTTCACCTTGTCAAGTAAGTACTGATGGTCGATGTTGTCGAAACATCCACTAATGTCGGCATCTAGCACCCATTTTTCTTCACTTTTGGATAGTGCGCTAAACACCATGCCACAAGCGTCGTGGGTACTTTTTGCTGGTCTAAAGCCGAAGCTGTTTGGCTCGAATTTAGATTCCCATTCAGGCTCTAGTGGTCTGTCAATTTTCTATTTGTGGATAAAGACGCTTGAGACGGATACGAGCCTCAGCCGTCGTGAATTGCCAATCTACCGACTTTTGGGAATGATTGCGCTGAGTGTACCAAGCCGTTGTTTCTTGCTCTAAAGTTTCCCGATCTGGAATTCGACGAGCTAGGCATTGCCAAGTCATTGCGGACAGCTCGTTTTCAGCAATATTAAGCCAACTGCCATGTTTTGGGGTATGGTGAATTTCCAACCGTTCGACTAGACGACGAGCCGTGGAAGGCTCAAATGCTTCATATAGTGAGGCAAGTTTGTGAGTATTTAGCTGATCACATACTAAAATGACTTTGTCGTTATCAGCATAGTCGTTATCGAGTAAATTCTTAATTTCTGTTGCCCAGTCAACCGATGTTCTACGTTCACTGACAACTGTCTTTCGCCACCCAGACAAGGGTTCTGTAAACATAAAGATATTGGCTGTTCCATTGCGTTCATATTCGTAATCATGCGCCTCTGGCTGTCCAGGTTTGGCTGGTAGAGGAAGGCGGGTTTCTTTGACCAATTGTATAGGTTGCTCATCCATGCAAATCACTGGACAATTGGGGTCATAGGGTCGGTGATAAATTTCTAGAACATCTTCCATGTTAGACACAAATTCGGCACTCTTTTCTGGTGGAATCACGTACATCTGTCGCAGATGAGGTTTTAGTTCGTTTTTTTTAACACTTGACGCACGGTTTCGTGACTAATTGCTGGCACAATTTCTAACTCGACCGCCTTGTCGGCTAGTAACCTCAATGTCCAACGGGCTTGACCAGCAGGCGGTTCTCCACAACGTAAGGCGATTAGTTTTGCTTCTACCTCTCCATCAATAATCGGTTGACGAGGCGGCGTTTTGCGGGGCTTGCGGCTTAATGCTGACTCCACACCTTCATTGACCAATCGCTCCCTGAGATTGGCGACTGTGTTACGGTGACAACTAAAGGCGGCGGCAGCTTCCTCATCCGTCCATCCTTGTCCATTCACATCAATGTTTAACAGAATATTGGCGTGCTTAATTTTGTAAGCCGCTCCTTTGCCGATGGATACCAAATCTTTTAGGGTCTGACGTTCTTCTTGACTTAATCGGACAATATAGGTCTTGAGCATGGTTACTTATTACGATATCTGTTGAGGTAATGAATAGCCTCTCCATTTTCCCTCAAATTCACAATCTTTAGCTTGACAGACCACTAGTGCCATTTTTACAAGTGCTTGCCTTGCTCTCTCCTCTATTGTGGGTATTCCTAGAGGTCGTTTTTCGTCCTTGTTTGGCTTAGGTATCCAAACCCTTTTAACTGGTTTTGACTTACTTTTTAATTTGAGTTCGTTGACCAGTTTTAGGCGTTGGCTCGGAGTTAGTTGTTTTATTCCATCTACTCCTGCCGTTTTCTTCCCTCTATTCTCTTGTGTTACCTTTTTGACGGCGAGAGCTTTGGCTGACCAAGAATTGAGCAGGGTTTTTTGTAGAGATTTAGCTGTTCTGTGGTTTCCTTCTTGAGTGGCTTTGTAAATACGTTTCTGTAGTTTGTATACCTTCCTTTCCACCTTGCGCCAGTTGATTTCTGACCAATGTGTAGATTCAGGGTACTTTACTTTCCTCTTAGTACTACTACTAATGGCATTAGTCATTTCTACTTACTCCAATAATTTACTCTTTAGAAGCCTCTCCACGTCAGCTTATCTTTCTCGTTACAAGAAAGCCTTTGCTTCTTGGAGAATCCCTCCCTTTAACGTCTTGCGCGGACTAACTACTTAGAAAATCGACCTTTCTAAGAGACGTTAGAGGGTTATCCCGTTCCCAATCGACCTTATATGATATTTAGGTTCTGCCCTTAAGTCGGATTCTATTTGGGTATGTTTAATTAGACAACGACGCAGTCTAATCCTAGAATCATGCCTTTTGGCTTGGCGTATCATCTGTTATGTTTTCGCCATTGCAACTTACGACTCGGAAGCAGTTCACTTTCGTTAACCATGTATCATTCCCTGCCATTTCTCGGTCTAACAGCTAACCGATTCTGGCTTTTCTCCTAGCTTCAGACCCTTGGGTGGTCATCCTTTTGCGCCTGTAGGAGTGGAGTCACACTGTATACCTCAGTGGGCTGGGCTCCTTAGTTCCCCTGACCTGTTTTGTTGCCTGTGAGGCTTAGGTCTTGGTTTCTAATCCACCAGCAGGTTGATTGAGTTGTCAAGGTTCGGTTATTTCTACCTAAATTACTCGGTAGTTTGTGAACCTTGCTGGCTGTTCCCCTGTTTCAGATTGCGTTTAAACGCTTTCTGTGTATGGGTTTAAGCCAAACGGGTCGCACCATCCTTGATCTGTACAGGATCTGTTAGTACCATGCAATACAATACCATTGGCTAATTAATGAGTCGGTCTAAGCATTTCTCCTACTTTGACTTGAAAATTAGGAAAGGAGAGCGGCGCAATACTATGCTGTTCCGATAAGATTGGTTCCTGTGGATAACCCTTCTCTGTCGGTTGTCGATAAACATAAAGTTGCCGTTTGATTAGATCTCATACCCAATAATCTGGGATTTTTGCCTCGGCATAAACTTGTTTTTTGAGGGTTAAATCAGTTTTTAAAGTGCTATCAGCAATTTCGATAATCAAATAAACATCTTCTGCTCCGGGGTGGCGAGAAGAAACTAAGTTTATGAAAAATTCTCTATTTTTACTGAACCTCCCTAAAATTTAACTTTAACTAATATTCCAAAAAATAGCAATCCCTAATCTAAATATCAGCAAAACAGTTTGAATGAGTTTCTTGAAAAATTATAGCTTTTTCTTCATGAGGTCATTGACTGGCCTTGAAAGAAGTTTAGTAATTTGTCGTTGGAACACGGACAAGGGTTTAAAAGCCCTTGTTGATAAAGATCAAGGATAGCTCAGTAACGTTAATACTAATATTTTGCTTAGATCAACCTTCTAGAAAGCAATTAATTCTTGCTTTGGATGGCGATCGCTTGGTTAAATTTCTTGGTGATACAATTTGCATATTTTCTGATACAAACATGACAGATACTTGCTTTATTTCTTGCTTGCTTGCTTAAATTGTTTAATTTACCATAAATTAATTGAACATAATACAAAACTTAATTAAGAGGACGTTTGAAAAGTCAAAAAAATACTTAGTAATGTGATAACATAGATAATTGATAAATCAGTAGTGATTTTAGTGCCGTGGTGGTGTCAGACCATGATTCAGCCAATTTTTTATAAAATACGCCTTTTATCCGTTTCCGCGATCGCCATTGTGGGGAAATTTTTCAATCTAGTTTAAAGCTCCGTCTTGATTATGATGATATTGATCCAAACTCTTGTGAATCAAAAAATTAAAAAATATCTGCAATGGCCCGCATGGCTCAATCGAGTCTTTATTTTTGGGCTAAGTTTAGTGATTGTCCTTAATACATCTCCTTTCATTCAAGCCCAAACACCAAATCTTCCTAACAACGTCACCGAACTCATCAGAAATGGCTCCAGACCGCTCTCTGGACAGATTGGCAATTTAGTCTATGCTCCTGTAAAAGTTGATGGTATTCCGCTTTTCTATGTAGCCGTTCCAGCCTCAGTTGAAGACGATAAAGGCGAAAAAGCTACTGCTCCTCTACAGGATCGAGTCACACGGATTCAAAATAATATTAAAGAAATTATTGAGCGCGGTTTTGATCCCAATACCCTTCAGGTTTATCCTTCTGTTCTCAATGGACAGACCGTCATTCGCGTGAGTGATCCCAATAATCTTAAACCCCAAACGATTGGAACGATTACGGAAAATGATGCCCAGTTACATGGTCAAGCGATCGCCGAAATGGCCCCAGAAGCCGCCAACCAATTACGTCAGGCCTTGATTAGGGCCAGACAGGAACGTCAGCCAGAAAGTCTTCAAGCCCAGGGTTGGCTGGCAGTTAAACTATTCTTTTCCCTCGCCCTTATTAGTCTGATTCTGTTAATTATTCAGTCAGCTTTTACCCGTTATATCTTCTCTCTTAAAAAAGCATTAGCCCAATTTCTTGAGAATGCTCAGGACACCGATCTGATCAATGCTATTCCAGCCAATCATGGAGCGACTGGGCCGGCATCGGAACCCTATCAACTGCAAAAAAGTTTATTCCTTATTTTTGAGATTTTTTCCAAAAAGTTTCAACCTCAATTTATTGTTTCTCCTCAGAGTGAAGAACTGCCTGAAAAGAAAATTCCTCGTATCATTAGCAAGTATTTGTACTGTCAAACTGGAGAGGATGCCAAATTAATCTATCAAAGACAAATTAAAATCATTATCTTCCTCAGAAGACTGTTAAGTTTTTTTCAACTGTTATTATGGTTAAGAGGCTTGGCCTTTATTCTTGCTCTTTTTCCCTATAGTCGTGAACTAGGTGTCCAAATTGCAGGCGCACCGATGTCATTAATCTTAATTTGGCTGATTATTTTAGTATTGCTTAAAATGTCTGATTTCTTTATCGATAAAATGTTACAAATTTGGGAGGAAGATATTAACTTACGAGACAAAAATTCTAATCGTGGAATTCTCAGAATACCAACTATCAGCAATGCCCTAAAAGGAATTTGTCTTGTTTTGTTGATCAGCACAGGAATTATTTTATCTCTTGGTATTTTTGACTTTCCGATCGCTACAATTTTAGCAGGGGCCGGAATTATCGGTTTTGCCATTTCCTTTGGTTCTCAAAGTTTGATTAAAGATGTCATTTCTGGTGTAATTAATCTCTTTAATGATTCCTACGCGGTAGGCGATTTTGTGATTATTGCGAATGATGAAGGTTTAGTAGAAGATCTCAATTTATTTGTCACTCGTCTTCGCAGTAGTAATGGGGATTTGATCACCATTCCCAATGGTTCTGTCGGTATTGTTCGCAATCAAACCAAGGATTGGTCAAGGGTAGATTACAGTATTCAGATTTCCTATGATGCAGATATTCAACAGGCATTAGGCATTTTAAGACAAGTGGCTGAAGAGCTTTATCACGATTCTCAATGGCATTCTCTCATTTCAGAACCACCGGATTTAAAGGGTGTGGAAGATTTATCTCATTTAGGGGTAAGGTTACGAGTCTGGCTTAAAACGAAACCTGGTGAACAGTGGATTGTGGCCCGTGAATTGCGTTTACGCTTAAAATCAGCCTTTGAAGCCGCCGGAATCAGCATCGGTATCCCCCAACAAGCTTTCCTATTCCAAAATTCCGGCGATCGCCTTTCTGGTGAATAAATGGTCTCTGCGGACCGAATTGAATCGGAAGGTGTTTGATCGCAGTGGCTCGACTGCCAATCCTAGGGTAAATTGCTATCATGGGTTCTAATAGGGCTAAATAATTGAATAGACCTAGTACTTTTGCTGGATGACGGCTGTTTAATAACAATTTTAATTTCATAAACCTGATTAAATTGGTTGAATTATGAGTAATCAGAAAAAGTCCTCGTTATCACAATCCATTAAGGCTCAAGTTCAGATTTTAGGAACATTGGTGGCTGTTTTTTGGATTTTAGAAATTCTAGACACCTTTGTTTTTAATCATCAGTTAGATCAGTATGGGATTGTTCCCCATTCTTTGATAGGTTTACGGGGAATTCTATTTGCCCCTTTTTTGCATGGTGGCTTTGGTCATTTAATGGCTAACACCGTACCTTTTATTATTCTGGGCTGGTTAGTGATGCTTCAGGAGGTCAGCGATTTTTGGATCGTTACTGCTGTCACGATGATTGTGGGCGGACTAGGTGTTTGGATCTTTGCCCCTAGTAACACAGTGCATATTGGAGCCAGTAGTTTGATTTTCGGCTATTTAGGCTTTTTATTACTACGAGGTTACTTCCAGCGTAATTTAGCCTCTATCTTTCTTTCTCTCTTGGTTGGATTTCTTTACGGAGGCCTAATCTGGGGCGTTTTCCCCCATCAACCAGGCGTTTCCTGGCAGGGTCATCTCTTTGGTTTTGTCGGCGGTGTTTTAGCGGCGAAGTTAATTGCTAATGAGAAACGATATTATTCTTAATTAAGTCATCGGCAAAGAGAGTGAATACTTTAATACCAAGACAAGCAGGCCTTTTATATCAGAGCGATTATCAACTATGGTTGACAGAAACTGTCGGAAAATTGCGATCGCAGGATTTTAGTAGCCTAGATTTGGAAAATCTGATTGAGGAGTTAGAAAGTTTGGGGAGAAGCGAAAGAAATGCGATTTCTAGTTAGGGTTTGCTGAATAAGGATGAAATCCTTGCTAGACAATACTTTCAGGCATTTTACAAACGACCAGATGCAAGGTTATGGCATTTGGAGGCTCAAAATCCATGCACTTTGCTGGAAAAATGTGAGGTAAAACTGGAAACTGATCTCTGAAGTCACCATTTTTCGCGCCCTGTGGCATCTAGGTTCGTTTTGTGGACTTTTTCAGCAAGCCCTAGTTATTTGATGCGGCTTTGTGAGCATTTGCTGAAGATTCGTTATTGGGAATCAGAAAGGGATCATTGTTTGAGAGGATGGAGTCGAGAAGTCAGTAATTTTCGGATTGCTATTCAGAGGGAATTGGCATCGAGTCCGAGTTTGGGGTCTTTTTTACAAGAATGTTTTGTTAAAGAATATAAAAATGGCAGAAAGCTTTTTTTGAATGCGAGTGGACTTGATCCTAAATCTATTCCAGAACAACCCTTTTTTAGCTTGGAGCAAGCTTTAGATGAAGACTGGTTAGCTTTTTAATTTTTCGATTCGGAAAGTAGGGAAAAATTCGGCTGAGTCCGGTAAAGAGGTTAAAAGGTAGGAAAAAATCAGGTAGCGATTATCTTCAAGGTACAGGACAGCCTGGGAGATTTTCTTTAACTCTCTGGGGGCCAGTTACATTAGGATCATAAGCCAAAAGAACCACTTGTCCTTGTTGGTTAAACATCCACCCCTGAGCCGGAACAATCGGCTGCAAGTCTTCGGTTTCACTTCTAATCAAACGGGCATTTTGGGCCATATGGCTAGAGTTCTTTTGGGCTGTTTCATTGGCCATATCACTAGACGCAGGCTGAACTAATCTTACCTGGGTTACTTCATCCGTCAAGTCTTCTTTAAAAGTAAGGGGTAAACCGCCTCGTCCGGTACGGGTAAATTGGCTTTGGGAACCCCGTTTACAGGGATTTTGAGCAACAAGGGTATTGGGATCCACCACTGTCTCTGGTAGTTGAATAACCCCTTGGTTAGGATCAATAGTGCTTTTTAGCTGCACCTGTCCCGATGCACCAAACTGAGAACTAGCATCAATATCATTCGTTTTGTTACCTGAAGTCGCTAGATTTTCAGCAATACCAAAGATGCCTTGGGCATTAATCTGAATATTGCCACCGTTACCTTCTTCCGCTTGGGTGCGACCTTTAGTTGATAAAAGCTGTTGTAATCAGGGTTCTACAGGGAACCCATATTGATCAAGTTTTGCCCAAAATTGACTCCATCGTTCCTTGGTCAATACCAAAGCTCGTAGGCTCAAAATAATTCCTGCTCCTTTTTCCTTCCATCGCATCCCTGAACAACATAATCGTTGTTTGACCAACGTCTTACAAGCTGCTTCCGTAACACCTGAACCAATCGGATACTTTTTCTCTATGTATTCAGCATAATCCATTTGATGCTGATGATTCTCGTAATAAGTAATCGCCGCTTGTAGTTTCTCGGTAAGATTCTTAGAATGACTTTTTTCTTCTTTGACTTCTTTCATCAGATTTAGCAGTTCTCCTGCTTTTCCTTTTTCATGCTTGAGTTCTCGACAATTTTCAGTCAACCATTCTTTTTGTTTTGACACGGTATTCGGATGCAACGCTTCTGCCAAGGCACCTAAGTAACCAGAGGCATGATAGAAATCTAATATCTGTTCTTCCGTTTGCTTTTCTAAAAACTTCCAATTTGATTCTGCCCCGTCTGCTATCCCGACCAATGTTGCCTCTGGATAACGGTTTTTCGCTCGCTCAATTTCTCTTTCTAATCTTTCTAGAAAACTCTTTTTTCCATACTCTGGTGCCGCACCTAGATAGATTGTATGTTGACGTTCGCCTTCACTATCGTATAGGGAAACGGTTCCCACCATTGCTTCACGGTAGCCATCCTCACACATCAGCATACAGGTTCCATCTAATCCTATTCCCACTGTTGCAATTTGGCTATCCTCCTTGGGCGGGGCATAACTCCACGCTTCTTCTTTTGCCTGTACCACACTTCCTACTGCTTCACTCAATCTTTGGATATAGGATAGCGCTACTTTTCTACCATGATTTTCTAATAAATCATTTTTCACCTCTTTGCCTGCCATCCCTGACATTTTTGAGGATACCTGTTTTGCCAATAATGGCGTTGATGTTATGATTATCCTTGCTTCTCTTTCTAAGGGGCAATACGTTTTTCCTCAAAGGTGAACGCTGATATACATGACGATTCACTATAACCTCACCATAAGGTGTTTGATATTCTTTCGGTTGCTCTCCCTTACTCTTCCAGATTTCTTCACCGATTTTTAAGGGTGAACCATCTGTATCTAAATATTTCAAGGCTTCTTTGCTGGCGATGCAACCTACTTCGTTTAAGCCTTTTTGAATATTTATTTCTGTATCCAACATTGAACGACTGAGTTCTAATGTTAGTTCTATTTTTATCTTTGAACCCTCTACATTAATTAGTTTTGCTGTCATCATTGTTTCCTCTTTGTCACTTTTCATCCCATGTTAACACTTTTCTTTTCCTTCATCAACTAAAGGTCACACCCTTCCGCTTTAGCAATAATGTCACTACTGTTAGAGATCGTTGAGGGGAAAGCGAAGACAATTGGAGAATTAATAGTAATGTTGCCCCCGTTGGCATTACCGTTAGCCGTTGCTGAGATTAAGCTGCCATTTTCGAGTCGAACAAAGTCGGATAATTGCAAGGTAATATTTGCGCCGCTTCCAGCCCCACTCTTGCCAGTTTCAGCAGTGATAGAACCTCGGTTCAGGGTGAGGGAATTAGCCGTAATGTTCAGGTTGCCCGCCTGGCCTTGAGGGCTGCTGACGCTGACTTTTGCCCGACCAGCAACGTTCAACTGTCCAGTTTTTAAACTAATATTTCCTCCTTGACTGAATCGGCTTGAGGCAGATATCTGCGACCCATTCTGAAGGTTCAACTGCAAAGCATCTACCAAAATATTGCCACCTTTCCTCTGACCAGAACTAGAAGCTAAGATACTTGCACTGTCATTGAGGTTCAAATGTCCAGTTTCAATTTTTATATTTCCTGCATTGCCGCCAAAACCACTAGTTTCAGTTGAGAGGATACCGCCACTAACATTTATAGAATCAGAGGCGATGATGTTTATATCTCCACCGGTTCCTGTCACTATAGATTGCCCAAAAGAGCTTATCGCAGTCGTTGCTGTTGATATTTCTGCACCACCTTGAACAGTTAGTTTTTTGGTATTGATTGTTATGTTCCCGCCCGCTCCAAACGATTCAGTTTCCGACGATAATCCAGTTGGCACTCCCGATTTACCTGTTAACTCCACAGATTCAGAGGCGTTTATTATCAAATTCCCTCCTTTCCCCGAAGCGATTGTCTCAGTTCCGTAGTAATTGAGACCAATAGATGATGTGGAGATCACTCCTCCATCTTGGACAATCAGCTTTTTAGTGTTAATTGTTATACTGCCCGCGTTTTTGTCAGAAAGAGAAAAATTCCCAAAACCACTTCTAACAATTGGCAGATTTGGCCCATATGACTGGAAACCAGTAATTGCCAATGTCTCCGAAGCTCCTACTTTTATGGTTCCCTGACTCGCTATAATTTGCGAACCGTCTTTAACAGTTATATTTCTGCCCTGCAACTGGATATCTCCCAGATTTTGAGATGAGAAATCATAATTAGTAACATCAAATGAAGCTCCTTGAATGATTTGAATATCACCAAAATTCTGGACACCTTCATAGCTCAAAGCCCAACCTTCTTGTATCGGGTGAAGACTAACATAGCCAGTTCCAGCAACGCTACCTAGCTCAATTCTTCCTGCTGGAAAGAAAATATATCCTCCCAGTATATTAACATTACCTCCTACCAAAGCCAAGGTTTTACCTGTTTGACTCTCTAAAGATGATGTAGGTTGTTGGACAATGTCTCCTATCGGTTCCCTAAATTGCAAGCCAACAGGAATGCTGACGGTCAGCAAAGACGGAGTAGAGGATACTTTAGCACTGAACTCGGTGCCATCTTCAAAGATCAGGCTAGTAGCGGTGGTCGCAAGAAATGAACCGTTGAGATCAAGGGACGCTTTGGAACCCAAAATAATGCCATTGGGATTAATCAGAAATAGATCGGCATTGCCTAAAACACCCAGAGTTCCTAAAATCTCCGAAATGCTATTCCCTGTAACCCGACTCAGAATGCGTTGAATCCCGTCAGGATTATTAAAATAGGCTCCTCTTCCCTCCTCAACACTAAATTTTTCAAAGCTATGAAATAAATTTGCTCCCCTTTTCGCACCACCTTCAATCAAGGTACTGGGAATACCATTGATATCGGCATTAGAATTAGTGAGGGAACTTTCTGCTCCTAAAGTTTGATCAGGGACGACTTGAGCAACAACGCCATTTTGAGCAAACAAATTGAGTGAAGTAAGCACGAAGGAACTTGTTAATGTCTGAATTGCGAAGAAGAAAATAAATCTTGACTTACGGAATTCGTATTTATTAAACATCCCCATAATAGACTCGCATCGACCTAAACCGAAACAAAACATGAGGATCTTCGATCACCTGGTATACAGACGCTGCAAGGTACGCATTGCTTCATACTGAATTTCATACTGGAGAGATCAACCGCACGTTCACTAATTTGTGCTGTGTCAATGTCGAGGCTAAGTTCAAACAGTGATGTTTCTGTATTGGGAAACGCACTGACCAAACCAAAGCCATCCTCACCTTGATTGAGAATCTTTAACATATCCTCTCTAAGATCGGTCTGAGTAAGAGAAACTTCATTCGTGCATGGTGGTATTTGATAGCTTGCCACAACTTCACCATCAGAGTTTTTGATGTTACATATTACGGGTTCATCCTTGGGAATACCATGCCCCGTCAGTACATCTCTCAACCCATAAGCATTGGCAGTCTGCGCCAGAAGCTCATTTAGACTTGGTTCATAACTCATGATTAAAATCTCCTCAAAATTATGCTTTAACTAGATTTAAAAAACACGTCCAGACCTTCAGCCTTGGATATAAAAATTAATCTGGCTGTCATCCCCAGTCAGTGTTTCCAATTCATGCACTCTAGAGTACCAAATTTGGCGATCGCTGAAAAGCTTTTTATGAGCCTTTCTCTGTCAAATTCCCCACTTATGCACTTCATTTTTGAATTGGCAAACTTTGTTTTATATGCGGGAGATGGAATAAGTTTGCCGAAGAGGATTCTTTTGAGTCTGTTTGCTCGTCACACTGCGATCGCCGATGATAATCTTATACTCGCCCTCATAGTTATGGGGAACGATCGCATAGCCATTGCGGTCAGTGAAAAGTTCGACATTAGTTCGCCAGGTTTGATTAATTAAGCGATTTAAACGAGTAAAGGCCGGTTTAGGATTACCGTCATGGTAGAGAATGCCCGTTGGCGTACCTAACCAGGCTCCGCGATCGCTAAATGACCAAAGGAAAACCCCTGTAATCTGGGGATAGCTAAAGGCAAAACGATAAAAAAATTCAAGATAATCGGCTAAATCCTCCTTAAAAAGGGGGATTTCAAACCTTTAATTTGTCTTCCCCTTTTCAAAGCTGTTTGTTGCGCGAATCTCCTAACCAAAAAACTCAAAGCCATACACAGCAAGCTTTTCATCTTTTCCCCCCTTTTTAAGGGGGGTTGGGGGGGATCGAGACTCAGCAAAGGTTTCAGAGACTTCTGCGTAATGGATAGCTTTCAAAGGGGAGATTCTGCAACTTGTGTGTACACAGTAGCCTTGATAAGGGGGGTGTCCGTAGGACGGAGGGATCTTATAAATTTTAAGACCTACCTACTTATCATAAACTAGAATTTTAAACTCAAGGTTTGAACTAAAGTTTTAAGACAGTATTATTATCTTGAAAATGGAGGTGCTGAGGGTGATTAAAATGACTAAATTTTTGCAAAAAGTAACGCACAGGAGAGGGAAAATTGGGAAAGTCAAATTTACTATCACCCGCCGCCACATCAGCCCAAAAATATTGCAGTGTAGGCACTAACTTAGCGGCATTTTCTGGGGATAAATTCAAAGGCGGCAAGGTTAATAAACGAGTCATAAAAAATTGGGAGCGATCGCCGAGAAACTGACGAGATTGCTGGGCCAGTTGGGGATAACCTTCAACACTCTCAATGCGATGGGACTCAATCGTTAAATGCCATTGATTTTGTGTATAGTCTGCGGTGATAATGCGATAGGGATGGGGATAACTAACCAGAGAACCCGTTGTAATCTCATAGATGCCATCATGATAGGCAATATCCTGAACATGAAGATGACCCGTAAAAATCAGTTTAACTTGATATTTCTTGAGTAAAGTCAGTAATTGGGTGGCATTATCTAACATATACCTACGTCCTAACTCGTGGTGGGATTGTCCAGGTAAATGTTCAATAACATTGTGGTGAATCATAACAAAAATTAACTGCTCTGAATATATTTTTAGTTGTTCCTCTAACCACCAATATTGTTTTTCCTCTAAGTAACCAATTTGTTGATGATCTTGACTAAAAGCATTAGAATTAAGGGCAATAAGCTGTACACCAGGCAGCAATTCCTGAGTATAGTAAGCCTCTTGGGAATCTTGATAACCGCAACCAGTATAGTAACGAGGAAACTCGGCTAAACCTACTACCTCATGGTTACTCGTCGGCAATGGCACATCATGATTACCTGGAATCACATAACAGGGAAAGGGTAATTTTTGTAAGCGTTGGTGTAACCATTGATGATTCTCAATTTCACCATCTTGGGTCAAATCCCCTGGGATCAGTAAAAAATCCAAGTTTAAGGGTTCTAGCTGAGTCAAGGCCTTTTCTAGGGCTGCTATACTCACTTCTACCATGTGAAACCGCGAAACGGTATTGTCAATGGTTTGGGGAAGGGCAATATGGGGATCACTAATAACTGCAAAGCGAAACGTCTTCATAATTAATGATAGAAAAGGTAAGTAGTTTTGCAAAATAGCCTGAGGAGTATTTTATCTTGACTAGAGTTCGCGTTCGTCAACATGTCAATCCTTTAAGCCAAAAATATCGCACAGCGATCGCGGTTCCTGATTGGAGTCAAATCTATGGTAACGTTTCCCGGCCTTTGCATTTAGATATTGGTTGTGCACGGGGTAAGTTTTTGTTACAAATGGCCCCATTGCAGCCGGATTGGAATTTTTTAGGGATTGAAATCCGTGAGTCTTTGGTCATAGAAGCGAATCAACAATGCGATCGCCTGGCGTTAAATAATTTACATTTTTTGTTTGGCAATATGAATAGCACCCCGTTACTTTTTCTCAATAGTTTACCCGCTACTTTAAGCCGAGTCTCGATCCAGTTTCCCGATCCTTGGTTTAAGCAACGCCATAGCAAACGGCGAGTCGTTCAACCGGAATTAGTGACGGCTCTAGGGGAGGTTTTAAGCTTACAAGGTCAGATCTTATTACAATCTGATGTGGAATTAGTGGTCCAGGAAATGAGCGATCGCTTTTTAGAAAATCCTCGTTTTCAGAAAACTCACATTGAACCCTGGTTAACCTTGAACCCTTTCCCCGTCTCAACGGAGAGAGAGAACGCTTGTCTAAATTTAGAACGTCCTGTTTATCGGGTTTTATTAACCAAAATTCGCTAGTTTTGAGACCAGGAAGAACCAGGGGCGCAACGCACGGGAATCTGGGTTTTATCCGTTAATTCCTGGGCTAAAGCCGCTAAAATTTCAGGACTGACACATTTTAAAATTTGGACAGGATAGGCCGGTAATTCCTCCCCCGTATGATTGCCGCGCCCTTCCAATTCCCGTTTTAAAGGTTTAGGACGACTGGGAGTATTGAGTTGGATTTCTTTGGGTTGTAAGCGTTTAAGCAGTGCTATATATTGACGTTTAACTTCCTCTGACCAAGGAGCTAATAACATGGTTTGTAGGGATAATTCGCCGCGAAATTCTGTTTTAAAAGCTTCAATGCCCTGGATAATTTTTGTCAAGTGCAGGCTCGAATCCGGTCGATTAATACGTCGTACTAAATCCTCGGAAATGCCATCCAATTTGACAGAAACGCGATCTGCTAAACTTAATTCCTGTCGTACCTGGGCATCATCGAGAAGAGTCGCATTGGTTAATACCAAGGTTGGTTTAGCCGTCAAGGTTTTAATTTGACTTAAAATCTCTCCTAAATTCAGGGCTAAGGTCGGTTCTCCACTGCCACTAAGGGTAATAATATCCACTTCCCAGGGCGCGAATTGTTCTAACTCCGCCCTAATCTGTTCCGTTGGCAAAAATAAACGGCGATCGCGGCTAATCACTTCAATTTCTCCTAATTGACAATAAACACAATTAAAAGAACAGGTAGAGATTTGGCCAATGGGATCAATCCCTAAAGAACGACCATAACGCCAGGAAACGACCGGGCCATAAACCGTTGCAAAGGAATGGGTGAGTAAAGCATTCATGGGGTAAACTTCCAAAACGGTAAAGATCAATGCAATAGACCACCCTTAAAGGCGGTAAGGTAAAATGCTTTCTGTGACTATTTTTGACTATTCTAGCGAGATCTGTATGTACGAAAAACTGACCCCTCCTACGACTGGCTCCAAAATCAGCTTTGAAAACGGTAAACCGATCGTGCCGGATGATCCGATTATTCCCTTCATTCGCGGTGATGGCACTGGGGTGGATATTTGGCCAGCCACGGAAAAGGTCATTGATGCGGCGGTGGCCCAAGCCTATGGTAATCAAAAAAAGATTCATTGGTTTAAGGTCTATGCGGGAGATGAAGCCTGTGATATCTATGGAACCTATCAGTATTTGCCGGAAGATACCCTGACCGCGATCAAAGAATACGGTGTTGCTATTAAAGGCCCCCTCACAACCCCGATTGGTGGCGGTATTCGTTCTTTAAATGTAGCTCTGCGTCAGATCTTTGATCTCTATGCCTGTGTGCGTCCCTGTCGTTATTACCAGGGAACTCCTTCCCCCCATAAATATCCAGAGAAATTAGATGTGATTGTCTATCGGGAAAATACAGAAGATATTTATCTCGGCATTGAATGGAAACAGGGCCATGAAATTGCGGTTAAATTGATTGATTATCTCAATAATGATTTAATTCCAGCCACCCCAGAACATGGTAAAAAACGAATTCCGCTAGACTCTGGTATTGGCATCAAACCGATTAGTAAAAAGGGATCACAACGTCTAGTTCGTCGGGCCATGGAACACGCCCTGCGTTTACCGAAGCCTAAAAATCAAGTCACCTTGGTACATAAGGGCAATATTATGAAATATACCGAAGGAGCTTTTCGGGACTGGGGTTATGAGTTAGTAACCAGTGAATTTCGAGATGTGTGTGTCACGGAACGGGAATCCTGGATTTTAGATAATAAGGACAGAAATCCCGATCTGAGTATCGAAGCCAATGCCCACAAAATTGAACCAGGCTATGATGCTCTCACGGCTGGGAAAAAAGCCCAAATCCATGCCGAGGTACAAGGGGTTCTAGATGTGATTGGCGCAAGTCACGGTAACGGTCAATGGAAGGACAAAATTATGGTTAATGATCGCATTGCCGATAGTATTTTCCAACAAATTCAGACCCGTCCTGATGAATATTCTATCCTGGCGACCATGAACCTGAATGGTGATTATCTGTCGGATGCGGCGGCGGCGATCGTGGGCGGGTTAGGTATGGGGCCGGGGGCCAATATTGGCGATCATGCAGCCATTTTTGAAGCAACTCACGGTACGGCTCCTAAACACGCAGGCTTAGATCGGATTAATCCTGGTTCTGTCATTCTTTCCGGCGTAATGATGCTGGAATTTATGGGTTGGCAAGCGGCCGCTGATCTGATTAAAAAGGGGATTTCGGCAGCGATCGCCAATCGAGAAGTCACCTATGATTTGGCCCGATTAATGGAACCGCCTGTGGATCCACCGTTAAAGTGTTCAGCATTTGCAGAAGCAATTATTAAACATTTCAACGATTAGGAAATATCCCCCCTAACTTTCTTTTCAATGGGGTAGGACTAGGGGGGATCAACCACAATCGAGTACCCATACTCAAATTAAATTAACGTTAGTTCGGGATCTGGACAGTGGGAAGTTCTCGAGGCGGGTAAGTGGAGAAAAGAAAATCGGACATCCGATACCAAAGAGTGCCGTTATGTCCGAAACTGGCTGATATAAGAAAATCGATAGCCAGTGCGATCTATCAATTATCTGTCGTACTAAGCCTGCCACAAGTACGGGAAACCGAAACAAATCAGGTGGGGAAACTCCCTGGGGACAAATCCTCTCACCCCGTAGGATAATAAACAGCAGATAGCATCCCTATCGCCCTTGATACTTTATAAATAACGTGGGAAAACCTATGGCTGTTCTCGAAAAAGGTAATATTACTATCCATACCGAAAATATCTTTCCCATTATTAAAAAATCTCTCTATACCGATCATGAGATTTTCCTACGGGAATTGATTTCTAACGCCGTTGATGCCATTGCCAAGCGCAAAATGGCCGCCTATGCCGGCGAGTCGGGTGATGTTCCCGATCCAGAGATCAACATTGTGGTGGACAAAATTAATAAAACCCTTTCCATTACCGACAATGGTATTGGCATGACCGCCGATGAAGTTAAGAAATATATTAACCAGGTTGCTTTCTCTAGTGCGGAAGAATTTATCCATAAGTATCAAAAGTCCGCTAATGACTTAATTGGTCACTTTGGGCTGGGCTTCTACTCTGCTTTTATGGTGTCTAAAAAAGTGGAGATTGAAACCCTTTCCTATCAAGCAGATGCCCAGGCCGTTCACTGGTCTTGTGATGGTTCGCCGGAGTTTGAATTAACAGATTGCGATCGCCAGGTGGTTGGAACCACCATTACCCTGACCATTATGGAAGAAGAAGAGGAGTATTTAGAAGCTTCCCGCATCCGTCAGTTGGTGAAAACCTACTCTGATTTTATGTCTGTGCCCATTCGTTTTGAAGGCGAAACCCTTAATAAACAACGGGCCTTGTGGAAAGAATCCCCCCAGAATTTAACCAAAGAAGATTATCTCGAACTCTATCGTTATCTTTATCCTTTCCAGGAAGATCCCTTGCTGTGGGTACATCTCAATACGGACTATCCCTTCCTCTTAAATGGCATTCTCTTCTTCCCCAAATTGCGTCCAGATGTGGATGTGTCACGGGGACAGATCAAACTGTTCTGTAATCAGGTTTTTGTCAGTGATCACTGCGAAGAAATTATTCCCGAATTTCTGATGCCGTTACGGGGTGTGATTGATAGTCCTGATATTCCCCTCAATGTTTCACGGAGTGCTTTAACCAACCATCGGACGGTACGACGCATTGCTGATTATATTGCTAAAAAAGTCGGCGATCGCCTCAAATCCCTCTACACAGAAAACCCCGAAGAATACCTGAAATGTTGGGAAGATATCGGCACCTTTGTTAAATTTGGTTCCCTCAAGGATGACAAGTTTAAACAACAGGTTGAAAGTCTCCTACTCTATCGCACCACTTATCAGGCAACAGCCAGTTCTGAAACCCCAACTGTAGAAGTCCAAACCGATGAGGGAGATGCCTGGCAAGATGTCAGTGCCAATAAAAATGAGGGTAATCCCTACGAAAAAGCAGGTTATACGACCCTAAAAGCTTATCTAGAACGCAATAAGGAAAAGCACGAAAATCGAGTCTTTTACTGCACCGATCAAACCACCCAGGCTACCTACGTTGAACTCTATAAAAATCAGGGGATTGAAATCCTCTTTATGGATTCCTTTATCGACACCAATTACTTTATTCCTTTTCTAGAACGGGAATATAGTGATGTCAAGTTTTCCCGCGTCGATTCTGAGTTAGATCAAACCTTATTGGAAAAAGATAAGGCAGACGAAATTATTGATCCGACGACCAATAAATCCCGTAGTGAACAAATCAAGGAATTATTTGAGAAAGCCCTCAATAAACCCCAGGTGAATATTCGCACCGAATCCTTAAAAGCCGACGATCCCCAATCCACTCCTCCAGCAATGGTATTACTTCCTGAAGCTATGCGTCGTTTACAGGAAATGACCGCCATGATGCAGCAACAGACAATGGCTTTCCCTGAGCAACATATTTTGGTGATTAATACTAACCACCCTCTGATTCAAAATATTCTGTCCTTAAGTCAGGGCAGTATTGTACAAGGGGCTGGGGAATCTCCTTCTGGGGAATTAGCCAAATATCTCTGTCAGCACGTCTATGATTTGGCCCTAATGGCTCAAAAAGGCTTCGATGCGGAAGGAATTAAGGGCTTTATCGAACGCTCTAATACGGTGTTAACTCGATTAACCAAGTAGCTTAGGCAGTTCGTCAAACCCGACAGGCGAGGGGCTTAGGCCCCTTGTTACTAGGTCGAATGGTTAGGATTGAAAAGTCAGGGCTTTGCCTCGAACTTGAGAAGAAAAACTAATCGCAATTTCAACAGCCCAAGCGATCGCGATTTTAAAGTTTCATCAATAAGAAGACAGCGATCGCCATAAAATCTATCCGAACAGATTAGATTAAAGACCCAAATGTAATCTAATTGCTGCATCAACCAAGCCCATTAATTTATCACTTAAGCTACCAACGCTATCACCATTAATACGCTGTTTAGAGATTGTTCTAATTTGTTGAGATTGAATTTTAGACGGTTTCGGTAAACCACTTTCTGAAGGTTGTAAGAAAATTTCAAATGGGTAGATTTTAGAAACGTTAGAGGTAATTGGCAGAATCGTTATTGTCGTCGCAGCCTGATTATTAATATTATTACTAACAATCAAAACTGGACGGCGTTTTGCAGTTTCGGAACCGATAGAAGGATCAAGATTTGCAAAATAAATCTCACCACGTTTCATCACTGAGTCCATCTCCCGCCGTATTTTCCCAGGTTGAATCAATTTCAAGAGAGGCTTCTCGATAGGCTTCTTCTAATTCGCGTAAGCGCAATAACTGGAGAGCTTCGGAGATTACCTGAGAACGGGAGCGACAACCTGTGGTGTTTTGATAGTGGTCTAGGAACACTACCATTTCTAGCGGTAAGGAAATTGAGATTTTTTGCGACTGCATGGTATGACTGACAGGTAGGAACGCGATACCATCATATCCTTTTTCGCGAGATCGCTGCCTTCAATTGCAAATAAGGAAGTAATGGTGTTTTTTCAAAAAAAGGACATGGTTAGATCGCACTTTCAAAAGCCCAAAAATCGCAGTTTTAAACTTTAATCAATAGGAAGACGGCGATCGCACTATTTCTACGGGAAATTTTTGTAAAATCCTTCTCGACTCTCTATTTTAAGGATTTCGATAACTTCGCCATCCCAAAAAATTCCAATACGATAGCTGTAGTCAAATTTAATGCGATAATATCCTGAGAAGCCTTTTAGTGCTTCAAGATCGGGGATGTCAGATAGTACTTGAGAGGTTCCAATTGCTTCAATACATTTTCTAACTTTTGCGAGAATTTTCTTGTCGTTAATTTTATCTAAATCTTTTTTGAAGCGTTTGGCAATTTGATATTTCATTGAGGCAAACTCTCAAGGAGAGATTGAGACTCTAATTCAGATAAAAATCCTTCTTTCTGAGAATTTTCACAAGCTAAATAAAGGATAAAGTCCTCTAATTCAGAGGCATTATTTTGAAATAAAAGTTGTAGAAAGCCTTGTCGGATTTCTAGTGGTAAGGTTTGAAAGAGGCTATAGAAACCTGTGCTAGTTAGCAAATAATCTGTAATTTCTGCTTGACTCACGGCTATTTTTTCCTTTTTTACACAGTCTTTATCTAAATTATATCGCCATCAAGCTTTCTAAACAATCAGCGATCAAACTTCCCCAGGGGAATCACGTTTTTAAACTTTCATCACAAAAAAGACAGCGATCGCACTTTCAAAAGCCAAAAAATCGCGATTTTAAAGTTTCATCAATAAGAAAATTGTGATCGCCGTCAAATTTGTCAAAAATTCGGTAGGTTGGGTTAAGAAATGCAACCCAACAAATTAAATAACAATGGTGTTAATTCATTTTGGAGAGAGAATATTGTGTGTGTGGAAATGTTGGGTTTCCTTTTGTCAATCCAAACTACGAAGCGGCGATCGCACTAATTTTTAGAAAAAGCTGTTGTCATTATTCTAAGTTCTCTAATTGCTTTTCCACTACGGATAACGGAACAGTAGGGCGTTTTCTGCGATCACTAATCATTTCCCAAAACTGTGCTGACAATTGCAAGTTTAATTGCTCTAGATTGGTGTTTTCTAATCCTAACAAAAGAGCGATCGGTTTACCGTTGTCAGTAATCAGAATTTGTTCTCCTTGAGTAGAGCGCACATAGTCTTGTAATTGTTCGGAAAGCTGCTCTAAGGTTAATTGTTTCATTGCACGATGTCCTCTGTGGTTTGTTCAGGTGTTTTCCGTCGAATAGCTCGAATGTAAACAATTTTTTCCGCTTCATCTACATCATAGAATATTCTGTATGCTCCTATTCGTAATTCCCAAATGGGGGGAACCGATTCAAAACTAGGTATTAAAGATTCCAGAAGTTTGCGATTTCGTGTGGTAACGGTGGGTTCGTAGGTGAGTTGTTGACGAATTGCTTCCAGAATTGGACGACGCTCAAATGCACGAATGTTACTCAATTCTTCAATGGCTAAATCAGTTACTTCAATGGCATAGGTAGGCATCTAAGTTTTCCTGATTAAACCCTCCCAAATTAGATATAAAAGTGTAGGATGCGATCACCATACATTATTGTTCACGATTCTTGGTGTGATCGCCTCTCTTGCATTTTAACATTTCCCCAAAGACATCGCGGTTTTAGTTTAATTAACAAGAAGACAGCGATCTTGGTTTTATCAAAGATAATATTGAATTTCTTTTAGTAAACTAATCTATAATAGTGGCTTTTGTGAAGTTTTAGCTTACGTTTGTGATATACTCACCTTGCAGCAATTTTATAAGAAACTCTACTTTGCCAAATAGTTCATCGTAAGTGATAATTTGAACGTCACTTAATCCTGCTCTAAATAATTCAAAACTTTTTTTCTTCCGTTGCTCAATCAATTCATCACTAATACTACCAATCACAATGATACTTTTTGGATTAAAAACGTTAAATTCATCACCTTCATTGCTAGTGAGTGAATTAAAGTTTTGCAATAGTGATTTTTTATAGTTAGCAATCTGAACTACAGAGCCAGATAATTCAACTGATATATTATAAATATCTCCTCTATATTGAGAACCTAAAAGTTTTGTTTTTGGAGTTTTTATTTCTATCAAGGCAGCATTTTTAGTTAGGTCATTTGCATACAAGAAATCAATAACATTTCCGCCTTTATTGCTGATATTTTTGCCACCTATATATGCTTTATCCTCGATAAGGATTACAGGAAATGAAAATAGTTGAGCAAAGATAAAAGAATTTTGTGAAAAAACTCTCTGCCAAAATTCTTCATCATCATTCTCTTTATTTTCTTGCCAAACTACTAAAGCATTTTTGAGGCTACTCAACCCAATTGCAATATTTAGCTTCTGCAAATCATTAAAATCAAGCCCCTCAAGAACATCGATCACATCTTTTAATTTTGCTGCATTTGTAATCCAATCTACCAATCTAGAAACTATGTCAATACCAGCCCTTTGGCTTATTTCTATAAATTTATGAAGAGTATTTTCAGGAATTAATGATTGGGTTTCTTTGCTGACTAGAACTTCTATTAATCTAGATACTGGATCGACACCTATTTTTTCTGTTAACTCAAGAAACTTTTGAAGAACTTCATCAGGGGTCTCTATAAAGGTTGAAGTATTTTTTGCTTGTTTCAGTATCGATATATGATCTTGAATTATGTTTGGCACAGACGAAAAAGGCGTTAATTCGGGCATCGCCTGAAAATTGTCTCTAATTCTTTTTAAAGTTGATACAGACATTCCGAAAGCTTTTGCTGCTTCTTTGTAACTAGAGTATTGACTCAGCACGGCATTTAGTTCATACACTGCCCTCTCGCGTCCAATAACATTTGCCCATCTTTCTAAGGCTTTTACTCTGTTGGGTGCTCCAAGCTGAACCCCACCAGGATATGCTGCCCAAGCAGCTTTTAAAACATCCATGAATGTCCATTCAGGATCAACAATTATGCTCATGAGTCCTGGTCGTTTTATAATTATAATTTACTAAAAGATATTTTTATATTAAACGAACGAAAGCTCCCGTATAACACTCCAAAAGAAGATGTTATGGTGATTGATTGCTATTTTATTCCCTAGTGAGAACAATTGCCAAATTTAAACTTTCACCCCTTAAGCATAATATTTACTTCAGGAAAAATAACCTCAGCCTCATCCCAAAACTCATCAGTCAAAGGTTGATTATCAGGATCACTTAGGGCATTTTGTTCGATTTCTTCCTCAGTCATCGCGTCAACCCTTGCCCAGTCAGTTTGACCCTTCATTTTTGCCCAGTCTTCTAGCAAGACTCTGGTGATATGTTCTTTGTTCACGTTGATTTGCCCTCCTAGCACTAATAATACGACAGACAGAGCCGCGTAGAGTATAAACAATGCAGAGAACCCGATCATCAATAATTCCTAGTAAAATGATTCTCACTTCACCATAATCTTGACGGTCATCCACACGTTCAACGATGGGATTGGTAAAGACTGCTTGAATGTTAGCAAAATCTATCCCGTGTTTGTCTATATTAGCCTGACATTTATCCTCGTCCCACTCAAAAAACTGCGGAATCTTCATAATTCATAAGTTTATAGTGCGATCGCGGCTTTCGTAAGATTTGCAAATAATAACGTAACGCGCCTTTTAAATTTTCACCCTTTAACCATAACATTTGCTTCAGGAAAAACAACCTCAGCGTTCTCCCAAAACCGATCATCTAGTTTTTGTATATCTGAATAATCAATCTCTTCATCCGATCGGCTGGCTAATGTAGCCTCTTCAATGTCGCTCAATTTGGGTTTCTGATGCGGGTCTGGGGGAAATTTAACGATTTTCATTGTATCAAGCTAATAACAATCGTCCTTTTGGTTCAGGAATATCTCGACCCAATGCTTGCGCTGTTTCAATCCATTCTTGAATGATAACCTCAGCATTTTGTACCGCTTCTTGATAATTTGTACCATCAGCCATACAACCAGGTAGTTCGGGGACTTGCACCAGAAAAGACTGATCCTCTTGACTCCAGTAAATGATCATTTCATAATAGAACTTCATGTTAACCTCCTAGTTTATATTTTAAAATTAAATTACGAATTTGTTTGATTTGGTAGTTCTTAGCTTTTCCTTGATTAGGTTGCAGATTAATAATTTCTTCAATTCCCTCCTTTGTAAAAATATGATGACTTCCCTGTATTCATTCGTTAAATCCCAATTTTTTAAGTAACTGACAAACCGAATCGAAAGGAAGATTAACATCGGAATTACCGAGAAGAATTTTGCTTAATAATTTTTCTTGCTTACTCAATGTTGTTTTTTACTTCCTCAATTTTGATCGTGATCCTTGGAGCGATCGCTGCTTCGTAGATTGATTTGTAGGATTCGTTAACAAATGTAACGCCCCCTTTTCATCCTAAATTTTTACCTCTTAACCATAACATTTGCTTCAGGAATGGTTTTCTCTTTAGGGGTAAACTCAAAGGATACTGGCGTAAAGTTTGCCTTAAAGTTTTCTGGGGTTAGATACTCAGAAAGATCAGCCGTAAGCAGAGATTCAGCTTCCTCATCACTCATTATTTTAGGTAAAATTTTCTTCATAGTTTTGAGCCTCTTTCTTGTGCATATATCGGGCGGAAATAGGTCTAATAAGATTACCTCTCAATGTAAATACGACAAACATCGGCTTACCATTTGGTGAATAACCTACTGCAAGAAATCGTTCCTCCTCTTCAGAGTGCTTGAGATCAGGCGCAACAAATACTTTACTCTGAAAAAAAGCTTCAATCTCCTCAAGAGAAAGCCCATGTTTCTGGCATTTGGCTATGTTTCCTTCATCCCATTCAAACCCATCTTTTTGAATGTTCATAAGCTAATGATAACATCTGAACGCGATCGCCGATTTCATAGGATGTAAGAATAAAATAATATAACGCGCCTTAGTTTCATACAGCAATGGGAGCAGTCATAAAGTGACGTTCGTGGTCAGCCGCATAGGCAATACAAGCTTTCAGGTCTTCTCGTGTTAAATCGGGAAAATCTTCAAGTATTTCCGCCTCCGTCATTTCAGAGGCTAGGTACTCCAGCACCTCATAAACTGTAATACGCAAGCCACGCACGCAGGGTTTGCCACCGCGTTTATCAGGTTCAATTGTGATGTAACTTCGGTAGTCCATAGTAAAAAAGTTAGAATTAATAGACTTATGTAAGTCCAAAGACAAGCAACAAAGATTTCTATCAGAATTCTATCGCCCTTCTGTTTTTGGGGAGAGTTCGTTTTTGAGGTAGAAATGAAGGAGGTGAGTTCTGGATTGCAAAATTCCTTTTGCCAATAGTACAATACAAGGCGATCGCCGTTATGGATGCTTAAGATTGAAAAGTCAGGGCTTTGCCTCGAACTTGATCATTAAATTCCCCATGATTAAAGACAACTTGCCCGTTCACGATTGTTATCACTGGCCATCCTGTTAAACTCCAACCTTCAAAGGAACTCCAGCCGCACTTACTTTGAACCTCAGAGCGTAAAACCGGATGATAATTGGTCAAATCAACAAGAATTAAATCCGCATCATACCCAACTTGAATTAAACCTTTATTGGGAATACTGTAGGCTTTAGCCACTGCTGTTGACATCCAATTAACCACCTGAGCCACCGTACAGCGTCCCTGCATCGCTTGAGTCAACATTAACGGTAACGCCGTTTCCACGCCTGGCATTCCAGACGGAGATTGGGGATAGGTCTGTGCTTTTTCCGCTAGGGTATGGGGAGCATGATCCGTGGCAATACAATCAATCACGCCATCCAGTAAGGCTTGCCAAAGTACGTCATTATTTTCCGGCGATCGCAGAGGGGGATTCATCTGGGCTAAAGTACCAATCTCAGCATAGGCATTCGTATTCAGTAATAAATGTTGGGGAGTGACTTCGGCTGTTACCCAGGCCGGTTTATGGTCACGTAAATAGGTTGCTTCAATTCCCGTTGACAGATGGAGAATATGCAAACGGCGCTGATATTTTTCGGACAATTTGAGAGCTAACTTCGTGGCATTCAGGGCACATTCCTCGTCCTGAATTTGGGAATGAACGGCGGGATCAGTAATCCCAGCAAATAATTTGCGTCTTTCGAGGATACGAGCTTGATCTTCCGCATGGACAGCAATTAAACGACTTCCCTCTGCAAAAATTGGTTCTAAAGCCGCTTCCTGACTAACTAATAGATCGCCATGAGCCGAACCCATAAAAATCTTAATGCCACAGGTCGGATGAGCCGTACGGAGATCGGGTAAATTCTCTGGCGTTGCACCGATAAAAAAACCATAGTTGACCAGAGACTTAGCCGCAGCCCGTTGAAGTTTATCCTCTAGGGTTGCCTGGGTTATGGTCAAGGGTTTGGTATTGGGCATCTCTAAAAAAGCTGTTACCCCTCCCCTCGCACAGGCTCGACTGGCCGTTGCCAGATCCTCTTTATGCTCTAACCCTGGTTCACGAAAATGGACTTGGGGGTCAATTACCCCTGGCAACAAAGTTAATCCGGCTGCGTCTATGATGGAACTATTCGGGGGCGCAACAATCTCTGGGGCAATGGCCTGAATGACTCCCTCGGCGATCAACAGATCTCCCAGTAAGAAATTGCCATTGGGCAACAATATTTGAGCCTGGCGGATTAATTGGGGTAAGGTGGAGTCCATCATTATCTTCTCTAGCGTAAATTTAGACTAATCTTGAGCTTCTTAGACTTCTTAAATTCGTTAGACTAAGAAGAAGGTGACTTTCATTGTAATTTTAATCTTTAACTTTTGCTCAGTTACCCTTAAACTCTTCGCTTACTTAAACCCTTCAGCGATCGCCCCTTTTCTTCTACCATCAACTCACTATGACCACAAGCTTGGATAAAAAGTCCACTAAAACCAGCCAACAGTCTCCAGAAAACCCTTGGTTAGAAGCTGCTAAAACCATCGTTACGGCTGCTATCCTTGCCTTTGGAATTCGCACCTTCGTTGCAGAGGCCCGCTACATCCCTTCTTCTTCGATGGAACCCACTCTTTTAATTAATGATCGGTTAATTATCGAAAAAATTAGTTACCATCTCCATGATCCTAAACGGGGAGATATTGTGGTTTTTAATCCCACGAAAGCTTTACAGGAACGTAATTTTAAAGATGCTTTCATTAAACGGGTTATTGGACTGCCTGGAGATACTATTCAAGTTAAAAACGGCATTGTTTACGTCAATGGTGGAGCGTTATCGGAAAATTATATTGCTCAAAAGCCAGAATATAATTATGGGCCGGTTACAGTTCCCCCGGGCCAATATTTAGTATTAGGAGACAACCGCAATAATAGCTATGATTCCCATTATTGGGGCTTTGTTCCTAAGGATAAATTTGTCGGACGGGCTTTTGTTCGTTTTTGGCCCTTTGATCGACTAGGGATGTTAGATCAACAATCTGGCGAACAACCCAGTCAACAGCCTGCGAAGCTCTTGACTCCCCAAGCCAAACCCTAATTAGGCAACTCCCAAAAAGTACTTAATGCCTAAGCCTGATGCTGTTAATGACCTTCAACATTTGATCTCAAACTCCCTGTACTTCCCCCTAAAAAAGGGGGTGGGAGAGGGTGATATTGAGTAATCCTAGCGAAACATACTGCTCACCGAACTTTCTTCATGAATCCGCCAAATGGCTTCTCCCAATAGGTTGGCTACCGAGAGGATCATCAGTTGGGGGAAGTAATGTTCTTCAGGAATGGGAATGGTATTGGTGACAATGACTTCCTCCAACATCCCACTGGACAAACGAGCGATCGCCGGTTCAGAGAAAACCGCATGGGTCGCACAGGCATACACTTGTCTGGCCCCATTCTGACGTAAAAGTCTGGCCCCTTCGAGGATTGTTCCGGCAGTGTCAATCATGTCATCAACCAGAACAGCAGTTTTGCCTTGGACATCTCCAATCAGGTTGAGCACTTCGGCCACATTATGGGACTGACGACGTTTATCAATAATTGCTAAAGGAGCTTCATTGAGTTTTTTGGCAAAAGCTCTGGCCCTGGCTACTCCACCGACATCCGGCGACACGACCACTAAATCACTGAGTTGTTTGCGGAGGAGATAATCGATGATTACCGGCGAACCATAAACATGGTCAAAGGGAATATCAAAATATCCCTGGATTTGGGCTGAATGGAGATCCATTGCTAAAACCCGACTGGCTCCCGCCTCAGTAATCAAATTGGCCACCAATTTAGCGGCGATCGATTCCCGTCCTGCGGTTTTTCGGTCGGCTCTGGCATAGCCGTAGTAAGGAAGTACCGCCGTAATCTGACGAGCTGAAGCACGACGACAGGCATCGATCATGATCAGCAGTTCCATTAAATTGTCATTAACGGGATGGCAACAGGGTTGGATTAGATATACGTCACCTCCGCGAATTGACTCTTGAATCTGAATGTAAAGTTCTCCATCGGCAAAGCGTTTCCGCAGCATGGGGCCAATGTCCATACCGAGATAGCGAGCCACTTCTAGGGATAGAGAAGGATTAGCCGAGCCAGAAAAGAGACGAAGGCGGTTATTGTCCGATAGCGATGACAGCATCGATTGACGTGTTAAAGTAGCAGTAAGGCTCACAGTGGATACTTTACCCTCAACTTATGGCGTTTTAAATCAGTCCAGAATTAACACTTTTCTGCACAGTGATTGTTTAATTCTCATCATAACCGATTAGTTAAGGTCAGAAATCTGAAATAAGTCTATATAATTTCAGCAATAGGGGTTGCTCAAATTCGTTTTATAAAGATTTTATAAAGGGCCATGAACACATTATTGATTACAGGAACCGATACGGAAGTTGGCAAAACCGCATTAACCACGATCTTAGCCTCCTACTGGTATAAACACCGAGAGGGTAAATCCTTAGGATTAATGAAATTGTTACAAACGGGAGAAGGTGACGATGAACATTATCAATCTTTGTTTGGCCATTGTCTGACCTGGGATATTATTACCCCTCAAAAATGGCAAACCCCTGTGGCTCCTCCGATCGCCGCTCAACGTGAAGGAAAAGCGATCGCCCTGGATCTGGTTTGGCAAACCCTGACCCAATTACAGCAAACCCATCCTTTTGTATTAGTTGAATCCCTCGGCAGTTTAGGTTCTCCTCTGACAGCAGAATTAACGGTGGCCGATCTGGCGGGACTATGGAAACTAGCGGCAATTTTGGTCGTTCCCGTTAAATTAGGGGCAATGGGACAAGCGATCGCCCAGGTAGCTTTAGCGCGTCAAGCCAAGGTCAAATTAAAAGGAATTATTCTAAACTGCCAGGAGGCGATCGCCGAGGAACGCTTAGAAGACTGGGCTTCACCCGCTCTATTGGAAAACTTTACCCAATTACCGATCTTAGGAATTATCCCCCAGATCCCAGCAGACCAGGGCCAAGATCTGAACACCTTGGCAGCCATTGCCTCTCATTTAGATTTAGAACGTTTAGGCATTTAGATAAAGACAAATCGGTATAACTTTAACCAAAACCCCATCATCTCTTAACCTCTTCTTCCCATCATAAAAAGCAATTTTTACAATTGTAGCAAGACAAAAATCATTAAGATGACTTTAGGGTTGGAAAAAGCTTTGTTTAAACGATTCCTTGATAGGATTTTTTGTGCTATCACAGAGAGATAAGAGCAGACAATCTTTCCCACAATTGTGCCTTTGGTATCATTGGTTGCAAACAAAATTCACTCCCTCAATCAAGAATCAAACATAGCCCGCAATTGCTGGTCAAGCTTGTTCTCACCTTCTCCAACAAAAAAACGCAATCATAGAAATTATCTATAAAAATCTCTATCTTTAAATCATGACCATAACAACCGTGAACCTATCCAGTCAAATTAGCCACCCAGAAAGAACTTATTTTGAACGCGCCCTCAAACGATTAGAACAAGATGTTCTACGGATGGGAACCCTGGTGGAAGAATCCTTCCGCCTCAGTCATCAATCTTTATTTGAAAACCAATTAGAAAATATTGCTAAAATTACCATTCTCGAAAAGCAAATTGATCAGTTTTATCGACAAATTGAACAGGAATGTTCTACCTTCCTGACCTTGCAGGCCCCCGTTGCCCAGGACTTACGACTACTGAGTGCCATCATGCAATTAGTTCGAGATTTGGAGCGGATTGGGGATTATGCCCAGGATTTAGCAGAAATTGCCATGAAATTAGTCAGTTATCCCCCTCATAATTGTATGGAAGAAATTGCGGCCATGTCCCGTCATGCTCAACATATGCTGGCCACCAGTTTAATCGCCTTAACAGAGCTAGATCCCTTTGCTGGCCCTAAGGTTAAGCAATTGGATGATACGGTAGATACGGCCTATGAACGTCTTTATAAAGTCCTGGCCTACCAACGAGATATTAAGGGGGTAGTGGAGCCTATTTTGCTTCTCGCTTTGGTGATTCGTCATTTGGAACGGATGGCCGATCATGCTACCAATATTGCTCAACGGGTATCCTATATTGTGACGGGATATCGGGGCTAGTTTCAGCTTTGGCAATCATTCAACCGCATTTAGCTATTGTCCCCTCAGATTAATATTGGCTATCAAGGGGACAAGGCTAAGTCCTTAAACGGCTACTAATTCATAGGGTTTGGTTAAACGCTCTAGTTGTTGCACTAGCAAGCTCAGGAATAAGCCTACATCGGTGACTACCCCCACTGATTCCACAGAACCGCGATCGCTGAGTTTGGTGACAACGGCGGGATTAATATCCACACAGACCATTTTCACACCAGCAGGAGTCATATTACCGACCCCAATGGAATGGAGCATACTAGACAGCATTAAGACCATATCGGCTCCCTGTAAGAGTTCACCATAATGGGTTTGAGCCTTGAGTAGATCCATTTCGGTGTCAGGTAAGGGGCCATCATCTCGAATCGAACCGGCTAGGGCATAGGGAATATTATTTTTCACGCATTCATACATCACGCCCTTATTGACTAAACCTGTTTCGACCGCTTGACGAATACCGCCATAACGACGGATGGTATTGATCACTTTTAAATGATGACGATGGCCACCACGGACTGGAATACCCCGTTGCATATCCACACCCAAAGACGTTCCCATCATGGACTGTTCCATATCATGAACGGCGATCGCATTTCCCCCTAACAGAGCTTGCACATAGCCATCCCGAATCAGTCGAGCCAGATGTTGTGATCCGCCAGTATGAATAACAACAGGGCCCGCCGTCACCACAATTTTGCCCGCTTGATCCCGAATTTTCCGCATTTCCCAGGCGATTTGTTCTACGAGCAATTCTACCCGTCGTTCACTGGAAACCCCGGCCCCCATAAAGGAAAATTCTTTGTTTTCTTTACGGCTATTGTCGTGAGACTCTACTTTTTTAACGGTACGAATCCCCTCTACACCCACCATGACGCGATCGCCGACCTGTAAATCTCTGAGCAAGACACAACGGGCGATCGGCCCATCGGGAGTGATTTGAGCCACAATGGCGGCATCCATTCGCTGATTTTGTACCCTGACCCATTCACAGTTAACCCGTACTTCTGTTGGATAAATAGTACTAACATAGAAGTCATCCGGTGCTACCCCGGCTTGGGTCACAACTTCCGTATTGATATCACAGAGTTCCTGGGGCGGAGGAACTGCACCGAGATCAATCAATTCGGTCATGATCTCTTCCATGATGGTATGGGATGGCGCGGAAATTCGTACTTCGGCGGTGGAAATACTCTGACGTTCAACCCCTAAATTAAAGTTAAGCACCCGAAAACTACCACTATTTTCGACCACTAAATCTAGGGCTTGATTTAATAAACCGGAATCGAGTAAATGGCCTTCCAGACGAACCACACGGCTTTCGATCGGCGCATTGGCATGAACGGTTTCTAAAATCGGTTCCGTCACCCGCAGCGTTAAACATTTAGCGGCTCCCCCAGCTTTTAAAAATTCACTTAGGGGGGTTTCCACCACTTCAAAGCCCCCTTCTCTCAATTGTTGTTTCAGGCGATCGCTTACCTGATTCATGACAATTGTGTTGTTAACATTAACCGCATTGCAAGCAAAACAGACCGCATCTGGTTCTTCCACGACAATGCGTTTTTCGGGGGGAATTCGCATCTCGATCACCCGATTTGAGTAAGAATCAAAAGCAGGAGGATAATAAAGTAAATAACCGCCTGTCAAAGGACAAAAACAGGTATCCAGATGATAGAAACGTTCATCAATTAAACGCAGGGAAACCACTTCGGTGTCCAACCAACCGGCAATGTAGGGATGGGAATCCAATTCCGAACGAAAACCGTAACCCGCCCAAAGCCAGCGTCCTTCCCGATCAAAAAGTGCATCTCCCGCTCCTTCAAAGGGTAAATCCTTCGGCAATTCATAGACCGTAAAGCCATTTTGTTCAAACCATTCTTTGAAATAGGGTTCTTCCCCTTGCCGTTCTTTGTGGAAAAAGCGACTCAGAACCACGTTATCGCCTAGAACTAAACCGGCGTTGGCAGTAAATACCATGTCGGGCCAACCCTTGGCGGGCGGAACTAAATCCACTAAGGCCCGATCTTTGAGAACATGATATAGTTTTTGCCATTGCTCAACGGCGCGATCGCGGGAAGATTTATGAATATTGCCTTCCATCCAGGGATTAATCACATAATCCACATCGTAGTGGTCAGGCGCACACATTAGAATACGAATAGCGTCAGTCATAGTTAGTTAACAAGAAAGAAAATTAATAAAGTCGGAAGAGGCAGGCACAAGAGTAACGGTTTTCCTGAATCAGGCAAATAAACCAACCGTTGATCCTAGCACAGGAAGCTTGGTAATCGGCATCCTTAACAACCAATTCTGTTTTTGCATTTAGGTTATGCAATGAGCGCAAACAACTATTTAGCTCTTTGTGTTTCTGTTGGCAAATCTAGTTGAAAACTATCCCGTTGATGAAAGTCCGCTTCTGGCCCAGGGTGAGTCAAAGCCCAATAACTGAGATTACCGTCAAGGGTTTGGATCACAGTGGTAATACCTGCAATGACTGCCTGAGAAGACGAGAACAGGCCACTCAGATCAAGATTGATCTGGAGCGTAAGCATTTGAGGTGAATGATCAAACTGAAAGGGTGAAATTTTAAAAGCCGTTTCTGTCACCATGCCTTGACGATAATCGCTAAAACGATAGCAATTCCAATGACCCGATGGTGAGAGGTTAAATTCCCAGTAATCAGGCTGATCAGTGAGGCCGAGAAAAAATTCAAAACAGGTTGTTTGCCAGAGATTATCTTGACGAGTAGGTGAAGTAGCAGGAGCAGGAATCGCAATTTGATCAATTTCTCCAGTCACAAGCCAGCTTAAGGAAAGTTGAGAGGCTAAACGTTCTATTTGCCCCGTAATCGTAATCTGTGGTAGCGTTTGATCTGGCTGAAAAGGAATGAGGAAAAAAGCTGTCATTTATGATGTAGCGTCAAGGTATTTATTTCTGCGATTTGTATCTTAATTTTATAATCCAAGAATTTTATAATCCAAGAGCGAACAAAAATATAAAGTAAAGCACCCTGTTTTAGTCGATAGGGTACTTTTTATTGTTTATTAACATTACCCGAACGGTAACGATTTGTTATTCTGGCAATGGTTTAGAGTTAGTCTTAAAATCCTGAAAACTTTACCCTGTCTATATTCTACGGAGAGGGAGGGATTCGAACCCTCGTTGAAGTTACCCCCAAACAGCATTTCCAGTGCTGCGCCTTCAACCGCTCGGCCACCTCTCCTCGTTGGTTACAAGCATCTATCATACAATAAAACTTGTCCGATAATTACATTTCATTGCCAAATTTTTTTATGTCCTCTTTTTACCGGGTTTGTATTCACCATCGTCAAGCAGCAGAAACCTATCAGTTATCGGTTCCCAGCGATCGCTATATCCTCCACAGTGTGGAAAAGCAGGGGTATGAGTTACCCTTTTCTTGTCGTAATGGAGCCTGTACTAGTTGTGCCGTGCGAGTGATCTCAGGTGAAATTTATCAACCCGAAGCGGTTGGTCTGTCCCAGGAATTACGCGATCGCGGCTATGCCTTGTTATGTGTCAGCTATACCCGCTCAGATCTAGAAGTCGAAACCCAAGACGAAGATGAAGTCTATGAATTGCAATTCGGTCGCTATTTTGGCAGAGGGCGTGTCCGTTTTGGTTTACCCTTAGATGAAGATTAGAACGTACTTCCCCCCATTCTCTATGCGTCTAGATAAAATCCCCTTACAAAATTGGTTAGATGTCTCAACCGAAGCCGTGTTAGCCGCCGGAGCGATTCTTGAAGATCTATGGGGGAACTTAGAAACCGTTCAGGAAAAGGGATTAGCTGGTGATTTAGTCACGGAAGCGGATCGCAAAGCCGAGTCCCTCATTTTAGATGTTCTAGAACGTCACTGTCCGCACCATGCCATCCTCGCTGAGGAATCAGGCTATCAAGGGGAACAACAAAGTACCTATCTCTGGGCGATCGATCCGCTTGATGGCACCACCAATTATGCCCATAGTTACCCTATCTCTTGCGTGTCCGTAGGCTTAATGGTAGAAGGCGTTCCCCAACTCGGAGCCATTTACAACCCTTTTCGTCGAGAACTATTCCGTGCCGCCAAAGGACTGGGGGCCACTCTCAATCGCCGTCCTATCCAGGTTTCTGCTAGTCCAACCCTTGCCAAAAGCCTTTTAGTTTCTGGTTTTGCCTATGATCGTCGAGAAACCCTAGACAATAATTATGCCGAATTTTGCCATTTAACCCACCTAACCCAGGGCGTTAGACGCAGTGGCTCAGCAGCCTTGGATCTCACTGATGTGGCCTGCGGTCGGCTGGATGGCTATTGGGAAAGGGGTATCAAAGCTTGGGATATTACGGCTGGCATTGTTATCTTAGAGGAAGCGGGAGGAAAAGTAACTGCCTACGATCAGAGTCCGTTAGATATTACCTCTGGACGGATTTTGGCCACCAATGGTCTCATTCATGCGGAACTGAGTCAAGCTTTAGTCAGTACTGACACTTGGTTTCAGGCTTTCACTCAGGCAAAAAACACCAGATAAGGATGTTTGTCGGGATTTACCCCAAGCTTCATAAACGAATCTAGTCAACACACCTGATCATGGAATAACGAAGTATAACGGGGTTAATCGGAGCAAAAAGAATCTTGTCGATAAGAGAATTCCCTCCTTTTTTTGCTACAATCGTTATTAAGTTTCAAACCGCGTAGGTTGCGCGATTGTTGGAATTGACAAGTGTTGATACGTCACAACTCGATTCTCAGTTCGAGACTCTTAAAAAGGCTCGCGCTGGGGAGCAGTTTACCAGAGATAATGGGGTCGTACTGCACTCAAATACCAATGTTGCCGAAGGTATCCTGCAAGAAGGGAGAATTTTGAACTCCCCGCCTCCTTGTTTTTAAAAAAACAAAGGAAATATTGCTAGAACGGACTCGGAAGTTTCCAGTAATTGACACCACAAGGAAGTTGATTATTGGAGGCGAAAACGGACAAAGGCAAGTCCCAGACCCTAGAACCAAGGAAGCGTAAGCCTCCATCGGTCAATCGGGGAGCGAATATAAAGCAGTTGACGCTGTTTAACTTCGGTTAACTCCGTTTTCTGTGTGCCTCTTTTCGATAATTTCTACCAGATAATAGAGATTAGGGTAACGGTGGTAAAACATAAACACTAATCATGATAGCTTTTCCCATTAAGCAAGGAATTTTTAAATATGAAGTAATGGATCATCATGCCATTTTAGGTGCGCCTTTAAATGCGAATAGCCAACAAATTCGGCAGTGTTATCTCAAAATTGCCTATCTTTTACATCCTGATACTTGTAAAGCTAAGTCTGATGTCGAGAAAAAACGGGCGGTTAAATTATTTTCTCGCTTGGTTAATCCAGCCTACGAACTGCTCTCACGGGAGAGTAATCGTACTGAACACCTATTGATTCTGTCCCAAACGGCTAAGAGCCATCTGGAAGACAAGGATAAGATTACCATTGCGAATCCAGAGACCAGGGCCTTGTTTGAGGCTAAAAATAACTTAGATTTACTCTATCACCAACAACTGCATCGTCTTACCACAAATCTTTATTTGGATCTAGAACGGCTCCTACCCCAGGTGGCCCAGATTAGCGAGCTTAATCTTGTTTATCTTTTCATGAGGGCTGGTGAGTCTCCTCGCATAACACCCATTGCCATTGCCACTTCAACTTCAACGATTGCCCCCCTATCGCCCTCAGTTTCTACAGCCCAATCGGCTCCCAAAGTACAAAATACTCGGGTTCGTCGGGAGCCAAGTCGCTCGGAAGCGCCGAAGATTCCCCCCAAAGAGAGGTATTTACGACGAGCACAGGAATATTATGAACGGGATAATTTTAATCAGGCGATCGCCGAATTACGGGAAGTGCTGAAAATCGACCCGAAAGAGAGTCGGGCCCATTGTTTATTAGGTTTGTCCTATCTCAAGAGTAATATGTTAACGATGGCCAAGGTTCATATCAATACAGCCTCGGAGTTAAGCCCGAATGATCCGACTGTTTTGATGGCCAAACGTCAATTAGAAAAAAATACGACCAATCCGGGGGCCAAAAAGGCAGACGATAAATCCAGTAAAAGCACTTTTTTGGGAGGCTTATTCGGTGGCAAGAAAAAGTAGAATGGGAAAGCTTGATGCCATAGTTAAACCTGTTTAATTTCTTTTATGATTCATCAACCACCAGCCGGAGCAAGGGATTTACTGCCTGTTGAAGTTGCCCAAAAAGCTTGGATTAATGACCGCCTCCAAAAAGTCTTTCAGGGCTGGGGTTATCAACGCATTGTCACTTCTACCCTGGAATGGTTAGACACCTTAGTGGCCGGAGGGGCGATTGAACCAACGACGGTAATCCAACTGCGGGATAGTGCGGAAGGGGCTTTAGGCTTGCGGCCAGAGTTAACAGCTTCGATCGCCAGGGCGGCCATGACCCGGATGAGTGACAGTGGCTATCCTCAACGCCTTTGCTATCGAGCCAATGTTTTCCGTAATCCACCAACGGGTTATCACGGCAAGCAACTGGAATTTTATCAAGCGGGCGTTGAGTTACTATTTGTGGGCGGTGTGCTAGCGGATGCGGAAATTTTATTATTAATGGCAGAGTCTTTGAAAGCTCTAGGGATTGAACAGTGGCAGGTGATTTTAGGAGAGGCCGGCTTAACGCGATCGCTGTTGGCTCGTTTTCCTGAGGCTTTACGTAAATCGGTGAGAGAATGTATTACTGACCTAGACTACGTTAAATTGCAAGGGCTAGATTATCCTTCAGTAGCTTTGCGAGATTGGGCCTTGCAGCTATTTGATCTGCGGGGAGAAGCAGCAGATATCTTACCAAAAGTGGCCCAACTGGATTTGGATGGGGATAGCCGCGATCGGGTAAACAATTTAAAATCATTGGTAGAACTGGTTCAAAATACTCAAGATTGCCCCTTAGCTCTGATTTTAGATCTCAGTTGGCTTCAGCCCTTTGATTACTACACTGGTATCGTTTTTCAAGTAGTCAATACCGCCGCCGATCAATGGCGTGTTCTCGGTCAAGGCGGACGCTACGATCAGTTGTTAGGGCTTTACCATCCCCAAAAACAATCATTGCCTGGGATCGGTTTTTCGCTCAATATTGAAGATTTACACGCTAGTTTGCTCTCTAGTGACCATTTACCCAAAACTACACCGGCGATCGATTGGCTGGTTATTCCCCAAACCCCCGATGTGGAGATTGCCGCTTTCCGCTATGCCCAAAGTTTGCGTTCAAACGATGACTCTCTACGGGTGGAATTAGACTTAGGACAGCGTACAGAGACGGAAATTAAGGACTATGCCCTGGATTGTCAGATTCAACAATTGGCTTGGGTCAGTCCAGAGGGACAGATACGGACAGAAGTGCTTTCAAAATCATCTTATTGACGGGGAAAGCCGATGGCTAACTTGGCCTTTGCGCTCGAAATGTCTCCTGCTCCCTGGTCGGCGATCGCTGGGGTGGGGGTTTATCTGGGGGTTTTAATCCTGATTGCAGAAACCCTAAACCGTTTTTCTAATCAGCAGGGTGAAGTGACTCGCAAAATTGTCCATATTGGCAGTGGACAGGTGGTGCTTCTGGCTTGGTGGTTGAAGATTCCGGCTTGGATCGGTGTTGGGGCGGCGATCGTTGCAGGGGGCGTGGCCATTTTGTCCTACTTTTTGCCCATTTTGCCGAGCTTGGAAAGTGTGGGAAGACGCAGTTTAGGGACTTTTTTCTATGCGATCAGTATGGGCTTGTTAATTGGTTACTTTTTCTCCCGTCAGCAGCCAGAATACGCAGCCCTTGGCATTTTAATTATGGCCTGGGGAGATGGTCTCGCAGCCTTAATTGGTCAAAACTTTGGTCAGCATCCCTATCAGCTTTGGGGGATTCGTAAAACCTGGGAAGGATCGTTGACGATGTTGGTGGTTAGTTTTGTCGTCACTGTTTTGATGCTAGGTATCATTCAGCCAATCAGTCTTTCTTTAATGGCGATCGCCCTGATAGTAGCGATATTGGCAACCTTTCTAGAAACCTTTTCCAAATTTGGAATCGATAACTTAACGGTTCCCCTAGGGAGTGCTATTCTGGCTTTTAGTTTGTCTCAATTTATCCTTTAACCCCTAAAGTCCTGTGTTTGCGATCACTACCCACTCCGATCAATATCTAACCTATACCCTCACCGATCACAAGCACCTAGTACGGTTAGAAGTGGTGCCAGAACGGGGCGGAATTGTGACTCGTTGGACATTACAGGGTCAGGATTTGCTCTATCTGGATCAGGAACGTTTTCAAGATCCCAATCTCAGTATTCGCGGTGGTATTCCCATTCTTTTTCCGATTTGTGGTAATTTACCCGGCGATCGCTATAACCATCCTCAACAGACCTATCACCTCAAACAACATGGTTTTGCGCGGGATCTGCCTTGGCAAGTCATAGACCAGACCACCGATGTCTGCGCCAGCTTAACCCTCAGACTCGCCAGCAACGAAATCACAAGAGCCAATTATCCATTTGATTTTGAAGTTCTCTTTACCTACCAACTCCAGGGCAATAGCCTTAAGATCCAACAGCGTTACACGAATCACTCCGACGAGATTATGCCCTTTTCCACTGGGCTACATCCCTATTTTTGGATCAAGGATAAGAGTCAACTCCGCTTTGATATTCCGGCGACCATGTATCAAGATCAAAAACGATTAGCAGTTTTTCCCTTTGAAGATCGTTTTGACTTTGAACAGCCAGAAATTGATGCGGTCTTTAAGGCGATTAAACGCCATTCCGCCAGTTTTACCGATCCAGAGCGGAGTTTAACCCTTTCCCTCAAATATTCTGATCAGTATTCAACCGTCGTCTTTTGGACGCTTCAGGGCAAGGACTATATTTGTTTGGAACCCTGGACTGCCCCCCGTAACGCTTTAAATACCGGAGAAAAACTGATTAAGCTAGAACCGGAGCAATCTCTAGACACGATTGTCGAACTAACAGCGGAACTTTTTTGAAAACTGCTTGCATTCTTCTGGCAACTATGTTAAATTTGTAAATCGTGTGAACAAAGTGAATTTGTCAACACAACGGGTCGCTAGCTCAGCGGTAGAGCACTCGGCTTTTAACCGATTGGTCTTGGGTTCGAATCCCAGGCGACCCATTTTAAATGCAAATTATTGATCTTTCTTTTTTGTTCTTCGCCAATTCAAAAATTGATGGGGCTTTTCTTATCTTAGCAACGCTTTTTCTTTCGTAATTTGATGGTAGTGGCGAACGGCATAAATTTATTGCGAAAAAATCAGCACACTGTAGGGGCCGATCGCAATCCTGCCACAGCCAGGAAACTGATCGTAGTAACCTGACTCAGCCATAACATCAGTACTGGGACAATTGTGAAAATCCTCATTGTAACCTTGCCAATCACTGTTACACCGCAATTTCCAGAGGCCTGGAGCCGGAAAACCCAGGAGATAATTCGATTGCGCTTCATGGAAAAAGTTAGCCACCACCACCACATCATCTCCTACTCCGCCCTTGTCCCAGCGATGAAAAGCGATCAAGTTGCGTTCTTCATTAAGATGATAGACCTGGGTAAACTGTCCGCAAAGACCCTGACTAAAACCATCCAGATTGCGCCGTAAGTGAATGAGATCATGGTATAGGCGCAAAATGCCGTGAAATTCTTCCCGTTGTTCCCAAACCACCGGAATCGTATCGCGGAACCAACCTCCTTCTAAGAATTCCTGACCTTGGAAAAGCATCGGAATCCCTGGAGCCGTTAATACCATTGCTGCTGCGAGGGTTGATCGTTTCCTGGCATACCAACCTTTAGAGTCCTTGGGGCTGATCTCATGGGGAACACGGGCTTTACCGTTCGATACTTCATCGTGAGATTCGCTGTAAATGACCCGATCCCAAGCATCATCGTTGTAGCGATAATAGATGGCATCCCGGATCGCCGCCAGGGAACGGTGTTCGTCTAGGGTCGTAATCACTGCCTGACGGATCGGGTGAACGAACATGGCATCCCACTGAGAAGCAAATCCGGCTCCTCCGGCTCCTACGTCTTTAGTTAGCCACTTGTTACTTTGCAAATCTTCGGCGATCGCAATACGGCCAGGAAATTTTCGGGAAATCTCGCTATTAATCCACTGAAGTAAGCTCCAACCATCGGGTAAGCTATGCTCTTCAGAACCGTGAACAGTGCGAATAAATTGCGTACAATCAAAGCGCAGACCATCAATGTGATATTCCTCTAGCCACATCAACACATTGTCAATAATGTATTGCCGCACTTCCCCTCGTCCGTAATCAGGCCGGGTTTCTCCCCAGGGTGTATGGCTTCGCTCATCGTTATAAAAATAAATGCCACCGCGATCGTTCTCCTGCCAACCATCAAACTGCCAAAGATCGAGATCGCTAGGGCCGAGGTGATTATAAACCACGTCTAAAATGACAGCAATGCCAGCTTGGTGAGCAAGTTTAATAAATTGCTTAAAGGCTAAGGGGCCGCCATAGGTAATCTCAACAGAAAAAATGTGGGAAGGATTGTAACCCCAGGAGCGTTCTCCCGCAAACTCACCGATGGGCATGACTTGGATCGCATTAATCCCCAGCTTTTTTAAATATTCCAAACGGGCTGAGATCGAAGGAAATTTCCCCGGACGATTCAGATCTTCCTCATCATTAAAAGTGCCGACATGAAGTTCATAGATGATCAGTTCATTCCAGGGAGCAATATAAAAATCATCCCCTTGCCAATCAAAGCTCGGATCATGGACGATCGCCTGCCCCACAGAATTTGTCACCTCACGGGCATAGGGATCAATGCGCTTAAACTCTCCCCAGGGTGTAGAAAGCAGAAAACGATACTGATCGCCTGCTTTTGCCTCTTTGATGTTGAGATACCAATTGCCATTTTCTTCTGCTTTCATCGGGTGTTTCGTACCATCCCAATTATTAAAGGAACCGATCACAGAAACACTGGTGGCATTGGGTGCCCAGACACGAAAGGCAACGCCTTCTGAATGTAGAATTGAACCCATTCCCTTAATCTTAGTTGCAGATTTCATGATTTTTCTGTTACAGGGAATATCGTTATTAAGGATAGGATAACAATTCATTTGTATAAATTGGGTTTGCTTTGTATATTTTGTTTGAATTCGTTGCAATAATTAAAGGAATTATGGTTAAAATCACGGAAATAGAACTATAATCGTGGTGAGCAAACCTAAAATTAAATCTGAAATTAGATTCTAATCGGTTCTAATCAAGAGATGTGTGAGAAAAAGAAAAATTAATATTTATTGCAATCATATTGTGGTTTTTTTGTTTATCCAGATGTGTTCGATGTGATTTTATATTTTTAGCCTGAAAACCATCGACTTGCTTTTGTGTTCAATTTTACAAAAAATCAGGAAGATTAAAATCATGCCTTATAAGCTTGTCAACGAAACATTGTCTTTAGTAGAAAGGGAGCTTGCTGATTTCTTAGCGGACTTACCTGATAATCATCCCTATCAAATGGCGATGTCTTTGCCCTATTTTCGCCAAACGTTAAAAGCAAAGATTTTAAGTAAAATTCCGAATCGCCATCGAGTCGTCGCAGGAAATGAGATGGAACCCTTATCGGATAATTTTTTTCTCGGACTCTTACAGGAACGGGTCTTAGTGGAAGAAAAAATTCGGTCGATGATGCCGAATCTAATTCAAAATATGAGCCATCAACAAGTGGTTCTCAAGCAGTTAAAAATGTGTTGGTGGGTTAAAATTCATACGGTTATTCCCTGTGTCACCTATTTTTTTGGCCCCTTTGATAGCCTAGAAGAAGCCGAGCAAAACCATTGGGGTTATATAGAAGATTTAATGGCTGAAAAAGCGTTCGGGATTACTTTTGAGTTTCAAAAGGCACAACCTAAGGCTTTAACGCTGATTGATTCTCCCTTAGAACTCAAACAGGATTTGCAAACGTTATGGCAACATATTTGTCAGATTAAATCCCAACAGACCGTTCCGCAAGCCTTCTTAGAATCACTGCCAGGGCATTATCTGATGACCGATATTCAGGGCATTATTAAGAATGTAAGTTCCAATATTTGTCAATTACTCAATTCCAATCCCCAAGAAATGATAGGAAAATCTCTCGCCTTTTTTGTTCCTCAACAGCAAATAGAGCAGTTCTATCATCATCTAGAAAGCATGAAGCAGAGCACAATTAATTCAAAGAGCCTTAAAAATTGGTCAATTCAGTTAGAAACCCCAGGCATGGTAGAAATTAATGTTGATATTGAAACTACTTTGCGGAAAAATCACTGGGGAGAAATCATTGGTTGGTATTGGTTACTGCATGATACGACTCAATTGTCTGCTGTTAGTCAGCAAAATTATCATGATTCCCGCCATGATCTTTTAACGTCTTTGCCGAACCGTCGATCGCTATTTGACTTTTTAAGCAATCTCAGCCAGGAGCGTCAAAGCTATGGCTCAAAGTTATTTTCTCTGTTGTTTTTAGATCTCAATGGGTTCAAAAAAATCAATGATCGTTTTGGTCACAGCTTTGGCGATCAAGTATTGCAGGCGATCGCCCAGAGATTATTATCCTGTGTCCGTCATCAAGACAAAGTTACCCGCCTCAGTGGCGATGAATTTGCGATTATTTTAGAAGATATGAATTCTCCCCAAGAAGCAAAAGACTGTGCCTACCGTATTCATCATGCCATAAGTCATCCTTTACAAATTGGCGATGAGCAAGTTACTGTTAGTGGTAGTATCGGCATTGTGATTAGTAATGGTCATGGATCGGATACTGCCTGTCTGTTTTACTATGCTGATATGGCGATGTATGAATCCAAGCGGACAGCTTCTCCCTATGTGATTCATGATGATGTTGACTCTCAAGATACGCAGTGGGCCAAAAAATTCAGTCTTGATTCAGTTTTGGCCATTAAGCCGAACTGGGAACAGAATGGTTCAGGAAAGAAATCTTTAAATTCGGCTCAAGACAGTCTTTAAATTGCTCCAGTTTAGTTCCTTAAGAATATCTGGCCAAGAATATCTCTTGGTCAAGCCTCCTTAATCCTCCCAGACTGAAGGAATTGCTGGTATGAGTTTTGGCAAAAATCATCTAAATTTAGCTTCCGTCTAAAAAAGTGATTCAATAACAATCTATCTATAAAGGCAACAATTCATATTAGTTTTGTTTGATTTAATCTGGCGAAATACCGGAAAGTATGTATAACTATAAATTAGGTTATAAAAATGTTTGATTTAATTCAGGTTTTAAATTCTCAGTTTTTAAGATAAAACTCCTTTATGGTTAAGCGATCGCTCAAAGCCTCGCCCAATGGAATTCAATGGGCTAAACGAGCCTTTGCGATCAAGGGCTGGACTCAGGAAAATTTGGCGGGGGAAGTGAATCTAAAAACCCGTCAACCCATCTGGCGTTTTTTTACAGGACAACCTGTTGATCGTCAGGTTTTCATGGAAATTTGTTCGATTTTAGATTTGGATTGGCGAGAAATTGCCCAAGATCCCCCTGCTGATTTTTTAAATCCTGGTGAAAGTAAGACCACTGCCACGCCAGATATTGGCATTTTAGTACAAAATGCGCGATCGCAGTTTCGGGAAACGATTCAAAACCAGTGCGGTATTTTGCAATTATTGGACATTAGCCATCCCGTCAGTATCAATGATATTTATGTTGATGTGAATATTTTGGAGGAGATTTCCAGTCAACAACATTTGGCGATCGCTGATTTACAAAACCTAGAGCCGAAAGACTTTAATCGTGTGGGTTTAGGGGCGATCGATGACACTCAAATTCCTGGCACCCAAGCCGTTGAACGCTATGCCAAGCTACGAGTCTTAGGTCGGCCTGGTGTGGGCAAAACCACTTTTCTACAGCATCTCGCCATTCAATGTAATCAGGGAGAATTTGCTGCCCATCAAGTCCCTATTTTTATCTCTTTAAGAGAATTTGCAGAAGAATCCAGACCCAAAGATAGATATAGTCTTTCTCACTATTTGGGTCAGAAATTTCGGGCAGTGGGCATTGACAGTTCCTCCATCCTGAAAAGTTTATTACAAGAGGGTTGTATTCTCTTGTTGCTTGATGGTTTAGATGAAGTTCTTCACCAGGATATTACTGCTGTTCTGAGTGAAGTTCGCAAATTCTCAGAAATGTATCACAAAAATCGGTTTGTGGTTTCCTGTCGCACTGCTGCCCAAAAACTGCAATTGCGAGGATTTACCGATGTGGAAATTGCCCCTTTTACCGAAGCCCAAATTACCACTTTCGCTCAAAAATGGTTTGTGGCTCTAACAAAAACCACCGTTGAGGCCGGGGAAGAGCAATCGGCTCAATTTATTCAAAAGTTAGACTTGCCTGAAAATTGGCAGTTTCGACAATTGGTTGTTACGCCTCTTTTTCTCCATTTAGCCTGTTGGGTTTTTCAGGGAAAGGGAAAATTACCTCTCAAGCGAACTGAGTTTTATAAACAAGCCTTGGATCTGTTGCTTGGTAAGTGGGATGAAGCCAGAGGTGTCGCACGGGATGACATTTATCGAGGCTTTTTATTGCCCCAAAAACTGCGGTTATTAAGTCAGCTTGCTGCTGTTACCTTTGAACAGGGACAGTACTTTTTTGAGCAAAATATGATTGAAGATTACATTGGCAACTATTTACAAAATTTGCCTGGTGAGATCTTAGAAGCAGAGGAATTACAAATAGAAAGTGAAGCTATTTTGAGAGCGATCGAGTCTCAACACGGACTGTTAATTGAACGGGCGCGAGGCATCTTTTCCTTTTCCTATTTGGCTTTCCAAGAGTATTTTACGGCTCGAACGATCGTAGCAAGCTATAATTTGCGGGCTTTAGAACAAGCTTTAGAGGGTTTAGTAAGTCATATTACCGATCCCCACTGGCACGAAGTCTTTTTATTAACAACGGCGATGTTGCGAAGTGCCGATTCCCTCGTGCAATTAATGAAACAACAAATTGATGCCTTAGTTGGGGAAGATCCCTATCTCCAGGAATTTTTACGATGGGGTAGTCAAAAATCTCAACAAATTCCCCAGGAAAGTCAAATAGCAACCAAACGAGCTTTCTATCTTTCCCTGGCTAAAAGCCCCAATACAGCCGCTAAATTTACCTTGGCTTGTACCTTAGATCAGGGCATATTTTTAGATGCAGCTTTGGAAAATTTATTAATAGAATGCACCAATCATCAGGTTCAAGATCTTTCCCATACCCAGATTTGTGGTCTGGCGTTAAATAATATTCTGGTGATGGTTCTCGATGTCGGATTTTATAAATCGTTACAACAATTGCGGGATCAAATGCCGCCAGAAAGTCAAAGTCGGGAACGTCTGGATGCTTGGTGGCAGGCCAATTATTCTGCTTGGTTAAAAAAATTAGAGAAAGCGATCACCGATTATCGTAATATCCACCACCATTGGCAATTTAGCCCAGAGCAGGAACAAGTTTTGCAACAATATTATGATGCCAATCAACTGCTCATGGATTGTTTGAATAGTAATTGTGAAATTACGGCTGCCATTCGACAAGAAATCGAAGCCACATTGCTATTGCCTCAAAAGGAACTGGAAGATCGGGAGTGGGAATAGGATGAATTAATTTTGCCTGAAGGGGCGATCGCCTTCTATTCAACAAGACGAGATTTTAACCAACTATCCAATTCCGTAATATCGCCAAAATCTAATAAAGCCTCTCCTAAATCTTCTAATTGCTCTAGGGAAAGTTGATTAATCATTTGCAAACAGCGAGTGTCAATAGTACTAAATCGTCTCGATAATTGACGAATCAGTAAGCGAATTTCTCCCTGCTTTTCACCTTCCTTGCGACCTTCCTTGCGACCTTCCTTGCGACCTTCCTTGCGACCTTCCTTGCGACCTTCCTTGCGACCTTCCTTGCGACCTTCCTGAAGACCCTCTTGACGACCCTCTTGAAGACCTTCCTGTCTTGCCTCTTGATAAACTCGTGTTTGTTTAATATCGCTAAGTAAAAACATAGATTGAATCTCCTGACGGCTTAATGTGGCAAATTTTGAGACTAACACCGTTTCTAGTAAATCTATAATACCGCGTGTCACCCAAGGATCGGGAATTTCAGTCTTGGCTCTTGCCAATAATTGTTGTACTAGGCTAGGTGCTTGGGACTCCTGAGCAAAAATTAACTGAATTAACCCGACTCCAATCGAACCCGACGGCAATTCATCAAGATAAACACGAATAATACGGCCGCTATCAATCAATTCCTGTTGATACAACGTTAGAGATTTTATCTCGAAATTGCGTTGAGCAAATAAAGCAACGGCTTTCCAATCTTGTATAGGTTTATACTGATTGAGGTACATATTTACCTCGGCAATTAATTCCCAGTAAAAATTGGGTTTATTTTGAAATTGAACTTCCACGAAATAGATGGGTTTATCTTCTCGCTCTGGCATAAAGATTCCATCAAAACGAAAGGCTTTTTCCTTAATTTCCGCAGAAGTGAATTGATAATATGCAGCATCTTTTAGTGGCTGTCCGAGAAGTTCAAACAGTAAAGAATGAAAGGTCAGAAATAATTGATAGAAAATGGTATCAGTATGCATGATCATCTAGAAAGGCAGCCTTAATTCTCATTTTAAGCCCTAATTAAGCTAAAAGCGATCGCTGATTATTGCAATATCCACTTTTGGTAAGTTTTATAGTTTCTTTGATTAATTTATACGAATTCAATCAATTCAACCACTAAGTCAAACAGCTACCCACTATAATGATACCCATACAAGCAAATTCGAGTTTGCACTAAATCCCCTTAAAAAATTGAACATTTTTCTAATCACCTCTATGGCGGCGGAGGCGATCGCCATGTGTTAAGGCTGGCAATATTTTTTTAATCTATAAAATTTAGAGGTTATCTATGTCATCTTCATCCCCATCGCCCCAGACGGCTGTGCTAGTCGTCATTATTGGGGAAACCGTTTTACAAAACCGCATTATTGAACTCCTCCAAGATTTGGGTGTGACAGGTTATACCCTTAGCCAAGTCCAAGGCGCAGGTCGTCACGGCAACCGTCAGGGAGATATGGTCGGCTACAACACCAATGTTGAAATCAAAACGATTGTGTCTCAAGCAGTCTCGGAAGCTATCTACAAAGGTTTAGTCGAGTATCAAGAAAATCATGCCTTAATTGCTTTTCGACAAAAAGTAGAAGCCTTAAGTGGTTTTGATGTAATTTAATTTCCTTTTTATCAAAGGGACTTCCAAAACAAGAAATAAGCCTATGAAAGCCCTATTACTTTATCCCCAATTTCCCCAATCTTTTTGGTCTTATAATCGCTTTATGGAATTAGTTGGACTAAAAGCCGTGATTCCACCCCTCGGCATTATTACCGTTGCGGCTCTACTGCCTGACAGTTGGGAAATTCGTTTTTTTGATCGCAATGTGAACCTAGAAACTGAAGCCGATTGGGAATGGTGTGATCTGGTTATTCTTTCGGCGATGATTGCCCAAAAATCAGATTTTCAGGCTCTTATTCAAAAAGCAGTTTTATTAGATAAAAAAGTGGCCGTGGGAGGCCCTTATCCGACCTCTGTTCCTCAAAATGCTCTTGATTCTGGAGCCGATTATCTCATTTTAGACGAAGGAGAATTAACGGTTCCACTCTTCTTAAAGGCGATCGCCGCAGGAGAAACCCAGGGCATTTTCCGATCTGTTGAAAAACCCGATGTTACCCTCAGTCCGATTCCTCGTTTTGATTTACTGAAACGAGATCAGTATTTACTGATGGCAGTGCAATTTTCGCGGGGCTGTCCCTTTAATTGTGAATTTTGCGATATTATTTCTCTCTACGGACGTAAACCTCGAACGAAAGAACCGAACCAAATATTAGCGGAATTACAACGACTTTATGAGTTAGGCTGGCGGGGTTCTCTCTTTGTCGTAGATGATAATTTTATTGGTAATCAACGCAACGTTAAAATCTTTCTTCGGGCTTTAATTCCCTGGATGAAACAGCATCATTATCCCTTTACCTTTATCACCGAATCTTCTGTTAATTTAGCCGAAGATGATGAATTACTTTCCCTCATGGTAGAAGCAGGATTTTATGCCGTTTTTCTGGGTATTGAAACCCCTGATCAAGACAGTTTACAGGTGGCTCTTAAAGTTCAAAATACTCGTAATCCTCTGGTTGCGGCCTGTCGCAAAATTAATGATGCAGGAATGCTAATTTATGCAGGTTTTATTCTCGGTTTTGATGGGGAAAAAACAGGGGCAGGAGCGAGAATTCAAGCCTTTGTAGAAGAAACGACCATTCCCCAACCGATGTTAGGCGTTTTGCAAGCTCTTCCGAATACGGCTCTTTGGGATCGTCTCAAACAGGAAAAGCGTTTAGTGGAGAATAGTCATCTTTATTTAACAGGAGATCAAAATACCCTGATGAATTTTATTCCGACTCGTCCTCTAACAGAAATTGCCGAGGATTATGTGGAAGGTTTTTGGAAATTGTATGAACCCCGTCATTATTTAAAACGCTGTTTTGAACAATGTCTCCGTTTAGGATCACCGCCAGGAAAACGACAAACCATGCAATTTCCTCTCGGTAAAGGTTTTCGTTTAGTGACCCAGGTGATCTGGCTTCAAGGGATTTGTAAACAAGAAATTCGAGGACAATTTTGGCGACAACTGGCAATTATTTTACTGAAAAAGCCTCAGATTTTAAATCTCTATCTCGGTCTCTGTGCGGCGGGAGAACATTTTTGGGAATACCGAGTTTTAGCGAGGGAAAGAATTACTCAACAAATTGGTTATGATCCTCTTGCTACGATTGTTTTACCTCAAATAGAACGCCTACTGCTTAAACGTTCATAGATGTCTTGCATAAAGGAGTTTAGATTGAGCAATTATTCATTTTGGACGGATATTATTGCTTTTTTAGGCATTATTTTACTACGATATTTTCTGGTAGCAGGAGGAGCTTATTGTCTTTTTTATTTAATTTTTAATCGCTCTTTAAATAATCGAACACCGTCTCTTGACTCTCCATCTCATCAAGTCATTCAATCTGATATTAAACTTTCGATTTTATCTGCTGTTGTCTTTGCGATCGCGGCGGCTTTAATTTTATCCGCTTATGGTGAAGGGATGACTCGTTTATATAATGAATCTCAACCCCATCAGATTTGGTATTTTGGAATTAGTTATATTGCGGTTTTAATTTTGCAAGATACATATTTTTATTTTACCCATCGTTTATTTCATCACCCGACTTTGTTTCCCTGGTTCCACCAAGGGCATCACAAATCGCGCTATCCGACTCCTTGGACTTCCTTTGCCTTTGATCCAACCGAGGCGATCGCCCAATCACTGTTTTTAGTTGGCATTGTTTTTGTAATTCCTCTACATCTCATTACCTTGATCGCCGTACTAATGACCATGACAGTCTGGGCAGTAGTAAATCATCTGGGCCTTGACCGCTTGCCAATCTCCTTTCCCCACCATTGGCTAGGAAAATGGTTTATTGGGCCAGCACATCATTCCCTGCATCATCTCAAATATCGTGTTCACTATGGTCTCTATTTTACTTTTTGGGATAACTATTTAGGGACTCAAGATCCAACCTATGAAAATCAGTTTAGTAAAGCGACCATAGACGATATTCCCAAGGCTTAGATGCTTAGATGCCCAATTCTTGAGAAAATCTAAAAAACTACGTTCTATTTTATCAATTCACTCAATTCAAACAGAAAATCAATCATTACTCTGCCAGGCTCAAGGTATAAATAAGTCGTTTATTCAACTGCTTATTCAAGCATTTATTCAGAATTTGAATTTTTAAAAATGAAACCACTTATCTTATCAGCTGCTACTATTCTAACCGCTAGTTTAATCTATTCTTTCCCAGCCTTAGCTCAGTCTCAACGTATTACCTGTGTCCGCGATCGCAATGTAATTAGTTGCCCTAACTATGGCAGCTTTCAGTATAGCTCTAATAACAATAATCGTAGTCGCGCCAATATTAGTTGTTTCCGTGATCAGAACGTGATTAATTGTCAAAATTACGGTAGTTTTCGGTATCAATCTAATAATAATAATAATGACAACTGGTCTAGTAATAATTCTAATGAAATTAATACTCTTTATGTTCAGGTTTTAGGACGTAATGCCAACTCGAAGGATTTAAGAAATTATAGTCAAACGATTAATAATCAGGGCTGGTCATTAGCTCAAGCACGCCTTAATCTGGCTAACAGTCAGGAATTTAATCAAGCGATCAACAATATCTATCGAGAGTATTTAGGTCGAAATGCTGATGCCAGTGGATTGCAGGGTTATCGAAACGCCGTTATTAATGGTGTAAGTTTTGAGGCAGTCAGGAATGAAATTGCGAATAGTCCTGAGTCTCTCAACAGAAATCAAAATAATGGGAATTACAATAATAATGATTACAATTCCCCCCGTAACAATGGCAATTACAACAATGGCAACTATAATCGACCTCGTAATAATGGGAATTATAACCAATCGTATAACAATGCGAATGAAATTAATGATCTCTATGTCCAGGTCTTAGGGCGTAATGCCAACGCTAATGACTTAAGAAATTATAATCAAAGCTGGTCGTTAGCCCAAGCACGCCGCAATTTAGTGAGTAGCCAAGAATTTAATCAAGCTATCAACAATTTATACCGAGAGTATTTAGGGCGAAATGCTGATGCTAAAGGATTACAAAGCTATCGCAATGCCATTAATAATGGCAGAAGTTTTGAGGATATTAGTAATGAAATTGCCAATAGCCCTGAAGCTAACAACCAAAACAATAATGATAACTATAATCAACCCAATGGCTCTTCTACTTTTGGAGATGGAGTCAAAGATATGGTTTGCCAAATTACAGGTCTTTGCTTTTAATCTCTCTTGATCTCTCTTGGGTTTAATTCCCCGCTGCTTGCAGCGAAAAATTTAAAATTGCAATGGAAACCGTCTGTTTGCGAGCAAAACATCTTCCATACCCGTCGCTTGCGGTGGGGAAATTTTGATTGGGAGAGTTAAAAGTTTAAACACTTAAATTTTTTTGATTAAGTTTTGTGTCATATTCAAGCAATTCATACAAATTTAATCAAATGAAACAGGAAATAAACCAATCGTTCATTATCTTAAGAAATAGAAACCGAGTTGTTCATTCGACTCAGTCAGAAACTGACTTTTCCCGTTAAGTCCAAAATCCAGCAATGCAAACTTCTAGAGGCTTTATCTGGCAAGGGTTTGAGTAATGATTCTCTTGACAGGAAAAAAATATTCTGAAGCCATCATCCCGCTTATCGTTCAAATTTCAAAAACAAAGGATGAAGGGAGTATGAGACTGTAAAATGGAGAAAATCTTAAAGGGCAGGTCAAAAAATGTTGGAATGGTGGACAAAAAACTTTGCCAGTTGTGAATTGGGAGACGAGAGGCTAAACAATCGTGCCTTCTCGATTGGGAAAAAGTTAAGTGAGGGGTTTGGAAAAGCCTTATCAGAAGTGTTTAAGGGAGGAAACGAGTTAAAGAGGGCCTATGAATTTTTGGGAATCCGAAAACAGACTTTGTCAAGATAATAGAGCCGCACTGTGAAATGACAACTGCCGCCGTAGAAGAATATAAGATAATGCTATCAGTCGGAGATACGACCTTCTTAGATTATCGCAATATCAAGGAAAAAAGGGAAGGGTATGGGCCGACTGGAAAAGGAGGGAATGGATTAATACTGCATAGTGCTTTAGCAATTGAGCCAGAAAAAGGACAAGTATTAGGTTTATTATGGCAAAAACTGTGGAATAGGGAGGTAAAAGAAAAGCCCCCAACAGATGAAACGGCGAAGCAGAAAAAAGAAAGACAGAAAGAACAAAGAAAAGCAGCTCGTCAAAGACCATTTGAGGAAAAAGAATCCTACAAATGGGTAGAGGCTCTAAACACCTGTGAGAAACAGGTAGAAAGTTCAACGAGGGTAATTCATGTATTTGACAGAGAAGGAGATGTTTCAGAAGTCTTTGACTCAGTGCGTCAACTCAAGCATACAGGAGTGCTGGTCAGAGCGTCTCATAATCGTAGTTTAGACAAAAATAGTGAACGACTTTGGCAACATTTGGAATCAGAACCGATTCGTTTTCATCAAGAAATCGAGATTCCGAGTACAGGAAAAAGAAAAGCACGGAAGGTTAAGCTTGCCGTCCGATTTTGCTCAGTTAATCTACGAACTCCCTATCGTTTTGATAATCGTGACCCGTTGAATGTCTATGCTGTTTATGCGACAGAAATCGATTGTCCCGAAGGCGAAACTCCTTTATCTTGGATGCTTCTGACTACAGAAGTTGTTGAGACTATTGAGATGGCTGTCACTATTCTTCGTTGGTACACCTACCGATGGCGGGTTGAAGAATTTCATAAAGTCCTTAAGTCTGGTTGTCAGAGTGAGCGTTATCGACTTGCCTCTGATGGAATGAAAACTCTTTTGGGTTTTTTAAGTGTCATTGCTGTTGAACTTTTACACGTTACTTATCTTCATCGTACCCAGCCCGATGCTCTCGCGATTGAAATTCTTAATCCTCTTCAACTTCAGGTGTTAAAAGCAGCCGCCTCTCAAAAACTTCCCCCTATTTTGACTGTTGCTTGGGCTGTCGAGTCTGTTGCTTTTCTTGGTGGTTATCTTGAACATCGTCGTAAAACTCCTCTCGGTATCCAAGTCCTTTGGCGCGGTTGGTTGAAGTTGCATGACCTTTGCCAAGGCTGGCAGCTTGCAATCCGCACTTAACGGGAAAAGTCAGAGTCAGAAAGTCCTCACATTCCATTAGGAGTCCATCATGAGTTTACAAGAAAAAGCTAAGGCAACTGCCAAAAATATTGAAGGTAAAGTTCAAGAAGGCTTAGGCAATCTCAGTGGAGATCCTAAAGATCAGGCAGAAGGCAAGGCAAAACAAGCAGAGGCAAAAATTCGTCACTCTGTTGAAGATGCCAAGGATTCTGTAAAAAAGGCTATCGACTAGTCGTTGATTTGTTATTGTGATGCTGAGGCAAATGTCGCACACATCATACTGACGAAGATTTGAAACTCTCTTTTTTTAGGAATACTTTCCTCGGGAAGATTTTTTTAGGATCGCTGGTTACTAGTATTAAATAACATAAATCAATCTAATTTTAGGTTTTGTCTCTTCAAACCGTGACGGATCTATTCTCCGATCAATTTATGGCATCAAGTACTAGTAACCCTTCTTTACTATTAAACTAAAAATTGATTTTTCTTCTCAACAGACGATTAAGTTATTAAATTCTTCATGGAGTTGAAAATGATTTCACTACAACCATTTCGTCGCTTTTTTCTGACTATAAGCTTAAGTTTGCTGCTGGTATCTTCTCTTTTTTTAAGTCTAGGGACTGAAAATAGTTGGGCTGCAACGTCCTTTACGCAATCCATTAGTCAACCTCAGCTTCAAATTGCCACTATGAGTCAAGCTGAAATAATGGGTAAAAATAAACAAGGCAATTCTCCAGAGGCCAAAAATGCTAAGGCGAAAAAGGCTACAGAGTTTAAAGCCCAAACGCTAGAAGGAATGAATAACAGCATTGTCAGTCCTGATTATCAACCCGGCGGCAAAACAAAACAAGCTGGGAAGCAAGATAGTGAGGCAACTGCTGATATCAAAGCTGAAGCTCGTGAAGCAATGAACTAGTTAATTAAGTTAACTATAAAAAGCTAAAGATTTAAAGTTTATTAGTTTGTCATTGATTAGAGCCATGACAACTGATCACTAAAATTCCTAAACTACCAGAGAAAAAATGATGAAGATTCCCACCGCTCAAACGGCCCCACGCCAGAATGATTCCCCGACCCCTGATAGCTATGACCCGCATATTATCCCAGCCGAAACCGCTGCGAGAAAAGAGCATGAAGGCGACCATTTTAAACATTTGGATCAACATCCAGCAGGCTCTGAGAGTATCGATACAACGAGTGGTTTTACTGTTGATAAAGAAGGTTTAGTTGATAACTTTAGTATTGAGCCAGAGATGTATTATGAAAAACCTGGAGACGTGCCAGAGCAAAAACACAAAATAACAAAGCAAGATTAAAGTATTTAGACATTTTTAAGAATCTTTCATTTCTTTCGTGATGTCTGAATATCATTCTAGTTAACCCACTAATTAATTTTAGGAAAAAATCATGATTTTACAACAACGGGCTGTCGGTACATTCTCAGATTACGAAACCACTGAAATTGCCTTGCGAGAATTAAAAATGACCGGTTTTTTGATGGATCGAGTTTCCATCGTCGGACATGATGTTAATAGCCATACAGAAGTGACAGGAGCAAATACTAGCAATCGGCTAGTCAATGTTGGTGATTTAGATTCCCATCATAATCAGTCTAATGAGACGGCTCAGGATGGCGCGATCGCGGGGGGAAGTATCGGCAGTTTTGCAGGTTTATTGGTCGGTCTGGGCATTCTGGCTATTCCTGGAGTCGGCCCGGTGATGTTGGCAGGAGCTACAGCAACCATGATCGCTACAGCCATTTCGGGAGGAGTTATCGGAGCATTTGCTGGCGGCTTGGCAGGTGGTCTAATCGGCTTAGGGATTCCTGAAGATCGTGCTCATCTTTATAGCGATCGCGTTGCTAAAGGTGAATATTTAGTGATGGTTGAAGGCTCAGATTCCGACATCAATTTAGCCGAATCCATCTTCAGTAAACATCACATTCATGAATGGTATATTTACGACTTACCGAGTGAATCTGTGTCAACTGTTCCAACCGTGACATCTGTGACTACCACCACACCAACAACCCGTCCTCTCCTACGAGTTTAGGAAATTGAGCAAAGTAAGTCTTCTTTTTATAGGAAGACTTAGGGAGATAAAAAGCTCAAACACCATTAAGGATTACACCATGAATAAGATCATCCGCATAAATTCTAAGTTACTGCTACTGGCCAATATTTTATTGATAGCAACTCTATCAGCTTGTGGCGGAGCTAAAACCACATCGGAATCTCCTAATTCAACTAACACGAATGGACAAGTAGCAACAGCAAGAAATGCTACTGCAACTCAGAATGATGCGCAAAGTCAAACCCGTAAAAAACAGCTAAATGCTGATATTCAAGCGCGGGAACAACGAAATAATATGGGCGGAGATCCTCAAAAACGTGCCGAGGGAGACTTAGCCAGTGAAGTGCGAAGTAAATTAGAGGCGAATATTCCTCGTGGAAAACTAACTGTCTCTGCCAAAAACGCCGAAGTTACAGTATCGGGGGTGGTAATGAATCAGGAACAACTCGATAAAGTTAAACCCTTAGCAATGGAAATTAAAGGGGTTCGTACTGTCATCGTTAAAGCAGTTGTTAAGCCTTAATATTCTTTCCTATTGCTAACCATAAAAGCAAAAAATAATGGCATTTTAGGGTTAACAATGTATATCGTAGGGGCTTAACATTTTTAGCTTCTACGATAACCATTATATATTACTAAATTGCAATACAGAATTGCCCATTTCTGATCTTCTTTCCAAGAAAATTGACTATTCGGAAATGAGCTTATCTGTGCATAAAATCATCAGGTTAAAAACAATTAGTTATGACATTAACAATCGATACATCTTCCTTATTTAAGGCACAGTATAAGCATCTCAAAGCACAGGTTGCCAAGTTGGATCAGGAACTAAAATTGCGTTACGGCGATCGCTACGACAAAATCAAACAGCAGTTTGGTCGTGCTAAAGATTGGTATCAGACAACAAAATCTGATGCCCAAAATAGCAACACGATTCCACTAGAGCAAAAGCAGGACGCAACTAATCGCCGATTTGCTAAAGCGGGTTCAACTGCCGCCATCAAAGAAGGCATTATTAAGCAAAAATTGAAAACATTTTGGCACAGCATTACAAAGGATTAAATATCTATTTCTATAGCTGTGTAGCCTTAACCAAAAACAATTAAAACATAAAAAAGTGAATCAGAAATCATGAAATTACTGTACATCGTACTTGGTATCCTCATTCCGCCCCTGGGTGTCTTTCTCGCCTTTGGAGTGAGTTCGACGCTGTTTATCAATATTCTGCTGACCTTACTGGGTTGGGTTCCAGGTAGTATTCATGCCGTTTGGGCGATCGCTAAACAAGATCAAGCTATCAATGAATCAGTTTACAAATAAAGCTGGTTTTATCAACTCAAATTTACCTCTTTCAAATTGTTTATTCGCTTAAAAATATGAACAACAATATCATTGCCTATCTTCTTACTACCTTAGCAACTGCATTAGGCTTGCTAATCGTTGATTTAGTTGTGCAAGGAGTCGATATTGCCAATTTCCCAGCCGCATTATTTGCCGCAGTTGTCTCGGAGTAGTCAATTCTGTCCTTCGCCCTGTTCTTGCTGTCCTATCACTACCGATCAATTTCTTGACATTAGGATTATTTTCTCTCGTGGTTAACGGCTTTTGCTTCTGGTTAGCATCTCTTTTTGTCCCCGGCTTTGTCGTGAGTGGCTTATTAGCATTTATTTTTGGGCCAGTGATCCTGTCCTTTGCCAGCACTTTTCTCAATAGCTATTTCGCTGAGAGAAATATTGGTCAATCTCCTTCTGTAGTTAGCAATAGCTAAAAATTTCTCCGACTCGTCTTAAAATTGACTCAGATTATAGCGTTTTTTACTTTGGTAAGGTCTCTACAAGTTTTGCTAACAAGGGGCTTAAGCCCCTTGCCCATGACTCACTTTTATGAAAATTGCTATATAAATGTTTAGATCCTCTTACAGTTGGCAAAATTTAGCTGTTTGAAAGGGATTTAAACATTATTTTTCTAAGGTCTCCTAATTACTTAAGACAGATTAACTACTATGCTTTTGTAATAAAAACTTGTTATCTTAAAATTTAGCCGTTTTTTGATTAAGTTTTGTATCGTATTCAATCAATCAATCTAAGCTGAATCAATTCACTCAGGAAATCAAACAAACACTGATTACACTAATAGACAGAAGCAGAATAAGTAACCTGACTTAGGTCAATATTTCTGCTATTTAATCAATTCTTTTTTGAGGTTAACCATGGTTCCTTTTAAACAACTTCGTCGTTTCTTTTACTACATGAGTTTGACGACTATCTTAGTTATCACGATTACTTTCAGTTTTGGAACTCAAGAATCCTGGGCGACAATGCCTATCAATCAACTGATTAATCGTCCTCAACCTCAAATTGCCATGTTTAATAAAGCCAAGGCAATGTCTAAGGATATTGAAGGTAAAACTCAAGAGGCGATCGGGAATATGACAGGTGATCCCAAAAATCAAATGATGGGAAAAGCCAAGCAAGTTGAAAGTCAAGCTCTTAGTGCGGCTGAAAACCTTAAAGATAAAACCCAGTTAACAGGACGGACAAAAGCAGTTGCCAAAAACCTAGAGGGCAAGGCTCAGGAAACCAAAGGCAACATCACCGGTGATCGCCAGGATCAAGCAATGGGTAAAGGCAAGCAAGTAGAAAGCCAGGCTCGCAATGTCGTAGAAGACATAAAAGAAGGCGTTCAAGGCATCTTCAATTAAATAGTACTGAAATAACCTCTAGGTTATCTAAGTCAATCACAAGCGATTTTCATCTATTTTCAAATTTCATCTATTTTCAACTCATTCAAATTACTCTCAAGGTAAAACACTAGAACATTTATGCAGATGAGATATCATAAAACCCTGATTAAAAAAGGGTTTCTTCTTCCTTCTTGTACTTCTTATAAAAAGGAAACAGTTTACAATACCCTTCTTCATGAATATAACCATTTTTTGCTCTGACTAAATTTTCAATACTTTTATCTTATTTTTAAGAGGTCATTATGTTTGATATCGTCTGGACTGCTGTTGTTGTACTTTTCGTTCTCTGGCTGTTAGGATTCTCGATTCATATCGGGGGTAGCCTCATTCACTTGCTTTTAGTTTTGGTATTGATTGGTATTGTTTACAATCTATTTTTCAGGCAACGGCTTGGTTAAAATTGATTTCTTCTTAAACAGTAATCGTGTATAGGCATCTCCTTGAATTGAGATAGGTTTAATCCCCCTACTTTTGGTACTACCCTTTTTAAGGGGGACTTGGTTTTTTATTTGATTCACATTCAAATTTCTGGCTGTTTAAATCTCTCATTTCTAAAGTTTTTGGAGCTTTTCTCATGTCCTTTACCATCGAATCTGCCCGAACAATTTTTCCTGATACTCAAGTTGCTGATGCTATTCCCACAACTGTTGCATACTTTAATCAACTGAGTGCAGAAGATCAATTAGCATTACTATGGAGTTTTTCCCATGTCTTTTACCATCGAATCTGCCCGAACAATTTTTCCTGATACTCAAATTGCTGATGCTATTCCCACAACTGTTGAATCCTTTAATCAACTGATTGCTGAAGACCAATTAGCCCTACTTTGGTTTACTTATACAGAAATGGGAGTTACGATTACGCCTGCTGCGATATCCGTCGTCAATATGATATTTGCCGAAGCCCTTTTGACTGAAATAAAGCAAATGCCATTTAGCGAACAAACTCAGGCAATGTGTGATTTAGTAAATCATGCGGATACTCCCCTTTGCCATACCTATTCCTCCTTTGGGACTAATGTAAAATTAGGCTTCTGGTATCAGTTAAGCGAGTGGATGAAACAGGGAATTGTTGCGCCAATTCCTAAACATTATAAACTCTCAAAAATAGCATCTGAAGTTATTCTATCTCTCCGTAAATTGGAAGGTGGCCAACAACTGACTGTTTTACAAGATATTGTCGCTAATATGGGCTATGGGTCAAAGAATGGGCATTCTAAAGTTGTCCATCCTGTTGTTCCTCCTCAATCATTGCCACCTCGAACGACAGTCAGTATTAAAGGAATTAGTAACAAGACTATACTGAGTTATATGGAGGCGATGAACGCCTTTGATTTTGAATCATCAGTCGCTTTATTTACCAGTAATGGAGCCTTACAGCCGCCATTTAAAGAACCAATTGTTGGTCAAGAAAATATTCTGGCCTATATGCGAGATGAGTGTTATGGACTCAAATTGATGCCAGAACGAGGGGTTTCTGAAAAAACAGAAGACGGGTTTACCCAAATTAAGGTAACTGGAAAAGTGCAAACGCCTTGGTTTGGGGGCCGTGTGGTGATTGATTTGGCTTGGCGTTTCTTACTCGATCCAGATAATCAAATTTTCTTTGTCGGTATTGATTTGTTAGCAACTCCCCAAGAATTATTAAACCTAACTTCCAACTAAAAGTCGTTGAACCCACACCTTAACCGCGATCGCGCTATGTTGTGCTGGGAGTAGGAGCGATCATCTTAATTACTGGATTGTTATTGATTGTCTTTTTTGTTAGCTAATTTCCATTTTATGAGGAACCGATGATGAGTACCGCAATTGATAATTTCACCCAACAACTTCATGATAATTTGGAAGCCGTTGAAGACCGAGTAAAATCTCTGAAAGAAAACCTTCAGTCTGCTCCCAAAAAGACTCAAACTGAGATTCAGTCAAAGCTTGATGAAGCCAAAGCAGCTTTAGAAGCTAAAAAGCATCAATTTAAGGAATATCGCGTTAAAATCCAAGCTCAATTTGAGGAAAAAGAAGCTGAAGTTAAGGAAAATATCAAGGAAAATGTCGATGAATGGAAAGCAGATCGTAAAGTCAAAAAACTTGAACATCGAGCCAATAAAGCTGAAGAATATGCGGCTACTGCTATCTACTTAACGATGATTACCCTAGAAGAAGCCGAAAAAGCAACTCTAGAAGCGATCGCTGCTCGATTGGATGCCAAAATTGCAGTGGAATCTGGCCAAAAAGAAGAATCGTAACGATTGCTCAACTGTTCAATAAAACTCTGGGAAACCCATGTCAATTCAAACCTTAAACTCAAAAGCTCAAACATTTATGTAAAGCAGGAAATATTTTGTCATAATTTCACCCAAGTAATAATACAGAAAATTATCAGTCAACAACGCTTAAATCGATAAATATCAGTTTTGATAGCCTTTTATGCGATAAAACTTGTAATTTTTGACTAGTAGAGAAGTTTATAAAATCAATGCAAAGAACTTCGGTAAATTGCGATCTCCCCAATTCTGAAAGGTGCGATTATTGTGTCTTGAATCTACTGCGTCCCCATCTGATGCAAACAGATGACAATAACCCTATATTGAGTCAAATTCAGCCAATATTAACCCAATTCAAACACGGTTTGGATCAGATTGGTCTGATTATTTTGGCGATCGATGGGCAGGTACGATTCATGACTCAACGAGTGGAATATCTGTTGAATCAGTATTTTTCACCCTGTATCTTACCCGCTGGACAGTGGGAAGTTTATGGATGCCAGATAAGGTAATGACTATGCGACGAAAGTAAGCATATCAGGGCTTGAGGAAGAGGCAAGTTTAGCGGTAAGGAATTTAGGCAAAAGCAGACTGGGTGGACTTTGAGGAAAAATCATTTGGGCTTGATGTTGAAGGGCTAGTTGAGCAATCCGTTCACTAGGGTAGCCATGGGATGGTAATGTCCGAAACCATCGAGGAAAATTAGCCCAAATCCCCTGGGGTAACTCTAAGGCGAGAATTTGAAGTAGCCCTAAAGCAATGGCATTAAGGTTAACAAAACGCTCAAAGGCTTCTACCTTGTTTAAAATCTGAGTCTGAACAGCTTGTGGATAGTCACTGAGGATAAGATTGCTGGGCCAGGTAGGTAAAGTAGGAAGACTCTTAAGCCAAAAACGATAGGCAAAGCTGCCCAAAAGATGGACTAATTGACGAAAAGTGACTTCAATCTTAAATCGGAGACCGTAAGCGGCAATAATCTCAGGTCCAGTCAAACAGAGATCAGTAGAAAGCAGAATCAGTCGTCGTCCGTTAGGCAATTGGGTCAGAACAAACTTGACGAGCTGATGGGGACTATCCCAGTGGAACTCAAAGCACTGATAAGAAACCGTGACTTGTTGACCATAGAGCCAGACTTTAGCTGTCGGAAAGTCCGCCGCCAGAGCGAACAGCTTTTCTAGTTTTATCGAACTCCCCCAAATCCGTGGTCGTCCTCTCCCCGTCAGCGTCGGCACGGAACAAAAGGGGGCATAGGCGACGGTGGAGCAACGCACTCTTGTGATTAGATGCAAGGCGTTCTGGCGAAAACTTTTGAGCACTGGTTCGCAAGCAAAATAAGCATCCAAAATTACATAGGGCTTGCTGAAAAAAGCTGAAACCTTTACGGAGAAAAATAGTAGGCGAATTAAGAACCGCTAGAATGCACGAAAATAGGGTAGAATGCCTCAAAACCATTGCATTAAGAAGAGAGAAAGCAGATGTACCGAAAGCAACAGTACTCAATTGAAACACCAGAAAACTTGAAAAATCTGTTCGGCGGGCAGTTAGACGAAGAAAATCGTTGGATAGAAATGTCAAAAATGATTCCCTGGGAAGAATATGAGGAAGAATATGCAAAAAACTTCACAGAAAAAAAAGGAGCCCCAGCCAAATCATTTAGAATGGCATTAGGAGCATTAATTATCAAAGAAATTTCAGGAAAAAGTGACAGAGAAACAGTAGAACAAATAAAAGAGAACCCTTATTTACAGTACTTTATAGGAATGGAAAGCTATAGTAGCAAAGAAGCATTTAATGCGTCAATGATGGTTCATTTTCGTAAAAAAATAGGAATGGAATTAATAAATAAAATTAATAAAGAAATAGAAAAAAAAGCGACGGGTGTAGCGTCAGAAAAAAAGAAAATGAAGGAAAGTTATTGTTAGATGCGACTTGTACACCAGCAGATATAAAATATCCAACGGATATAGGAATATTGAATGATGCCAGAGAAAAAACAGAAAAAATAATAGATAAGCTGTATGAAGAAATAAAAGAGAAAAGGAAAGAAAAGCCGAGGACTTATAGGGAAGTGGCAAGAAAAGAGTACTTAGCCATAGCAAAAAAACGTCGTGTGTCAAAAAAAGAAAGAAGAAAAGGAACAAAAAAACAACTAGGATATATAAAAAGAAACTTGTCTCATATAGAAAAAATGATAGAAGAGGGAGCAAAGTTAGAAAAACTAACGAAAAAAGAGCAAGAAGAGCTTGTAACGATAGGAAAAGTGTATGAGCAACAGTTAGAAATGTATGAAAAAAAGACAAATAAAGTAGAAAACAGAATTGTGAGTGTAAGCCAACCTCACGTGCGTCCAATAGTGCGTGGAAAAGCGGGAAAAGCAGTAGAGTTTGGAGCTAAAATATCGGCAAGTAATGTGAATGGCTTTGTCTTCTTAGACAAATTAAGTTGGGATAATTACAACGAATCGGGAGATTTACAAGCGCGAATAGAAGAATATAAAAGGGAAACAGGATGTTATCCGGAATCGGTTCATGTGGATAAAATCTATCGAACAAAAGCGAATCGAGCTTATTGTAAAGAAAGGGATATAAGAATGAGTGGTCCCCGATTGGGAAGACCGCCGAAAGAGGTGAGCAAAGAAAAAAAGAAAGAGGCACGCTCAGATGAAAGAGTGCGTAATGCCATTGAGGGTAAATTCGGACAGGGAAAGAGGAAATTTAGTCTTGGTCGAGTGATGGCCAAACTACCTGAGACCTCGGAAACGGTAATTGCGATGAACTTTTTGGTAATGAATCTTTCTACTCTACTTCAGAAGACAAAAAGTAAAAAGTTGTAGAGTCGTTTTTCTTGTGAAAAATGGTGTTAATTTTCCTCTCTTTTGTGAGGAGTGATTTGTGTTGACCTTTTTAGACAGAAAGGAACAATAGATTAAACAAAATCTGTATTTTGATTTGTTTCCATAAGGATAAGTTATCTATGCTTTTTCAGTCCATACTTCCCTAACCCACATTTCTTTCGTTTTTTGACTTTTTCAGCAAGCCCTACATAACTCCCTGCCTCTGCGTAAGTAACACAAAGGTCAGCCATTTTTGTCACCAGGCTCGTCTTCACCTTTTTTTTGCCTTTTCCCTCCCCCTTCTCGGTTGCTTTGGACTTGATGCCATCGTCTAGCCGCAACACTAAGGGCAAGGCAAAGCAGGCTTTCCCTACTCCCACCAAAATACTCAAGGCATTGAAGTAATGACCCCTTATCCACTCTGGCTTGGACACATCTTCCGATTCTTGGTGTAGTCGTTTTACACCTGGCATCTTGCGTCCTTCTTTCCCCACTTTGATGCCATCACCCACATACACCCGTTTCCCTTTAATTCTGTATAGACTTTCATGCTGACTTAGCCACTTTGACCATTGTAAAGTTAGTCCTTCGACCCTAAACGCCTTGGAATCAAACCAATGTAGAGCCTGATTGTAGTAGCTCTCTGTTAAGCCAATGGCATTGACATAGCTAGTTATTGCGCTGGGTTGGCTGTTGAGCACTACTCCCCAGACTAACAGGATAAACCATTGGAACGTTGCTTCTCGGCTAAAGGCTGGACGGAGATTCTCTAGGATTTGCTCTAGTCGCTGACATAGTTGCATAATTGATAGATAGCACTGGCTATCGATTTTCTTATATCAGCCAGTTTCGGACATAACGGCACTCTTTTGTATCGGATGTCCGATTTTCTTTTCTCCACTTACACGCCTCGAGAACTTCCCACTGTCCAGTTACCCGCATTACCAGAAAATTTGCAGCATTGGTTCAATCATCAGATTTCACAACTTTCTTGCAACGTTGACGAATCTTCTCCCTGTTTAAGTTTAAACATTGAAAAAGGAGAAAAAAAGTTAGTCATCAACCTTGTATCCGATCCCATACGGGAACAGTATCTTTTGCTGTTGAACGAAAAAGAAATACAGCCTTTATCAATTACTCTTCTAGAGTTGCTAGGAGTGACTAGGCGTGAGGCAGAAGTTCTTTTTTGGATTTCTAAGGATAAAAGTAATGTCAATATCGCAAAATTATTGGTTTGCAGCGAGGGAACGGTACGAAAACATCTGGAGAATATTTATAAAAAACTGGGTGTTCAAACTCGCATTGGTGCTGTGATGCTTGCACTGGAAAGATTAGGATTACTCAAGGGGTAGTTTGTTGGCACTGGTATCGTCTAGCTAGAAGCTACAAACGTTGCAATACAAGAGGTTCAACAAATCAGGCGAATTTGGAGTAAGTCCTCCCAAGTTAACCCTTTTTGAATTATACCGAGAGCTACCGCAGGAACTTTTTTCGTCGTAAAATGGCTGCGAACAAAGTTATGAACCATCCAGAAAATATCTAGCACTCGCTGTAATCCCACAACAGATTTAGCATAAGTATTTGTTCGACGACGAAAGGCGGCTAAATAGCGTCGTAGAGAACTATTAAATGCCTCAACGTGGTTGGCATGAACATCCTTGTCTTCTGGTTTTTCTGTTGTCTCAGGATGTTCAGTTTTCGGAGTTTCTACTTTCTCTAGTTTACCCTCAGAATCTCGACGTTTACTACTCTTATTTTTTAATCTTACCACCATACCCTTCGGTAATACTTTGGTGGGACGACCTCGCTTCCCAGTCCTTAATACTTCGTGACAAATATTAAATAGCAGTTGACTATATCGCTTTTCTCCATCTGTAAATAACTGGAGAGATTCTGCACTCCTTTCAAATAATTCCGCTACCGTCATCATTGCTTCTAGAAATAATTTCTGCTCTTTTTTACCACATTTTAAATGCCAAATAAAGCGGCTAGCCCTTTCCATGAGCACGATTGTCCACCCCTCAGAGGCACTTGCTTCTTTATTTTTTCCAACTTTTGTGTATAGTTCATCCCCTTCTATTACTAATTTAACAAATTCATTCACTAAGGCGTATAAAAATAATGTCTCTTGTAATCCTGATAATTTCTTTTCCCAATTCAATATTGTTGTTTTTGCGTAGCCGAATACTCGGGCTGCTGCATTTAATCCTATTCCTTCCATTCTGGCTTTTAATACTTTTACAATTTCACTTAATGGGGTTTCTAAGCCAGCGATTACGCTACCATAAGTCTCAGCAAAACAAGAACCACATTCTTGACAGATGAACATTTTACGTTCCCCGTTACCTTTCGTTTGGTAATGAGAATGTATTTTTACTTTTTCACTATAGCAATGAGGGCAGTTTTTCTGAAATAAGGCTTCCTCTTTCTCTTGAGGTAAGCCAATATCACTTAGGAGGTCAATTGAGCTTTTATTCAATGTTGACATTGCTTTCCGTTTTCCCTTTCTTTAATATAATGACAATAATAATAGTATAACAAAAACGGGAATATGTCCAGTCGTAAGTTATTTTCTATTTTCTCAAACTCTTACACCATAACTTTTTCTAGCTTTGATCACACGATACCAGTACCAGTTTGTTGCAATGTCTTCATAATCTTATACGCGGATCATCGTATTTCTTTTACAGCTTATTTTGAGGAGTATTGAGGAAGAAAGATATTAAAAACAAATTTTGAAGGATTGACATTATGAATAACCAACAAACCAACACTCCAAAGCGATATTCTCTTGTTCCCACTATAGATGATTTGACTGGACTTGCCTATAAGACTTCAGATGATAGTAACTCATTTTTGTCTTCACAAAGTTCTTTGAATTCCGACCCTTTCGAGATTGTTTCCTTTGCAGTAGTTGATACGCCAATTTTGAAAGAAAAAAAGGAAGCTTTGTATTCTCGTCCTAATTCTTTTCTCAATAACCTTTATTTGCTAAAGGCCGATAAGCCCTTTACTGCGAATAGCTTTGGTAATCCAATTGTTTCGACTTCACAAGTTCCCACTGCTAAAAAACTAGAAATCAAACCCTATGCGATAACTGACTTTGGTAATCCAATTGTTTCGACTTCACAAGTTCCCACTGCTAAAAAACTAGAAATCAAACCCTATGCGATAACTGAATTTTGGTAATCCAATTGTTTCGACTTCACAAGTTCCCACTGCTAAAAAACTAGAAATCAAACCCTATGCGATAACTGACTTTGGTAATCCAATTGTTTCGACCTCTCAAGGAATACTATCCGCTCCTGTATCTTATGACTTAAGAACTTTGGGATTGGTTACTTCCGTCAAAGATCAGGGAAATTGTGGTTCTTGCTGGACATTCGGTACCTACGCTTCCTTGGAAAGCTCAATTCTCAAAGCAGGAGGAACCGCCCAAGATTTTTCAGAAAATCACCTTAAAAACTATCACGGATTCGATATTGGCCCATGTGATGGTGGATTGGACTTGTTCAGTGTAGCCTATCTCAGTCGGGGAGATGGCCCTGTTGATGAAATAGACGATCCCTACCATGATTACGATGATCGACCTTCTCCTGGCGGTATTCCTCGCTACTATGTCGGTCAAACTCTTTGGTTCGATACTGATACTGAAATTAAAGAATCTCTGATAAGTCTGGGCGCACTTACCACCTCTATGAACTGGGATGACTCCTTCTTCAACGATGCGACAGACACTTACTATAATCCAGGTACTCAAGGAACGGGACATTCTGTAGCAATAGTTGGCTGGGACGATAACAAAGTTGTCTCTGGTACTGCCGTTAAAGGAGCTTGGCTAATTAGGGCTTGCTGAAAAAGTCAAAAAACGAAAGAAATGTGGGTTAGGGAAGTATGGACTGAAAAAGCATAGATAACTTATCCTTATGGAAACAAATCAAAATACAGATTTTGTTTAATCTATTGTTCCTTTCTGTCTAAAAAGGTCAACACAAATCACTCCTCACAAAAGAGAGGAAAATTAACACCATTTTTCACAAGAAAAACGACTCTACAACTTTTTACTTTTTGTTTTCTTTTTTGTCTTCTGAAGTAGAGTAGGGCTTGCTGAAAAAGTCAAAAAACGAAAGAAATGTGGGTTAGGGAAGTATGGACTGAAAAAGCATAGATAACTTATCCTTATGGAAACAAATCAAAATACAGATTTTGTTTAATCTATTGTTCCTTTCTGTCTAAAAAGGTCAACACAAATCACTCCTCACAAAAGAGAGGAAAATTAACACCATTTTTCACAAGAAAAACGACTCTACAACTTTTTACTTTTTGTCTTCTGAAGTAGAGTAGAAAGATTCATTACCAAAAAGTTCATCGCAATTACCGTTTCCGAGGTCTCAGGTAGTTTGGCCATCACTCGACCAAGACTAAATTTCCTCTTTCCCTGTCCGAATTTACCCTCAATGGCATTACGCACTCTTTCATCTGAGCGTGCCTCTTTCTTTTTTTCTTTGCTCACCTCTTTCGGCGGTCTTCCCAATCGGGGACCACTCATTCTTATATCCCTTTCTTTACAATAAGCTCGATTCGCTTTTGTTCGATAGATTTTATCCACATGAACCGATTCCGGATAACATCCTGTTTCCCTTTTATATTCTTCTATTCGCGCTTGTAAATCTCCCGATTCGTTGTAATTATCCCAACTTAATTTGTCTAAGAAGACAAAGCCATTCACATTACTTGCCGATATTTTAGCTCCAAACTCTACTGCTTTTCCCGCTTTTCCACGCACTATTGGACGCACGTGAGGTTGGCTTACACTCACAATTCTGTTTTCTACTTTATTTGTCTTTTTTTCATACATTTCTAACTGTTGCTCATACACTTTTCCTATCGTTACAAGCTCTTCTTGCTCTTTTTTCGTTAGTTTTTCTAACTTTGCTCCCTCTTCTATCATTTTTTCTATATGAGACAAGTTTCTTTTTATATATCCTAGTTGTTTTTTTGTTCCTTTTCTTCTTTCTTTTTTTGACACACGACGTTTTTTTGCTATGGCTAAGTACTCTTTTCTTGCCACTTCCCTATAAGTCCTCGGCTTTTCTTTCCTTTTCTCTTTTATTTCTTCATACAGCTTATCTATTATTTTTTCTGTTTTTTCTCTGGCATCATTCAATATTCCTATATCCGTTGGATATTTTATATCTGCTGGTGTACAAGTCGCATCTAACAATAACTTTCCTTCATTTTCTTTTTTTCTGACGCTACACCCGTCGCTTTTTTTTCTATTTCTTTATTAATTTTATTTATTAATTCCATTCCTATTTTTTTACGAAAATGAACCATCATTGACGCATTAAATGCTTCTTTGCTACTATAGCTTTCCATTCCTATAAAGTACTGTAAATAAGGGTTCTCTTTTATTTGTTCTACTGTTTCTCTGTCACTTTTTCCTGAAATTTCTTTGATAATTAATGCTCCTAATGCCATTCTAAATGATTTGGCTGGGGCTCCTTTTTTTTCTGTGAAGTTTTTTGCATATTCTTCCTCATATTCTTCCCAGGGAATCATTTTTGACATTTCTATCCAACGATTTTCTTCGTCTAACTGCCCGCCGAACAGATTTTTCAAGTTTTCTGGTGTTTCAATTGAGTACTGTTGCTTTCGGTACATCTGCTTTCTCTCTTCTTAATGCAATGGTTTTGAGGCATTCTACCCTATTTTCGTGCATTCTAGCGGTTCTTAATTCGCCTACTATTTTTCTCCGTAAAGGTCTCAGCTTTTTTCAGCAAGCCCTAAATACTCACAAACTTGCCTCACTATATGAAGCATTTGAGCCTTCCACGGCTCGTCGTCTAGTCGAACGGTTGGAAATTCACCATACCCCAAAACATGGCAGTTGGCTTAATATTGCTGAAAACGAGCTGTCCGCAATGACTCGGCAATGCCTAGCTCGTCGAATTCCAGATCGGGAAACTTTAGAGCAAGAAACAACGGCTTGGTACACTCAGCGCAATCATTCCCAAAAGTCGGTAGATTGGCAATTCACGACGGCTGAGGCTCGTATCCGTCTCAAGCGTCTTTATCCACAAATAGAAAATTGACAGACCACTAGCAAGGGACGATAGAAAACTATCGTTAAGCAATGACAAGCAGTGAGGAAGCAACCTCATCAAAAGTCAAAATACCTTGACAACTTTGATTGGCTTGCGGGTGAAAATCCCGACCATCCATACTCGATGGAAAAGCATAACCCCTACGGTAGCGAATGGTCTTCAATCCGTAAAGCGGGGTTAAATACGAGGAAAGAGTAACCCTTACTCTCGAAATCGTTAGCAACGACTACCATGATTACCCAAAGGAATCAACGAGCGAACCATCGTTACAGACAAAGTGTGAAATTAGGGTTGACACACACTAGTGGTCTGTCAATCTTGAAATGAGGGGCTACAAGAACCCGTAAGTCTATTTTGGCAAGGCTTTGAGAATCTAGCAACCCATCAAAATAAAGTTGACGTGCCACCAGCCAAAAGGCAATAAGCAAGAGGTACTTGGTATCGAAGTGTCAAGTACGAGTATCCAATTTTGCTTCGGTGGAGAGTTGAAATCTAAAGTAGTCACAAAAGTCAATCAAGGAACGAAGTAACCTTCCTAGAATTCCTACGATTTCGTAGGTAGTCAACCAAGACGCAATATCTGAAGTAATTCAGGTTCTAGGGAGGAAGGATTGAGTTAGAAGCAAATGCCTGTTAGTAATCGACAGGATAGGCAGACGAACTCACTTGTATTTGTAAGATAGAGGCTCAAGTAGCATGAATGTCCAAAACAATTCTGAAAAGAATATGGTGGAATGGAAAGACAGGGTGCATCCCACTTAAGATAATACATTGACACTCAAAAGAGGAGAGTGATTGAGATAAGCACATCGTAGCCGAAGAATACGAGAAACATTATGAAGATGGAACTGGTATCGTCTGATCAAAGTTGGAAAAAGTTATGGCGTAAGGCTTTGAGAAAATAGAAAAATAGTTTAAGACTAGACATCGGCCCGTTTTTATTATACTATTATTATTGTCATTATATCAAAGAAGAAGGAAACAGAAAACAATGTCAATATTAAAGAAAAGCTCTATGAAAATCCTGAATGATGTTGGCTTGTGCCAAGAGAAAGAGGATGCCTTATTCAAGAAAAACTGTCCTCATTGCTATAGTGAAAACGTAAAAATACATTCTTATTATCAAACGAAAGGTAACGGGGAACGTAAAATGTTCATTTGTCAAGAACGTAGTTCTTGTTTTGCTGAGACTTATGGTAGCGTAATCGCTGGCTTAGAAACCCCATTAAGTGAAATTGTAAAAGTATTAAAAGCCAGAATAGAAGGAATAGGATTAAATGCAGCAGCCCGAGTATTTGGCTACGCGAAAACAACAATATTGAATTGGGAAAAGAAATTATCAGGATTACAAGAGACATTATTTTTATACGCCTTAGTGAATGAATTTGTTAAATTAGTAATAGAAGGGGATGAACTATACACAAAAGTTGGAAAAAATAAAGAAGCAAGTGCCTCTGAGGGATGGACAATCGTGCTCATGGACAGGGCAAGCCGCTTTATTTGGCATTTAAAATGTGGTCGAAAAGAGCAGAAATTATTTCTAGAAGCAATGATGACGGTAGCGGAATTATTTGAAAGGAGTGCAGAATCTCTCCAGTTATTTACAGATGGAGAAAAGCGATATAGTCAACTGCTATTTGATATTTGTCACGAAGTATTAAGGACTGGAAAGCGAGGTCGTCCCACCAAAGTATTACCGAAGGGTATGGTGGTAAGACTAAAAAATAAGAGTAGTAAACGTCGAGATTCTGAGGGTAAACTCAAGAAAGTAGAAACTCCGAAACCAGAACATCCTGAGACAACAGAAAAACCAGAAGAAAAGGACGTCCATGCCAACCACGTTGAGGCATTTAATAGTGCTATCCGACGCTATTTATCTGCCTTTCGTCGTCGTACAAATACTTATGCTAAATCTGTTGTGGGATTACAGCGAGTCCTAGATATTTTCTGGATGGTTCATAACTTTGTTCGCAGCCATTTTACTACGAGAAAAGTTCCTGCTGTAGCTCTCGGTATAATTGAAAAAGGGTTTACTTGGGAGGACTTACTCCAAATTCGCCTGATTTCTTGAACATCCCGTATTGCAACGTTTGTAGCTTCTAGCTAGACGATACCAGTGCCATGAAGATGCCAACGTGCTCCCAACAATTTAACCCTAGCTCCCACCTGTTTAATCTTAGACTCCACATCACCAGAACCAATCACAATACCAAGCTGTTGATAGTATTGGTAATCAGGGATACGCTGATAATGCTTCGTCAAATAGGCTTGAAAATTCTTTGCCCTCTTGCTTTTGACTCCATCAAACGCATCTATTGCCTTGTTCACAAAACCCCGCCACAGTAAATGCTCCACTGCTTCTAGCCGTTTGAGAGAGCCACCCACTTTGAACAGATTCTCCTTGAGATGATACCAATCCAACACCTCTCGTCGTATCAGCCACGATTGAGTGGCGAAACTCTCTACCGCATTCCAGATTGCGGGATGACCATCTCCCAAAAAGGTCACTATTGGAGACAAAGGTTGAACATTGCTCCAATTCTTTAAGCCCTCTGGGTCTTGGAAAAAGGCTTCACAGACATTGCCATGAAGACTCACCAGTTTATAATCTCGCCACTGTCCCCCTTCCTTCTCCTCGCCCCGCAGACAAATCTTTCCCCCATCTATACTGACCCCCGCACTCTCTGACTGAGCTTGAGCTAAGGGCAGTTCTGTCCGTTCTACCAAGCGATGTAAACTGCTATGTCCTACTTTTATCCCCATCAACTCCTCTATATCTTCTTCTGCTTGTTGGTAGGATGTTTTCGCACTGGCTCTTAGACAGCATTTCTCTAAACCTGGACTTAAGACGATTTTTGGCGACACCTTTAGTTTTCTGGCTTGTTTTTGGCTTATTTCCACTTCTCCGACTAGGGTTTTGATTTTTCGCTTGTTTCCAGACCGTTTTTTTCCCCCTTCTGAAAAAAAAACTCCCCCATTGTTGGCCCCACAATTTCTAACATCTGGGTTCTGACTTCTACTTCGATGCTTCCAAAGTCCTTCTGTTTCTCTGGTTCCGTATATTTGCGCAGGATACGGGCTGATTCGGTGAGATGCTGTTTTAACAGTGCTTTTTCTTCTGGGGGAATCGGTAACATACTTTTTTCGCTCATCAGTTTTTTTCCATTTTACCCCAGATTCTATGTACTACTTTATCCGGGATGTACCCGAAAGACATCCCTTGGAAGAAAATTCAAAGGGCAGTCTTCCGCTTGCAAAAGCGCATCTATCAAGCTAGTAAACATGGTGATGTCAAATGCGTTCATAAGCTTCAGAAGCTCTTGTTGAATTCTCAATCAGCAAAACTCTTAGCTGTCAGAAAAGTTACACAGGATAATAGTGGTAAATTAACAGCAGGCATAGATGGAATCAAATCGTTGAAGCCTGTCGAAAGGTTACAATTAGCCCAAAATCTCAAAATAGAATCTAAGGCTAAACCTGTAACCCACATTCCGCAGGTTGTCGAAGAGGAACACTAGTTCACGCGAGCTAGTATCGGTACTTGTGCATTGATTTCGGGCAAGGATAAAAAATGTCAATAAAGTTCTAAAATGGAGTCTTGTCTTAGATAGAATCAGCAGTAAAAATGAATAACCTAAATATTAAAGACCTGGCACTGGTATCGTCTAGCTAGAAGCTACAAACGTTGCAATACGAGAGGTTCAAGAAATCAGGCGAACTTGGAGTAAGTCCTCCCAAGTTAACCCTTTTTCAATTATACCGAGAGCTACAGCAGGAACTTTTCTCGTAGTAAAATGGCTGCGAACAAAGTTATGAACCATCCAGAAAATATCTAGGACTCGCTGTAATCCCACAACAGATTTAGCATAAGTATTTGTACGACGACGAAAGGCAGATAAATAGCGTCGGATAGCACTATTAAATGCCTCAACGTGGTTGGCATGGACGTCCTTTTCTTCTGGTTTTTCTGTTGTCTCAGGATGTTCTGGTTTCGGAGTTTCTACTTTCTTGAGTTTACCCTCAGAATCTCGACGTTTACTACTCTTATTTTTTAGTCTTACCACCATACCCTTCGGTAATACTTTGGTGGGACGACCTCGCTTTCCAGTCCTTAATACTTCGTGACAAATATCAAATAGCAGTTGACTATATCGCTTTTCTCCATCTGTAAATAACTGGAGAGATTCTGCACTCCTTTCAAATAATTCCGCTACCGTCATCATTGCTTCTAGAAATAATTTCTGCTCTTTTCGACCACATTTTAAATGCCAAATAAAGCGGCTAGCCCTGTCCATGAGCACGATTGTCCACCCCTCAGAGGCACTTGCTTCTTTATTTTTTCCAACTTTTGTGTATAGTTCATCCCCTTCTATTACTAATTTAACAAATTCATTCACTAAGGCGTATAAAAATAATGTCTCTTGTAATCCTGATAATTTCTTTTCCCAATTCAATATTGTTGTTTTCGCGTAGCCGAATGCTCGAGCTGCTGCATTTAATCCTATTCCTTCCATTCTGGCTTTTAATACTTTTACAATTTCACTTAATGGGGTTTCTAAGCCAGCGATTACGCTACCATAAGTCTCAGCAAAACAAGAACTACATTCTTGACAAATGAACATTTTACGTTCCCCGTTACCTTTCGTTTGATAATGAGAATGTATTTTTACGTTTTCACTATAGCAATGAGGACAGTTTTTCTTGAATAAGGCATCCTCTTTCTCTTGGCACAAGCCAACATCATTCAGGATTTCCATAGAGCTTTTCTTTAATATTGACATTGTTTTCTGTTTCCTTCTTCTTTGATATAATGACAATAATAATAGTATAATAAAAACGGGCCGATGTCTAGTCTTAAACTATTTTTCTATTTTCTCAAAGCCTTACACCATAACTTTTTCCAACTTTGATCAGACGATACCAGTTCCAAAGACCTCGACCACTTAGGAATCGTAGCGGGAATTATAGATGAAATGGGTTTAGTAGAAATTATCGATGAGGAAGTGGGAACTCATCCTCAAGAAAAGCTCAGTGTAGGTACAATAGTAAAAGCAATGATATTAAACTGCTTAGGATGTATTAATGCTCCGTTATATTTGTTGACTGGAGAGTGCGAAGTTCTCTGTCAGACATTTTGACAAAATGCCTAAAAGCCTTGCATTGAAAGCCTTTCAGCTATTGTGAGTCTGGAAGAGGGGTGAAGGACGTTGGGGGCTGAAACCCTAGTAAACTCGTTGATTTTCCTAGAACTTCGCACTGTCCAGTTTGTTGAGTGAATTTTTTAAAGGAAAAGCATTAGAACATCTATTAGGAGAAGGAATAAAAGCAGAAGATTTAAATGATGACAAGCTAGGAAGGTCATTGGATAAGGTATTTGGAGTGGGGGTAAAAAACCGGTTCACGAAAATAGTCCTAAAAGCGGCAGCAATCTTTGGAATAGAACAAAAGTCAAAGCATTTAGACTCAACCTCAATGTCTGTACAAGGGAAGTATAAGGAAAGGATAGAAGATGAGGAAGACGAGCAGACAAAAGCCATAAAAATAAAATTTGGTTATTCCAGAGATAAACGACCAGACCTAAAACAGTTTATGTTAAATATGATATGTAGTGGAGATGGTGGTGTCCCTCTCTTTATGCAATTAGGAGATGGCAATGAATCGGATAAAAAGGTGTTTCCCCAGATAATCAAAGACTGTCAAGAAAGGTTGAATATGGAAGGTTTATCGGTGATTGATGGAGCTTTTTATACGGCGGAAAATGTGGGCATGGCGAGGTCAATTCAATGGTTAAGTCGTGTCCCTCTGAAAGAAGCCACTGAGACTTTGGCAAATATATCAGAAGACCAATGGCAGCAGGGTGAACAGGACGGTTATCGTTGGCAAGTGAGGGCTTCGGAATATGGGGGTGAACAGCAACGATGGCTTGTGGTCGAAAGTGCTCAACGTCTCCAGTCCGATAATAAAGCTATAAGTCAAAAAATTGAGAAAGCCGATAAAGTTGTCAAAAAAGAATGGCAGAAACTTTGTGGACAGAATTTTGCTTGTGAGGCCGATGCTCTTACTGAGGCTCAACTCTGGCCAAAAACCTTGACTTATCATCAACTCAGTCAAGTTGAGGTTCAGACTATTCCTTACTATGCCAAGGGAGGAAGACCGAAACAAGGGGCTACCCCTCTCGGTTTTCATTACCGCTTAACTGGGCAATTAAGCCTTGATTCCTCTTGCTTGGAAGCCGCATCTAAACGGGCTGGACGTTTTATTTTAGCTACTAATGTTCTTGATTCTCAGGTTTTGAGTCCCGACCAGATGTTGGCTGAATATAAGGCTCAACAAAACACCGAGCGCGGCTTTCGCTTTCTCAAAGACTCTTTCTTTTTTGCCTCTGCTCTTTTTCTCAAGAATCCTCAACGCATTATGGCTTCAGCAATTCTAAATTTGCGCTGTAACAAGGGTTTCAGGTTTTAGTTCGCGTAATATGGGGTAAAGTTCAACGGGATTAACAAGTTCATTTTACGAGTCTTCCGGCTTTTAGGCACAGTAGTACGTGTAGAATTGCCCCCAAAACCCCCTTTGAAATGTTCTTTAAATCCCTAAAAGCCTTGCTGTGTCTAAAACTGAGAATTGCTGTTATGGCTTTGATGATGATTATGGTTGTCTCTTTATTGGTTTATATTTTGGCACAACGTCGCCTACGACAGGCTTTGGCTCTTGCCCATCAGACTATTCCTAATCAAAAGGGTAAACCGACCGCCATTCCCACTCTGCTTTGGGTCTTTCAGTCTTTTCTGTTTATCCGTTGGTTAGAGATTGACGGCATTCAAACTATCGTTAATTTGACCTCCAAACACAAACATATTCTTTCCTTTCTTGGCTCTTCATGTCAAAACTACTACTTTGTCTCTTGACTTACCTGCGGAATGTGGGTTACATCATCAAAATTTTGTATTTGTCTTAGCAGGTAGTGGCGATCCCAACTATGAATTGGAGATAGAGAGGTTATTAAAAGTAAATAATTTAGATGATCGCACCTATAAATTAGGTTTTGTCTCTGGTGAAAAGAAAACTCTCTGTTTACAAGGAGCCGATCTATATGCACTTACCTCTCATTCTGAAAATTTTGGCATTTCTGTATTAGAGTCTTTAGCATCAAGAACCCCCCCACTAGTCACAACAGGTGTGGCTCTATCAGATTTGGTCAAAGAGCAAAATTTCGGCTGGGTTGTGGATTTAGAAATTGAGGAGATCACCGCATCAATCCAAGAATTTTTAGACAATCCTGCTATGGCTAAAGAAAAAGGTGATCGCGCAGCTCACTATGTTGCTGAAAACTATGCTTGGGAGAAGATAGCACTTAATTTAAAATCAATATACGAGAATATTTTACGTCGTTAGATTATGTTTTACAGTGATTTTAGTCTTAGTTCCGTCAGGAAAATCTTTCAGCTTAAATTAATTGAAAAAGCTGATTTATTTGTTGATTGTTCAGAATTACAACCTAGTTCACTACTGAGCGAGATACTCAAAGAAAATCTTTCTTTAGCATTAGCTAGTAACACCGAAAAATCCCGATCTGAAATGCTAATTGCACCGATTTTAATTGATTTAAGTCGACAATGTTTCAATCGTATTGGAATTTTTTCTGGGGTTAACTTTTCTGTTGATACATCTCAAGGATTAAATGGAAATTGTGATTTTTTAATCAGTTATTCAGAGAATTTATTACTAATCACGGCTCCCATTATTACCTTAGTGGAAGCCAAAAAAGAAGATCTCAATGGAGGTCTAGGACAATGTATTGCGGAAATGATTGCCGCACAGTATTTTAACCAGCGGGAAGAAAACGAAATTAAGGAGATTTATGGTGTGGTTACATCATGGCACTGGTATCGTCTAGCTAGAAGCTAGAAACGTTGCAATACGGGAGGTTCAAGAAATCAGGCGAATTTGGAGTAAGTCCTCCCAAGTTAACCCTTTTTCAATTATACCGAGAGCTACAGCAGGAACTTCTCTAGTAGTAAAATGGCTGCGAACAAAGTTATGAACCATCCAGAAAATATCTAGGACTCGCTGTAATCCCACAACAGATTTAGCATAAGTATTTGTACGACGACGAAAGGCGGCTAAATAGCGTCGGATAGCACTATTAAATGCCTCAACGTGGTTGGCATGGACGTCCTTTTCTTCTGGTTTTTCTGTTGTCTCTGGATGTTCTGGTTTCGGAGTTTCTACTTTCTTTAGTTTACCCTCAGAATCTCGACGTTTACTACTCTTATTTTTTAGTCTTACTACAAAACCCTTCGGTAATACTTTGGTGGGACGACCTCGCTTTCCAGTCCTTAATACTTCGTGACAAATATTAAATAGCAGTTGACTATATCGCTTTTCTCCATCTGTAAATAACTGGAGAGATTCTGCACTCCTTTCAAATAATTCCGCTACCGTCATCATTGCTTCTAGAAATAATTTCTGCTCTTTTCGACCACATTTTAAATGCCAAATAAAGCGGCTTGCCCTGTCCATGAGCACGATTGTCCATCCCTCAGAGGCACTTGCTTCTTTATTTTTTCCAACTTTTGTGTATAGTTCATCCCCTTCTATTACTAATTTAACAAATTCATTCACTAAGGCGTATAAAAATAATGTCTCTTGTAATCCTGATAATTTCTTTTCCCAATTCAATATTGTTGTTTTCGCGTAGCCAAATACTCGGGCTGCTGCATTTAATCCTATTCCTTCTATTCTGGCTTTTAATACTTTTACAATTTCACTTAATGGGGTTTCTAAGCCAGCGATTACGCTACCATAAGTCTCAGCAAAACAAGAACTACATTCTTGACAAATGAACATTTTACGTTCCCCGTTACCTTTCGTTTGATAATAAGAATGTATTTTTACGTTTTCACTATAGCAATGAGGACAGTTTTTCTTGAATAAGGCATCCTCTTTCTCTTGGCACAAGCCAACATCATTCAGGATTTTCATAGAGCTTTTCTTTAATATTGACATTGTTTTCTGTTTCCTTCTTCTTTGATATAATGACAATAATAATAGTATAATAAAAACGGGCCGATGTCTAGTCTTAAACTATTTTTCTATTTTCTCAAAGCCTTACGCCATAACTTTTTCCAACTTTGATCAGACGATACCAGTTCCGATAATTTGGCGAGTACCCCAATCATACTGATTCAAAAATCGGCTTAAGGCTGAGGGTGATTTTGTTTGACTATGTTGGGGTAGAGGATGACCTTGAGCTTCTAGTGGTCTGTCAAGCTAAAGATTGTGAATTTGAGGGAAAATGGAGAGGCTATTCATTACCTCAACAGATATCGTAATAAGTAACCATGCTCAAGACCTATATTGTCCGATTAAGTCAAGAAGAACGTCAGACCCTAAAAGATTTGGTATCCATCGGCAAAGGAGCGGCTTACAAAATTAAGCACGCCAATATTCTGTTAAACATTGATGTGAATGGACAAGGATGGACGGATGAGGAAGCTGCCGCCGCCTTTAGTTGTCACCGTAACACAGTCGCCAATCTCAGGGAGCGATTGGTCAATGAAGGTGTGGAGTCAGCATTAAGCCGCAAGCCCCGCAAAACGCCGCCTCGTCAACCGATTATTGATGGAGAGGTAGAAGCAAAACTAATCGCCTTACGTTGTGGAGAACCGCCTGCTGGTCAAGCCCGTTGGACATTGAGGTTACTAGCCGACAAGGCGGTCGAGTTAGAAATTGTGCCAGCAATTAGTCACGAAACCGTGCGTCAAGTGTTAAAAAAAACGAACTAAAACCTCATCTGCGACAGATGTACGTGATTCCACCAGAAAAGAGTGCCGAATTTGTGTCTAACATGGAAGATGTTCTAGAAATTTATCACCGACCCTATGACCCCAATTGTCCAGTGATTTGCATGGATGAGCAACCTATACAATTGGTCAAAGAAACCCGCCTTCCTCTACCAGCCAAACCTGGACAGCCAGAGGCGCATGATTACGAATATGAACGCAATGGAACAGCCAATATCTTTATGTTTACAGAACCCTTGTCTGGGTGGCGAAAGACAGTTGTCAGTGAACGTAGAACATCGGTTGACTGGGCAACAGAAATTAAGAATTTACTCGATAACGACTATGCTGATAACGACAAAGTCATTTTAGTATGTGATCAGCTAAATACTCACAAACTTGCCTCACTATATGAAGCATTTGAGCCTTCCACGGCTCGTCGTCTAGTCGAACGGTTGGAAATTCACCATACCCCAAAACATGGCAGTTGGCTTAATATTGCTGAAAACGAGCTGTCCGCAATGACTCGGCAATGCCTAGCTCGTCGAATTCCAGATCGGGAAACTTTAGAGCAAGAAACAACGGCTTGGTACACTCAGCGCAATCATTCCCAAAAGTCGGTAGATTGGCAATTCACGACGGCTGAGGCTCGTATCCGTCTCAAGCGTCTTTATCCACAAATAGAAAATTGACAGACCACTAGGAATAGCCCCAACATTGCCTGCAAACTATCGCGTTGATAGGAGGGGCGTGACCTTTAGTTGATGAAGGAAAAGAAAAGTGTTAACATGAGATGAAAAGTGACAAAGAGGAAACAATGATGACAGCAAAACTAATTAATGTAGAGGGTTCAAAGATAAAAATAGAACTAACATTAGAACTCAGTCGTTCAATGTTGGATACAGAAATAAATATTCAAAAAGGCTTAAACGAAGTAGGTTGCATCGCCAGCAAAGAAGCCTTGAAATATTTAGATACAGATGGTTCACCCTTAAAAATCGGTGAAGAAATCTGGAAGAGTAAGGGAGAGCAACCGAAAGAATATCAAACACCTTATGGTGAGGTTATAGTGAATCGTCATGTATATCAGCGTTCACCTTTGAGGAAAAACGTATTGCCCCTTAGAAAGAGAAGCAAGGATAATCATAACATCAACGCCATTATTGGCAAAACAGGTATCCTCAAAAATGTCAGGGATGGCAGGCAAAGAGGTGAAAAATGATTTATTAGAAAATCATGGTAGAAAAGTAGCGCTATCCTATATCCAAAGATTGAGTGAAGCAGTAGGAAGTGTGGTACAGGCAAAAGAAGAAGCGTGGAGTTATGCCCCGCCCAAGGAGGATAGCCAAATTGCAACAGTGGGAATAGGATTAGATGGAACCTGTATGCTGAGGGTGCGACCTTTAGTTGATAAAAGCTGTTGTAATCAGGGTTCTACAGGGAACCCATATTGATCAAGTTTTGCCCAAAATTGACTCCATCGTTCCTTGGTCAATACCAAAGCTCGTAGGCTCAAAATAATTCCTGCTCCTTTTTCCTTCCATCGCATCCCTGAACAACATAATCGTTGTTTGACCAACGTCTTACAAGCTGCTTCCGTAACACCTGAACCAATCGGATACTTTTTCTCTAAGTATTCAGCATAATCCATTTGATGCTGATGATTCTCGTAATAAGTAATCGCCGCTTGTAGTTTCTCGGTAAGATTCTTAGAATGACTTTTTTCTTCTTTGACTTCTTTCATCAGATTTAGCAGTTCTCCTGCTTTTCCTTTTTCATGCTTGAGTTCTCGACAATTTTCAGTCAACCATTCTTTTTGTTTTGACACTGTATTCGGATGCAACGCTTCTGCCAAGGCACCTAAGTAACCAGAGGCATGATAGAAATCTAATATCTGTTCTTCCGTTTGCTTTTCTAAAAACTTCCAATTTGATTCTGCCCCGTCTGCTATCCCGACCAATGTTGCCTCTGGATAACGTTTTTTCGCTCGCTCAATTTCTCTTTCTAATCTTTCTAGAAAACTCTTTTTTCCATACTCTGGTGCCGCACCTAGATAGATTGTATGTTGACGTTCTCCCTCACTATCGTATAGGGAAACGGTTCCCACCATTGCTTCACGGTAGCCATCCTCACACATCAGCATACAGGTTCCATCTAATCCTATTCCCACTGTTGCAATTTGGCTATCCTCCTTGGGCGGGGCATAACTCCACGCTTCTTCTTTTGCCTGTACCACACTTCCTACTGCTTCACTCAATCTTTGGATATAGGATAGCGCTACTTTTCTACCATGATTTTCTAATAAATCATTTTTCACCTCTTTGCCTGCCATCCCTGACATTTTTGAGGATACCTGTTTTGCCAATAATGGCGTTGATGTTATGATTATCCTTGCTTCTCTTTCTAAGGGGCAATACGTTTTTCCTCCTACTGAACGCTGATATACATGACGATTCACTATAACCTCACCATAAGGTGTTTGATATTCTTTCGGTTGCTCTCCCTTACTCTTCCAGATTTCTTCACCGATTTTTAAGGGTGAACCATCTGTATCTAAATATTTCAAGGCTTCTTTGCTGGCGATGCAACCTACTTCGTTTAAGCCTTTTTGAATATTTATTTCTGTATCCAACATTGAACGACTGAGTTCTAATGTTAGTTCTATTTTTATCTTTGAACCCTCTACATTAATTAGTTTTGCTGTCATCATTGTTTCCTCTTTGTCACTTTTCATCTCATGTTAACACTTTTCTTTTCCTTCATCAACTAAAAGTCGCACCCTATGCTGATGTGTGAGGATGGCTACCGTGAAGCAATGGTGGGAACCGTTTCCCTATACGATAGTGAAGGCGAACGTCAACCTACAATCTATCTAGGTGCGGCACCAGAGTATGGAAAAAAGAGTTTTCTAGAAAGATTAGAAAGAGAAATTGAGCGAGCGAAAAACCGTTATCCAGAGGCAACATTGGTCGGGATAGCAGACGGGGCAGAATCAAATTGGAAGTTTTTAGAAAAGCAAACGGAAGAACAGATATTAGATTTCTATCATGCCTCTGGTTACTTAGGTGCCTTGGCAGAAGCGTTGCATCCGAATACCGTGTCAAAACAAAAAGAATGGTTGACTGAAAATTGTCGAGAACTCAAGCATGAAAAAGGAAAAGCAGGAGAACTGCTAAATCTGATGAAAGAAGTCAAAGAAGAAAAAAGTCATTCTAAGAATCTTACCGAGAAACTACAAGCAGCGATTACTTATTACGAGAATCATCAGCATCAAATGGATTATGCTGAATACATAGAGAAAAAGTATCCGATTGGTTCAGGTGTTACGGAAGCAGCTTGTAAGACGTTGGTCAAACAACGATTATGTTGTTCAGGGATGCGATGGAAGGAAAAAGGAGCAGGAATTATTTTGAGCCTACGAGCTTTGGTATTGACCAAGGAACGATGGAGTCAATTTTGGGCAAAACTTGATCAATATGGGTTCCCTGTAGAACCCTGATTACAACAGCTTTTATCAACTAAAGGTCGCACCCGATAGGAGATAGGAGTCGGCATCAAACCTAGCAATGTATAAACTAGGGTCTGGGCTTGTATAAGAATGGTTTCCATTGTTTTGCTGTTTTTTCACTTCTACTCCTTTTTCCACTTTCTTGACCCTTTCCGCCAGTCGTTCTTTTGTTCTACTGCAAGATGTAAGTATTCCTAAAAAGTCACTGAGCTCAAAGCGGTTGAATCCGTTAATTGTTGCTTCTGAAATACTCAAAACTTGATTATTGGCATCATTGGCATCAATAATAACGGTATCGGTACTGGTTCCCTCCGTAATGATTAAAGTATCTGTTCCCGTACCGCCCTTAATAAAATCGTCTTGTTGAAGTTTGGCAAAGGTGCTAGTAACTGTGTCATCGCCGCCACGAGCATTGATAGTATCCAATTGGGCTGTGGCAAGTAGTTGTACAAAATTAATTACACAAAAATCAGACTGAAAAGCTTGTATAACATCAAAGTCATGTGTAAATAATTTCGTCTCATTACTTAGTAAAGTTTTCTTTGGCTATGGTGTCAAAATAGATATTGCCATCAGAGTCGCTCCAGATTATGTCTTGCTGTAAAATTTTCGTTGATTATATCTGACGCGAGCTCGAAAGCCCTATCGTACCGTTTCACAGGATAATCTATCAACGAATTATTTACAGGTAGCTATTATTCCCAAGTGGTCTATATCTTGAACATCTATTTGTATTTCTGGTTTCATTTTACCTACCTTAATTGCCTTTAGCTTAAAATAACATTTTTATGATTTTATTGGCTGAATCTGGGATCTAACTCCTGCCAGATAGGGAGTTTAGTCCCTTTTCCGGGTATCAACTTAAGGCGAGACAGCTTATCCTGAAAGGGTTTTAGCTTTCGTCTTATAGAGTAAGCCTTACAGCTATTTCCACTAGGCAAGACCCAGAGCAAGGTGTCCCATTTTACGCTGCTACCCCTTTTTCCCAGAAAATCAAGTTATGTAATGAGCCGCAGGAACTTGAAGGATGCAGAACAAATGCTCGAAGTATTTTGTTATTTTTCACGAATTGGAATTAAAAATAAGTTAAATTCAACTATTTTATATACTTAAAGCCAAAAATACTAAATAGATTGTGGATTTCTAAAAGCCTTACTGGACAAGGCTTTCAAAAAATATTTAAATCATCAAAATACCTGCGGAATGTGGGTTTAAGTTGACACTAATGGTCAGCGTTGCGATAACAATAACTATACGGATCCTCTGCCCGAAGGGACTGCCAAAAAATTACCCGGTAATTTACTAGATGCGTTACGTTGTTTGGAAGCAAATACGATTATTGCCAATGCTTTAGGTGAATAATTTGTTGCTTCCTATCTCAAACTCAAACATCAGGAATGGCACAATTTCTGCGATCACATTACGGCTTGGGAGAAAGAAAATACGTTGGATTGTTAATAGAACTTTTTCAAAAACAGGTGATTATTCTTAATTTTAAGAGCAATGTAAAATTTGAGCAGCAGTTAATTGTAAATCCGCAAAAATTGAAGAGATAATTACTGTTTCTCCTTCATAAACCCATTCATCATAAAAACCCTCAACCCATTCTAAAATCGTTACTTTTTGGGTAATGGGATCAACAATCCAATATTCTGCAATTCCCCGCGCCGCATATTCTGAGCGTTTATAACGATAATCTCGATTTTCCTGATTGGGACTGACGACTTCAACGACCAACAAGGGCGGAGGCATATCCATTAAAATCAGCGATCGCGTTGCCCCTTCCATAATGGTTGCCAATTCTTCGGAAAACACAATCAAATCAGGCGATCGCACCCCTACCTGTCGGCTATAAACGGCAATTTCTGTTTTCATGCTCAACCGATAAAAGGGAATCCTTTGCTGGAGAAAGTAAGCCAATAAAAACATGGCAATACGCCGATTGAGTTCGCTTTCATAGGGCAATTGAATTAACTCTCCATTTTCTAATTCATATAAATTATCTGTCCCGTCGTCATAGGCGAGAAATTCTGCAAATGTCATCTTTTTAGCGGTGGCAATGACCATATTTTTTTCTCTAGGAGTTACGCATTGTCAAAAAAGAAGAAATGTGCTAGACGGCGAAGAGAAAGGCATATTGTCATGATGCTCAAGAATAAACTGGCGAATAACAGGAACAAATAACTGGCGTGAAATTTGGTAAAGGTTATCGATTAAGTCATTGATTCGCAGAGTCTGCAACTTGGCAAAAGCCCTCAGAGCGCAAAAGAAATGGTTCTGAATAGCTTGCTTATCTCTGACATAAAATCGCTCAATATTACAAACCTGTTTTATAACTCGGTGAAACATCTCAATTTGCCAATGTTGGTCATGCAATCGTTTAAACTCAGAGCGGCTCAGTTGCTTAAGTGCCTCTAAATCGGGTTGATAGCAGACATAGTATCGAGCTTCGTTTTTGAAGTCCTGACAAAACACCTTGACCCAACCAAACTCTTTGAGATAAACCACTAGACCACCCTCGGTCATTTCTAAGGTCTGGACTTGTACTTTTTTTCCTTCTTCTAAGGAAACTAAACGATTATTGGCTATCCCAAACAGAAAACTCAGTCCATTGTTTTTCAGGTACTTGAGGTTATTGTTACGCTTTGTACCAGCTATCGCCTGTCATCCATGCCGGTTTCAGACCCCAGCTTTTTACTTCCTCTAACATTTCTAGAAAATAATCATTTTTCGTTTTGCCCTCGCTCTTGTCATAAATCCGAAAGTTGACGGGGTAAGAATTACCTACAATGTCTGTGTAATACAGACTAATTAGATTGATTCCTTTTACCGTCTTTTTGTGTTTACCAGACCAAAAATAGCTGACCAACTCCGTCTTAGCTGGGTCTCGGTAAGGTTTATCTATCACGCTATCATCCACGCTCAAGCTTCCTCCTTCTAAGACCAGTTTGTCTCTATTTTCATCAAATAGGTCTTTAGGACTATACTTTTCTCGCAACAAAAAGCGATTGATACTATCGTGGCTTTGGTTTCCCATCACCTCCCCAAGACGGGTACAACTTACATACTTCGGTTCTGCCATTAAAAACAACGTGTACAAATCACCTGGTTGACTGACAAAACATGGATCACTAACCCCTGAAACCCTTAGCTGACAAGGATTACAGGCGAGACAAAGCCATAAAACGATCTTGATCACCTAAAACCCTTGCTAGAAGGGGCTTTGAGTGGCATCAAGGCAAACTTTTGTCAGTCAATCAGACAAATCACAGTCACACTTTGCTGTCGATGGTTTAGATAGTTGTCTTGCCATTTGACATTAATTAATAGAGGGGTATTCCCTCTTTTAACATATTCTACTTTCTTTGTCAATGCGTAACTCCTATCTCCAGCAATTCCAAAATCAAACGGTAACATAGGATACAGACACGATCTTGTTTTTATGGATACGTCTGATGTGAGTTAAAATAACCTAGTAGTCAGCAAGGGTTTTAGCCCCCCCTTAATTAGAGAAAGCATCAATTAAACGAGTTTACGCCATTCCATGCTCCAACTCACATCAGGCGTATGGATATTAAGAGATATTAACCTAATCTCTGAGTTTTTTTGCATTCCCTCCTCGAATCTCGGTCTCTTAGAGAGTCAGTAACCTGCAAACAAACTTGATCAATGTGCGATTCGTTTAGTGTGAATCACGGTGAAAGTCCGTAAATAACCGCTCTTTGCCAAGTCTCCCAAGACTAGCTTAACTATCCCCTTGATGAGGGTGAAAGCCCCTCTCCTTAAACTCGAAGGTAACGACCTATCTGCCCACACTGACACAACTCGGAATTTGTGAGAGTGAAGCTGGGAGCAGGACGCAATCAGACATCAATTGCAGATGGCACTGGCGTTAACAGGGAGTCCCCAGTCCCCAGGATGAAACAGAGCCTAGAAAAGCAACTTAGGGCGTGTCATCAATCAGCAATTCCAAATTCAGAATGTAGTCCAAGATACAAAAGTCTTGAAGTGCTTACGGTCAAGGGGTTTTGTTTCAATATGTGGAATCAGCGTAATGCTCTATTTAGGGCTTGCTGAAAAAAGCTGAAACCTTTACGGAGAAAAATAGTAGGCGAATTAAGAACCGCTAGAATGCACGAAAATAGGGTAGAATGCCTCAAAACCATTGCATTAAGAAGAGAGAAAGCAGATGTACCGAAAGCAACAGTACTCAATTGAAACACCAGAAAACTTGAAAAATCTGTTCGGCGGGCAGTTAGACGAAGAAAATCGTTGGATAGAAATGTCAAAAATGATTCTTTGGGAAGAATATGAGGAAGAATATGCAAAAAACTTCACAGAAAAAAAAGGAGCCCCAGCCAAATCATTTAGAATGGCATTAGGAGCATTAATTATCAAAGAAATTTCAGGAAAAAGTGACAGAGAAACAGTAGAACAAATAAAAGAGAACCCTTATTTACAGTACTTTATAGGAATGGAAAGCTATAGTAGCAAAGAAGCATTTAATGCGTCAATGATGGTTCATTTTCGTAAAAAAATAGGAATGGAATTAATAAATAAAATTAATAAAGAAATAGAAAAAAAAGCGACGGGTGTAGCGTCAGAAAAAAAAGAAAATGAAGGAAAGTTATTGTTAGATGCGACTTGTACACCAGCAGATATAAAATATCCAACGGATATAGGAATATTGAATGATGCCAGAGAAAAAACAGAAAAAATAATAGATAAGCTGTATGAAGAAATAAAAGAGAAAAGGAAAGAAAAGCCGAGGACTTATAGGGAAGTGGCAAGAAAAGAGTACTTAGCCATAGCAAAAAAACGTCGTGTGTCAAAAAAAGAAAGAAGAAAAGGAACAAAAAAACAACTAGGATATATAAAAAGAAACTTGTCTGATATAGAAAAAATGATAGAAGAGGGAGCAAAGTTAGAAAAACTAACGAAAAAAGAGCAAGAAGAGCTTGTAACGATAGGAAAAGTGTATGAGCAACAGTTAGAAATGTATGAAAAAAAGACAAATAAAGTAGAAAACAGAATTGTGAGTGTAAGCCAACCTCACGTGCGTCCAATAGTGCGTGGAAAAGCGGGAAAAGCAGTAGAGTTTGGAGCTAAAATATCGGCAAGTAATGTGAATGGCTTTGTCTTCTTAGACAAATTAAGTTGGGATAATTACAACGAATCGGGAGATTTACAAGCGCGAATAGAAGAATATAAAAGGGAAACAGGATGTTATCCGGAATCGGTTCATGTGGATAAAATCTATCGAACAAAAGCGAATCGAGCTTATTGTAAAGAAAGGGATATAAGAATGAGTGGTCCCCGATTGGGAAGACCGCCGAAAGAGGTGAGCAAAGAAAAAAAGAAAGAGGCACGCTCAGATGAAAGAGTGCGTAATGCCATTGAGGGTAAATTCGGACAGGGAAAGAGGAAATTTAGTCTTGGTCGAGTGATGGCCAAACGGGAGCATCTCACTTATGCAATAAGTATTAATACTTATGGGGCAGAAAAATAAGACTTTGAACTTTATCGAACTTTATCAAAAAAAGAAATGAGAGTATAATAGTCGAGACCCACTTTCCAAAATCTATCCCAATTGAGGAACAATCTCATGTTATCAGTGTTATCAGAAAATGAAAAAAGGATTCAAGAGTTATGTCAAGAGTTGGGAGAATGTCTCTATCAACAATCTCAAGTTAAAACATTTAATAATTTGGGCGAAATAGAGGAGACTGTCAGAGACTTAATGATTCAGTATGTCAACCCAGAAATAGGTATTTTTTTGTCAAAACAAGTACCGAGGAAACCACAGGTCGGATACGAACAGTAAAAAGTATTTTGGGGGAATTGCCCATTACAGAAAAACAAGCGAAGAAATTAGAACTAAAGCCTCGAACTCAGATGAGTCCAATGTTAGAGAAGAACTGTTTGCTACTGAGTGGCGATGAGTCTTATGAAAAAGCAGCTAAGAAAATCCAATCATTGACGGGAATTGCTGTTTCTCACAGTACGCAACAACGCCTTGTACATCGCTATCATTTTGAAGAATTACCCTCTAACACAGAAGTCGAAGAAATTAGCATAGATGGTGGGAAGGTACGACTCAGAACTCCCAAGGGAGAACCCTTAATTTGGCGTGATTATAAAGGAGTCAGTTTTCATCAATTGGGGGTAGCTGCCTTTTTTCAAGATAACTCGGCTTTATTAGATTTGGTTAATTCTCAAATTTTGGCTAAGCCTTTAATTTGTTTGGGAGATGGACATGATGGTATCTGGAACTTATTTCGTGAGATAGGACAGAAACATGAGCGAATTGAAATTTTGGACTGGTATCACTTAATTGAAAACCTCTATAAAGTTGGGGGGTCATTCCAGCGAATTGAGGAGGTCAAGTCTTTTCTTTGGACGGGTGAAGTGGATGCCGCTATACTAAACACGGTCACAGGTTGCGAATTCTAAAAATAAGAGATAATATAATAAAAATAGAAAAATTAGTCAAGAGGCTGAGAAATGATTAAGTTAGAATTTACAGAAGAAGACAAAAGACTGTTGTCTTACGGTCGGTTTAATCACCCGCATCCTAGAGTGCAGCTAAAGATGGAAGTTTTATGGCTAAAAAGTCAGGGATTGTCTCATCAAAAAATTGCTCAATTCGCAGGAGTTTCAGTAAATACGGTGACAAGCTATATCCGTGATTATCAAGAGGGCGGGATAGAAAAACTAAAAGAAATAAAATTTAATCGCCCGAAAAGCGAGTTAACAGAGCATCAAGGGACAATTGAGGCATATTTTGAGTCAAATCCACCAGCAACAATAAATGAAGCAGTAAAAAGAATAGAAGAATTAACAGGAATAAAAAGAAGTCCGACGCAAGTCAGAAAATTTTTAAAGTCAATAGGAATGAGGTGTCTAAAGGTGGGAACAATTCCATCAAAAGCAGATGTAGAAGCTCAGGATAGCTATAGAGAAAAAGAGCTAGAACCAAGGCTAGAAGAGGCAAAAGCAGGAAAAAGGGCAGTTTTCTTTGTAGATGCCTCTCATTTTGTAATGGGAGCATTTGTAAATTTTATATGGTGCTTCAAGAGGATTTTTATTAAGTCACCATCAGGGAGAAAACGTTTTAATGTGTTAGGAGCATTAAATGCAATTACCCATGAAGTAATTATGGTAACGAACAGTTCTTATATTACGGGAACTCAGGTTTGTGAACTCCTAGAAAAGATAGCAGAATTAGGACTATTAATACCGATTACGTTGGTATTAGACAATGCTCGTTATCAAAAATGCCGAATTGTGCAGGAGTTGGCAGAATCATTAGGAATAGAGTTACTGTACTTACCTCCTTATTCTCCTAACTTGAATTTAATTGAAAGACTGTGGAAGTTTGTGAAGAAGAAGTGTTTATACGCAAAATATTATGAAGATTTTACGCAGTTTTCTGCAGCAATTTCAGGATGTCTTGAGGATGCTAACGTAAAATATAAGGAGGAGCTTGATTCTCTGCTCACCTTACGATTTCAACGCTTTGATAAATCTCAGATTATGAACGTTTGAAGTATATCTCCTGTTTTGAGGGATGGTCAGAGCCTCAAGCTGAGAATTTTATCATTTATTTAAACAAGCATAAACATCGGATTGTCAATTATGGTTATTTGCAGGCAGAGGTCATTTCTATTGGCTCTGGCTCTGTCGAATCTCAAGTTAAACAAATTGGTCATCGTCTTAAAATTACTGGTGCGAGTTGGAATTCTGACAATGTACCACAAGTCCTTCGTCATCGCTGTTCCTATTTAAATGATTACCTTTTTTGACTCTTTCATTTACCTCGTTAAGTATTTCTACTTATTGCAAAGGTGAGATGCTCCCACCTCACGTGCGTCCAATAGTGCGTGGAAAAGCGGGAAAAGCAGTAGAGTTTGGAGCTAAAATATCGGCAAGTAATGTGAATGGCTTTGTCTTCTTAGACAAATTAAGTTGGGATAATTACAACGAATCGGGAGATTTACAAGCGCGAATAGAAGAATATAAAAGGGAAACAGGATGTTATCCGGAATCGGTTCATGTGGATAAAATCTATCGAACAAAAGCGAATCGAGCTTATTGTAAAGAAAGGGATATAAGAATGAGTGGTCCCCGATTGGGAAGACCGCCGAAAGAGGTGAGCAAAGAAAAAAAGAAAGAGGCACGCTCAGATGAAAGAGTGCGTAATGCCATTGAGGGTAAATTCGGACAGGGAAAGAGGAAATTTAGTCTTGGTCGAGTGATGGCCAAACTACCTGAGACCTCGGAAACGGTAATTGCGATGAACTTTTTGGTAATGAATCTTTCTACTCTACTTCAGAAGACAAAAAGTAAAAAGTTGTAGAGTCGTTTTTCTTGTGAAAAATGGTGTTAATTTTCCTCTCTTTTGTGAGGAGTGATTTGTGTTGACCTTTTTAGACAGAAAGGAACAATAGATTAAACAAAATCTGTATTTTGATTTGTTTCCATAAGGATAAGTTATCTATGCTTTTTCAGTCCATACTTCCCTAACCCACATTTCTTTCGTTTTTTGACTTTTTCAGCAAGCCCTAAATACTCACAAACTTGCCTCACTATATGAAGCATTTGAGCCTTCCACGGCTCGTCGTCTAGTCGAACGGTTGGAAATTCACCATACCCCAAAACATGGCAGTTGGCTTAATATTGCTGAAAACGAGCTGTCCGCAATGACTCGGCAATGCCTAGCTCGTCGAATTCCAGATCGGGAAACTTTAGAGCCCACATTCCGTACTTGGCAACAAGAATTTTGATTAATACGAACAAGTCTAGATTAGCAGAAGTGCTTCCCCACAAAGGTTTCAGGAATCACAATCTGCTGATCAACAAAAGTACGCCTCTTTATGCAGCACAAAAGCACTGATAAACGCACTACTATAGTCTTTCCTTCTCTGTCTATATCTAGTGTTATGATGGCTAATGATGCCTACATATAGCGTGTAAATTTTAAATTATTTATTTTCTTCTAATTGGTACGGAATATGGGTTAGAGCAAGAAACAACGGCTTGGTACACTCAGCGCAATCATTCCCAAAAGTCGGTAGATTGGCAATTCACGACGGCTGAGGCTCGTATCCGTCTCAAGCGTCTTTATCCACAAATAGAAAATTGACAGACCACTAGGGTGACGAGTAAGTTGCCATCCAAGGCTGCAAACCCCCTCAAGTAGCCTTGGTCTCTAAGACCTTGATAAATCCATTTGAACAAGGGGAAAAGATACTTCCCTGCTATCCCCTCTAGGATGTTCCGCATCTGTTCTACTGTGGGAATTTTTACCAGACCAAACAGACTTTGAGCATTATCTCGTCCACAAAGACTATTCAGTTGACGCTGATATTCCAGAAAGGATTCATTTTGCATAAAAAAGCCGACAAAAGCCCCCAAGACTGCGTCTTTGAGACTGTAGCGAGTCGCATTACTAGCACTTCGAGGGTCAACTAGGCCAGCGATAACCATGTTGAAGTAGCTCAGCATCCCCAGAAAACTCAGTTCTTTGACTTCCATTCCTGCAAAACCCAACGGTCAACTCGTTCACTCTATTGTGAAAGACAGAAGCAAAATCACTTCTGTATCTTACGCTACTGTTTGAATTTGGAATTGCTGTAATTGATGACACGCCCTAGCTACTTAACTTGGAGTTAGAGTTTTAAGGTAATTACGCCAACCGCCATATTCTGTGATTTCTTGACCTTGATCACAACAAATTTTTTCTCCTAAAACGCCTAAAACCTCTTCTCCATTTTCTAGAAGGACTTTGCCAATACATAGCCCTGGGGGTTCCTGTTGTAAAACAATTCCCAAACCTGCTAGGGGAACAGCCCAAATTTCAACAGCGACGGAGGTTCCGCCTTCTACGACTCGCATCATGGCGGGATGGCGATCGCCGATAGAAAATAAGCGATAAATGGCTTTGGTTTGGGCTTCTTGAACAAAAACGGCATTGACGGCGAGCAGATTTTGATTGTCGGGAAAACCGCGCATTAAACCACCATTAACGGCTAATTTTAAAGTGTCACTCATAAAATTTATCTCCTTGTTTAATTAGCGTTTAAAAGTTTCAATTAAGCTGTCGCGTATTCAAATTACATAGTGATTTTTTTGAAAGTTCTATAACAAGGGGCTTAAGCCCCTTGCCTGTACGCAGTTTACAGCTTAACTATTGCTTCCCAAAGCTCCAGGCACACCCGATAAAGTGCGTTTAGGAGAACAGGTAATAATCATAATTAGTAAGGTCAAAATGTAAGGTGAGGCATTAAAAAGATAATAGTAAGAATCAACGCCAACAGCTTGTAAGGCGGGGCCAATCGCTTGAGCACCTCCAAAAAGCAAAGAAGCATAAAGACATTGAATGGGGTTCCAACGGGCAAAAATGACTAAAGCAACGGCCATTAATCCTTGACCACTGGAAATACCTTCGTTCCAACTACCAGGATAGTAAAGCGATAAATAGGCTCCACCAATGCCTGCTAAAAAACTGCCCGCAACAATGCTAATTAAACGTACTTGAAAAATTGAAATGCCCATAGCTCTGGCGGCATCAGGACTGTCTCCCACGGCCCGAATATACAAACCCCAACGGGTAGAGCGGAAAAAGAAGTACATTAAGGGCGCGATCGCAATACCGATGAGAAAGAGAGGACAGATTTTAAACGCGGATTGAACGGCTGGAATATTAGTCCAATCGGCTAGGGAAAATGCGGGTAGTTGGGGAGCGGCGGGTTTAATAAAGGGTTTACCAAAGAAAAAGGCAACCCCACTGCCAAAAATAATCATGGCAATTCCTACTGCCACATCACTCACCCTGGGCTGTTGACAAAGCCAACCGTGAATCAAGCCCAAAAACATTCCCGCTATACCCGCAATTAAAACGCCAAACCAAGGTGAACCCGTCAGATAGGAAGTTGCGTAGGCACTCATCGCACCGATGAGCATGGTTCCTTCTAATCCAAGATTAATTTTGCCACTTTTTTCGGTCAGACATTCTCCCAAACTGACAAAGAGAAAAGGCGCACTACCCCTAATCGCTCCACCGATAATGCCCAAAGGAACACCCCACCATCCCAGAATTTCTGCCGCCATAATGATTAATTTCCTCAATAAGACTAAATGCTAACTGCTGGTTGATTTAGGGTTTTGCTGGTTTCTTGCTCTTTAAAAATTCCTAACTTGCCATAGAGGGACTCGCTATAGAGAATGATCAAAAAGACGATACCTTGAAAGACTAAAACCGTTGCATCGGGCAAATTATGCTCTCGTTGTAGAATGCCTCCACTAGCTAAAATACCGCCCAACAAAATCGAGACTAGGGCTGCCGCTAAGGGATTATGACGAGCAATAAAGGCCACTAAAATTCCCCCATAACCGTAATTGGCATTGAGGGATTCATTAGCTTTACCATGAACTGCGGCCACCTCTACCATGCCCGCCAAGCCTGCACAGGAACCCGCCAGAAAACAGATCGCCAGGGTTAATTTACCCACGGGCAAACCCGCTAGACGCGCCGCACGAATATTACCTCCCGCCGTCCGAGCTGCAAAACCAAAGGTGGTTCGTTGAATGAGAAAGTAGGCCACAGCACAGGCGACTAGGCCATAAATCAGACCGTAATGTATCCTAGTGCCTGGAATTGTCCCTAACATATTGATGTCAAGAATGGGATAGGTTGAGGGTTTATTGAGGGAACTGGGATCGCGCATGGGGCCATTGACGAGATGGTTGAGAATGGCGATCGCAATGTAATTCATTAATAAACTGCTAATGGTTTCATTGACCCCGCGATAATGGCGCAAAGCTCCTACGGCGGCAATCCAAAGACCACCTGCAATCATTCCTCCTAGGGCCATGCCAATCTGAACAATCGTTGGTGGTGCAGAGGCGATCGCCAAACCGACAGAAGCCGCCCCCAAACCCCCCATCACTAAGGCCCCCTCATTACCAATAATGATTAAACCCAGACGGGCAGGCAGAGCAGTACATAAGGCACTTAACATCAGAGGCGAGGCACGAATTAAAGTGTTTTGCCAGGAAGTCCATTTACCAAAAGCGGCCTTGTAAATTGAGCCATAAACAGCCAAAGAATCGGCCCCCGCAAAGGCACAAAAAATGCCAAAGATGATTAAAGAAATCAGGATCGCTCCCAGAGGAATACAGATTGCCTCTGCCATAGTTTGCCAACTTTTGCCCTTCATCATGGAATTTTCCCCAGAAATTAACTAGTCGTACCAATCACACCTTCCACAAGCCAATTCATTTTTTCTAGCTCAATATCCTGCTGCTTGTACTCTTTTCCAGCAGGGACGACAACTTTGCCCTTATTATCTTTAATCTCTCCTTTATAAATCACCATGGTGCCGGCCATAAACTTCGCTTTGACCGCATCCGCCTCTTTTCTCGTCGCTTCACTAACTGCAGGGCCATAGGGAGATAACTTGATGAAATGCTCTTTAAAGCCACCTCGAACTAAATGGGGAATGCCACCATTCATCAGGGTTTTTCCCGCTTTAATCATATCTACATAGTCAGTGTAAATACTTGTCCAATCCCATTCAGCCCCTGTTAAATAGCCTTTAGGGTCGAGTTTTGCTTGACTGGCATGATAGCCCGAAGAGAAAATACCGCGTTTTTGAGCGGTTTCCACAATAACTTTGGGACTATCCACATGGCAGGTAATCACATCAATGCCCTGGTCAGCCATACTATTAGCGGATTCAGCCTCTTTGACTGGTTCAGACCAATCCCCCGTAAAGACTACCTGGGTTGTTGCCTTCGGATTCACACTTCTTGCTCCCAGGGTAAAACTATTAATATTGCGTAGAACTTGAGGGATCGGTTTGGCAGCAATAAAGCCCAGTTTTCCGGTTTTAGAGGTACGAGCCGCTACAATTCCGGCAATGTATTGGGCCTCATCAATATAACTAAAATAAGTCCCGACATTTTTGGGGTGAACGTCTGGTTTATAAAGTCCTCCTGCGTGCAGAAATTGGACATCGGGAAATTCCTTCGCCATTTTGAGAACATGGGGATCGAAATAGCCAAAGGAAGTGGGAAAGATCACCTGGACGCCATCTTGTTCGATCATGCTACGCATAGCTTCTTGAACTTCTGTGGTTTCTGGCACACTGGCCTGTTCCACAATTTTTACACCGGGTAGTTTGGCAATGCCCGCCGCCCCTTCTGCATGGGCCTGACTGTAACCAAAGTCATCTTTTGGCCCAACATAGATAAAGCCAATAATTAAATCTTTTGCTGAACTTTCAGCCGCACTGGGGGAGGTGGTCGTGTTGGGATTCTCGTTAGCCACAGGACTACAGCCCGTCCCCAATTTCGCTGTTACACCAAAAGCCGTTGTCGCTAAGATTCCCCGAATGATTTGACGGCGAGAAAGATGAAAATGTCTCGATGTCATAAGTTTTAGTTATTCCTAAAATTGCTGAAAATAGTTGAATTATCTTGTCTTGACTGAAAATAAAGCTTGACCCAAAAAATAAAGCATATCGCCTACTGTCCACTGTATACAAGGATACATTGAGGTGAGGGTAAGCTTGTTAGGATTTGTGGGTTTAAATATTGAAAAGTGGTGTGAGTCGTCATGAGTAAGAAAAATTTTTTGCTGTTAATGAAAAATTGCTTGACATCGGTTTTTTATACCTCGTTTATTCTCTGCAACTTAAGTATTGTCGGGCAAGCCAAAGCTGAAATGGCTGCTGCTGAAGATGCTGTAAATTTATCTCAAACCCAAAATATTGCGACTCCGACCCCAGAAACGGCTACCGTTCAGAGCGTTTCTCCCGTAGCTATGCCGGCGATCGCCACTCAAGCGGATGCCTTGGATTTAATGCGTCGTCGTCAGCAACTTAAGACCTTTAATGCTGTCAATAAAAGCGAGCCAAGCATGGCTCAAGTAACCAGTGTTTCCGAACTACGGGATGTGGAACCGACCGCCTGGGCCTATGAAGCCTTAAAAAGTCTGGTGGAACGTTACGGTTGTATTGTCGGCTATCCTGATCGCACTTTTCGCGGCGATCGCGCCCTGTCTCGTTGGGAATTTGCGGCAGGTTTAAATGCCTGTATGAACGTGATGGAACGTTTGTTGCAAGAAAATGTAGCCGTGATTCGAGAAGATATTGATAAACTTAAAGCCCTAGCTCAACAATTTGAACAGGAATTAGCCGCCTTAGGAGCCAGAATTGATAACCTAGAAGTACGGACTTCCTATCTTGAAGATCATCAATTTTCTACCACCACTAAACTGTCGGGTTTAGTCTTTATGAACTTGACCAATGCCTCTGCTGGGGGGGACATTAAGGTCAATGCCACCAACTTAAACGTTCCCTTAGAGTTTCGTTCTCCTGGTCGGGATCCTGCCACGGGTCAACCCATCGTATCAACTCAACCCAACAACGCCCAGACAACCTTGAGTTTTCTGACCTGGCTAACCCTAAGCACCTCCTTTACTGGCAAAGATAGTCTTGTCACCCAATTGGCCTCAGGAAATGGTAACTCCCCTGCTAACGTCTATGCTTCAGCAGGGATGTACAACACCTTCGGGGTTCCCTTTACCGATCAAACGGCGGGGCCCAATGTTGGCAATAATCGCAGTGAAGTGGTCATCCGAGAATTGTTTTACCAGTTCCCGGCGACAGATAATCTCGACATTGTTGTCGGGCCAAGGGTCAATTGGTATCGCTATTTTGACAATAACCGTTTTACTTTCTTCCTGAATGGAGCCGGCAGTTTTAATTCGGGTGGTAGTAGTCTGCTGAATGCCATTGATCGCGGTGCGGGGGCAGTGGTTTCCTGGAAGATTATTCCAGAGTTAAAACTCAATGTTGCTTATTTAGGAGAAGCGGATGAATTTCTTCCCAGACCGCCTTTCAATACAGCGAGTGATCCCCAAAAAGGTTTATTTGGCGGTACTAATACCACAACGGCGGAGTTGAGCTACGCGCCAACCGATAACTTTAATGTCAGACTGTTGTACAACTACAGCATGATTCAAGCATTAGGCGGAACCATTGGTGGAACAACAGGAGAACCTCTGTATGGTATTGCTGATGCGGGGCCAGGGCAAGGACTAGATATTAATCCTAACGATGGTGGACTGAAAAACTCGCCCGCTAATACCTTTAGCGTTAACTTTGATTGGCTAATTACCCCTGGTGTGGGACTTTTTGGGCGTTATACCCGTGGCAATACCACTCTCAAACCGATTAATCAAGCAGTTAATGCCAATAGCTTCCAAGTGGGCTTGGGTTTCCCCGACCTGGGCAAAGAAGGTGCTCAAGGAACGCTGTCCTATCTTGTGCCCTTTGATGTGGTGGCAGGTCAGCAATATCTGGTTTCTAATGGCGGTGATGGGGCAACTCAATACGAAATTGAGGCAACCTATTTTTATCCCATTAACAATAATATTGCCATTGTTCCCAATTTCTTGTTTATTGGTCGTCCCAATAATTTTGGTAGTAATCCGGGTATTTTTATCAGCAATGTGCGCCTTCAGTATAGCTTCTAAGCAATATAGCGGCTCATAAACCAAGAGCGATCGCCGATTAATTGATATTTATCCATTGAAAACGCGATCGCCATTCCCAACTTAATACTTCTGAAGGTCAAGTTGCTGAGAAGATTACTATTTTTGCCGTACATACTGGTTTGAATTAAGTTAACTTTCCCTGTAAAAAGATTGAGTTAAAATTCGACTAATTTCCTGGGAAAAGGGACAATTGTCAGGGAAAGGAAAGGATTGATAATCTCGGTTTTCTCTAAGACTTTCTAAAGCTTTGGAATAACAATCTAAGAATATTTCATCCCAATATTGTTTGAGACTAGGAGATTCTTCTAATAATTCTTTGAGTTCTCGCTGACTACGCTTAATAGTTTCCGACCATCCCCGATAGTCAAGATTGTAGTTGGAATAATAAAGTTTGAGACAGTGTTCTAGCATGGTAGTTAACCGATTGCGTAGTTCTCGTCTTTGACTTCTACCCAATTGCTCAATCTCCTCAATTAAATTCTCCCAGTCAACGCTATCGTATTTTTTCCGTTGTAATAGGCCAATCGTGTTGTCCAGCCAAAGGGCATAATCAGTTTGGGTTATCATTGGCTTTATTTATTTCTCAACAATTATCATCATAGGCGATCGCTGATCAAATCAATCACCTACTATGCGAATGGGCTAGGCAATGGCTTGATTGTCTTTTTCCTAAATAGCAGTCACCTTTTCAATGACAGTATTTCCCCTAATTCCCTTGGCAAAGAGGGGAGTTTTTGTCTTTGTTAGAGATCATCATTGATGACACTTTGAAGATAGGTTAAAAAGTGATTAAGTTGTTGCTTAACGGATTCGTGGGTATATTCGTCATCAGGATGGGCAGGGCTACCAGGGCTTTGAAAATAGGGTTTTTCGCCATACATTTGACCATAGCGAAAATCCACTTGACGCACTAATTCGTAGAGCATTTCACTAGGATTAAGATAATTTTCAACCATTTTTTGGAGAGCGATCAAAGGGGTATCTAAATATTGGCTAATTAGGCGATCGCCTTCATCAATGCGTACTTGTAAGACGGCCTGCAAGGCTCCCGATGGATCTTGTAAGTGCTGACGAGTAAACAGTTTTAATTCTGTTTTTAGTTGCACCAATTTGGGAACGGGGGATTCTCCCTTTAAAAAGTCTCCTCCTGCCTGGCCAATAACGTCTGCTAGGGTGAATTCTCTGCCGGCCAAAGCGTCCAATAGGAGTTGGCGATCGCGATCTTCTGGCGAGTTAAGGGAATCGGAAGGGTTTGGTAAGGACATAAAAGAGTGGGTAGAAGTGAATAGCTTGGGGTTAGGTAAATTATATTGTAGTTGGAATAATCAGTTTGGGTTATCATTGACTTCATTTATTTCTCAACAACTATCAATCATCGGCGATCGCGCTCTAAACATCAAGAAAAAAGCGATCACCCGTTAACCATTAAAATTCTAAGGAACGTAACCAGTTGTCAAGCTAATTTACAAAATCGGCGATCGCCTTCACGGAATCAGTTATCCTAGAAAGCAGAAAGGGAAAAGCAGCTAACTTCTCTTTCAACAGCCTTACATTCAAAAAAATTCCTTGCTGTAAAATTTTCGTTGATTACATCTGACGCGAGCTCGAAAGCCCTATCGTACCGTTTCACAGGATAATCTATCAACGAATTATTTACAGGTAGAAAAAATTCATTGGCTGGGCGAAAATTTTGATGATATTAGACATCAAGCATTAAGTGCTAATTTAAGTGGTTTGTTTAAACTTAGAATTGGCGATTACAGGGTTATATATTCTTTTGATGATGACTTTATCACGATTCATCAAGTTGATCATCGTCGGGATATTTATTCTGATTAGTTTTGCCTCTTGATCCCCAACAAATGATCGCCTTCTCAAATCCTATCAACACAAAACGAGATCGCCCCCTCATCCCCTACGAAATCTGATCGCCCTTCCAAATCTCATCCCCACAAAACGCGATCGCCTACTTAACATCTTCCGAAACGCGATCACATAAGAAAACTTATAGTTGTTTCAGTAATTTGTCGTAATTGCTATGGGAACCAATCCAAAACCAAATAATCGTTTCCGAGTCTTTCATTACACCGACAGCACGCCAACCAATACCTGCTCTAACAGAATAAGCGGGTTGTCTTGTGTTAAGTTTTTTGAATTCTAAACTGGGATGAAATGGATTTTGTTTCCAGAGTTTATAGTTTTTTCAGGCGGTTTCTTTTACTCTTTCAGGTAATGAAGAAAAACATTGAATAAATTCATCGGTTAATTCTGATTTTATAGTTGATCAAAACCCATTTTCTTGGTCTTACCATTGATAGAATCTCTCAGTGCTTTTGCAGCCAATTCTTCTAATTTACTATGCTGAAGTTCAGATAGGATTTGCTGCCATTTTAGTTCATTTTCAATATCTTCTATTAGTTGTTTTGCTAGTTCGCTTTGTAAGTCATCAGGTAAATTCTGAGCTTTATTAAAGGCTTCTGTTAGTAAGGTATTCATACGTTAATGATATTTAAATTTAATTAGAAAAGAATTATTTTTATTATAGCCTGAGTTTTTATCGTCTGTGTGTAAATTCAAGATAGCCCCTCACAAAATGCGATCGCCTCTTCCAAATTGTAAATGTATGAATATGAATAATCAAAAGTAGTATGCCTCTGTCATTGCTGGATCAAAAATAAAATCCTGAATTTCATACATGATATAACCTAAACCAGTTCTACTCATTTCTTCTGACCGTTTACCATTTATAAAACTGACTATAATATTCTTCGCTATGTTCGCACGTTCAATATCACTTTTCAGCAAATAAAAACGCAGTTTTTCTAATCTGCTAAGAGTTGATATAGATTGATCTTCGTCAAAATCTTGGGAAAAACGTGAATATTTGTCAAGATCATTTAATAGCTGATCAACGTAGGAGCGTTGAATACGAGGTCTTAAGCTAGGATAAAAATTCACATAGCCATCTTCTGAAACAATTACGGCTAAACAATTCACATTGTTATTTTTTTGACCATCTACATATCGGATAGCTGAATTAAACCTGGCTCCTCTCGCTGGATTACCATTTTGTGTTGCCACCCCGTCAAGAATGACCCCAAATGAATGTATGAAACCATCGGGTGACATTACAATTGCGCCATCAACACTAGAAAGATGAGAGATAATTTCTTTAGAAGCAAGGATTGGTGTAATACAGGTGCTTTGATAACTTAAACGCTCAGTCTCGCTCTCTGCTTCAGGAGTGACAACAATCATTGTACCGTGACACTGGTCAACTGCTGCACTAATTGCTTCAATTAGAAAATTCAAGGATTCTTGATTTTTATCAATTCCAAAAAGAAGATATAAATAATCGCAAAACTGATCCTGATTAAAGCGTTCTTTGGGTAAACGTGGTCGTCTATACTTAACTCTGAGCATTACATTTCCTGCATGAACAAGTTCCCAAGCATAATGTTCTGTAAATTTAATTTCAAACAAGTCTTCGCAATGAGGCTCGTAGCTATCTAAGGGTAATCCTAGACCCCAGACATTCTTACTATCACATAATAAAGCCATCGTTGGGCTGGATACTTCTAATAGTTTTCTGATTCCACGATAGTTATTAATAGAAATTGCTTTTTTTAAATTGACTTTAACTAAAATATGCGGATTATCTTTTTTACAAATTACTAACCTTCCTTTACTTCCTAAACCTTCATAACGCTCAGAAGAAATAATGTTTCCAAGCTCAAGCAAATCTCCTCCAAAGTTATTAATCCGCACTTTTATAGATTTAAGAAGATTGGATGCAGCATCTTCTAGAACACGTTCATTATCAGATAAAAAATAATTTTCTCCCCTTGAGCTTTTCTGAAGTTCTTGTTCGGATTTTGATAGAATGACCCATATAATAGCTTCAAAAAAGGATCGAGCAATTCTGTATTTATGATAATCATTTAGCTCATAAATTTTTTGTGTTAATTGATATTGTTTATAAAAATCGCTTTTGTCAATTTGAATGACAGTTATAATCCAATGATTATTCATCTTTATTGGAAAACTACAAAAAGATATAAATTCTTGTGATACATTATCCTCATTTAAAATAAATTCAGCCGCTTCTTTCAAAGCTTTCGGATAGAGAGAATCTTTATGAGCCTGGTTTAAGTGAGAGGCTGTCATAAAAATATTTTGTTCAGGATCATTCTCAAAAATATCTCGTGCGATAGAAAAAATTGTTGAAAATTGATTTGAAGAAAATCCACAAAATTCTGGCTGAAAATAAATTAAATTATTATCTTCACTACTAGCAGGAATTCCGAGAATAAAGGTATTTATCTGTGCTTGAACTTCTAAAATCTTTAAGACTTGCTCTAAAAGAGTTTCAACTGAATTTTGAAATACGTGTTGCCACTCCCACATAAAGTATTTTACATACATGGCCAAATCTCTCCTTTTAATAAAATAGTAATTTTTAAGCGTCCGTTAAGCGAACTTCTATGTTTATTTTATTAGCTTAAGCTAAATTTAATAATTCATAAAGCTGTGTGTAGTCGTGTAATGTATTTTAGAAAAACTAGAGTGGCTACTGTATAAAAGTGTTTCCGAATTTGACTCGTCCAAATACCACTATCAGTTAAGAAGAAACAACCTCCACTTCTACTAAAGGCACATCATCCTCAAGCGCGATCGCCTCCTCTTGAACTTCTTCCTGCTTACCAAAAACCAACTGATTATCCACACAATCAATTAGAATTTTATCCCCTGCCATAAACGCATTTTCCAGAATTTTTGTGGCAATGGGATTTTCTAATTCCCGTTGAATAGCTCGCTTTAACGGTCTGGCTCCATAAACAGGATCATAACCCGCACTGACAATATGATCCAACGCCGATTCTGATAAGGATAAAGTAATCTTCTGCTCATCTAAAAGCTGTTCAATACGTTTAATTTGTAAAACCACAATCCGACGCAATTCATCCCGTTTTAAAGTATGGAAAATAATTAGATCATCAATACGATTTAAAAATTCTGGACGGAAATGGCTTCGCAAAGATTGCATTACTTGTTTCTGCATTTTGTCGTAGTCAGCATCATCCCCAGAAAGGCTTAAAATGTGGTCACTACCAATATTACTGGTCATCACAATAATCGTATTGCGAAAATCTACGACCCGCCCCTGGGAATCCGTAATGCGACCATCATCTAACACTTGTAAAAGAATATTAAACACATCTAAATGGGCTTTTTCCACCTCATCTAATAGCACCACCGAATAGGGACGACGACGCACCGCTTCTGATAATTGTCCTCCTTCCTCATAGCCCACATAACCAGGAGGCGCACCAATCAGACGGGAGACCGCGTGTTTCTCCATATATTCAGACATATCAATCCGTACCATTGCCTCCTCACTGTCAAAGAGAAAGCCAGCCAAAGCACGGGCTAGTTCCGTTTTACCGACTCCCGTAGGCCCCATAAATAAAAATGAACCAATGGGACGGCTAGGGTCTTTCATGCCTGCCCTGGCGCGACGAATGGCCGCAGAAACAGCAGCGACCGCTTCCGCTTGACCGATAACCCGTTGATGCAAATGACCTTCTAATTGCAACAGTTTTTGACGCTCCGTTTCCAAGAGACGATTCAGGGGAATCCCTGTCGAACTGGCAACAATTTCAGCAATATCAGCTTCGGTAACTTCTTCTCGCAAGAGGGTATTGCCAGACCCTTGAATTTCTAACAGTTTGCTTTCCTTTTCTTCGATCGCCGTTTGTAGGACTTCGAGTTTGCCGTATTTCAGTTGAGCAGCTTTATTGAGATCGTAATCCCGTTCCGCTTTTTCCACTTGCCGACGCACTTGTTCTTCCTCTTCCTTGAGGTTATTAATTTCCTCTAATAGTTGCTTTTCGGAAAGCCATTGACCCGATAATTCTTGTTGCTGACTTTCTAATTCAGTGATTTCCTGTTGAATTTTTTCGAGACGTTCCTTGGAAGATTTATCCGCTCCTAAACCAGGGCGTTTTTCCTCTCCTTCCAGGGAAAGTTTTTCCATTTGTAATTGCATTAATCGCCGATCAATCACTTCTAATTCGACGGGTTTAGATGTAATTTCCATCTTTAAACGAGCCGCCGCTTCATCTACTAAATCAATAGCTTTATCGGGCAGAAAACGGTCTTGAATATAACGATGGGAAAGCATAGCCGCCGCGACTAGAGCCGAATCGGTGATTTTTACGCCATGATGGACTTCATACTTTTCCTTTAAACCGCGCAGAATAGAAATGGTATCTTCCACACTCGGTTGTTTGACATAAACCTGTTGAAAACGGCGTTCTAAAGCAGGGTCTTTTTCAATATTTTTGCGATATTCATCTAAAGTCGTCGCGCCAATACAACGCAATTCCCCCCGTGCTAACATCGGTTTCAATAAATTACCCGCATCCATTGATCCCGAACCTTCCCGTCCGCCCGCCCCGACAACGGTATGTACTTCATCAATAAAGAGAATAATTTGTCCATCGGAATTGGTGACTTCTTTCATTACCGATCGCAGTCTTTCTTCAAATTCTCCGCGATATTTGGCCCCCGCAATTAAACTGCCCATATCGAGGGAAATTAACTGCCGATTTTTCAAGGATTCAGGCACATCTCCATTGATAATTCGTTGCGCTAATCCTTCGGCGATCGCGGTTTTACCGACCCCAGGTTCCCCAATCAAGACAGGATTATTTTTAGAACGACGAGACAACACCTGTATTACTCGCCGAATCTCCTCATCTCGACCAATAACAGGATCAAGCTTACCCTGTCGAGCCTGTTCCGTTAGATCACGCCCATACTTTTCCAACGCCTCATACTTTTCTTCCTGATTGGGTTCCGTCACCTTTTGGGAACCGCGAATACTCTTAATCGCTACCTCCAAATCTTGAGGATCCAGGTTAAACACCCGCAAGGTTTTGCGTCCTACCCGTTCATCTTCGGCAAATCCGACCAGCAAATGTTCAACGGAAATAAACTTATCGCCCCAACTTTCCCGTGCCGCATCCGCCTTATCCAGCATCACATCCAAACTGCGACCGAGGTAAAGCTGTTCCACATAACTCTGTTTCGCCTGCCGATTGGTGAAGACCTCAAGCTGTTGCTGTAGGGTTTCCAGGTCAACCGTTGCCCGTTGAAAAATGCGAGCCGCCAAGCCCTTATCCTGCTCCAGTAAAGCCAAGATAATATGTTCAACTTCCAAATTGGTATTTTTATAGCGACGGGCGACTTCCTGGGATTTGACGATCGCGTCCCAGGCTTGTTCGGTAAATTTGCTTGGATCGGTAGGTTGCATTCAGATCGGACGTAGGCGGTTAAAACTGCTCATCTATTGTAAGGGCGGTCTGAGTCATTTTCCTAGCGATCGCGGCTTCCCTTTATTGGGAATAATTTGTAAAGATGATCACTTTGAGTCATTCATTCGTCGGTTAATAGAGATACCATCAGATAATAAATGTGCTAAATGTGGTATTGTATAAAAACACAACTTAGAAAGTTTAGCACTCAATTACAGGTCTGAAATCCAGCATCTTCGTTGAAAAAGCTAAAATATCTATCCTCTGGAACCTTTATTGAGCAAGGTTTTAAAGATAGATTTCCCAGTCGTGTAAAAAACATACTTTATTAATTAAAAGGAGTAAAATCATGGCAGCCAGTTTTGATTTGAGTTTTAACTACACAATTAAATATGTCCAAAGCGACGTACTCTATTTTGGTCTCAATTTGCTTTTAGGCAGTCGGGAGTTTCCTCTGAGATTTGCTGGTAGTACGACTGGTGGTGGTCAAGATATTTCTCCAAAATCTACCAGGACATTTAACTTTGCAGCAACCAAGCAACGAATCACATTTACGAACACCAATATTTTTGATTCAAGTGGAGTAGATGAAATTACGAGGGAAATGTTGTTTTCAGATCCCAGTAATTCGGATCAATGGACTTTCAGGATGGGTAGTGTTGCTTTAAAACAAGTGATTGAATTTAATCCTCAGAGTGGTAATCTAAACGATTTTTTCAATGATCAATTCATTGAAATTTCCGATGCTAGTTTAACAGCAACGATTACGGGTGATCCTCCTTTTCAATTAGTAACCAAGCCTAGCACGGTAAAACTAGGAAAACAGCATGGCGAAACACTTCTGTTCTCTTGGAAGATTTAGAGACAAGTCAATCAATTTTTTGTAATTACGTACTGAGGTGTTCGCCAATGAAGCTAACGAATCTTCCTAAACTAACTGTAAATGAGGGCAAGGTTCCTCATGCCTTGCCTGGGGACAAGAGAATTGCTGTCTTCCTTGAAGTAAATTACTCTTATTCTTGTGCGATAGAGGAAATAGATTTTATAGCCAATAATGATTTGGTCGTCTTGGAAAAGGTAACGATTGTCGGTGTTGATCCTAGTGATCCAGGGAGTGATATTGATTTAAGGTTTAGTATTAGACCTCAACTTACTGCATTACCGCCCGATACTGCCGATGCGGATTTCCTAAGAAGCCATAGCACCGTGACCCGTAAGCGAAGAATGTTTGTCTTAAAAGATAATCTTTTAGAAGCATTAAATGTGAACGATTTACATCTTAACAGTGTTAAGGCTAACGTCCAATTAACATACGTTCATATTGGAGAAAGCGATCCTCAACAGGTCTAAATATGTTGATCAATCTTGGATAATTTCCTACAATTTAGTAGATGCAACGGTCAAATTAAAACACAAATCGCTCTCTCATTTTTAAAAAGAAGAATAAGACAGCGATTTTTTTGTCGGACAATAGGCGATCGCGTTATTAGGGTTGATTGTTTTGAGAACGGCGATCGCGTTTCAGAAGTTGATTGTTTTTAAGAATGGCGATCGCTGGTTATAAAGTTTAAAAAGCGATCGCGTTGTAAGAATTTATCGTTTTGAGAACGGCAATCATCATAAAAGTTAAATAAAGCTACAATAGAAACATTAAATCCACAATATACTGAGAGGTAAATGATGACCTTAGCTGATGTTCTTCCCAATGCTCGTAAACTGTCAGCGATCGAAAAACTTAAACTGATTTGTATCTTAGCCGAAGATTTAGATACTGCCGAAAATATTGCCCCCTTAGAACCATTCAAAACCTATGAATTACCGACTCCCTATGATAGCTTTGGGGCTGGAGCTATTTTAATGCAAACCCTTAACCAAGACACAGAAAATGATTAAACTATGTTATTCAAATATTCAACCACAAGTGCAACTCAAAATGAATTTGATAGCCTACCAAGAATTACACTAAAATTAAGACGAGATAATCAACAGATTGAGTCCATTGGTTTAGTAGATAGTGGTGCTACCGTAAATGTTCTTCCCTATCAACTCGGACTTCAACTAGGCGGTATTTGGGATGATCGCAAAGCAATTATTCAATTGGCTGGTAATTTGGGTAATCAAACAGCAATGCCCTTCTCCGCGATCGCTCATGTTGGAGAATATTCACCAGTCGAATTAGTCTTTGCCTGGGTAAAAAATCCGAATGTCCCTCTAATTCTTGGACAAATCAACTTTTTTATGGAATTTGATGTTCATTTTTATCGTTCTCGCTTGGAGTTTGAAATAAAACCTAAATCATAGGGCGATCACTGATTGTAAAGGTTAAAGGGCGATCCTTTGGCAAGTAGTAATTATTTCGATTAGGCGATCGCTGGTTGTGAAGTTTAAAGGGCGATCCTTTGGCAAGTAGTAATTATTTCGATTAGGCGATCGCTGGTTGTGAAGTTTAAAGGGCGATCGCTTTCAGTCATCGTGTAAAATAGTGAGATAACAATCATCTGTAAAAAATAAACCATGATTCAATCCGTTGAAGTCATCATTGATCCAGAAGGTAACGTACATTTGCTCGAATCCGTTAAACTTTCCACATCCAAAAAGGCGATCGTCACTATTCTTGAAGAAAATCCGATCATTTCTATCTCCGAAACAGCCCTATTAAGTCAAGCAAGTTTAGCAGAAGATTGGTTAAGACCCGAAGAGGATGAGGCATGGTCACACCTACAACTAGCTCAATAATTTTAATTCCGTTTCCTTTTTCTGACCTCTCACAATCCAAACTCCGCCCCGCCGTTGTATTAGCAAATTCAGGAAAAGAAGATTGGATACTCTGTCAAATAACTAGCAAATCCTACGCCGATTTACAATCTATTAAACTAACCGATGATGATTTTGCTAATGGATCTTTAAAATTAGTTAGCTATGCTCGTCCAGGTAAATTATTTACAGCCAACAGCAGTCTAATCGTATCTAAAGTTGGCGAATTAAAACAAGAAAAATTCCAGAAAATTATTAATGCAGTGGTGAGCTTATTAATAAATGAGATTAAAAATTCATAATCAAAAAATATTGCTTACTTTTTTTGAATGGTTAACGGGCGATCGCGTTGCAAGAGTTAATTTTTTGAGAAGGGCGATCGCGTTGCATAGAGTTAATTTTTTGAGAAGGGCGATCGCTTTAATCCTATTGTAAAATAATGACATAAAGAACGTCCTACAAACTTTTATTATGACAGAACTACTTGAACAAGCTATCTCAAAAATTAAAACCTTACCGTCCGATCAACAAGAAGCTCTAGCGTCTATTATTCTGGAAGAAATTCAAGCAAATCAACAATGGCATCAGTTTTCCTTAACACAAGCCATGAGAAACTTAGAAAATGATAACCTACCTGAATATACCGAAAGCGATCTTATCGAAAAATGGCAATAGCAGGTCAAATCGTATTATTTAAGTTTCCGCAAACAGATCTCTCTGTTGGCAAACTGCGCCCTGCTCTTCTAGTCAAACCTGTATCGAGTCGTTATGATGATTGGCTTGTCTGTATGATTTCGACTAAAACAGGTCAAGAAATATCTGGTCTTGATGAGATTATTTCACCCAAGCATCCTGATTTTGTACAAACAGGTTTAAAGTCAGAAAGTGTCATCAGAGTTTCACGTTTAGCGGTAGTTTCAAAAAAGATATTACTAGGCAACATAGGTAAAATTTCAACTCAAAGATTAGAAAAAATTAAAAGAAACCTCGCTACCTGGATTATCACTAATTAAAAGTGATTGTTTGTTCAAAAGGCGATCATTTGGAAAGTGGTGATTATTTTGAGAGGCGGCGATCGTTTTGATGAGAGGCGATCGCTGGTTGTGAAGTTTAAAGGGCGATCGCTTTCAGTCATCGTGTAAAATAGTGAGATAACAATCATCTGTAAAAAATAAACCATGATTCAATCCGTTGAAGCCATCATTGATCCAGAAGGTAACGTACATTTGCTCGAATCCGTTAAACTTTCCACATCCAATAAAGGCGATCGTCACTATTCTTGAAGAAAATCCGATCATTTCTATCTCCGAAACAGCCCTATTAAGTCAAGCAAGTTTAGCAGAAGATTGGTTAAGACCCGAAGAGGATGAGGCATGGTCACACCTACAACTAGCTCAATAATTTTAATTTTGCTGGCATTTAGTCGAAAACTTCTTTGCGAAACTCAAACAATACAGGGCAAACGCATCTAAATTCTAGACTCCTTATCTGATAAGACTTTCAGCGTTTCATAAAAAATCAATCATGATCTCGGAAACCCTTATCCAGCCTACCTTTCAAAAATAAGATGCGTTCGCCCTAGTTCTTTGTGATTTGCTCCTAAAATTGCCGTTATCAATCATGATCCATCGGTTTGGTAATCCCCTGATTTGCCACCTGTTTTGCGAAGAAGATAAATTTTCTCAATACTGATTTCCTTATCCAAGGCTTTTCCCATGTCATAAAGGGTCAGGGCAGCAACGGACACGGCAGTAAGAGCTTCCATTTCTACGCCAGTTTCTGCCTTGGTCACGACGGTTGCTTGAATGCGGTAGCCAGGTAAGGCGCTGTCGGGCTGGAGTTCAACCGCAATTTTCTGGAGAGGTAAGGGGTGACAGAGGGGAATCAATTGGGCCGTTTGTTTCGCTGCCATAATACCGGCTAGTTTTGCTGTTCCTAAAACATCCCCTTTGGGCGCATTACCTGCCTGGATAGCCTCAAAGGTCTGCTGCTTCATCCGTACCTGACCAACGGCGATCGCTTCTCGATGCGTGATTGATTTAGCTGAAACATCCACCATTTGAGCTTCTCCCGTTTCGTTGAGATGGGTCAATAAAGAATTTTCGGAAAAAGCTTGCGTCATGATCGTTAATTATGATAAGTTGTATAACCGTTGAGAAAAATGCTTATAAATTGGGCTTGTAGCTTAGTGGATTAGAGCGTATGGCTACGGACCATAAGGTCGGGGGTTCGAGTCCCTCCAAGCCCGTCAAAAGCGGTCAACTATTTAGGAACCTCCAATGAATTGTTGGGGGTTTTTTACTAATTGGCATAGCGATCCTGCTCCTGTCCGAGGGCAAATTTCCAGGAACTTCTGACACTGGGATTACCCTGGGTGGCAAATAACACTAGAGCGCATAGGGATAGAACACTAGACAATTGGAATAGTCCTCGATAACCGACTATTTCCCCTAACCAACCAAAGAATGGCCCCGCGATCGCCGTTCCCACATCTAAGCCACTAATACAAACCGAGAAGACCTTACCCCTTTCCTCCACCCCAGAGCGATCAGATACTAAGGTAATAATCATAGGAATGACAATGCCACTACCAATTCCTTCTAACCCGCCGGCAATCAGAAATAGACTAGGCGTATCGGCCCAAGCTAACATCATCATGGCCGCAATGTAGCAAATTAAACTCCCGCTCACAAAAATTCCTCGTCCGTAGAGGTCGGAAGCTCGTCCCGTCCAAAAGCGACCCACAAAGCTGCTCATGGCAGACACCGTATAGAAAAGCCCCGTATTGAGAGGAAGATGAATTTCTCGCATAAAAAGGGGTAGGAAGGTGAGCAAATTGCCAAAGACTAGACCCACTAATAACAAGACCAGAGAAGGGATCAAGAGCGAAGGACTACTAAGAATTTGTAACACAGTGCGGTTTTCCTGATGGGGAAGGGTTTCAGTTTCTTTTTTGACAATATAAAGCGGAACTTCTCGAACCTGGCAACTGAGAATAAATGTGAGCCAGCCTAAAGCGGCCGTTGTCCAAAAAAGCGTTGGATAACCGGCTAGTTCGGCCAAATATCCCCCTATAGCCGGGCCCAAAGCCATCCCCAAAGGAATGGTGAGACTCATATAACCAATTAACTCTCCTCGTTGTTCTGGCGGCGAAAGATCCACGACTAAGGCGTTATAACCCGTTGTAAAAGCGGCCACACTAATGCCATGAAAGGCTCGGATCATCATCAGTACAGGAATCGAATTGACGAATAAATAGCCCATCGGAGCGATCGCCGCAACTAAAGTTCCAATCAAAATAGCGATTTTACGTCCCCGTTGATCGACTAATTGACCCAACCAGAGCCGCGATCCCAGTAAACCGATCGCAAAAGCTCCCATCACGAAGCCCACCTGTTGACGAGTACCGCCTAAATCTTCGGTATAAACCGGTAGGGTTGGTAACAGAGTCGTCAGACTAATCCAAAATAGCAGGGCTGTAACAAACAATAGTATTAGATTCCATCGTTTGTTCTTCTCTAAAGCTTGAAAGGTTTTAACCGGATTCACAAACGCTAGTACTGAAAAAACTTAACTCTTCTTAATGTAATTGATCACCCTCATAAAACGCTATTCACTTCCCCATCTCCCCATCTCCCCATCTCCCCATCTCCCCATCTCCCCATCTCCCCATCTCCCCATCTCCCCATCTCCCCATCTCCCCATCTCCCCATCTCCCCATCTCCCCATCTCCCCATCTCCCCATCTCCCCATCTCCCCATCTCCCCATCTCCCCGTCTCAACTCAACTTACGAACCAACCTTTGCCAAGCCAGCCTAGCCGCTCCTAACATTCCGGCCTGATTGCCCAGTTCTGCCACCACAATTTTGAGATTCTCCCGTGACGGCAATAGAACTCGCTGTGCAATTTCAGCCTGCATAGTGGGGAAAAAATATTCGGCACTGGCACTAATCCCCCCCCCAATGATCACCGCTTCTGGCGTTAAAACATAGACTAAATTGCTAATGCCAACCCCCAATAAGCGACCGTAATGCTCCCAATAGGCGATCGCTTCTGGCACTCCTTTCTGGGCCAATTGCGCTAGTTCGGCTCCATTTTTATTGGTTTCCCGTTGAATAGCTTGGGCTGAAACCTGTTGCTCTAGGGAACCGCGATTGCCGCTATGACAAACCGGGCCGCGATAATCAATGGTCAGTAATCCTAACTCGCCTCCCGCCCCCTGTAATCCCACAAATAATTCGCCTTTGAGAAAAATTGCTCCGCCGACTCCCGTTCCCAAGGTTAATAAAATAAAATCCTGAAAAGCTTTTCCTGCTCCTAACCAAGCCTCTCCGATCGCCGCACAGTTGGCATCATTTTCTAAAATAGTGGGCAGACCACTCGCTTTTTCCAACCAATCCGCCAGGGGAATATTTTCCCAATGGGGTAAATTGATCGCCAGTTTCGCAATCCGTCCTTGGGCATCGGCAGGGCCAGGAGTACCGACACCGATCGCCTGACAATCTAGCGTTTGTAGGGATTGAATGCCTTCCACCAGGGTTGCTAAAACAGACTGGGGCAAAGCCGGTTGGGGAGTCGGCAAAGAAAAAGCCTCTAAACAAGTGCCATCCTCAAGAAATCGACCTAATTTAATTGCGGTGCCACCGAGATCGATACCAATAACTTGAGGAGAAGCCATAGAAAGTTTAATTAATGGATAAGTTCGTTTAATCTGATAGTCCTATCCCTTATTTTAAAGAGTAAAAGACACGATGCTTCAGTATCTTAAAGGTCAAGGAATTTCCCTGAGTAAAAATGCTCAGAATCGTTGGATACTGATTTTGGAGGTGAATCAGATCGGTTATGAAATCCAAGTGCCCCAGGGATTTGCTTCCCAGTTCCAAGCAGAAGCCACGGAACCCCTACAAATTTTTACTCACCTGCAAATTCGAGATGAGCAACCTTTTCTCTATGGCTTTCCTACGCAACCCGAACGTGACTTATTTATTCAACTGATTAGTGTGTCGGGTATTGGTTCTCAATTGGCGATCGCCTTAATCGATACCTTAGGTTTGTCCGGTTTAGTACAAGCGGTGGTCATGGGAAATGTGGCCCAACTGGCTAGAACACCAGGGGTGGGGAAAAAGACGGCGGAACGCATTGCTCTAGAACTGAAGTCCAAACTGTCCCAATGGCGACAAGGTTCAGGCTTGGATATTGACACCAACTTACCCCAGGGAACAATCCTAGAGGATGTGGAAATGACGCTCTTGGCCCTGGGCTATACCCAGATGGAAATCAATCAAGCGATCGCTTTTTTGGGACAAGATCCTAGCTTACAGAATAATCTGCAAGCAGAAGAATGGATTCGTCAGGCAATTACTTGGCTGAGTAGCCAATAGTTTGAAGTCGCTGAAAATCCGACCCCTTGCCGTTTTATCCCTAATCCGAGGAATATTGGAATGAGTATGGGGTGAATAACTAGGTAACATGGCCTGTCATTATTGAATATTAAGTAACAAAATATAAAAAAACTGAAAAAAACTGTCTAAATTCAACATTTAATCGATCCATATCAGACAAATACAGCTTAGAATAAGGCAGTGAAACAGCGAGTCTATAGGGATTTCAGCAATTAACATCGGCAAAATGCCTCCTGATTGATTCGTTAGTTACCACCTCCAGGGACTCCGCCCTCGGATCAATGCCCAAAAAACATCAACATCAGACGACAAAAGGAGATCATCCAATGAATAAAGGTGAACTAGTCCACGCTGTAGCGGAAAAAGCTTCCGTCACGAAAAAACAAGCCGATGCAGTCATTACGGCGGCGATCGATGCCATTATGGAAGCAGTTGCGGAAGGCGACAAAGTCACGCTCGTGGGCTTCGGCTCCTTTGAGGCAAGGGTACGCAAAGAACGGGAGGGCCGTAATCCCAAAACCAATGAAAAAATGGTTATCCCTGCTACTAAAGTTCCGGCTTTCTCGGCGGGCAAAATGTTTAAAGAAAAAGTTGCTCCCTAGCCAGAAAGTTTTCCGTATCTAGTGAATCCTCCCCCTCACGGCGGAAATGTAGCTTGGGCAGCAACCATTGCAGGCTGTCCAGCTTCTGCTTTGCTAGATTTTTCGGCCAGTATTAATCCGCTTGGCCCACCCCCCAGTGTGATGGCGGCGATCCAAGGGGCCTTCATTCAGCTTTGTCACTATCCCGACCCTACCTATTCTCAACTTCGATCGCAGTTATCTCGCTATCATCAAGTTGCACCGGAATGGGTTTTACCTGGCAATGGTTCGGCAGAGTTATTGACCCTGGCGGGGCGATCCCTGGCCCAGTTATCGTCAACGGTTATGATTGCGCCGGCTTTTGGAGACTATTACCGTAGTCTAGCGGCCTTTGATGGTCAAATTTTGCCGATTCCCTGGCCCGTCGAGCAAACCTTTCCCCTGCTTCAGCTACAGACCTTACCGTTCAAAGAAGCCGGTTTGTTATTGAATAATCCTCACAATCCCACTGGCTATTTACTGCCAAAATCAGACATTTTACCTCTACTGTCTCGGTTCAAACTGGTGCTTGTGGATGAGGCCTTTATGGATTTCTTGCCACCAGAGAATCAACATAGTCTAGTTTCGGATTTGGCAAATCATCCTAACTTAATTATTTTGCGATCGCTGACAAAATTTTATTCCTTACCTGGACTACGTTTTGGTTATGCTCTTGGCCATCCTGAGATTTTGCAACAGTGGCAAGCCTGGCGTGATCCTTGGCCGGTAAATGTTTTAGCTGAAGCGGCGGCGATCGCGGCTCTAGAGGATCAACACTTTCAACAACAAACCTGGGATTGGTTAACCTCTACTAGACAGCAGTTACAACAGGCTTTAAGCCAACTTCCTAGCTTGAATCCCCTAACCAGTGCGGCCAATTTTCTGCTCGTACAAACCGAAATTCCTGCTTCGCAACTGCAACAATCCCTATTAATGAATCATCAAATTTTAATTCGAGATTGTCTCAGTTTTCCAGAACTCGGCGATCGCTTTTTTCGGGTTGCAGTTCGTACAGAATTAGACAATCAACGCTTAATAGCGGCTTTGGGGGCCTGTCTGGAATCTTGAATCGCTAAACAAAATTTACTGATCGTAGAGGAAATAACTTTGCGGGCTTTCAGAATGATCTTCAGCACAGAGCGGATCAAAAGTGTTAGGATTGCCTGAGAAGAAGAAACGTGATAGATAAGGAACAAACGCTACATGCAAGAGTTTGAAAAGTCAATATCCTTCGACGGAAGAGATATTCGGCTCAAGATCGGGAGGCTTGCGCCCCAAGCTGGGGGAGCCGTCCTCATTCAGTCCGGAGATACGGCAGTTTTAGTGACAGCAACGAGAGCAACCGGAAGGGAAGGAATTGATTTTCTACCACTGACAGTTGATTACGAAGAACGGCTCTATGCTGCTGGTCGCATTCCAGGGGGATTTTTACGTCGGGAAGGCCGCCCCCCCGAAAAGGCGATTTTAATCAGTCGTCTGATTGACCGTCCCCTACGTCCTCTGTTTCCCAATTGGTTGCGAGATGACCTACAGGTTGTCGCCACTACCCTTTCTATGGACGAGGAAGTGCCACCGGATGTTTTGGCGGTGACAGGGGCTTCTGTCGCTGTCATTTTGGCCCAAATTCCTTTCTTTGGCCCGATGGCGGCGGTGCGAGTCGGTTTAATTGGTGATGATTTTATTATCAATCCGACTTACCGTGAGATTAATTCTGGAGACTTAGATCTTGTTGTGGCGGGGACACCAGATGGAGTGGTAATGGTTGAAGCCGCAGCGAATCAGTTACCAGAACAGGATGTCATTGAAGCGATCGATTTTGGTTATGAGGCGGTTCGGGATTTGATTTCTGCTCAACGGGAATTAATGAAGGATTTAGGGCTAACCATTGCCACTTCTGAACCACCAACCGTCAATGAACTAGTATCTCAGTTTATTGAAGCAAAGGCATCGGCTTCTATTACCCAGGTGTTAGCTCAATTTGAGTTAGGCAAAGAAGGTCGCGATAAAGCTCTAGATGAGATTAAAGCGAATTCAGTGGAGGCTGCGATCGCCGAATTACCCGAAGAGGATCCCGTTAAAATCTCGGTGACAGAAGAGCCTAAAGTGGTTTCTAACCTCTATAAATCCCTAACCAAAAAACTGATGCGCCGTCAGATTATTGAAGATGGGGTACGGGTAGATGGACGTAAATTGGATGAAGTTCGTCCTATTAGTTGTTATGTCGGTGTCTTACCGCCCCGTGTACATGGCAGTGGTTTGTTTAATCGGGGTTTGACCCAGGTTCTTTCCCTTGCCACCTTGGGTTCTCCAGGAGATGCCCAGGATTTAGGGGATGATCTTCACCCTGAAGACGAAAAACGCTATCTCCATCACTATAACTTTCCACCCTTTTCCGTAGGCGAAACTCGACCGATGCGATCGCCTGGACGACGAGAAATTGGTCATGGAGCATTAGCGGAACGGGCTATTTTGCCAGTTTTACCCTCTCAAGAAAAATTCCCCTACGTGATTCGGGTGGTTTCTGAAGTCCTATCTTCCAATGGTTCGACCTCCATGGGATCCGTCTGTGGTTCTACCTTAGCCCTGATGGATGCGGGGGTTCCGATTACCAAACCCGTCAGTGGTGCCGCAATGGGGCTGATTAAGGAAGACAGCGAAGTGCGTATCCTCACCGATATTCAGGGCATTGAAGACTTTCTGGGTGATATGGACTTCAAGGTAGCTGGAACCGACACCGGCATTACCGCCCTGCAAATGGATATGAAAATCACGGGCTTGAGCATGGACGTAGTGGCCAAAGCCATTCAACAAGCTCGTCCGGCCCGACTCCATATCCTCGAAAAAATGTTGGCGACCATTCCTCGTCCCCGTCCCGAATTATCTCCCTACGCCCCTCGCCTATTGACCGTTAAAATTGATCCTGAAATGATTGGTTTGGTCATTGGGCCCGGTGGTAAAACCATTAAAGGGATTACGGAACAAACGGGTTGCAAAATCGATATTGCTGATGATGGAACGGTGACGATCGCCTCTAGCGAAGGAGAACGGGCTGAACGGGCACGCCAAATCATCTACAACATGACCCGCAAACTCAATGAGGGAGAAGTTTATGCTGGTCGCGTGACTCGCATCATCCAAATTGGAGCTTTTGTGGAAGTCTTACCGGGTAAAGAGGGAATGATTCATATTTCCCAACTAGCGGAAGGCCGAGTCGGTCGGGTTGAAGATGAAGTTGCCGTTGGTGATGAAGTGGTGGTTAAGGTACGGGAGATCGACAGCAAAGGTCGTCTAAACCTGACCCGTTTGGGCATTCACCCTGAAGAAGCGGCAGCAGCACGACGAGTCAGTCAGTCCTAATCCTTTGACCTTTTTAACCGATTCTGGTTAAATTAGGCTCAGAATTAATAGATATTGTAGTAATCCCCCTCCTAAAAAAGGGGGGTTTTTTAGAGCCAGGATGAACAAGTTAGGACATCTAAGGCGTTGGAAAAAGAGATTGTTTCGACTGTAACATTTGCGTAAAAATCTTGGCATTGACTGGGGGACTGAAAAGATAACCCTGAAGATCATCACAACCATTTTTTTGAAGAAAGGCTAATTCTGCTGGCGTTTCCACTCCTTCCGCAATCACTCGCAGGTTCAGTTGGTGGGCCATCATAATAATCGCCTGGGCGATCGCGGCATTTTTGGGATTTTGATCAATCTTACGAATAAAACATTGATCAATCTTGAGAATATCAAAAGGAAATTGTTGCAGATAACTTAAGGAAGAATATCCCGTTCCAAAATCATCCATCGCCACCCGAATCCCCAAAGATTTAATCGCCTGTAATTGTTCGATGGAAGCTGGTATATCTCTGACGAGCATACTTTCGGTTAGCTCCACTTCTAGATAAGAAGAGTCTGTTCCCCATTTTTGTAACAAATTAGCTAACCAAATCGCTAAATTGGGTTGTTGAAACTGGCGAGCCGATAAATTGACCGCAATCCGAACTGGCGATAAATCTAGGTCAAGCCACTGCTTGATTTGTTGACAAACATGATCTAAAATCCATTCCCCAATCTCCTGAATTAAGCCTGTTTCCTCTGCCAAAGGAATAAATAAACCTGGTGAAACTAATCCTCTTTGGGGATGTATCCAACGGATCAGGGCTTCGGCTCCAATAATACGGTGGGATTGAGTGTTAATTTGAGGTTGATAATAGATAACAAATTGTTCTTTTGCTAAGGCACCTCTGAGATCAGATTCTAATTGTAGGGGGTCATTTACTGCGGTTAATTCGGGACGATAAAACTGAAAAGGAGCACTGAGTTGGGATTTAGCGGATTCTTTAGCAATAGTCGCTTTTTGTAATAATTGCGCTAAGGTACGACCATTATGAGGATAAAAGGCAATACCAAATAACAAATGTAAGACAACTTCTTGGTGACGAATTAATAAGGGCGTTGATAGTTTTTGGAGTAAAGATTGAATAAAGTTGGTGGTTTGAGCGTGAGCAGTTTCCAGATTCAAAGTCTGTCGTTCTGCTACTAGCAAGATCACAAATTCATTGCTGTTTAAATAGGTGATAATATCCTGGGGCTGAAGAAAAGATTGAATTTCTTTTACCAAAGCACAAAGTAACTCATTACCTCCTTCATAGCCAAGCAACTGATTAATTAAATGGAGACGATCTAAGCTGATGAGAATTAAGGGAAACGTCACTTCGTCAGGGGTTGATGGAATTGTCGGGGCAACAGAAACAACAATTTGTTGAAATTTATCTTGTAGAGAAAGCTGATTCGGTAATTGGGTAAGGGGATCATGATAGAGCAAGTAGTCTAACTGTTCTTGCTTGGACTCTAATTCACTGCGGTATTGCTGTAGGGAGTTGGCTTGTTTTCTCAGACGAATACTAATGGCATCTAATAATTCATCTTGGGTAAAGGGTTTAATCAGATAATCATCCGCGCCTAAATTCATGCCATAACGTATATCTTGCTTTGTACCTCTGGCTGTCAAAAAAACAAAAGGGATAGAGGCGGTACTGGTATCCTGCTGTAGAGCCGTTAAAACCCCATAACCATCTAAAACGGGCATCATGACATCACAAATAATCAGATTTGGGCATTGGCTTTGAGCAATTTCTATGCCCTCTCGACCATTCCCTGCTTGTAGGACTTCAAAATCTTCGAGCATTAACATTTCTGCAATGAGTTCTCGAATCGGTAATTCATCTTCAATGACTAAAATCGTCGTCATAGGAATTTTGCTTAGTTGTTACGGTGCAAAGTAACTGGTTTCAATTAAATTGAACATAGACTTTGTGCCTGATCCCCCCTGCCCCCCTTGATAAGGGGGGTGTCCGTAGGACGGGGGGATCTTATAAATTTTAAGACCTACCTACTAAGAAGGGAACTGGTGGAAATCACACTTTATTCTCTGCAAGATTCAATGTTGCAGTTGTTAAATCCAGAACACCCGATTTCTAGAAAGTTAGACTTGGCATCGTACAGGCATATATAGGGCCAAATAATAGCAGTTAGAATACCATTCTATCTGATTAGGGGAGTCAGCTAGGGCATGGGAGACAAGGGTAACTTCACCCTAAAGGTTGTTCCTTCATTGACAACACTGGTAAATTCCAAACTTCCTGCCTGGAGTTCAATATAGCGTTTAACAATACTTAAGCCTAATCCTGTCCCTGGAATATCTCCCACATTACTGGCCCGATGGAAGGATTCAAAAAGATGGAGCTGATCTTCGAGGGGAATGCCAATACCGCGATCGCGGATCTGAAATTGGACAGCCTCGGCTAACCAAGTTAATTCTAACTCAACCGTACTGCCAGCAGTAGAGTATTTGGTCGCATTTGCCAATAAGTTGGTCAAAATATGACGTAAGAGTCGTTCATCGAGGCGAACATTTTCCTGGGATAGGCCTTGAACCTGAAAATGAAAATGATGCTCTTTGCCTGAACCAAAGCGAAATTCTTCCAAGAGGTTTTGGCAAAAAAGATTGAGATTAAGAGCAGTGGGCATAACGGCTAATCGCCCCGACTCAGCCCGACTAATACAGAGAACATCATCAATTAAATCCTTGAGACGGATGCCCGCTTGCTGAATATTACGAATATAGTGAAGTTGTTTCTCCTTCGATAACTTGAAGTAATATCTATTTAATAATTCTGCAAACCCTAAAATAGAGGTCAAAGGAGTCCGAAATTCATGGGAGACAATATCCACAAATTGACTTTTCATCTCCCCAAGCTCTTTTTCTTTTTGTAGTGCTTTTTGAATTTCTTCTTCAGCCCGTTTTCGATCCGTAATATCCGTCGCCACCCCTAAGACTTCGTAACTATTGCCATCGGGTGCGGCAATGGGAATTTTATGGGTTTGCAAGATTTTCTGTTCTCCACTGGGCAACGTAATCAATTCTTCCGGTATCCAGAGAGGTTCAACCAAATTAATCACCTGTTGATCATCATTGCCAAATTGGGCGGCCTCTTCTGGGTTAATTAATAATTCACGATCAGTTTTCCCAATCACTTCTTCAATGGTTTTGCCGTAGGCGGCGGCGATCGCCTGATTAACTAAAGTATAAAACCCTTGCTGATTTTTAACAAAAATCCAATTAGGATTTGTATCAATAATATTGCGAAGAAAAATCTGATTTTGTTGCAGAGATTGTTCGGCCTGTTTCCGCTCAGAAATATCCTCAACCATTCGTACTGCAAACTGAGGTTGTCCCTTGGCATTTCGCACCAAAGAAGCCGTCATATAAGTCCAGACCACAGTACCATCAAAACGAAGATAGCGATTTTCTAGTTGATAGGTATCCTGTTCCCCCTTAATTAAACGCTGAAATAATCGCCGGTCTTGCTCTCTGTCCTCAGGATAGGTCAACTCAATAAAACGATTTTGGCTCAGTTCCGATTCCGTATAGCCCAGAATTTTGGTCAGGGCCAGATTGGCCTGATAGGGATAACCCAATGGATTCACTAAAGCAATGCCAATGGCCGCTTTTTCAAAGATAGCCCGAAATTGAGCTTCACTTTTTTGCAAAGCCGCTTCCGATCGCTTTCGATCGGTAATATCTCGTACAATCAGTTGAACAATTTTCTTGCCTTCGTATTCAATCACACTACCTGTTATATCAACCGGAACAGAGGTTTTATTTTTCTGCAAAATGATTGCATCAGACCAAAATCCTAAACGGTTCTCCAAAATGCTTTGCCACAGATTTTTAGCATTTTCATAGGTATGGGTCGGGATCAGAGAGCCTTGAGGAAGAGCAACCAATTCATCTCGACTATAACCTGTCAATAATTCTGCTTTTTGATTTACTTCTAGAACCCGACGTTGGATATCCAAGACAAAAATCGCATCACTGGCATCCTTCATCAAGGCACGATATTTAGCCTCCTCCCCCTGAAGAGCCAGATCCACCTGTTCTCGTTCAATCATTTCCCGTAGCAGATGGGTATTGGTGGCCTCAAGCTCTTTTGTTCTTTCTTCCACCATTCTTTCTAGTTCTTCATTAAGGTTATGGAGCGCGAATTCGGTCTGTTTTCGTTCGGTAATGTCGATAAATGTCACAATAACCTGTAATAAATTGTTATTACTATCAAATTCAGGATAGGCATTGACCCAGACCCAGGAAACATCTTTGAATTCGGCTCGGTAAACCCCAACTTCATAGTTAAAAAGAGGCTTGCCCTCTCGAATCACTTTATTAACGGGAAAATCTGAGGGCGGCATTAAAGAAGCATCTCCATAGTAGAAATGCCAATCAGGAGAATCGGCAGATTTACCTTGAATTTCCTGTTCAATTAAACCAAGCAAAGTTCTAGCAGCTGGATTTGCGTAGGTAATTTCGGTATTTGGTGCATGGACAACTACACCACTTTGAATATGTTCTAGAAGATGACGGTATTGTTTTTCACTCCGCTCGATTTTCTCCATCATTTGCTTACGCTCGGTAATATCCCGACAGCAGTAAAGTCTGGAGCCATTTTGAATGGAAACTTTTTTAATATTGATTAAAAGACTATGAATTTGTCCCGCTTTATCGACAATATCCTGCTCCAGATTAATAATATCTTTTTGTTGATCCCCTTGCTTGTCATGCTGGAGATGATTTCCCAATAAAACCTGAATATTCCCCATCTGCTTGATTTCATCATAATGATAGCCAAAAATGGCATCCACACCAGGACAAACAAAGGTAAAATCACCTTGATCATCCGTAATAAAAATAGCATCGGCAATACTTGAAAGTACGACACAATAGAGCAATTCTGATGCTTGAAGTTCTTGAGTTCTTTGCTCAACCAACTCTTCTAGGTGAACTGTTAAGGACTGCAATTGAGATTCTATCAGTTGACATTCTTGGAATTGCTGCTGTAATTGCTGATTGGTTTTCTGGAGAGTGAAATTTTTTTGTTTTAATTCTTCTTGCTGTTGAAATAAACGGACAAAAACACCGATTTTATTGAGTAAGATTTTAACATTCAACGGCTTGATCAGATAATCAACGGCTCCCGATTCATAGCCGTTAAATAGTTGCATATCACTACTTTCTGTCGCGGTTAGAAAAATAATCGGAGTAGTACTAGAACGGGACTGAAGACGGAGACCTTCGGCTGTGGCAAAACCATCCAGACGAGGCATATTGACATCGAGCAAGATGAGGGCAAAATCTTCTTCCTTGGCCAAGGCGATCGCTTCTTGGCCTGAATAGGCCTTAACAAGACGATACTCTAAAGAAGATAACATTCTTTCAAGCAACAGCAAATTATCTGGAATATCATCCACTAATAAAATACTGACACTATTTTTTGCGTCCATGATTTTTGTCCATTGAGAACTTGCTACCACTAAGGCCGACTAGAGATAGTTTCCATACTCTATTTTTGATGAATATTTGAATTGTTCTGTGATAAATAAAGATTAAATATATTAATAATACAAGATACTTGAAATGACACTTATTAATCAAAATCAACTGAGGAATGTCTGAACGATGACGGAATTGAAATAGCAAGCCTTTAAGTTTGATGCTATTATTTAGATAATGACAAGTTTTTTTTCACTTTTCCCATTATTTCACAAAAATTTATATTTTGCCTATGACTTTTTCTCAACCCCTTGTGCAGGTTATTGGTGGGGGTTTGGCCGGAACCGAAGCTGCCTGGCAAATTGCCCAAGCCGGAGTCCCCGTCATTTTTTCGGAAATGCGCCCGATTCGTTTGAGTCCTGCTCACCATAGTAGTGAATTGGCAGAACTGGTCTGTAGTAATTCCTTTGGGGCCAAAAACAGCGATCGCGCGGCGGGATTATTACAAACGGAATTGCGGCAGCTCAATTCTATTATTATCCAAACGGCGGATCAATATGCGGTTCCGGCTGGTGGGGCCTTGGCAGTGGATCGCGGTGTTTTTAGCCAAGCTCTCACTCAACATCTGGAAAATCATCCCCTGATTGACTTTCGACGGGAAGAAGTCACAGCCATTCCTCAGGATAGAATCGTAGTTTTAGCAACGGGGCCTTTAACTAGTCCTGCTTTAACCGAGGATTTACAACGCCTGACAGGGATGGACTATCTCAGTTTTTTTGATGCCGCCAGTCCGATTGTGGTCGGAGAATCCATTAACCAAGATATTGCCTTTTTTGCCTCTCGCTACGATAAGGGAGAAGCCGCCTATTTAAACTGTCCCATGAATCGGGAAGAATATCTACAGTTTTGGCAAGCTCTTTGTCAAGGGGAACAGGCGGAATTAAAAGATTTTGAACGGGAAACGGCCAAATTTTTTGAAGGTTGTCTCCCGATTGAAGAATTGGCCCAACGGGGAGAAGAAACTATGCGCTATGGCCCCTTAAAACCGATTGGCCTATTTGATAGTCGTCTAGGCGATTTCCGTGATCCTGAAAATAAGGGCAAACGCCCCTACGCAGTGGTGCAATTACGACAAGAAGATCGGGCTGGTCAATTGTGGAATATGGTAGGCTTTCAAACTAACTTGAAATGGGGGGAACAAAAACGGATTTTCACCATGATTCCAGGGTTAGAAAAGGCTGAATTTGTCCGCATGGGAGTGATGCACCGCAATACTTTTATTAATTCGCCGCAGTTATTGAACACCACTTTACAATTTAAAATCCGGCCCCATTTGTTCGCCGCCGGTCAGTTAATTGGAACTGAAGGTTATGGAGCCGCAGCCGCAGGAGGCTGGTTAGCTGGAACCAATGCAGCCCGTTTAAGTTTAGGCCTACCACTGCTGACTTTGCCGGAAACAACCATGATGGGGTCGTTGTTTAATTTTATTAGTTCTGCTGATACTAAACATTTCCAACCCATGCCGCCTAATTTTGGTATTTTACCAGAACTTTCCCAGCGTATTCGTAATAAGCAAGAACGCTACGGTCAATACCGCGATCGCGCCTTAGCTGATTTAGAAACCTGGCAACAGAGGTTGGCCTGACTAGGTAAATCGTGTTAGGATTGCCAAAAAAGATTGACAGCCAATTCCCCAAAAAATAACTTGAGAACAATTCTGTCATTTGTTAGTAGTGTGTTTGTTCTTGTATTTTGCACGATTGAACCTTGTCTCTACTCAAAAGTTTTAATTTTACTCTCCAACCATTCAGGATTTTCACGATGAAAGCAAACTTCTTTCAATTAATAACAGGTGCGGCGATCGCTGGTACGCTTAGCTCTGGCGTTTTCACCCCAGCCCAGGCCATTCAAATCTATAGCTTAAACTTTGCTCCTGAAGCCACGGGCGCAACGGGAACTGGTACCGGAACACTCACCTATGATGATTTAGCTCATACTCTTACTATCGTTTCCAGTTTCTCTGGTTTAAGTGGAAATACCACCAATGCCCATATCCATGCCCCCACCGCTGTTGCGGGAACGGGAACGGCAGGTGTGGCAGTTCCATTTGCTCTTGGTGGCTCAGGTTTTCCGTTAGGAGTACAATCCGGATCTTATAATACAGTCCTAAATTTAGCCCTAGACAGTACGTATAATACAACCTTTCGCAATAATAATGGAGGAACGGCATCAGGAGCAGAATCCGCTCTTATCTCCAGTTTTAATGCTGGGACAGCCTATTATAACATCCATACCAGTACTTTTGGTGGGGGTGAAATTCGCGCCTTTGCTACCGCAGTTCCATGGGAAACAGATGCTCTTCCAGTTATTGGCAGCACCGTTCTTTTTGGTTTGGGGGTTTGGGGTAAACGCAAACTTGTTCAAACGAAACAAAAATAATTAACAACAGTAATTTACAAAAAAATCCCCTTGCCAAAATCTCTCTCAAGTTTAGTCAAAGAAGATGGGAGGGGGATGAAATCCTAATTGTTAAAACCGCTTTTTCATGATTAGCATTTGTTCAGTTGAGAATTAGAAAAAAGTAATGCTACTCAACCCTAGTTCATTGTTTATAGCCGAGGAACAACGAGTTATTCTGTCCGGCTTAACCTGGAATCAGTATGAAAATATGCTAATGACCCTAGGGGATTATCCTGGCTTACGTTTAATCTATTTACAGGGAAACTTAGAAATTTTTATGCCCTCTGCCGAACATGAAATGTACAAAAAAATACTTTCTCGTTTGTTAGAACGCTATGCAGAAGTGATGGATATTGCTTTGCATGGTTACGGCTCTACCACTTTTCGACAGGAAGCCCAAGGCAGAGGCTTAGAACCAGATGAATGTTATTGTGTGGGAACTTTAAAAAATATCCCCGATTTAGCGATTGAAATTAATCTGAGTAGCGGTGGTTTAGATAAATTAGCGGTTTATCAAGGCTTAGGTGTTTTAGAGGTGGTTATTTGGCAAGATCAGCAATTAACCTTGTATCAACTCAGAGAAACAGGCTACCAAAAAAGCTCTAGAAGTCAATTTTTTCCTGATTTAGATTGGCAATTATTAGCAAAATATATTATTCCCCAAGAACAGCCTCAAGCGATTAAGGCTTTTTTAAAAGCGATTCACTCTAGCTCAAATTGAATTGCCCAATCCGATTAAACTCAAGAGAAATTTAAAATATTAAAGCTGACTGGCTAACGGCGATCGCGTCTGAATGGGTTTTCAACAAAAGTCACTCAAAAAAAGAAAGAGACCTTGATTAAGATCTCCTCCTCGCTGATTACCATCGCCTTTTTGGGGTTTGTTTTGTAGTTTTTGTCGTAACATCTGTTGCCGTTTCTGGAGTTGTCGTTGTCTGGCAGAGCCACCCTTGCCCTTATCATTACGGCCCTGACGACGGGGAGACTCCCACCGTTTCAATCGTTCTACCATTGCTTATTTCCTGCTTACTTTCAATCCAACTTCCACTGTAGCAGAAAAAAAGAAAAATTAACTTTCAGAAGAGCATCCATTTGAATTCAACTGTGACTTCCGCAAGCTATTCTCCCAACATTTGTTTAATTTTTTGTTTCAGAGCCGGATTTTGTTCTGAGGTATAACCAATTTGATTAAAACGTGCAACTGTTAACCCCTGAGAAGTAATGGCGTGTTCTTTTTTGCTTTGGATTTCTGGCTCCATTTCTTGAATCTTGCTGATTACTTTTTTAAACTTTTGGAGATCAGCGGCGGAAAATTCGGGACTACCTTCAGTCTGGGTGTTTTGAGTCTTAGCAATTTCTAAAAATAGTTGGGGATTCAATCGTTCGGCTTTGATTGCCATTAAAATCTTTTTCTGACTCTCTTGGTCAATATCTTTCCATCTTTTGAGAACTTGGACAAACTGCTGTACTTCCAAAGGCGTGATCTGATCGCCTGTAGCCATTTCCGCCGGTGCTGCTGGTGTTAGCGAAGAGGCTTGACCATAGGCGATCGCCGGAATCAAGAACAATGAGATGGCAAGGCATCCCCCAACAAAGATAGGTTTAAACATTTTCGGGAAGCGGTAAGTAGCTGTAGTAAAGCCCAACAGATAATGTGGTTGACTATCTGGTTTTGGACAAGTTCCTCCATCTTAGCCCCTAGATCCCCCCAGCTTTTCTCTCCTATGACAGTTAAACTGTCGGAATAGGTAAGGTTTTTGATTTAACCAAACCGTCCAGCCACATAATCACGGGTTTTGACATCGGCGGGATCGGTAAAGATTCGTTCAGTTGTATCAAATTCCACCAGTTGACCAATGCGACTTTCATCGGTGTTAAAAAAGGCTGTATAGTCGGAAACCCTAGAGGCTTGCTGCATATTGTGGGTGACAATGGCGATCGTCACTTGCTCTTTCAGGGTTTTAATTAATTCCTCGATTTTAAGGGTAGAAATGGGATCAAGGGCAGAACAGGGTTCATCCATCAATAACACCTTAGGCTCAACCGCTAAGGCCCGCGCAATACAAAGCCGTTGTTGTTGTCCTCCCGATAAACCTAAAGCCGACTTTTGTAAGCTATCTTTGACTTCACTCCACAGGGAAGCTCCAATTAAAGATTTTTCGACAATTTCATCCAATTCTCCTCGGTTTTTCCGTTGGCAAATTTTGATCCCATAGGTGACATTATCGTAAATACTGGCGGGAAAAGGGTTAGGACGCTGAAAAACCATGCCAATCTGACGACGCAGGGTATTGAGATTCACATTTTTTCCGTAAATGTTTTGCCCAAAAAATTCCACTAACCCCGTAATTTTCACAGTGCCTTCTAGTTCCCCAATCCGATTTAGGGCTTTTAAAAAAGTCGATTTGCCACAACCGGAAGGGCCAATCATGGCAGTAACTTGCTTCTCTGGAATATCCATTGAAACACCTTCTAGAACTTTCTTTGTTCCATAGTAAAAACCAAGACCTTCGACATGGATAGCCGCCTTGGAATCAGAAGCAGGGGAGGGAAGATTATTTCTCATGCTTGTCGGTTTAAACGTGGAAGAGTAGGTCATAAAAATCTAAGAATTAAATTAAAAAGTGGCAATATTTTTCTGAGCTTTAAATACCAAAAACTAGCATTAACGCTCCTGCAAACGATTCTTCGTTAATAGACGAGAAAGCAAACTAATCACTAAAACTAAGAATAAAAGCACCAAAGAGGCTGTCCAGGCGATCGCATTTTGTTCTGGGAAAGGGGAACTGGCATAGTTATAAATTAAAACGGGAAGAGAAGGGGTCGGACTCATTAATCCTTCTTGCCAAAACTGACTAAATAAAGCCGTAAACATTAAAGGAGCGGTTTCCCCCGCCGCCCTGGCAACGGCCAACAATACGCCGGTGGTGATGCCTGGAATCGCAGCCGGAATGACAATTTTAAAGGTGGTTTGAAAAACGCCTCCGCCCAAAGCCGACGAGCCTAAACGATAGGAAACTGGTATTAATTTTAAAGCTTCTTCGGTCGTTAAAGCGATAATCGGTAACATAATTACCCCTAGGGCAAATCCCCCCGCGATCGCCGAAAATTGTTTCGTGGTAATTACCAATACCCCGTAGGCAAACACACCAATAATGACCGAAGGAACACTGCTCAAAATTACAATGACAAATCGAATCCCATTGGCGATCGCCGAACCAGCCGCAAATTCCGAGAGAAAAATCCCCGTCATAATACCAATTGGAATACTGATCATCGCTCCAATCCCGACCATTGTTAAGGTTCCGACAATCGCATTGGCAAAACCATTGGGTTCATTTTCTGCTCCAATCGGAGCGGGTAGGGAGACAAAAACTTCCCAGTTTAAATGTTCAATTCCCTGACTGACAATTGACCAGGCGATCGCAAATAAAGGGAGAAGCGCGATAATGGTTAATCCAAAAGCCAAAACGGTCATTAAGACAGTAAAGCCACTCCTCGTAGGAGGTAACGGTTCGTGCAGTTCTTGATCGAGAGAATTAGGGCTGGTCATAGAAGGCTAGGTTGACTAATTTGGGATTTGATTTGTCCCTTAATTTGAGTGTTTAAATAAGTCTTTAAAAAAAGGGTTAGAGCTTAAGGAGCTTTGCTTTTGCGATTAATAAACTGCACTAACAAAATAGCAATGCCATTAACGACCAGGGTGATGACAAACAAAATCAGGGCTAAATACATCAAAGCCCCAATGTGTAATTCCTCCACCGCTTCAGCAAATTGATTAGCTAGAACGGCGGGAATGGTATAGCCTGGGGCTAACAAAGAGGCACTGATAATGGTTGAGTTGCCAATCACCATGGTGACAGCCATAGTTTCCCCCAGAGCGCGACCCAATCCTAAAATAATTGCGCCCACAATGCCTGAACTGGCGGCTGGTAATAACACACGAGTAATGGTTTCCCAACGGGTTGCTCCTAAGCCCATGGAAGCAGTTCGCAATTGGGGAGGCAGGGCTAATAACACATCTCGGCTAATGGCTGCGATCGTTGGCAAAATCATAATCGCCAAAATTAAACCGGCAACCAGCATACTGGGGCCAAAGGGTTCAGAATTGAAAAGGGGAAACCAAGGAAAGGTTGCAAATAGGAATTGTTGTAAGGGCAGCACCAGGGGAATAAAAACGAAAATCCCCCATAGACCAATAATCACACTGGGAATAGAAGCAATTAATTCCACTAAGAAACCAATGGGCGTTTTGATCGCCTGAGGAATTAAATTTTCGCTGGTTAAAATAGCGACGGCTAACCCCAAGGGAATGGCAAAAATAAGAGCAATTATTGAGCTAACAATAGAACCATAAATATAGGGCAGTCCCCCAAATTTATTTTCGGAAACGTGCCATTCCTGGCTAAACAAGAAATTTAACCCAAAGGCTTTAATGGCCGGTTCAGCATCCTTAAAAACAATCAAGGCAATCCAAAAAAGCGTACCGACCATCAAGAAGGCACAAACCCAAACAACACCCTTAAATAGGGGGTCTAACCATTGAGATGCATTTTCTGAAACAGTAATATCTGCTTTCTGAGAATAGCGATCAGATGGGGAAATGACATCTACCATAAAGTTGCTAAAAAAAAGAAAAATGGGGTACGGTAAAATACCCCAAAACGTAGTCAACAGAGATTATTTGACTTTTTCCACCGCCGCGATCGCTTTTTTAGCAACGGCCGGAGGAATGCTGGTATATTCAAGCTGGGGGTTGATGCTTTGACCTGACGTTAAAATCCATTTCACTAAAGCCTTAACATCTTTACCTTTAGCGGCATCAGGATAATTTTGATAAACCAATAACCAGGTGATACCAACAATGGGATAGCCACTAGCGGGATCATCGACGTTGGCCGTAAAGTCAGGGTTAAATTTAACATTGGCGATCGCCTTAGTCGCTTCTGCTAAACTAGGTTCCACATATTGACCGGCTTTATTTTGAATTTTAGCGGTTCGCATTTTCGGGCCTTCGTTCTTACGAGCAAAGGTATCCTGAACATAGCCAATTGACCCTTCGGTTTGTTTAACCATGGCGGCGACACCATCGTTTTTGGGGCCTTTCAATACTTGGAAACCCCAGTTTGGATCCTTACTGACTCCCACTTTACTTTTGAAATCACCACTCATGGCACTTAAGGCACTGGTAAAAATTTCAGTGGTTCCGCTACCATCAGCCCGTACTACCACTCGAATCGGTTTGTTCGGTAACTTGGGATCGACTTGATTCCATGTTTTGATTTGACCGCTAAAAATTTTGGGAAGAACTTGACGAGAAATTTTTACGCCTTGGTCAGCCCCCGGAAGATTGTAAACTACCGCCACTGCACCACCTGCGGTGGGAACTAAAATTGCCCCACGTTTCATTTGACTTTTTTCAGAGGCGGAAGGAGGAACATCAGTCGCGCCAAAATCAACGGTTTCACCGATAAACTGTCTAATACCAGCACCACTGCCGACGGCGTTGTAGCTAACTTGATTGCCTGTGGCTTTTTGGTAGTCTGCGAAGTAACGTTGATAGAGAGGAGCCGGAAAAGTTGCCCCTGCACCACTTAAAGAGCCTGCTTGAGCTTGGGAGATTGCTCCGAAAGAAAGAGCAACCGTCGCCGTAGATAATAATATAGTTCTAGGGAACGCATCAGACAGCAGATTCATGTTAGACCTCTCACCCACAAACAAAGAGCGTTTTCTCAAAATATTCAAAACACCCTCATCCTTAATCATTTTTGGGGCACTATACAAGAGAGGAGATCAAGAATAAATCGAGCAAAAGGAATGGTTAAGACAAGGTTAAGATCGGGTTTCTCTTTTTTTCGATCTTTCTTAACTAGCTGTTAAGCGATTCGTTTTCTAGGCATAATGTTCGCAGTCATGCAAGCGAATAGATCTCTGAATCTTAGTATTGATTTGGATAAACCCAATACCTGTTATGAAATTCAGCCCTTTTTTCCGATGGTTTTCTGTTACCGCGATCGTCCTCGCGGCGGAGATCATTCCGCTATCCCTACAAGCTGCCACCTTTTTTCAACAGGAAGTCAACCAAAGGGACTTTATTGCTATTGCCCGTCCCTACGGCGACAACAAGTATGATCTGCTTATTTTGCAACAACTGCCAGGACAACGACAATGTTGGCAGGAAGAAGGCGGAACCCCTATTATGGTCAATCCCTTGCTCCTCAACTTCGACTTTACCGACATCTGCGAACGAAGTACTGATAGTAATGGTTATTCACTGCGTATTGATGGTCAGGATTTGGGCTTAGATTATCTACTCAGAGTCATAGAGCGTAATGGCGAACTCGTCTTAGTAGGAACTAATCGGCGCGATCCCTCCATGCCGGAAGTGGTGGTGGGGCGTACTCGTGGACTTAAACGGGGCTTTATGAAAATCCAACTTGATCCAGGTTGGCGGTTTACAAAACGCACCTATGGTAATAGAGTGCTTTCTCATGTTTACTTGACGGGCGATCGCAGTATGATGGTTGCGCCAGCGGCCAGGTCAACACCACCAGAAATCCGTCCAGAAATTACCACACCCTCTAACATTTCTAATACCCCCAGTTCCACAATGCTTAATCCGCCTGCAATTGAGTCTCCCCAACCTCCCCTTAAAGAATTTACCTTTACCGCTCCTGACAGTACCCCTGCTCCGCCGAATTCACCGACTCCTAGAAATGTTCAATCCCAGCCCCAGAGCCGCAATTTCTATCCCGTTAATCCCCCGCCTCTAGCGACCTCCACCTTAGTTGCCCCCCGCTTAACTACGCCGGTTCCTCCTCCCTTGAGTGCAAACCAGACCCGTTTTTCTACCACCTTAACGGCCAATAACGGTAATTTGTTACCGCCGCCCCCCCTAACGCCTAAACCCGTTCCTACCTCTGGCTGGGGAATGCCAAATTCTACTGTTGCTCCCAGTAATGAAATGCCAAATCCCTCAACCCTGCCAAGCTCTCCTAGCATTTTTCCGACTCGTACTGCGCCCCTTTCTCCTACCCTATCCACTGTTCCATCTTCCCTAGGGCAATCCTATCGGGTGCTGGCGGCGGCCAATAATCCCATGCAGTTAGAACAGGCGCGATCGCTCTATCCTGAAGCCTTTCACACCACCTACCAGGGGCGACGAGTTTTACAAATCGGTCGTTTTAGCAGTCGAGAAAACGCTCAACAAGCCTATCAAAGTCTGCAAAGTGCCGGTTTACAAGCCATTATTGTCCCCTAATTTTCTAAGAAAAAATAATTTGTGACCCTGGCGCATTAATTTTGACCGCTAAAATCTGGTGATTTGCAAAAACCTTTTGTAATTGGGGATGGCTCTCAGGAGGCGCGAAAAAGAGCATAAAACCACCTGCTCCGGCTCCTAACAATTTTCCGCCCCAGGCTCCCGCTTCCAAACCTACATGGTATAGCTGATCAATTTCAGGATTAGAAATAACTTCATCTAAACTGCGTTTGGCCAACCAAGCTTGATGTAATAATTCTCCAAAAGCAGCTAGGGATTGAGCACTGTTTAAAATATCCCAGCCCTTGTCCACCATTAAACGCATATCTTTGAGGGTTTGGGTATTATCTCCCACTTTTTTCAGTTGCTTTTCCACCACATTGGCAGCTTTGCGTTTAATGCCGGTAAAAACAATAAATAAATGTTGTTCAAATTCCGCTAAACGTTGGGGAGAAATTGGCAAACGATGGACAATAATATCCTCTTCAGTTCTAAATTCCACCAGATTAAAGCCTCCCATGGCGGCCATTAATTGGTCTTGACAACCAACTTTATCATGGACTAAATGTCGCTCCACATAGATGGCTTCGTAGGCCAGATCCAGTGGACGGACAAATTCTCCTTTAAAGGAATGAAGAGCCTGGAGGAGAGAAACGGTAAAGGCAGAAGAGGAACCTAGGCCGGTAAAAGCGGGCAAGTCGGCCACATTATGTAACTCAATATCTTTTTCCAGATGACAAAACTTTAAACATTCCTTGAAAACTCGATGTTCAATTTCAGTAGGATGTTTAACTAATTCAACTTTACGGTAAGAGATGCGAACAGAATAGTCAAATAAATGACTTAAAAAAGGACTGGCCGTTACGTAGGAAAACTTATCGATCGCCGTGGCTAAAACCGAACCACCATGCTGTAAAAAATATTCGGGGTAATCGGTTCCCCCGCCCAAAAAACTAATCCTAACGGGTGCGCGTGAAATCAGCATGAATTAACTAAAATGGCTGAAAATATTGCTGAACAAAAGCCTCTGCTTGACTTAAAGATGCCGGAGTGCCGATATCTAAAAAGGGAGCTTGGACGGGATGAACTTTTAAACAAACGGATTGTTGGAGTAGTTCAGGAAAAACATCATATTCAAAACTAAGGGGCTTTTTTTGCGGAAATTGCTTTAAGAGGCGATCGCGGAAAAGATAAACTCCGCCATTAATAACCCCTGCCCCCGCTTGCTTTTCAGCAAATTGTAAGAGCGTTCCTTGTTCATCATAAACTAAAGAGCCGTAGCGATCCGCTTCTGCCACTTCTACTCCCAAAATGACACCCTCGACCGCTTCATCTTGTAAATAATTAAACATCGGTTCTAAATCCGTCACAATCAGAGAATCGCCATTTAAAACCAACCAGGCCAAAGGATTTGTTTGAGCTTGCTGTACTGCATGAACAAAACCTCCGGCTGTTCCCAGGGGAGAGGGTTCAGCATAACAATTTAGCTTTAATCCGGCGATCGGTTCTTGCTGGGCGTAGGCTTCAATCACGTCTGCTAAATACCCCGTTGACAAAAGGGCTTGCTGGACTCCCTGACCTTGGAGATAGGCTAAAATCCAACCGAGAAAAGGTTTTCCTGCCACCCTGGCCATCGGCTTAGGCACATTGGGCAAAAGAGCCTGAATACGAGTTCCTAAGCCCCCCGCTAAGACAACGGCCAGAATGGAAGATGGTTCGGTCAGCATGGGGTTTTGGGTTTAGCGTTGGGTTAAATTGGGTATAGAAAAATCATTAAGCACGACGGATTTGAAAGCAACACCATTCCTGTCGTTTCCAGAGAGCCGCGACCACCCAACCGTTTTGTTCCAGGGTATCGGCGATCGCCTGGGTTTGATCCAGTAAAATGCCACTGAGAATTGCCCAACCATTGGGTTTAATCAGTTGACTCAATTGGGGCATTAAATCCATAATCACATCGGCCAGAATATTACAAACAATGCCATCCACGCCCTCTGGCAAAAGCTCTAATAATTCCGCCACACTCCCTTGATTAATGGTTAAATTATCGGGATGAATTTGATTGAGATGGCGATTAGAGCGGGCTGATTCTACTGCTAAAAGATCAGTATCGACGGCATAGACCTTCGTTGCTCCCAATAGCACAGCACCAATCGAAAGAATACCGGAACCGCAACCCACATCTGCTAAAACAATATCACTCGCCGAGATGGACAAGCGCATTTCCAGGGATTCTAAACAAAGTTGGGTTGTTTGATGGGTTCCGGTGCCAAAGGCAACCCCCGGATCAAGCCTTAAAATAAGTCGCTCCGAGTCTTCTGGAGGGGTTAACCAAGCGGGATAAATTAAAAAGCGATCACCGACTTCCGTCGGTTGCCAATACTGTTTCCAACTACTAGACCAATCCTCTTCATCAATTAACTTCCAGCGCATTAAGGGTTGAGGTAAACCCGCCAGCAAAGAATCTTGATGAAGCCAAAGGGCAAGGGCCGCTAAATCTAGTAATTGGATTTTAATCTGGGGAGTATAGGCTTTGATTAATAGAGACTGCCCCTTGGGTTCTGTCGCCGTTCCCGAACAGCCAAACTTATCCAGTCGCCAAAAAATAGATTCCTCTAAATTGGGATGACAAAGAATTTTAATTTCCCACCAACTACTTGCCATAGACTCCAAGGTTAAAACCGCAAGCTAGGAAAAGAGACAAGCAACCTTAGATAGTCTCCTTTTTCCCTAGTTTTTGTATTTCTATAGCTTAACGGTGTATGCGTCCCGAATGCCATCTACCTTGGTAATTTCCGTTAATAACCCTTCCGGTAGCGGATCATCTAAACTTAGGGCCATCACCGCATCACCCCGTACAATTTTGCGTCCCACCTGCATACTGGCAATATTGACGTTAAAACTACCCAATAAAGAGCCAATACGACCAATAATCCCCGGCATATCGCGGTGGAGTGTGAAGACCATATAGTTACTGGGGGGAACATTAATGGGAAATTCATCCACATCGGTAATGCGAATTTCACCGTTACTTAACAAAGCACCCGTGGCCGAATGTTCTCCCATCGAACCGATCGCCTTGAGGTGGAGAGAACCCGAATAGTCCCGAACCGAAGCATCACGAGTTTCAATGATCCGAATACCCCGTTCCTTAGCTTCAATGGCTGCATTGACGTAGTTAACCCGCTCCCGTAACGCCTGGGACAATAACCCCTTAATCGCTGCAATTACGATCGGTTGAGTGGCATTGCTGGCCAAATCTCCCTGTAACTGCACCGTTAACTGTTCAATCCGTCCCCCTGCCAATTGGCCTACCAGAGTACCGAGGGTCTCGGCTAATCGCAGATAGGGGCGTAATTTTTCCATGACATCGGGAGTGAGACCAGGAATATTGACCGCAGAACGAGCGGGCAAACCCAGTAAAACATCCCGAATTTGTTCAGCCACATCAATGGAGACATTGACCTGGGCTTCCGTAGTAGAGGCTCCTAAGTGGGGAGTTAAAATGACATTGCTAAACTCCCGTAGTCTGGATTCTCCCAGGGGTTCTTCACTAAATACATCTAAGGCGGCTCCCCCAATGCGTTTCTGTTCTAAGGCTTCTACCAGAGCATTTTCATCGATAATACCGCCTCGCGAACAGTTAATTAGCCGTACTGTGGGTTTCATCTTAGCGATGGTCTCGGCATTAATTAAATTGGCCGTTTCGGGGGTTTTGGGAATATGGAAGGTAATAAAATCAGATTCCGAGAACAACAAATCTAGATCCACCAGGGTACAGCCTAACTGCTCGGCCCGTTCTTTAGAAATAAAGGGATCGTAAGCTAAGAGTTTCATGCCCATCGACTTGGCCACGGTGGCTACATGGGAACCAATTTTGCCTAATCCAATTACACCTAAGGTTTTTTTATAGACTTCTATACCCACAAAACGTTTTCTATCCCACTGTTTATCTTTGACAGATTGGTTGGCATCGGGGATATGACGGGCCAGGGCCATCATCATGGCCAGGGCATGTTCGGCGGCGGCGATGGTATTCCCTTCAGGGGAGTTAACGACGACAATACCTTGACGAGTGGCGGCGGGAACATCAATGTTGTCCACTCCCACACCAGCCCGGCCAATAATTTTGAGTTGGGTGCCAGCTTCAATAATAGCTTTGGTCACTTTTGTGCCAGAACGCAGCATCAAGGCATCGTATTCAGGAATGATTTTAATAATTTCTTCCTGGGGAAGTCCCGTTTTGATATCAACCTGGGCAACCTGCTTAAGAATATCAATACCAACTTGATCAATCGGGTCGGAAACAAGAATTTTTGCCATAGCCTTGGATATAATGCGTATTAAGAAACGAACAGCCTAATCGGTTAAACTCGACGACTCCCCTGTTTGGGGGTGATTACTGCCGTGGATTATTCTAGCGGCGATCGGGCTATCTGTTCTGAAAATTCCTTAATGTTTTTGGGATCTGGGACAGGGCAAATAGATGACGGCGATCGCTGGATCGCTGCCTTAACCACCAAACCCGATCCGCTATCCCACCCCTGAGTCTTAGAGAAAGCTGTGAATAATGACTGGATTCTCACTACTGGGGAAATTGAGCGTTTACTGGGGGTTTCTATTCGAGCGAAGGAGTCAGCACCCCCGACTGAAGTACGGGGGCTTCGTGCCTCTAACTTCAGTTAGCTGACCAGGTTAAGTCCTTCGAGGACTACGTTTTTTGAGTCATAACACCGACGAATGCGTAGCCAGTTTGTCGCTGTGTTGTTGAAAGTTAAACATCTTTACGGGGTTAAGGAAGTGCTTTCAGCCTAACAAGCTCTTAAAACATTACCGAGGCTAACATTACCCAAGAAATTGGAGTTATCTATGTCTAATTATGTTTTTGTTATTGATACCGATAAACAGCCTTGTAATCCAGTGCATCCTGCTCAAGCACGATTGTTACTGAATCAGAAAAAAGCTGCTGTATTTCGTCGGTATCCCTTCACCATTATTCTCAAGGAGAAGCAAGAAGATGTAGAAGTCAATTCGTTGACTCTTAAAATCGACCCAGGCTCTCAAGCAACAGGGATTGCTATTCTCAATGGAGAAGATGTCATTTGGGGAGCCGAATTATCTCACCGAGGACAACAAATCAAGTCCGACTTAGATTCCCGTCGCGCTATTCGTCGTAATCGCCGAAATCGTAAAACTCGCTATCGTCCTGCTCGATTCCTTAATCGGAAAAAGGAAAAGGGATGGTTA